>NZ_BDQM01000025.1 GCF_002207865.1 Colwellia marinimaniae
CGAAGTTACACCCTCGTTATTTCTGAAGTTACACCTCGTTATTTCCGAAGTTACCCCTTCGTCATTCCCGAAGTTACCCCCTTCGTCATTTTCGAAGTTACACCCTCCGTTATTACCGAGGTTTCACCCTTCGTCATTTCTGAAGTTACACCCACCGTCATTCCCGAAGTTACCCCCTTCGTCATTTCAGAAGTTACCCCTCCGTCATTCCCGAAGTTACCCCTTCCGTCATTCCCGAAGTTACACCCTCCGTCATTTCCGAAGGTACGCCCTCCGTCATTTCCGAAGTTACACCCTCGTTATTTCTGAAGTTACACCTCGTTATTTCCGAAGTTACCCCTTCGTCATTCCCGAAGTTACTGATCGGGAATCCATTCTCTTAAAACCACTAAAATTTAACTGATAGGGTATTTATGTTTTAAGTACAACTTATTGACAAAGAACAACAATTAAGTGATTGTCTTCGTGTTAGCATAGAGAAAATAGCAGAATAAAAATACCACCGCGAAAGGATCACGCGCTTGCCCGCCAAATTTTATAATGAAAATGCAGAAGCACTAGCCCAGCAATACCTATCAACATCATTTGATCAGGTACATCAAAGCTGGCATCAACTATTGCCTGCCATTATGGTAAACCCTCAAAAAATGAGACTTAATCTGTTCCGTTCGAAAAGTATGGGTGTCCGATTCTTTATTCATGAGCCATCAGCCGTGGAACCTTCAGCCTCACTAGCAAACAACCATAAACGTTTTTTCGCTGTGGCTAACATTGCCTTGCCGGGGTTGAATTCAGATAACTCGTCAGTAGATGACTTATTTGAAGCTTTGGTGATGCAGCGTGGACGATTGAAAGAAATGTAACAATTGAGAGAGTGGTAATCTTTAGTTTACTTAGTATCGTTCATCTGGGCAATTAACAATGGATGTCCTAGTTAATTGACTAGTTAATTGCTATAGGGTGGGTGTTAATTACAACTCACCGGTGCGCGAGGTCTAGTCAGTACTTTACACCGAACATTACCATCACGAATATTATAAAAAAATATAAGGTTAATAAATCTATGACTACCAATTTAAAAAAAGAAAACAACACACCCATTTTCTCAATTCTTGCTGCGGCACTCTTATTGTGTGCGGGTTTTCAGTTAGGGTTTGATAGATTGCCTGACTTAACAGAAGCTTTAGTAGCTGGTACAGCAAGTACTATTTTTTCAGCTGTATTAGTGATGTTAACAAACCTCCTGTCACACAATATTAAACATAAAATCATATTTACCAGGTTCACTAACGAAATGCCCGCGTGCAGAATTAATAAACTCTGTCGTAAAGATTCAAGAATCGATTATCAAGCAGCGAAAGAGCGCTGGTCAAAAGTATTTGACTCTGCTACCCCCGCATTTGAGCGAAATAGTCTTTGGTATCGTCATATTTATAAACCAGTAAAAGATACCAACGAAGTCCGCCAAGCACACCGTAGTTTTCTTCTTTATCGTGACGTTTTCTCTGGCTTAGTGATGTTGTTTATCACAGCCTTTGTATGGCATTTATTAGGTGATCCTGAATTGATTGGTGAAATAGTTCCAGAAGTTTTCTGGGTATTGGGTATATTCAGTGCACTTTCATTAATAGCAGCAAGAAATTCAGGTAATCGCTTTGTCGTGAATGCTGTCGCTACAGCGCTGGATTAATTGAAATTTATACCAGTGAGACTAACGCCACTTTCATGACGTTAGTATTGGGGACTTTAAAATTATTTACTAATCACAGACAACTTAATTATTCTTAACTAGAGATAGTACTATGACTGACTACATTAAATTTTTACCCGTTGATAATGGTGATTCAATTCTTATTCGTGCGGGAAATAAAACAGTTTTAACAGATATCCATTATCGAACTTCATCAGATGAACATTACAATATTAAGGTAGATATAGAAGATGCTTGCCCTTCGAATAAGCTGGCTTATTTTATTGTTACTCATACTGATAGGGATCATGTGAGAGGCTTTGACGAGTTATTTCATCGTGGTAAACCAGAAAATCAGAATGACAAGATTTTAGTTGAAGAGATAATTTGTTCGCAATACGTTATAGATCTTACAAATCCATCTCCTGAAGCAAAAGATCTTGTTAACGAAATTCGTCGTAGAAATAATTTACCTGAAAAAGAGCGAAATGTAGCTGGCAATAAATTGCGAATAGTAAAGGCTAATGACAATATAAAAGTCAACGAAAGACTTACAGGTCGGGTTATATCGCCAAGTAAAACAGAATTAGATAATGCGGCTCCTAAAGAAGATCAAGATGATGCTAAAAACAATACTTCAATTGTTATCCAGTGGATTTATCAAGATGGTAATGAAGCAATTAAAAGTAAAATAATGTTAGGAGGTGATGCCGAGCGTGAAGTATGGGCACGGTTACATGTAGAAACTGAGGTTGACAAACTTAATTGGAATTTAACCACTGCGCACCATCATTGCAGCTTAACGCCTTTTGCTAAAAAAGATAAAGAAAGTGGTGATTATGTGGATAATAAAGACGCGATAAATGCAATATCGAATCCTATAAATAAAAAATCTTTTGTTGTTTCCTCTTCACGAGCTGTTCTGCGTAGTAAGCCAAATCCACCACATTATATAGCGAAAAATAAGTGGTTAAATATCATAGATGATACAGAAATAAAATCGCGTTTTTTCTGCACTGCTAGCCATAATGATGGTAACGCAGCTCCAGTTGTTTTTGAATTAAATAAAGATGGAATAATGCTGAAAAAAAATAAAAAAGTTAATACAACCCATAATACTGCTTCCGTAAGTGCAGGGCTTAATCGTACAACCAAATATGGTAAAGCATGAATTATCCAGATTGGTTAATACAAGACATCAGAATTCTTGTAGGGTTATCAAATATTGAAAATCTCATTTATACAGATAAAGATGGGATCGCAGAAATCAGGTTTGATTTTGAGTATGATCAATATGCTCAAATTGAAGATGAAAGGCTCATTAACCCAGAGCCTATCTTACTTAAATATAAAATAACACCAGAACCAGAGTCTCCACTTTTTTTATCAGGAAGAGGTAGCTTTCCTAGAGATCTGCCTCACCTTAATCCTGAACCAGAAAGTCATCCTGCTTCAATTTGTCTATGGCGTAACGGGGGGAATTCGGGACTATATACTCAAAAAGGTATTTCCGCGTGCATCAATGTGTTGGGAGAGTGGCTAAAAGATGCATCAATTTCACGTTTGCAGTGTGATGGGTGGGAGCCAACACCAAGAACTGGCTTGATTTCATTCAACATCCAGCTTTCAGAATGGCAAGAGTTAGCTATAAAAACAAAAAATAGTGGAAAAATTTTAACATTTAAGACAAACGTACTCGTTGAGAAAATAAAAACAACAAACTTTTTATTTGGTATCAGTATCCCTGAAATAAAAGGAAAAGTGAAAACAAATAACTCACCATTTTTAAGACCTTTTAAATATGCAGAATTTGATAATATTAAAACCCATTACATTATTTCGGATGTCGACTTTATTGAAGAAAAACATAACTCTACTCCAATAAATAGTTTTGATAGCCTCATTCGCTATAGCTCAAACCCCATGTTGGCTCAGGTCAAAGTATCCATAATGAAAGAAAAAAAGCGAAAAGGCTTAACTGCTACTATTTTTTTAATTGTACAAAGGCGTCCATTGTCACTAATAGAAGGTATTCCCGGTTTATCTTTAGACACCCAAGCAAGAAAAGTTGAATTAATCGCCATTCTTGTTACACACGAAAATAATAAATTTGAATTCCATCAGCTAGTGGTTAAGTCGACTGTAACTCCTGAGCTTCTCTCTAATGTTTCAGGTTTAAAACCTACAGGAAAAGAAATTTCTATAATTGGTTGTGGAAGTGTTGGGGGGGCTATAGCTGATTATTTGGTGAGAAGTGGCCATACTAAATTAGCACTATGGGATGAAGATCAGTTTGAAGCTCACAATAATGCACGACATGTTCTTTCCCAAGACAAGTTGGAAAATAGTGTTATTTTCAATGAATTCAAATCAATGAAAATGGAACGATGGCTAAAAAAAATAAATAGTAATATTCAGATAAAATGTTTTCGTCGTAACTTCGACACTAATGAATTAATCAACTTAAGAAACTCAGGGCAAGTAATTGATGCAACTGGTCAAATTATTGAGCCATCATGGTTAAATAAATTATCAGTACCGTATAGCCGAATATTTATTGCAGATGAAGGCAGGCTGTCTTTTTTTATGTCACAGCTCCCCTCAGGACCTATTGATATATTGGATTTAGAAGCTGCTATTTACAGCTTTGCAATCAGCGATATAAAAATACAGAATTGGCTTCAACGAGAATCATCATTATCGAATAAAATGCTAGGGCTGAGTTGTAGTAGCGCTACATTAGAGATGCCTTGGTTCAAAATTAACAATCATGTATCTGCTCTGATGCCGACTTTGCTGAATCAAATATTGAAACCGAAAGTTAGAGTAGTAATGAATTGCCAAGACAAAGAGGGAAACCCTGAGGGGGTAACTATTTACGATACTTCAACTAGTGATTTTGAATTTATAAAGTTTGATATTGATGACTTACATGGTAAAAAATGGATTGTAAGTATAAATGAAAAATCATCCCTGATTATTGAGAATGCAAGAAACCAGTACTTACCTAACGAGTCATCGGGTTACATTTTTGGTTTGTATAATTTGAGTGAACGACGGATTAGTATTGTTGATGTTACTATTGGTACATTTCACGGATCAAGAATTAATGTATCACTTGAAAGCATTAATAAAGACAGCAAAGCTCAGAAAATATTACAAGCGACTAATGAAATGCTGCTACCTCTTGGTACTTGGCATAGTCACCCAGGCAACTCTGCAAGCCCTTCTAGAAAAGATGAAACGACTTTTGCGGAATTAATAAGTTGTAAAGAAAGAATAATACCTACAGTGATGCTTATTAAAGCCAACGAAGAATTAAAAGTGATGGTAGGAATTAATAGGACTATTTAGACCTAGTCATATATGACCTTTGAACATGAGGGTCAGGTCTTGTCTTTTACTACAATATGACTTTCGGGTGAGTAATATAAAGATTGGGACATCCATAAATTGGCTAATTAATTTTCTGGCTATATAGAATATAAAATATTGGTGTCCATTTTTTTCATATTTAACAAAATATACGGGACCAAAATTGACAATAAATCATCAAAGACACACACCTTGATTTTCTAGCTAAACGCGTATACAAAAGCCAATTTTCTATACATGTTTTGATGTTATGTATAAGAAAAAAACCTTTTATCGTTATTAAGTCAGCTTTAGTTCTATTAGCATTACTATATATTACCTATCCTACCGCCAACTTAGCCGTCTCATGCCACAAATAGGCTGGCATGGGATGTTTTAACTTCCAAGTGATATTCATTGGCTGACTGCCTTCATATTTCACAAAATCTACTGGGCCAAAATTGACAAAACCCATGGTTCTGCCGTTCTCATCTTTGCCTTGCTCACGCACAAATAGCAGGAAGATTTTGTTAGTTTCTTGCTGGGTAATATAAGCTAAACCACGACCTGAATTTGGTCTGGCGCTATTTTGCGTTTGCCAGTGAAACAAGGTCGGGCTTATCGCATAATCATGGTACATGGTTGTTGCAGAAAACTGCTTTTCACATTTATCTAAGGTGACAAAGAGCAACTCGGTATTAGCATCGGTTATATTTAACACACCTTCACGGCTCGATGATTTTTTAGTGAAAGTACTATCGCCAAAGGCGACGAGAATATGCTCTTTCGGGTAGCGTACATGCATTTGTAAGGGCGATGCATCTACTTTCGAGTTATTGACCCTTGGCATAGCAAACTCGCTCACTTCAAGTCGCTCAATAAGCAGGGCAATAACTTCGGTTAATTCCGCAAGCAGCGTGGTGTTTCTTAGCGCTAATAAGCTTGTCGCCAAATCACCAAAGCCAGCCTGTTTGCCTGTTTTATCCCAAAAGTCGTAATGAGTCATTAAAGCAAAGAGTTGCTGGTGTTTGGGTAAGTTTACATTGGTATTCAGGGCTGATATCGAGAAGTTGCTATCACACAGTGTTTTGATAAAGCGTAAATATGAAATGGATGAACAGTTGAGTAATCTATTATTAATAGCACGATAATAAGCCGCATAAAGCGCTTTATCCTCTGCCGCTATTTCCTTGTTTTTGCTGGCGGCAAGTAATACCGACCAACCGCCAACCTTGCCACATTTAACCTTGTAAATGTCTTCTAGGCTGAGGTTCGGGTTGAGCTGTAAAAAATTAGTGAGCGTTAACGGTAAGTTGGTATTATGCGGAAAGTTATTAATTAAGCTCAACAGTTTGTTTTTGTTTAGTGTCGCTTGGCTAATGTTTTTTAAGATCATCGCTTGGGTTTTTTCTTGTAACTCAATGCGGCAACCCAAGGGCAGGTGCGGGAAACCTTGTTTGACTTCTTTTGCTATCGCTTGATTGGTTTTACCGACCAAGGCTCTGAACTTCTGTGAAAAGTCGTATTCAGGGCGTGAATTACCGACAAAATCTAAAATGGTGCAACATTCTTTATTTTCCGTTAATCGCAGGCCACGACCAAGTTGTTGCAGGAATATAGTCAAACTTTCGGTAGGACGTAAAAACAGTAAGGTATCTAATTCGGGGATATCGACACCTTCATTAAATATATCAACAACAAACAAGACATTAATTTGTTTTGATCTTAGCTGTTGCTGCATAAGTTCACGGTCTTTACTGTTATCACTGGTTAATACGCCACAGGCAATATTATGCAAGGTGAACTTTTGCGCCATAAATTTTGCGTGCTCTTTACTGACACAAAAGGCTAAGGCGCGCATTTGAGCTATATCAGTAACCACTTCTTCAAGGCTTTGTAAAATGCGTAAAACCCTTTGGTCATTATAGGTATAAAGGTGGGTTAATTCGGCAATGTCATAACGGCCTTTAGACCACGAAATTTTAGTTAAGTCGGTATCATCATCTATGCCAAAATATTGAAAGGGCGAAAGGTGTCGTTGATTAATGGCTTCCGGTAATCGTATTTCTGCGGCAATAACATTGCAAAAATCACTGAGTATATCTGTGCCGTCATGCCGCTCTGGTGTGGCGGTTAAACCGAGCAAAATTTTCGGGCTAAAGTGCGCTAATACCGCGCGATAACTACTGGCCGCAATATGATGCACTTCATCAATAACTATATAATCAAAATAATCTTCACTTAAGGCTAACTTTTCCGTTTGGTTGTTATTTACCGTGCTAAGTTGCGCGTTTAAACTTTGAATAGAGGCAAAGAGGTGTCGATATTTGTTTGGCTTGTGATTACCGACCCATAACTCGCCAAAAGCGCTATTTTTTAATACACCACGATAAGCAGCTAACGCTTGTTTTAGTATTTCTTCACGATGGGCAATAAACAAAAAATTTGCTTCGGGATTTTCTTTATAGAAACGAGCAAAATCAAAAGCAGAAATAATGGTTTTACCTGTGCCCGTTGCTGCCACCACTAAGTTGCGATAACGCTTATGCAGATCCCGTTCAACCTGTAACTTGTCTAAGATGGTTTGCTGATGGGAATGCGGTTTGATATCAAAATAGAAACTAGGTGTTGAGCTACTGAAGCTGCCTTTGGCCTCGCGCAGGGCAGTGTTTAGTTTTTCACGGCTTGGTGCTTTGCCATCAAAGTGTTCAAAGTCAGGTGACTGCCAATAGGTTTCAAAAGTGCTTAGCGATTTTTTAATGATATGAGGGATTTCTTGCGCAGTAATTTTAAGGTTCCACTCTAAACCACTGGTTAAGGCTGAATGAGATAAATTAGAGGAACCAATATAGCCAGTGTGAAAACCGGTATTACGCATGAATAAATACGATTTTGCGTGCAGGCGTTCACGGTTGGTATTGTAGCTAAGTTTAACTTCAGTGTTGGGCAGTGCGGCTAAAAACTCAACCGCTTTGGCATCGGTAGCGCCCATATAAGAGGTGGTGATTATTTTTAATTGTTTACCGCTACGGGTGAAAGCCTCTAATTCCTTTTTAAATATTCGAATACCTGTCCATTTGATAAAGGACACTAGCCAATATATTTCATCAGAAGATTGAATTTCTCTTTTAATCTCAGTTTCTAGCGACACACCAACATTGCTACCACAGAACAATTCACTCTGCGTTAAGCCGGTTAATGGCATGATGGACTCAACATACTTGGGCAGGTCAGCCGCGATAGGGTTGGATTTATCAAACAGTGCGGTAAGAATTTTACCTCGGCTATCAATTAAGTTTTCACTGATTAACTGTTCATCTTTAATATGGGTACTAAGCCACTGCACTATGGTGTTTGCTAAGTTGATTTGCTCATGAATTCTATTATCACCATGTGGCACTGAGTCCATGGCAATTTCAATCAGTCGGGTTAAGAAACGAGATAACCACGTTGCCGCTTCGCCAGCTTCAAGTGAGCGCTCACCAACATGGAATGTTTCTCGGTCTAAGTTTTGTTCAACTAATTGGGTAATTAGCTGCTCATAAATACCCGTAGTGTTCATGAAGGCTCTTAAATTTATTAACGTTATTTGCCACTAGAATAGCTAAAATAGAATTGAATTTACACCTTTTTATCAGTGGCTTAGCTCATTAGTTAATATGCCTATGTAGGTTGCTCAGGAACTCTTTGCAAACGTCATCTTCGAAGTCTCTGATCGAAGATCCATTGCTCTTTATACACTGGATCCCCGATTAAAACACCACGGGGATGACGATCCTGAGTCAATAATAGTTATTCGTAACAATACTTTTATTATCAAGGCGATAGTCACTATAATATCTCATTATTAATTTAGTTTTATTGCTGCTTTATCAATTGATAAAATAGTAGGTGTAATTGAAAGCCAGCCTCAGAGTGTCATCATCATCATGATTGAAGTAAAAACAGCTGCTTACCGCCGTGCTAGTTTTGCATTAGCGTTAGGCTCTTTCCTTGTATTTTGTAATTTGTACATGTTCCAACCCATGTTGCCATTGATGGCTGAAAAATTTAACGCCAGTGCGATTGAAATTAATTGGTTGCTTGCGTCATGCACATTAATGTTAGCGCTTACTCTTGTTCCGTGGGCTGTAGGCTCAGAAATTATTGGCCGTCGTAAAGTGATGATGCTGAGTCTTTTCTTATTGCCATTTACCGGCATGGCCATGTTGCTAACCGATTCATTAATAATGTTAACGTTAACGCGAGGGGTAATGGGTATTGCGCTTGCGGGGTTTGTTGCCGTTGCTGTGGCATATATGGCTGAAGAGTTCACCCCAAAAGCATTTATGATTGCCGTTGGTGGTTATATTAGTGCAAATTCATTAGGCGGTATTGCCGGGCGTTTATACGGCGGTTTTGCCACCGAATATTGGGGATGGGATATAGCCGTTATTGGTATGGCTATTGCCAGTTTAGTTGGCGCGCTATTAGTGAGCCGACTATTGCCTGAACAACAATGTTTTACCCCTAAAAGAGGGCAGTTTCGTAACCATAATAAGCGTGTCATTGGTCATTTAAAACAGCGTGAATTATGGCTTGCTATGCTTATTGGCGGTTTAAACTTTGCGTTAATTGTTAATCTTTATACGGTAATGGGGTTTCGTCTTATCGCGCCACCGTATTCACTGTCTATCAGCTTAACGTCGATGATTTTTCTGTGCTATTTAAGCGGTACTATTTCAGCAAAACTAAGTGGTCGTTGGAGCCAACATTACAGCCCAATCAAGGGCATGGTGTTAGGTACAACCGTAAGTGCAATAGGTATGTGGATAGCCGTTTATGATTCATTGTATGCAATGGTTGTTGGTCTATTACTTATTGGCTCAGGCGCTTTTTTCACGCACTCACTTGCCTATGCCTGGGTAAGTCAGAAAGCGAAAGTAGCGAAAGCAACCGCGACGGCGTTATACCTTGTGCACTATTACATTGGTGGCAGCTTAGGTGGTTTTTACTTAATTGCCTGCTGGCAATATGGCGCTTGGTATGGGGTGCTTGCAGGTGGCATGGTATTATATGGCTTAATTTACCTATTATGTTGGCGCTTACATCGCCATGCTTGTTCATTAACAAAATAAAATTAATCGCGGTTGTTCTTATTTTTGATTTTATCGGTTTATCTGATTGAAAATACGTCTTTCAAAAAATCAATTTGGCGGAAGCCTTTTTAAAACAAACAATCGTAAATGGGGCAATCTCAATTATTATACCCAGTCACATGTGGGTAAGCGTTTTAAGTCTTTTTCTCTAACCCTAAACATATTACATCCAAGATTTGCCTCTTTCTTTGGCACCAAAGCGTAAGTGAAATCACAACCTAATTTGTCAGCTAACGCTTTTAACTGATTAATGGTTATTTCACCTTCTACTTCACGGCGCTCAAGAATTGAAATTCGATTTCGGCTTAAATTTAATCGCTCGGCCAATTGTGCGCCAGACATATCCAGTGCTTTACGGATAGTTCTAACCCAGCCTTCTGCAGGGATAGCCGCTGCATTTTTAAAGCTGGCTGCTGAATTGGCGATCTCTTTGTATTGTTCTCGCACCATTGAGCGCACTGTGTTTTTTGGCTTTGTTATTCTAAAACTAACCATGATTTCACCTAAATATCTGTGTTCATCTGGTTTTAGTGTAACCTTATTGGGTTACACTTTAAATATATGTGATACCAATTTAGATTACGTTAAATATATATATGTATCTTAATATGATTACAGGTTATTGACTTATGTATCTGGAATGAATTACAAATAAAGTCTGTTTTTAGGAGGTAAATAGCAGAATATGCATTGAGCAGTGCTAATTTTTAACATAAATAGGCCATAAAAAGGGGTCGGTAACATTTACCCAAAGTGACTTCTTCATGAAAATCCCTTCTATTATTTTTAGTCAGTTACTTTTAAAAAAAACATGCCTATGCACTTGGCTCAGGATCGTCATCCCCGTAGTGTTTTAATCGGACGTGCCATGGATGGCACTTATTAGCAAATCAGCGGCTGCGCCCCAACCATCTACCAGTAACATTTTTACCCGCAAGTACAGCAAACCTTTGTTCGTCATCCCCGTGGTGTCTTAATCGGGGATCCAGTTTCTAAAATACAATGGATCTTCGATCAGAGACTTCGAAGATGACGACTTTATATTTTTGTTCATTGCTTACAAATCAACAACTTAATTTTATGTTACTTAGAAGACAATGCAGACGGTACAGGAAGTACCTTATTAGAGAATGCAGGAGCATATTCTCCTGAGCTTATTGTCCTGGAGCCATTTCTAAAAGACAATAGAACTTCGATCAGAAACTTCGAAGATACGCTACATGGATGTAGTTGATTAGACAATGCAGGAGCATATTGTCCTGACGTTTACAAAGAGTTCCTGAGTAAACTACATAGGCATGTAAAAAAATTACACTTCTATTGATGGAATATCCGCTGCTTGAGAGAGTAAATGTTCGGCTCTTAATTTTATATTTTCAGATACAGCCGTTAGGTAGTTAATATCTTCTTTAGTGACGTATTTATTTTCGGAAAAAGACTTTAAGATAATGTTACTGTTAAGTGTTGATATCACTTTTTTAGCTAATGCGACTAATAAGCGCGAGAGTAATTTTTTGTCAATATTACAGGTTTCAGCAAAGTCTGCCAGTTGGTAAGCATGTATATCAACTGGTTCAAATTCATCGCCCATCGCCATTGCTAATACATGCTTAAACGATGAAAACATAGCAACATTAACGAGATCATAAGCAGGGGTAAATTGATTATTGTTTTTATCAAAAAATAACGATACATTTTTTCCATGGCTATCAAAATTATTAATCATTAAATTAAATAGCTGCCAGTTAATTAACCATTGAGTACTTGCTACGGGTGAGTTCATGGTTTTGCAAAAATCAAAAAGCTTTTTTAAACTGGCGCCGTCACGTATATGTTTCACGTCTCGGCCATCACCTAAATTCCGCTCATATTTGTTATCTCTAGGCAGGTTTAATGCTTGGCAACCGTCGATAACGTGACGTCTTCTCACTATTTTATTTTCAGCTTCATATTTACGATCAAATCGTTTTACAATAAGTGCTGGGTGCTCGCCAAAGCGTGTGAAGCTTACTTCTGCGGTAGGTAAACCAACCTCGTGTGATAGCTTCATACAAAAATATTCGTTGATCACTAAATTAGGGCAGTTCGCCTTCTCAAATTTTAGTAGGTGAGTTGAGCATAAAGAGCCGTCACCAAAGCCAATTTTCATATCCGTGTCATCATCGGTTTTATCAGGGGGATTAATAAAGACATTTAACTTATCTTGAACACCGGCAACACTCAGGCGAGGTTTGTCATCCCAAATCAATAATCCAATGTCTTCTTTGTGATCTAATCTAGCAATCAGCTCCGCCGCTGCTAGTGGTCTAAAAATAGGCCCACAAGGCTGGCTATTTTCATTTTGTTCAGCACTAGCATGATTGAAGGTAATCGCTCCAGCTAAATCGTTTCCTAACGCTCTAACTTGCGAATAAACATTTTTTTCAGAAATACCTAAGTTTTGAGCGAGTAGTTTTCTTGCTTCACCTTCGGGCAGGGCATTATCAAGATAATTGTAACTAACCTCTGGTGAATGCTGATTAGTTAATGGTAATGCTGGCGTAATTGGAAAACCATGTAATTGCCAGTTTTTATCATAGTGTAAGTGCAGTAAATTGGTGTTTTTGTCCTGTACTAAAGTGCCAATTTTTTTGCCAGCAAAGCTGACTATTAAGGTGTAGGCCTCATCATTTTTTGTCGTTGTCACTGATCACACCCATTCATCGGTTGATGATGCTATTGATGTTAATTCTTGAGCGCTAAGCTTGATACCAAGCCCATTGAGTACTGCAAACATTGCGAATAATGTGCAATTTTGATTGCCATTTTCGATGCGAGATAAGGTATTTATACCAATACCACATAATGCGGCGCAGTCACTCAATTTAACCCCCATAGCAGTTCGCTTTGCTTTGATTAGCTCACCTAAGGTAATGGCGTTATCAATAAAGCGAGCTTCAGGCATTTTAGACGGTTTAACTTTTTTACCCATAATTTACACCAATTAATCACTATAAGTGGTGATTATAGTAAGGTGATTGCAGAATACAATGATTAATCACCATTAGTGGTGATTAATTGCTTGGCTGTGTTTGTTTAAATTATTATTCACCATTAGTGGTGATTATATCTGGGCAAGCGTTTTAAGTCTTTTACTCTAACCCTAAACAGATTACATCCAAGATTTGCCTGAGCTTTCTACTTGATATAGTATTTCATCTAACATGGCGCTGCCTTTATCTGCCTTAATAAAGGGTAAGTTAATGGCTCCTGCGGCTAACACTACAGAGATAGAGCAAAGTTGGTGACGCTGTTGAAACCAACTTTGTTTAAACTTCACTTGTTGCACTTTGTAATGTTCAAAACAGAGATAGTCAACACCAAAAAAGCCTCGACGAATATAAATATAGTTATCATCACTGGCATATCCCCAACGATACCAGCGCATAAAAATAAGCAAAGCCGCAAAAATTGCCAATGGAGTAATACCCCATAAGAGCTGCGTTTTACCTGTTACGGTTAAAAATACTGTAACTAAAGAATATAACGGCAACAAAATAAAAACTAAATTACGCAGTAAAAACCTTTTACTAATGCGCTGATAAGCAATGGTCATCATTTGATTATTAGGATAAACATCATCCACTAAAGCGGCACATTGATGGGCAAAAATAGAAGGCACGATAATTCGGTTATTTTGCGCACCGGCTTGATGTTGAGTAAGCACATTATTGGCTTGTTCAAATTTTAAATTAATACGCTTAAGTAGTAGATCAAGCCAGTCTTGTTGTCTGATCACCATTTGTAAGCGTGATAAACGCATACTGACTTCATATTTAGTTAACAAACCACTACGACGAATGTAACGATCGCCTACTTTGCTCAAGGTATAGTGATAAAAGGTTACAACCGATCCAGCAATGGAAAAAAATATAAAGGGCAATAAAATTAAAAAAGTCAGTGTTACCGCATAAAGCGTTATTTGCCACATGGGTTTGTCGGAGAAAGTTAATAATTGCTCTATATTGATACCAAAATCACTGAAGGTACTGACAATATAGCTAGCGATTTTATCAAAAAACGGCGCTAAGCCGCCAAGGAAAATCCAAATACGATTATTGGTTATACCGTGAATAACTAAATCGGCGATTGAGCGAGTATTCAGTATAATTTCATTTTCTACCGCCTCTGGTGTTAATTCTGCAGAGTCATCAGGGCTTTCGGCATGGTGAGTTATTGAATATTGAGCAAGAATTTCTTTTTTCAATTGCTCGGCAAAATCAACTTTTAAAGCGACAATTTGTGCTTCTTGTTTAGCAGAGCCCGCGGTATCTAACTGTAAGCAGGTATAATTAAAAGGGCGATAATAGATAGGCTGTTCAAGTTTTACATTTTGAATTTTACTAAAAGGTAAATTGATGTGTTTTTTTGAAAATACCCCCGAACGAATTTCTATGTGATCTTGGGTTAAACGGTATTGGAAAAAGTAATAGTTTAAGAATGTTGTTAAACAGATGAACAGTAAGATACCAACAATAATAGCTAGACCTAATTGCGGATTTTCTTTTAACCCGTCATAGCCAAAATAAAGCGCAGGTAAAAAGGCCACCAAATTACTGACAAAGAATTTAATTAACCGTTCAGTAAAAAATAACAGCGCTATCGGCGAAATTCGCTGCCAGTCTTTGCTATTTTCAACTACCGGGGTAAGTGCTGCAACTGACTTATCCATGACGATTAACATCTTTGTGATCTAAAATAAATTGACGAATACTTTCAGCTGACGCTAGTGGTAAACCTGGTATTTCAAAAGTATGCATAGCTCCGCCGGCACTAAATACTTGTAACTTTGCTAAACCGACTTTGCGATCGATAGGTCCACGTTTTAATTCAACATGCTGAATACGCAACATTGGCTGGCTAACGGTTTTTCGAAACAGTAAACCACTGCGATAACTTAAGTCTTGTTGCCTCAGAGCATAAAATTTTTGTTTATCCGCAAATGCTGCATAGAGAGTATTAAAACCACCTAACATAAACAAAACCAGCATTAACCAATTAAATAAGTCAGCAACATCATTAGATAATGGCCAGATGTTTTGCTGTTGGATAACAAATAATAGTGTCACTAAAAATAGGGTAAATGCTACATTGATAATGAGATTGCTTTGCCGATAAATAGCCGATATGGGTTGAAACTCAAGTTCAACTAAACTGGGTAAAGATTCAGCCGTTAATGAAGTATTAGTGAAAGCTGTTCCTTGCATATGATTAAAATCCTTAATTTTATCGCCTGTTATTTTAGTGTAGTGTACCGCGAAATCCCCCTTCGATAAAAACAAATTAGTTACCTTTGTTGAATATTCTTATAATCGTGGTTTGGTTGCCGGCGCTGATACTACTGGTGATTTGGGGCCAGAAGGCATGAAGTTTATCAACGCAGCAGACAGCCCAACTGGAGCCGCATTATTAGTGGTAGGCAATGAAATATCAGGCTCTGTGGCGGTTTGGCAAATAACCGAAAAGTAGCGGTTGAGGGAGCGTTGAGTCTTTTAATTTACTCTGACCCTAATAATATGAAGATATTTTTAGTGAACGCTCACCAATATGGAAAGTTACAGATTTTTATCAGTAACTTAGGTGATTGCTTAAGATTGTTTTTTGCTGCGTACAACTTGATTTCTGGATTCCCGATCAGACACTTCGGGAATGACGATATTCGCCACTTCGGCAATGATGTTGTTCGCCAATTCAGCGTATATATTAGTGGTTTATCCGCGATTTTTAATAAATCTTAATTTATGGCTGTCATTTCTAACAGCGGTCAGTGAAATTAACCCGTTCTATGGATACTCTCTACCATCCCAGGTAAGTAATCTTCAATCTCTTGGAGTTTTATGCCAAGACTTTGTAATTTTGCACAATGTAGACACCAGTCTCCGGTATTATTATAAGGTGAGACATTGTTATCTAATTTCTGCTTTGCCAGAATAAATTTTGAATTGGTAATTTTCTCAATAATCTCAATAAATCGTTGCAGCGTTATGGGCTTAGCGCTTGCTGCATTGATCGTTCCTGAGAAATCTTTTCCGGCTAATTCAAAAAGCGTTTTAGCGGCATCATCGGCGGAGATAAAAGAAATTTTACCTTGAAGATTATCAAAGTAGAGCGGCAGTCCATTTTTTATACTGTTGACATGGCGCTGCAGCCTTAGGGAATAATCCTCTGCATCTACAATAACGGGAAGCCTGATGCTGGTAACTGGAAAAGTGGCAAATTTGATAAATGAAATTTCCGCCTGTCGTTTTGCCTCGCCGTAGTGCTCCTTTCTACCCACTTTATTGGCAAGTTCAAAATCCAAAGGATTAAATTGCTCTTCAGATAAATGATCATTGCGTTCTACATAAGCAGAAATGCTGGAAGTAAAAAGATATTTTTTCACTCTACCGTTGAAGACTTCGCAGGCGTGTTTTGCTTGCTCAAAATCAAAACATGATAGATCAAAAACTAGATCATAGTCCTGCTTGATGGCCTCTTCGAAGGCTGTTTTGTCAGTACGGTCACAAATAATCCGCTTAATTTTTTCTCCGAAGCCATCAGCGTGATTGCCTCGATTTAATAGGGTCACTTCATCGTTATTCTCTAAGAGAAGCTGCACAAGTTTTCTGCCAAAAAACTGACTTCCACCCAAAATTAATATTTTCATTTAAGTTTTTCAACCCTCTAAATCTAGCTTTTAAATGAATGTATTATATCATCATTGATAGAAAAACGAGGCACCACTTTAAAATTGACAATAATGGATAATGTTAATTTATTGTTTTTGGGGTGGGTGTCTGTTGTTTTTTGCGAACGAAGCTATATGCGGGTAAAAAGTTACTTGCCTAGCACTCGCTAAATTGTCTCTTTCTTCAAACTTGTTTTGATCGAGTAGAGATATTCATCGTGTTTATTTCATGAGATAATTCACCTCATCGAGCATTAAATTACGTAAATTAAATATGAGCAATACCGAAATCAATCTAAAGTCACTTATTGGCGATAATACCAGAGAAGAATTTTTAAAGTTACTCAAGTCTAAAACACCTTTTATATCCCATGGTAATTCCGAAGCCCTTAAAGATTTAATGAGTTTGCCATTTCTTGATTCTGTTGAAAGCCTTGCCGCCTGTTGGCGCGACACTGTTGATGTATTTCACCCAAAGATTGCCGATGAAATTTCAAAGACCTCAATCCCTCCTGAAGACGCTCTCCATGAATATAAGAATGGCAGCTGCATTCTCTTTAATGACGTCAATAGAATAATTCCTGAGTTTGATCTGTGGAATCAGCAAATTAGAAGAGACATTGGCTTCTCTGAGTTGACCTATGTTAGAAACTTAGTCTACGCAACACCAGCGGGGAAAGGAAATGCTCCTCATTTCGATCAGAATTTTAATTTTGTTCTTCAATTAGAAGGAACAAAAAAATGGTGGTTAGCAGAAAATAACACCATTAACAATCCAATGACTCGTCATGTGATCGGGCATCCTGTTGATGATGAACTAGGACGTTATAGCGCTAAAGAATTTCCACAATCATTCCCCGCAGATTGTACTGAATATATATTAGAACCAGGCTCAATTCTCTTTGTACCACGAGGAGTTTGGCATATGACTGAAGCCGTGACCGATGCTGTTTCGTTTAATTTTACTTTTACACCGCCGACTTGGATTGATATTGCGATGACGGCCTTAAGAGAAAAACTCTCTCATTCTGAGCAGTGGCGGGAGACGGTAATTATCGATGACAAGGGTACTCACAACAGTGAATTCAACAAACTTCTCAATGGTTTAAGTGCCGATGTTAAGAATTGGAATGCGGTTGATTTCTTAGACATTACTGAGCATCAAGAGCTATAACTAAAAAATTGAAAGTTACTGGTTTTTATCAGTAACTTAGGTGATTGCTTAAGGTTATTTTTTGTTGCCTACAACTTTATTTCTGGATTCCCGATCAGACACTTCGGCAATGATGCTGTTCGCCACTTCGGCATTGATGCTGTTTGCCACTTCGGCAATGACGAGGTTCGCCCTTTCGGCAATGATGATGTTCGGTGTTAGCCACTTCGTCAATGATGGCTGATGGGTTTATGCACAACTACTACAACTTAGCCGTCATCTTCGAGTGTCTGATCGAAGATCCATGTTTTTTCTACCAAGGAAAAAAGGAAAAAGGGCACAGCCATACCTTGGCTAATAATTAACAATTAATAAGGACAGTCGCTTAACGTTTTAGTTTTATTCAATAACCGTAATATATGTTAGAATTTAACAATATTATTATTTAAAATTATTAGGCGTATTTCATGTCTGCACACTCAATTTTCGACATTTGTGTTCAACCGATAGAACTTTGTAAATTACTCAAAATTGCCAAAATGGTTGGCGGTGACGGCGAAGCTAAAACCATGATCAGTGAAGGTAAGGTTTTAGTCAATAATGAAGTTGAAGTTCAAAAGCGTAAAAAAATTCGCCACGGCGATATTATCAAATATAACGGTCAAATTATTGAGGTCGCTTATAATCCCACCAACAAATCAGCAGAGTTTATTAGTACTGTAGTTTCAGTAAGTAAAAATTCAAAAAAGAAACAAAGAGCTAAAAACAAAGCTAAAAGCGAAGCGCGGGTTATTTCATCAAAAGCTGTTACTGAAGCATCGAACGAACGCTCGAAAAAATAGTCTATTTCACTTTAATTAGTCGTTAAATTTTTACCGTCATTTAAAATTAATCGCACATGAGGGTCAGGTCCTGTCTTTTACGACAATCTGACTCACCGGTGAATAATGAAAACCAATAATCCCGCAACTCTTTAAGTGTATAACCAGCTAAATTATAGGCGGTTGCTGAGGATTGCTTCTCCCTCTTTATTATCTCGGTAAAAAATCTCAACAGAGCTAAACAAAGTGATGAATAGAGCGATAACTAATTTGTGCAATAAAATACCATAGGATTGTCTTTGAAGTTATTTGAGGGCAGGGCTTTGCTAGGCTAACAGTAAAACCCCAGTTGCACGGAGAATAAATACTTACAATGCCCAATATGCCTGCTCTAGGCTATCTTCTCGTTCAGGTAAGCCTCGTGATAACCGAGGTGAGTGCTGCATCAGTATTTCAAAACTAACGCGATTAGCATACTTGCTGATTTGTGATAACGATGAATATGTCATTGCTGGCTGCAAATGTTTGCTGGAATCATCAACATTCATTTTATGATAAACATTAGCACTTAGGTCGTGTAACACGGCAGCAAGGGCCGCATCACCGGCACCATTGGTATTTTTAATATTATCTGGTCCACCCATATAAGGTGCAGTATGGGTATATATTCTCACCGGATTAACACAATCCTTTAATAGCATTGGTCGTGAATACTCATAGCGATTAAAGTCAGCTATAGCGCCAGATAGTAGCGGGTATTCAGTGGCTCTTTTATGCTGCTCATCGACATAGCCCGCCATAAATAAACCTTCTGGGCCTGCGGTACAAATTACTAAATCTACCCAGTCTAAACAAGCATCCGCGGCTTTTAATGGGTCGGTAATACCGGTTATGGCTTGCGCTTCATCTTCATTCATGGCAAGAATATTGACATGGTCTTTGACAAATTTTCGCCAGAACTCAGGTTCTTTTTCAATAAGGAACTTGGTGCCTAGGGTTAAAACTACCGGCACACCGGCCTTATTGGCACACTCTACTGCTTTAAGGGTCGCTTGTGTCATGGTATCGCCTTCTTCAGTACGCATTAAATACGAACTAATAACCAAAGCAGCGGCATTACTAATTAAGGATTCATCAATTGATTCAGGTTTTAGCTTATTTATTAAGCCGGCATTAATCGCGAAGGTTCTTTCACCGGTATCATCGATTAAGGTAAAGCAACGGCCGATTGGGCCATCTACGGGTTGCAAGTAATTTAAATCGACACGAGAAGAGGTATTGCTGACAAAGCGATAGGCATAGTCGCCCACTTGCATGTTTTTTGACATCACACCCAACAACACCGACCTGTCATCAGCTAGTACTGAGTAATTATGCATAGTATTGCCTATGGTACCGCCGGCAAACTCATAGTTGATTAATTGCTCGTCTTTTAACCTTTGGTATAAACGATGAGTAACTTCGTCAGTGATAACCTGGGACATCCCCCGTTTAAGGGAAAATTCAGTTAAGAATTCATCATCAACTTTGGCCTCAATATCAACAAGTATTTGATCTATACCAACAATATAGCTACGCGCTAATTTAGGCTCAGAGTTAACTTTATTGGTAAGTGGGGTTTTATTCTCAACCGGAAAATAATGTTTATGTTGGCGACGGCCTGGAAATTTCATTGCAATAGTATTCATGAGTTCGGGAAGGGGGATTATAACTTAACAAGCGAAGCAACTACCAATAAAAAAACAAGAAAGCTAACAAAGAAGATAGGTAGAAGAGGGTAGAAAGGTAAAAAGAAAGGGCACATCCACAAACGGGCTAATTAATATTCATATCTTTAATAAAACCCTGCAAGTCACCTCACTATTGGCATAGCCTTGCTCTTTGTCAATTATCAACTTTAAAGTAACCCTTATAGATATAGGTTATTTTTTACTATAATTTAAGATTAAAGCTTTAATTGCACCGCGGAAATGCTTTACCCGCGCTAATAGCGCTAACAATATTTTATAAAGAGCAGCGTCGTGTGTTCAGTAATAATGGATATCAAAATAGCAAAGTAAGGAATGAAAGATAAGATAGATTAAATAAAAGTTATCGGACGTTATATTATGAACAATCATTTTAACTACGGCATACTTGCTTTATCTTTTTGCCTATCATTAGCTAAGTACTATATACGTGTATCCTACATTTTATAATATGGCGTTTATCAACGAGGCAATGTTCACGAGTTAACGCCAAGATAAGGTGAGTTACTTTTAAATAGTACGTTTAAATAGTGCATATATATAAGGCATTTCTTGCTGGAAAGGATTAACAAAGACATATTCATTGCTTTCGATGAGCTCAAACTTGTCTCCTAGTCTTTTTTGCATTTCATCTGTAGAGTATCTGTGCACAGTTAATCCGGCGCAATGGGTTGCGCCTGTACTGGAGAATTCTGCCAATAACACATAGCCGCCACATTTGACGGTGTTTTTCAGGTTGTCAAAGTAGTGGGTAATTTGCTCTTCAGTGAGGAGAAAGTGCAATACAGCGCGATCAATCCAAACATCGACAGCAAAACTTTCATCAAAACTTTGGCTTAAATCATGGTGTAAATATTGGCATTGACTTGTATCCAGCCTTTGAGATAACTGTTCTAAAGCCTTGGCGCTAATATCATTGACCAGTAATTTCGCCTTGGTTTTTAGTAGTTCATCCACTAGCTTGGAAGTGCCCGCACCGGCTAAGAACAATGTTGAGCTGGCAGAAATAGCTATATTATTTAGCAAATTCAGCGTTTGGGATAAGTCGTCTTCATACCAGCCGAGCTCAGTATCTTGTTTTGCTGAAAAAATCTCATCCCAGTGCTCTTGTTTGCTTTTCATTGCTATCCCTCATTTTTTATGACGTTTACCGACCAGACTAACTAGTATGTTAAAGCAAAAACAGCTATTTGTCCGTAGTGATAATGGCGTACCTTACCTCTGACTAAGCTGCTTTCATACCATGCTAAATCTTGATTAAATTAATGGCTAGATATTGCAGCGCTAACCACTAAAGGATAAAAATTGAGTTATAATTACTGCCAAGTCGTAAACTTAATTTTGTCCTGTTAAATTAAAATCAAATGTTTAAAAATACCTTAAAGTTCAGTAGCCTTATTGCTCTATTAATATTGACAATTTTATCCATACCATTAGTCGCTAAAGAGTTGTTGATGTTAACTGATGATGGACCGCCGCATATGATTGCCGCCACAAATAGCGGCATCGATGTTGATATTGCTCGGGAGGTCTTACAAATAATGGGCCATACGGTTAAGCTTGGTTTTGCCCCCTTAAAGCGAACAATGCGTCAAGTTGAGCATAAGAAAGCTGATTTGTTTTTGCCAACATTTTTTCAGAAAGATACCGCCAAGTTGTTTTTTTCTGTACCTATTATAAATTATCGTCCGATAGCTTTTAGTTTAAAGAAGAGTCATTTTAACTTTAATAAAATTTCGGATTTAGCTGGTGTAAGGTTAGTTACTTTTCAAGGTGCGGCCGGTTATTTTGGCGACGAGTTTGTCAAAATTTCAACGTTTAAAAGCTATCTTGAACTGCATGACATGTCAAAATTTCCAGAAATGTTAATCAAAGCAAGGTGTGACGTTGTGGTTTTGGATTACTATATTTTTTATTATTATTTACAAGAATATCTTAAGAAAAACCCGACAGAAGATTTTACTGTTGCAGGAATTGATAATTTTCTATTATTCTCCGAAGTTAAAGCCCATGTCGGTTTTCATGATCAAAAACTAAGAGGTGAGTTTGATAAACAATTTTTGCTTTACCAAAGTCAGGGAAAAGATAGGGCAGTAATAAATAAATATCTAGGCTTTATTCAACCTCCGTTATAACGTCACTTTCGTTTAACTTCACTTTCGTTTAACTTCACTTTCGTTTAACCATTAGCTAGTCACTTGTTGACAGCACATGAGCGAATTCAATTTTCATGTTGAATTCGCTCATGAATTCGCTCATGAATTCAACATGCGCTAATGTTGTCATAACGGTGGCTGTCCTAGTTAACTCTAATAAATAAATATCTAGGCTTTATTCAACCTCCGTTATAACTTCGCTTTCGTTTAACCATTAGCTAGTCACTTGTTGACAGCACATGAGGCGAATTCAATTTGCAGGTTGAATTCGCTCATGAATTCGCTCATTAATTCGGCTACCGCTAATGTTGCCATAACGGAGGGTGTCCTAGTTAACTCCTTAAGTTATATTCATGAGCGCTAAGTTAAGTTGAAGTATTTTTGTCCAACCCCATGGATGATCTTTTAACGTATGCTCTAGTATAAATGGCATAATCTTAGCCCCGAATGTGTCGCTTACCCTTAGCCAGCATTTTATCAATACAAAATATAATCCGAATTACTTCACCTTTTATCACCATCATATTTTTAGACTAATTCCTTTATCGCATGATTTATATTTAAAAAGTTAATTGCCAACCTTTCCTAAAGCAAATGAAAATGATAATGATTCTTATTTGATCTAGTGGTAATTAGTAGGTATGCTACTGCAAAAATAAACATGGATTTATAGTTAAAACTATTAAAAACAACATATGGAGAAGGCAGTAATGGGAAAAATAAGTGTGTTATCAAGGATAAAAAAAAATAAAATCTCAGTACAAATATCAATTATTTTAGCTACCAGTACCTTAGTACTTAGCGGTTGTGGCAGCAGTACTGAAAACCCTGATGTTAAGAATACTGTGGTTAAGAGTGCTGTTGTTGAGGTGGATTTAAACCCAACATTAGCAAGTGGTTTACTTTGTATTGATGAAAATAATAATGGTCAATGTGATAGCAATGAGCCAAGTAAAGCAGATTTTTCTGCTGGCGAAATACCGGAAGATTTTTATTCTGATGAATATTCACGCTTACTTGAGCTTAACGATGGCAGTTTATTTATCGCGGCGCCCACTACTACCATCATTACGGCTTACGGTACGATAATTAGTAATGAAATATTGTTTAACCCAACGGTTGCAGGTGATACTAATTTAGCGGCGAGCTATATCCAAGAAAAATTGAGCCTTGAAACCGATGGCAGTTTTGCTGTAGACCAAGCAAGCCAACTACAAGCTTCAATTAAAGCGGCACTCGTTGTAGCGCCGACAGCACACACAGCTAAAGCTATTGCTGCCGTTATTGATGAAGTTGTCGCGAGCGAAACTTTTGAGGTTACCGTCACTGCAGATCAAATTAATGCTGAGTCTATTGCTAAACGGGATAACCAATTAAGCGGAACCGAACTTACTTGGCAACAATCTGATGGTGATGAAACACCTGATTTCATCATTCCATTAGCGGGTCGTAATTTAACGGCTATGACCATGCATTACCATAATGGCTTAATGATAATTGATACTAGTGGTGATACCCCTGTTATTGCGGCTAATGGTCTTTTTGCCGCGGTAGATGGTGAACGTTACGAAATTGATGGTGTTACCGGAGCAAGTGAACATAGGTTACGTGGTGCAGTGGCATCTACTGATGGGCAATATGTTTATATTAATATTCGTCCACGTAATGAGGACGCAATCGGTAACGACAATGATGATAAATACGGTTTATTCCGTGTACAAATAAATGATGATGGCAGCTTTGCTGATTACAACGATTCATCTGTTTTACGCTATGCCAGTGCTTTTATTGGTGATTTTGAAATCGTTGGCGATAAAATTTATGTTGAAGACCGAGATAGAGACGTTACCTTAATATTAAATTTAGATTTAACTGATACCGGTGCAACGGTAGCGGCTGCAGACGCGGGTGGTTTAAGCAATATTGATAGCCAGTTCTTTTCACCTGACGGCACTTACATTTACGCAATCACTGAAAGTATTGCCGCTGATGATACGGCTGATCCTGTGGTCGTCGCGGTAGCAAGTAGCTTTTACAAAATAAATGTCAGCACTAATGAAATTGAAGCTTCTTTTGAATTAACGACCTCGTTTAGTCAGTTGAAATTTTATCATGACGGTACTAAAGCACTGGGTTATTTAGATGATTATGCGACGTTAATTGATCTAGAAAACATGGTGTTAACCGATGAACTACCCTTAGCCAGTGATGTCTTTTATGGTGAGGTTAGCGCGGATAATCAATACGCAATATTTGCTTCAGACAGTTATGAAGTGTGGGTCTTTGACTTAAATGCTATCGACTTAGGTGTCTCGGCAAAATTTGTTGCCGATGAGCGCCTTCGTGTGGCAAGCGTCGATCAATATGGCAATATTTTTGCGGCTGGTCGTGGTTTTAACCAGATAACTAAATATGCTGTTGGCGACGTTATCTCACCAACAGCTGCAATAGCACTGGATAAAGCCGCCATTATTGCCGGTAATCTTTATCGTGGTGGTTCGTTAACGGCTATTGTCTCTGATCTTAGCTTAACCGCTGAAATTGATGGCGGTGCAGGCTCTGCTATTGCTTGGTCTTCAACCACAACCAGTATTAATACTGCTGATGCAATAAATGATGACAGCCCAGAAATTGGCGCAGTAACTCGTCCTCACAATGGTTCAGGCGATGAAACCGGTATATTAACCGCTAGTCTTAGCTTTAATTTCCGTAATCTCTCTGAATCAGCTAGCAAAGATTTTGCTGTCAGTATTCGTCAAACACCCGCGAGCTTACCCGCGGCACACTCAGTCTTTATGGCAGATCACAGTTCACAATATATGGCCGTTAACTACGATGGTGACATCAGTATTTCACCGGTTAAAAATGATGACGATGTCTATGGTTTTGTTAGCTTAAAATTAATCAATAGCGAACTAAGCCTTGTTTCTGGCACACCTTCAGCGCCAAGAATCTATGCAGATTTTGAATCTTTGGTCGGTGTAGGAATACACAAAAGTTATGCTGTAGGTATTAGTGCCGCGCTTGATGATACTGACGGACAAGCGAGAATATTTACCGTAGCCCTTGATGATGCTGGTGTGTTAGCGGATACGGTAACGACTAGTATTGATATTACTACGGGTACACCGCTGAAAGCTGGCTTCAATAGTGAGCAATCCATCGCTGCCGTTATGATTGAAAAAGCAGACGGTAGTTATATCGCTGAAATTTATAGCTTAGGAGACACGGGTGAAATCGAGTTAAGCCATACCATTGAGATGGCAGCAGCTGACTATAAAACATATGGTCCGCCGGCAATTAATGATGACGCTAGTCGTGTTTACCAACGTGATAGTGAAAATAAAATAATTATGTCGGCTGCTGACGGGTCTAGTGCCTCAGCCACAGTTGAGGAAATTGCGAGAGTTTGGTACTTCAATGGTTTTGTCTTTATTACTGATTATGATGGCAATGTGGTTAGCTTTAATGAAAGCCTTGATGAATCTTCTCGACAAATGTTTTACACCGGCACCGGAGGTCGGATCTACGGCGCAGTAGGTAGAGAATTAAATGGTAGCAACTACCTTTTCCTACCAGTGCAAAGGACAAAAGACGCGGCGTTAACCGGTGTTTACCAACTAGAGATAGCGGCTGATGGTAGCTTAACCGAAGTGGCATTTTCGCTGACTACTGAAGGTGACGGACCAAACCGAATGGCAGTCTCTGGTGATGGTGATACGGTGATCTACAGTAACCGTATTAGAAGTGGCGATAATAAAGGTCGATGGTTAAGTGCAGTAGTCATTCCTACGGAATAATTTAACCCAGATAAAGCAGAGTAAGTGACTTCACTAACTCTGCTTTTTATTTCTTCGTTATAAATCCCTTATTAACAGTCTCCATTGAAAGGCGAGTAAAATGAAAACTATCCCCCTTGTTTTGATGTTATCACTACTACCTATTAACTTCGCAGTCAGCCATGAAATTGGCGATACCATCAGTAAAAAAGCACAACAAATACTTAACATTCCCGCTGGTAAAGTGGGTGTCGTTGACTTTTTTGCTTCTTGGTGTGCTTCCTGTGCGAAAGAAATTCCCGACATGAAAAAATTTATTAAAGCAGATACCGAACAAAAAACGTATGTTATCGGCATTGATGTCGATGAAGAGCTGGAGGAGGGTTTAGCTTTCCAGCAAGAACTTGCTATCGACTTCCCGGTAATTAATGACACTGACCAAAGCCTTATTGCCGAGTTTTCTCCTATTGGTATGCCGGCTTTGTATTATGTTATCGACAATAAAATTGTCGGTAAGCGCATTGGCGCGGTCGATAATATCGATGAAAAGATTAAAGATGATTTAGCAAAACTCAAGGTGATAATTTAATGTTGTCGTCGATAAAAGCCACTAAAAACTTAGCCATTATCTTGGCGTGTTTTGTTTGTACCGCCTGTTCAACCATCGAAGCAGTAAAACCTTGGCAAAAAGCCACCTTGGCTCAGGAAACCATGCGTTTTGGTGGACCCAATCCGATGATTAAAAAATTTGATGAGCATATTTACACCTCTAAAGAGGCCACTAAAGGTGGTGGTGGTGTATCTGGTGGCGGCTGTGGCTGTAACTAAAACCATCATCTTAGCAAAACGTGTGCTACGGAGTTGAAAACGTGAAAAAAAATAATACCAAACTGAGTTTGCTTATCGTAAGTTCAGTCGTTAGTGCGGTAATACCGTTAACGAGTGTTGCCGAAAATAAAGTCGCTATTCAAATGCAGACTTATCAAGAAAATGATGATCGTATTAAGGTACAAGACGGAAAAATGAGTATAGAGCACGACTTTGGTCTGGATCATACTTTAAATGTCGAATTTGATTGGGATTCCATTTCAGGTGCATCACCTACCTGGGATACTGTCTCAGGCGCTTCACAAACAGCAACCTCTGATGCCAGTACTGGCGCATCATCTTGTATTGATGAAGAGGGTAATTATTACACCTTATGTCGAGATACCAGAGCCATAGCGGGTATTATTGGCGATGGTTCAAGCAACTTAGATGACTTTTCCTACAGTAACGTCGAGTTAGAGGATCACCGAAATTCAGCGGCTTTATTATATACCTATCGAACACGGAAAATGCGCAACGAGATAAGTGTTGGCGTAAGTTATTCAAAAGAAAGTGACTTTATCAATACCGGTATCTCGGCTGAATATATGATGTATACCGATACTAGCAAAAACCGGGCGATTACGGTTGGTGTTTCCTACATGGCTAATGAAGTGTATGACTATGCAATAGATAAATGGCATGATTTTTCGTTAATCAATTATCAAGTGGGTATTACCCAGGTATTTAATAGTCACATGGTTGGTAAATTTAATGTTTTCTATATGGCAGAAGAGGGTCATTTATCGAATCCCTATTTTAATGTCGTTAGACGTATCAATGTCACCCAGGGTGAATTAGTTACTTTAGGTTCGCCGGTTAACTTTAAATACTATTTAGCCAGAGAATCTCGACCTGAGCAACGTAAAGCCGGTGGTATCTCGGCGCAAACGGTTAGCCAGCTTAATGATTACACCCAGTGGCATATATCTTATCGATTTTATCAAGACAGTTGGGATGTGGATTCTCATACCATTGAGTCGAAGAGTTATCATCGCGTGACGGATAAAATTCGCTTGTCGCCGGCTTTACGTTATTACCGACAAGGCGCGGCAAATTTCTTTAAAGCACATGACGCGACCGACTATGTCTTTGACGAAACAGGTTACGCTTCTGCCGATCATCGATTAGGTAATTTTGACTCTTTGACCGTGCAATTTGCTGTTGAATATTTACCTACCGATAAACTCACCTGGAATATTGTTACCGGCTATCAGCAGCAGTCAAGTGGCTTAACCTTTGCTTGGGTTAATTTTGGCGCACAGTATCATTATTAGAGAATATATGAATGAAAAAATCATTTAAATTGAGTGTCATAACACTCATGATATCCAAGGTGTTATTACTTTCAGGCTGTACCGAAAGTGAATACCAAGCACAAAACTGTTTGCTCGAAAGTACGGGAGAAATATCGAGCACTATTAGCTGTGCAACACCGGATGGTACTGCGTTTTCAGCCGATGGCACAATCAATGAAAAAGATGCTACTGAGGTAACACCGATAATCACATACCAAGATAAAGGTGGTGTATCAGGGCGGATTTTTGCCAGCAGCTATTGGGCTAACGCGCAAGTGTGTTTTGACCTTAATAGAAATGGTCTTTGTGATGAAGGTATTGAACCGATTGAGTATAGCGATGAAAATGGTCAATATAGTTTTGATTCATCGCTACTTGCCAGCAGTATTGCCAACAAAGCGCCATTATTGGCATTAAGTGTCCAACATGAGGACGATAGTGAACAAGTCTCTCAGCCCCTGGCCTTATATGCCCCCGCTCCGGATAACAGCACTGATCACAATATCAATATTTCGGTCTTCACCACTCTAACCATGAACGAAATGGTCTTTAATCCTAATAGCTTAAGCTCAGCAGAGTTCGCTCGTGCGCAACTGTTAGCCAGTAGTTTGGTTTTTGGTAATGATGAACTATTGCTAGGACAAGACTATATTGAGCTTGCGGATAGTGAACTTAGCATTCAAGCCAATAGTATTAGTGCCAGTTTATTATTGGCGCAGGAGCTTGCTGGTAGCAGTAACTACCTTAGCCATTACAAAGCAACGGCCGCAGTATTAGATAACATGGTACAAAACAATAGTTATCAAGTGGTGGTGACTGAAGCTGATATAGAGGCACAAAGCTATTTGGATAATAAGGTCACCGCGTCACTCTCTGCTACGGCCATAGTTTGGGGTTTAGCCCATGATGATGAAAGCAGTGTTGATGTTCATGTGCAGCAGAATTTAGCTGTGGTGGCATCAAAATATCATAACCGCTTAATTGTTTTGGATATGAGTGAAGATAAGCCAGAAACATTGTCATTAAACCTTTTTGCCGGCTCACCAACTGAGCGTTATGACATTGATGCCTTTACCGGGGCCAGTGAACAAAGTGTAAATCAGCTGCTGGTCACACCTGATGCCTTAAACGTACTGGTGAGTGTTGAAAAATATTCAGGCGACAGTAGTGAACTTGGTGTTGGTTTGTACCGCGCTGACTTATCAAACCCTCACTTAATTACCGATAAACGTTTTGCCGAAGACTCTAAAAATACCACCGACTTTTTTAGTTTTTCTGGCTTAAATCATAGTGCTATTTCTTATGATGGCACGTATATCGCCTTATCGGGTGAAGATAAACAAGCAAAGGTATTAAATGTCGCTGATTTTAGTGTGGTGCAAACCGTAACCTTTGACTCAAAAGTACGCGCTGTTGCGCTAGATAACTTAGGAAATACTTTATTTGCTAGTTTATATGGCTCACGTGTTGGCGTTGCTATTGTTGATATAAACACAGGTGCAGAGCTTGGTTTTTTCGCTACGGGCAGTGTTTACCCACGGTCATATAATGTCTTAGCTGATGGTAATACCATTGCTTGGTATTTACGTGATAGTAAAGTGTTATCAATATACGATATTAGCACCCGTGCTCAACCGTTGTTGAAAAAATCATGGGCGGTGGTGAAAAGTATTAAAGATTTTAAAATATCTGCTGATGGCACTTTAGCCGCTATCGCTATGGTGGATGGTCGTCTTGAGTTGTATGCCATTGAGGGTGAAGCCAAACTTATTGATGTTTACCAAACGGAAGTCGACAGTGATTCATTGGTTAATAAACCCATCAATAGTATTGCTTTTGTTGATAATAACAAGCTGGTTATCTCGATAAAAAATGGTGTGCAAGTGCTTGATATTTCATCGGTGACCGATGAAATAGATGTGCAAACCTGGTTTGAACTTCATCGGAAACCATAGTCCCTCAACTTTTGTTAGTCAATAAAATATAAAGATGGCACTTGGAGTATTTAGCAAGTGCCGTCTTTTATCGCCTATATTTTCGTTTTTAAAGAGGTTTTTCATGTTAAAAAACATAATTCAAAGCAGTTTGTTTTTATGTCTGATATTCGTCACTCATATAACACTAGCGGTGAATGAGGCAGATTTATTACCGGCCAATAAGGCCTTTAAATTTTCAACGTCATTTAAAGCGCCGAATATTTTAATCGCTCAGTGGGATATAGCAGATGGCTATTATCTTTATAAAAAGCGTATAAAAATAAGCGCAGATAAAACATCATCATCGCTATCAGCAGTAACGGTTGCTGCCGGAGTATTTCCTGAAAGTACTCGGTTAACTGATGCTTCCTATGGTGATGTTGAGGTTTTTAGAAATAAAATCACCGTGCAGTTTCCTATGATAGGTAAGCCGAGTGATATTGAACATGCGCGGCTTAAGGTGCGTTATCAAGGCTGTGCTGATGTGGGTGTCTGTTATACACCGATTAAAAGTCACATAGCTATTAAGGATTTACTGAGTGAGCTTGGCCAAGTTAGCGATGAAAAAGAGTTAGAAGTTAAAAACATTAACAGTTCGTCGGGCAAGCCAGCTATTTTATTATCTGAGCAAGATACTATCGCAGCAAGTTTATCAGCAGATAATTACTTCTTAACCTTATTGAGCTTTTTTGGCTTCGGCTTATTATTAGCGTTTACCCCTTGTGTATTTCCTATGATCCCTATTTTATCGGGGATAATTATTGGTCAAGGCAAGGTGCTGTCAACTCGCCGTGCCTTTAGTCTATCACTTACCTATGTATTAGCGATGGCATTAACCTATACGGTTGTTGGCATTTTAGCGGCATTGTTCGGCACCAATCTACAAATATGGTTTCAAAACCCGTGGATATTAAGTAGTTTTGCCGCTGTTTTTGTCTTGTTGTCATTGTCTATGTTTGGTTTTTATGAATTACAAATGCCGGCGTCAATACAGGAGAAATTAAATAATATCAGTAATAAACAAGAAAGTGGCAAGCTGGCCAGTGCCGGCATTATGGGCATACTGTCCGCATTAATTGTCGGCCCTTGTGTTACCGCGCCACTGATAGGTGCCTTAATATATATAGGACAAACCGGTAATGTCTTGTTGGGCGGCTCGGCTTTATTTGCCTTAGGTTTAGGTATGGGCGCGCCATTATTAGTTATAGGTACCTCAGCCGGTAAAATTATGCCAAAAGCAGGCGCATGGATGGTGGCGGTAAAGTCAGCTTTTGGTGTGATGATGATTGCGGTGGCAATATGGTTATTGGCTAGAATATTACCGCCGCTAGTGACGCAGTTTTTATGGGCCTTGTTATTAATATTCTCAGGTATTTATCTTGGTGCATGTTTGCAGCATAGTAAAGAAACCTCCCCTTGGCAGCTATTCTGGAAAAGCTGTGGTTTTGTCTTCATCTTAGTGGGTTCTTTACTTATTATTGGGGTAGCTAGTGGTACTAATAACCTGTTAGCGCCACTTAAAGCCTTCACTGGCGGCGGTAATGTAGCGCAAAATATTAGCCATAAAGGCATTAACTTTACTACCATAAAAAGTCTTGACGATCTGGATATAGCGCTAGCAACAGCAAGTCAGAATAATCAAACGGTTATGTTAGATTTTTATGCGGACTGGTGTATTGCTTGTATTGAAATGGAAGAAACAACCTTTACTGATAGCAAGGTGAAAAAGGCCTTAAACAACACCATCACCTTACAAGCTGATGTGACCGAAAATGATGAGATAGATGCCGCGTTATTAGCACATTTCAATATTTTAGGGCCGCCAGCAATATTGTTTTTTAATGACAAAGGCGAAGAGCAGAAGGGTTACCGTACTGTGGGGTATACCGCAGCAGATAAATTTTATGCCCATGTTTTAAAAGCAGTTAATAACAACTAGCTTTGAATAATAATGTTATAGTCAAAAAAGGTTATCGCGGTATATTACTGTGATAACCTTTTGTATTGGTAACGTTAAAAATAATAACACCCAGCTCCTAACAAGATAAATAATCACATGTTAACAACCGATAAGCAGCCGAAAAAACATTGTCATCAATTTACCTGCATGACCACACCTTGTGAAATTATACTTTATGCAAAACGTGGCAAAGATGCCAAAAAGGTTGCGTATTTAATTGAAAAAAACACCCGTCGATTAGAACAGAAATATAACTTTTTTAGTGAAGATTCCTTTATCAGTACCATCAATAATAGAAGCGTCGCCGTAGTTAAAATAGATGCGGAAACTCATCAGGTATTAACCTTAGTAAAAGCCCTATCAGCGAACACCAATAATATTTTTGATATCACCACAGGTACCTTAAAACAATGTGCCAAATTAGCCAGCATTGACGAAATAGAACACTGTAGAAAACGTTTAATACCTTATATTGGCGCGGATAAATGGTGGTTAACTCCCGGTGAAATTCATTTTGATAATCGCTATGTGAAAATTGATCTCGGTGGGGTAATAAAAGAATATGCCGTTGACCAAGCCGGGGCCATTGCTAAAAAAGCAGGCTTGTCAGCGTTAATTAATTTTGGTGGCGATATTTATGTTAATGGTAAAAAACCCGATAACACAGCGTTTACTGTCGCTATTAAAAACCCCAAAAATCCACAACAGAATATCGCCATGTTAACCTTAACCGATCAAGGTTTAACCACGTCAGCACATTATGAACGGAGCAGGGTTGTTGAAGGAAAAAGCTATTCTCATATTATTAGTAATGAAAGTAACAAGAAAGACAGCGATAACAGCAGCGAAGCAAGCAGTACCGCAAGTAATGCCGATAATAACGCAAAAATGCTGTCCGCTACGGTTATTTCATCGTCAGTATTAACCAGTGGTATATATTCAACGGCGTTAATGCTCAATGCTAATTTAGCTATAGACCCAGAAATTCAGGTGGTGTTAATTGATGAACAGTTAAGGTTGCATCAAAATATTTTCAATTAGTTATTTACTATCATTTAAGATCAAAGCTTTATTGCACTGCGGAAATTAGCCGCCTCATTTAATGTGAACAATAGCAACACATCAACAAAAAACAACAAAGACAAAAAACAAACAACAAAAACAACAAACAACGACGAACAACAAAGACAGCCATCTTTAAAAACAAACAACAAAGACAGCCATCTTTAATTTTAAGAAACAAAAACAACAAAAACAGAATAACAAAGACAGCCATCTTTAATTTTAAGCATATGGGTTGCTACATAGTGCCGAAAACGTAAAGGATAATTCATTTTAAAAGCGACTGATTACGGTTTGGGTGCTAAAAATGTATTTTACTGCATATTGGCTGAATTGAGATTGTCGTTATGCCTTAGCGTCTGCCAATATCAAAAGAATATAATGCCTATACGCTTTGAATACGAGTGCTAAGCGAGCAGTTTATTACAGACTGCTAATGTCGTTCGCCTGTGTAGTGCTTGGTGTTGACAAAAATCACTGAGCACCTCAGCATGCCCCACTGCGCCATGAAACCTTCGGGTGAATTGTGTGGTTAAGGTTAACCAGTTTTCTGCGCTGATGTTTAAGCGATTCAGGATTTTAAGTTGCTTTTTTTCAATATAACCGCATTTATCTGCGCGAACAAAACAACAAAGACAGCCATCTTTAATTATCTTTAATTTTAAGAATAACAACAAAGACAGCCATCTTTAATTTTAAGCATATGGATTGCTACATAGAAAACAACAAAGACAGCCATCTTTAATTATCTTTAATTTTAAGCATATGGGTTGCTACATAGTGCCGAAAACGTAAAGGGTAATTCATTTTAAAAGCGACTGATTACGGTTTGGGTGCTAAAAATGTATTTTACTGCATATTGGCTGAATTGAGATTGTCGTTATGCCTTAGCGTCTGCCAATATCAAAAGAATATAATGCCTATACGCTTTGAATACGAGTGCTAAGCGAGCAGTTTATTACAGACTGCTAATGTCGTTCGCCTGTGTAGTGCTTGGTGTTGACAAAAATCACTGAGCACCTCAGCATGCCCCACTGCGCCATGAAACCTTCGGGTGAATTGTGTGGTTAAGGTTAACCAGTTTTCTGCGCTGATGTTTAAGCGATTCAGGATTTTAAGTTGCTTTTTTTCAATATAACCGCATTTATCTGCGCGAATACAGCGCCCAGTTAAATCAATTAGCTCAAGGTAATCTTCAATAGTAAAGGTAAGCCCTTTAGGTTTATTTTTATGCTCATTACCTATGAAAGGTAGTAACTTTTCTGCTTGCTTACCATGTAGGGCCGCTTTAATACGTTGCTTAATACTGGTGTAGTTTGATTGCTCAGGCGTAGTCGCTATTTTTGCCCTAATGGGATTTAAATCAACATAGGCCATACAGGCAATAATCGCGGCTTCATCAAGCAAGGCTTGAGATTTAAAACGGCCTTCCCAGAAACAGCCAGTGCAGTTATCTTCACGATTGGCCCGTCTTGCTATATCCTCATTAAGCACCCGCATAAACCAGCTAATATCCGTTAATCGCTGCCGATATACTTGAGCGGTTTGTTCAACCATGGCTTGCAAGGGCGCTATTAATTCATCACCGCGTGAATATTGCTGAGTCAGTAGTGTGCCCTTGAATAGTTGGTGCCAACGATTAATAACCTCTACAGTTGACCACGACTTGGCCTTTTCTTCATCAACAAAGAGTACCAAATGGCTATGGTTACTCATTACCGCATAGGCACAAACGTCAATGGCAAAAACATCAGCTAAAGAGAGCAGTTTATCTTCAACCCAAGCACGTCGATGTTCAAAACTCCGACCAGTAACCTTATCTTTGCCACATAAAAAAGCCCGACGTACACAGCGAGAAATACAGTGATAGTAGGGGGTATCAATTAAACTTATTTGTCTTTTTCTTGCCACAGCCATGTAAGCCTCGATTAAATATAATATCAAGTGATGATTTAACCTTAGTTCAGACCGATAATTTTGCCATAACGGTGGCTGTCCTAGTTAATAGTTGCTAGTTAATAGTTATGCATTATTTGATTTAATGACCAATGATAAACAAGCGTTGCCAAATTTACTTCCTGAAACAGGGCTTACTGAAGAATGGGAGCAGTTACTCAGTGCTATTTTTATAGTATCCCCAACATATGGCACACGAACAACCTCTATTATTACGCAAGACATTGAAGGACGTGTTGAAGTATATGAGCAAAGTTATGCACCTTCAGGTCAATGTGTAGCAAAGCAACAATTTCGTTTGTAGGAAGGTAACTCCATCGGAATTATCTTTAAGTAATCACTTTTTTGGGTTTTAGTTTTTTTCTGAAATTTAATCCCGTAGGATAAATCGCAACCAACGAACTTATTATTAATTTGTCTCCTACTGTGTCAGGATTGTTGTCGCCTCAATTATAAATAAAATTTTTACTTCAAAATGGTCAGCTACATATAAATGCCGTCGCCAAGTAAAACAGCTTCACCGTTTGAATTTCCCTCTCTACGATCTTCTTCTAAGCAAGAGTCTAAACTTCCACTTTTATTTTTAACCGCTTCTTTTAACCAGTCAGGATAGTCACACTTGTTCTTATCGTATATTTCACACCATTCTTTTGTTGTTTTTATCACTTGTTTTTCCTTTTTGTATTAAAACCGAGGGGGGCAGAGCATTTAAAGTATTACCTACACATCAAAAACATAAACTGACAACTCAACTTAAATTCATTGTAACCACTATATAAAAACTAAACTGTCAAACATCGTCGCCCTGCTGTAATAAGTTGCAATCGATTAGATGACAACTTATTACAGCAGGGCAGTGTTAATGCTGATTATGGGGATTTGAGGGCATACATCGCAGCACCAGCTTGGAAGATTTTTGGGCAACACCAGCGGGTTTTGAATACAGTTTTATTGGTGTATTTACCTCGAATATCGACTTAGGTTTATTGATGGAACACAGTTGGGATTCACGCGGTGAAGTTGCTCTAAGCGCGGAAGGTTCATTGCTGCAAAATGACTTGTTTTTAGGAGCAAGATTAGCTTTTAATGATATGCAAAGTAGCGAGTTATTAATGGGCATAGGCAGTGATTTAGACCACAATGCCTTTAGTTTCCTTATTGAAGCAAACCGTCGCTTTGGTGCTAATGTTATTGTCAGTGTTGATGTCAGACTGCTACACAGTAATGATGAAAACGACTTACTTTATAGCCTTAAGTAATGATGACCATGTGCAAGTATCTGTGGCGTGGTATTTCTAAGCCTCGCTTTATCCTTAACGGAAAGCGCGAATAAATTCCTTAACGAAAAGCGCGAATGAATTCCCGCCTACGGTAGGCGGGATTTTAATCGCGCGGTTGCTTAATATTTAATCACGATTAATTACCAATCAAGCCATTAATATGAGCAACAACACTTCGCCCTAGTGCACTGGGAGCATAACCACCTTCAAGCACCGAAACAATTCTGCCTTGACCATACTTATTGGCGATAACTTTAAGTTCATCGGTTATCCAACGATAATCACCTTCAGTTAAACTCACCTGGGAGATATCATCTTCGATGTGGGCATCAAAGCCCGCCGAGATAATGATTAGCTCGGGTTTAAACTGGTGTAATGCCGGTAACCAGTGTGCAGTTAACTTTTCGCGGAACTGCTCACCCTTTGTTGTTGCCGCTAACGGGGTATTGATAATAGGTGCGGTATTACTTTCTTCAACTTCAAAGGGGTACAGTGGGTCTTGGTAGCTTGAGCAAAACAGGTAACCTTTGTCATCCTTGGCTGTGGCCATAAAGTGATTCTTAATAATATCTTCGGTGCCATTACCGTGATGGACATCAAAATCGACTATGGCGACGCGTTTTAAAGCATACTTTTGTTTAGCGTAAGCGGCAGCGATGGCAACATTATTAAAAAAGCAAAAACCCATGCCTTTATCATGTTCTGCGTGATGACCTGGCGGCCTAGTGGCACAAAATGCCGCGCTTAGGGTGCCATCCATGACGAGATCAACCGCATCAACCGCAGCCCCGGCGGAATACAAAATAGCGGTCAGTGATTTTGTATTCATTACTGCGTCGGCACCGACGATAAAGTGTTCTTCGCCTTTCGCTTCATTGGGCGCATTATCAAAAACAAAATCAATATACTCTTGTGTATGCGCTAGGGTTAGCAAGCTTTTATCAATAGGCTTTGAGTCAAATTGACGGACGACGTAATCTAAGCCACTACGAATTAATTGGTCTGAAATAGCGGTTAAGCGTTTAGCATTTTCAGGGTGGTGCTCACCCATGTCATGTTCGCCACATCTATAGTGGCCTATTATTCCAACTGGCATAGTTATTCTCTTTTTTTAGCGAGTGAATATTCAGCTTGTCTCGTTAAAGTTCAATTAAGGCGTCAAAAGTACTCATTGACTAACGTCAACTCCGTGCCTTTTCCTTTTACTTGCACCATAGTGCTTAAAGCTGAACAGTCACTGGGTATTCAATTTATTTGTTAATTAATCGTAAGTATTTATAAGTAAACTTTAAGGTGTACTTTCTTCATTCAGGGTCAGCTTTAAACTCACTTCATCGTAATCATCACTGGCTTGACGGACAAAACCGGAACGTTCGAAGACTTTTAACATAGAGCCATTATCACTGCGAACACAAGCCACTAGGCTATCTAGTTTACGCATCTTGGCGATGGTAATAATTTCACCGAGTAAGGTAGTTGCCATACCGCGGCCACGCAAACTTTCTTTAATAACAAAGGCCACCTCACCACTATTAATACTTTCAATGTAATAATATCGAGCCACGGCCTCAATCGCTTCACCTAAAGAATCTTTCTTGGTAAAGCACAAGGCAAGATCTACATGTTGGTTAACGCTGACCAAGTTACAGGACTTCTCCCTGGTCATCTGGGTAATGTGATGGTTGTAGCGCATCATCAAGGTTTCTTTATTATGGGAATAGAAAAACTCTTGTAACTTTCGCTCATCTGCCGGCGCAAGTGGCCTTAAGATATAATTAATATCGGCAAAATTAAAGCGCTTCATTTCAATTGAGCCTAGTTCAGGTACCGAACTCGGAGAGCTTTCTTGATATTCTGGTACCCAATAATGTTTACGCACATCGGCAAGTAATTTATCTCTAAATTTAGGGTGAGCAATTCTGATCAGCTCTAAGGCACGCTCTCTAATACTCTTACCGCGCAAGGAGGCAATACCAAACTCGGTCACCACATAGGACACATGGCCGCGCGAAGTTACTACGCCGCCACCTTCAGTGATATGGGCAACAATGCGAGATATTTTGCCATCTCGGGTAGTTGAGGGCAGGGCAATAATAGGCATACCGCCTTTACTCAGTGATGCGCCACGAATAAAATCAACTTGTCCACCAATGCCGCTGTAAAATTGATAACCAATAGAGTCTGAAACTACCTGACCGGTTAAATCGACTTCAATGGCACTATTAATAGACACCATATTGTCATTTTTAGCGATTTTTACCGGTGAGTTGATATGCTCTGACGGATAAAATTCTATGTGTGGGTTGCCATCAACATAATCATAAACTTTTTGCGTGCCAATACAAAAAGTCGCTACCGCTTTACCTTTATGGTAGGTTTTTTTGCGGTTATTAATCACGCCTTTTAACATCAAATCAACCACACCATCAGATATCATCTCACTGTGAATACCTAAGTCTTTGTGATTACCTAAATAACGCAATACCGCTTCGGGAATTTTACCTATGCCTATTTGTAAGGTAGCGCCATTTTCAACCAACATAGCAACATATTGACCTATTTGCTCGTTGCGGCGATCCACTTCCGGTGGTTTTATTTGTGGTAGGTCTTGTGCAACGTTTATCCAGGCATGAATTTGATTTACATGAACAAAGCTATGACCGTTAGTGCGTGGCATTTTCGGGTTTATCTGGGCAATAACATATTTAGCTGCTTTTACTGCGGAAGAAACGATATCAACACTGACACCTAATGAACAGTAACCATATTCATCTGGCGGGCTGACCATAATAAGTGCTACGTCGAGGGGTAAAATATTTTCAAGAAATAAGCGTGGCACATCGGAAATAAAACACGGGGTATAGTCACCACGCCCTTCGGCAATAGCTTCGCGAATATTTTTACCACCAATAAATAAACTATTTACTTTAAATAAATCTTTATGTTCGCGCTTGGCCCAAACATTTTCAGAAAGGGTTAGAATATGGACGGTCTCAATATCATGCAAACCTTGGCTATTGGCTATTAAGTCATCTATCAAGGCATTCGGTACCGCGGCATTGGAGCCGATAAAGATACGATTACCGGACTTTAAGTAATCACTCCAGTTGACACTATCACGTTGCTCATCTTGTGCTGTCATGAAATTTCCTTGGCTACTTCTTTGCTATAAATAGACTAGGCATTGCTTAGTCTTTGTTTAGGTATTTACCTAGTATGCTCTCATCAATAAGGTATTTATTGATCACTGTCAATTGTGCGTTTGTTAAATGATGAAATAAGTTATAATTAGCTGTTTTTAACGTGATTTAGTGTGATTTTACTGCTGTTTCGCTGATGTATCAGTTTTATGTCTTTTCATATTTTAAGGGTTTAGTTTAGTGTTTGACGGAAAAATTTTTATCATAGGTTTACCCAGAACAGCAACGACCAGTGTTTGTTTAGCCATGTTAGAGCAAGGCTTTAAAACCGCGCATAATGTCTATACCCAAAATGCCTTTGTAGAAGCGCAGGTACTTGCCGATACGCCGATATTTTGTGATTATCAAAAACTGGATAAACACTTTCCTAATAGTAAGTTTATTTACCTCACTCGGTCACCAGAACAATGGTTGCCATCAATCAAGCAGTTATTACAGCGCATGATAGTGAATTTGCAGCGCACCGATGGCGGCTTTAATCCGCATTTAAAACGTTGTTATAATGAAGTTTTTGCACCATTAACGGCCAATAATATTAACAGTGATGAATTCTTTCTTAGCTGTTATAGCCGTCATCAACAGGGAATTGACGATTACTTTAAAGACAGATCTCAAGACCTATTGACCATAGATGTCAGTGATAAAAACAGTTATATGAAAATGTTAGCTTTTGTTAATATTGATAGTGACAAGGCCAGAGAGGGCGGTTTTAAAAAAATCAACCTTGGCGGTAAAGTAAAAGCCTGGCAAGGCCTTAATAACACGTTAAAAGTAGAATCTACTAATAAAGGCAAAATTGATAAGCTGCTTTACTAGTAAAAGGTAATGACTAACGCGGGATTTATAAAGGTTTTATAGGTAAAGTTTTTTATTAAACCTTTTTGATAAAATATTTTATTCAGCCAAGTTAGCTTAGCTATTGTAGAGTGAAAAGTTCACAGGTAAAATCACGCCAATTGTATTGAGTAATTTCCATTAAGTAAATATTGTCTTAGAGAGTAGTAAATATGTTTGAATTAAAACACCACACTGGCCAAGATTGGGTTGATGCCGTTATGGCTGACTTTAACTTGTTTTTGCAAGACCATGCTGCAGCCGAGAAGAAAGCTTCAGGTATGGCAATGGCAATGCTGTCTCATTATCCAGACAAAGCTAAATTGGTTCGCGCTATGACTGATTTAGCCATTGAAGAGCTTATTCATTTTAAACAAGTATTAAAGTTACTTGTCGCCCGCGATGTCACCTTAGGTCAAGATAAAAAAGACCCTTACATTAACCAGCTCCGCGCCTTGTTCCGTAATGGCACCAGTTATTTTATGATGGATAGATTACTGGTTGCCGCCGTTATTGAAGCGCGTGGTTATGAGAAGTTCTGGTTAGTTTCACAAGCACTTCCTGAAGGTAAAGATAAAGATTTTTATGTCGCCATTGCTAAGTCAGAAGAAAAACATAAAAACTTATTTGTTGAGCTGGCGTACGAGTATTGTGATAAAGCCGAAGTTGACCAGCGCTTAGAAGAAATTTTAATTGCTGAAGCTAAAATTTGTGCGGCTCTACCTATTCGCGCAATTCTCCACTAATAGTATTTTATCTTATTCGTGTATCGCCCGATAAAGGCAGCTATACCCGTAACCATTCAAAGTGCACTCTGAAACTTGCATCTTGATTGATTACGGGTATTAGATACTCATTGACTCACGTCAACTCCGTGCATTTTCCTTTTAATTGAGCAATACACTTTTAAGCTACGCCACTATATATGTTTATTAGATTACCGTTTCTTTTGGTTAAATAAAATTGGCTACGGGTAACTAAGTGCACTAAAAGGAAGTGAATGATAATAAGGGAAACTTCCATAATTAACTTGATATTAGCGATAAAAGAATAGCTTGCTGATAAGACAATTTGAGCGGTCTTAATAGCTATTATCCGTTTTAATCGGGTAATACTAGGATCCCTAAGCTCTCTAGTAATTGCTCTTGTTGCCAATGACAAATTTTTACGCCATCAAGGTCAACTCGCCTGATGTTGAGACCATTTAATTCTGTATGTGTTAAGTCGCAACCTTGCATTTGGAACTGCTCCCAAGCATCTTCTGAAAATTCACTGCGGCTTAAATCTGAATTTTTCAGTGAAGCACTTTGCAAGTTAGCGCCATGCCAGCGATTTTCAAATAAGTCACACTTCTCAATACGCACACCAGAAAAGTTTGCATAAGATAAATTACATCCGGTGATATAGGCCTTACAAAAGTATGACTGACGTGAAATTTGATTTTCAAAACTCGCTTTAACAAAGTTAGCCCCTTTCAAGTCACAAGACCTAAACTCTATGCCTAAACAACTCGCTCCGATAAAGCTAGCCATAGACAATCGACACTGCTTAAAGCTAGTATCACGTAGGTTCGCATAATCAAATCGGCAGCCCTCAATGCTACCTTGTTCGATAAAGCTACATTCAATAAATTCAACATCGCTTAAATCAGACCTATTAAAATTACATCGATAGAAATTACATTGTTCAAAGCGCATGCCTTGCAAGTCTTGGTTAGAGAAGTCGTGCTCAATAAAGTCTTTTTTAGTTGTCGGCATTATAGCCCTCCAAGTGATAGTGCGTGAAGATTACCACCTAGGTAGTTAAAATAGCCATCAATTAAATACTAGTAAAAACAATGAGTTAAAAGACGCTGAAATAGCCTCTTAAAGGGGGTAAAATGCCATTTTTAGTGCGGTAAAATTATTTTCAGAGATGCGTGATGGATGAAGAAAGTTTACCGATGAAAATAAAGCTCTAGGAGCTAAAACGTGTACGTCCGTTAATTACCTTAGCTGAGTAAAAGTATTAACGTCTAAACTGTTGGTATCAGGTTATTAATCGGCCTAAATAAAATGGTGAAAATAAAGCTATGCCGTGACAATTACTGTTGCCATTTTGTGCCCTTTTGTGCGCTATATAGGCGATTTTAAATAATGAAGGAATATGGTCTATCGGTCCTTTATGTCTTTAACTAGTATATATAAGTATAAAAAGATGAGGGGGTTAATGCTGTATTTGATAATACTAATAATTACTGGTAACGTATTAAAATTATTAATGAAAGTGCACTAGTTACCGATAGTAATTAGTCAGGTTAAATTGTATCACCCTGAAATTCTCACGAATAAGCTGTTATGTTTTTATCAAATTAAGGCGTTTAAATTATGGATGAGTCGAAAACTGAAAATATTTATTGGCGGTTTATAAAGTATTTAATCTCAGTATCTTTATCAATAGCATTGCTTGAGCTTTCTGGTGTAGATGCAGCAAAAGCGAATGTTTTTTCATTCGATAAATTTTCATTTTCAATATTAATTCTGCTTTCAATTTGCTTATATACTTTTGATAATATGCTTAAAAGTATCACAAAATGGTTTAATAAAAAAAGTAAAACAGTCTTGAGTAATTAAAAAATACACCAGAAGTTCAAATAAAAAAATACTGTTGGCTGTTTTCACTCAGTTCAACATTTTAGCCAACAGAAATTTTTCGATTTTTACGCTTGTAGGATCGTTGCTACTCTATAGCGTTATGTTGAAGTAAAGGTATGGAGATAGAAGCCACTATGGATATTAATGAAATTACAACTTTTTTAGGCTGGTGTACTGCGCTTAATGTGTGTTTTTTAGCTTTTGCAGCAATATTTCTTTTTTTATTTAATGGCTTCACTATCAATATTCACAGTAAATTGACTGGTGTAAGTGCTGCAGAGTTACCTACCTTATATTTTTCATACATGGCAAATTACAAAATAGCTGTTATCATTTTTAATTTGGTGCCGTACCTAGCATTAAAACTAATGATTTAGTGGTTATTTCATCAGACAAACCGGCATTATTTGCCCACTATTGGCGCATTGGTAACTAGGAGAATATTAAGATGGAATTAAGGTTTGTTTCAGAAAAAACGATTAATGGCTTGAGTATCAGAACGGATAATGAAACTGAAATGGATCCGAATAAAGGAAAAATTTCATCTTTATGGCAAGCATTTGATGAAACAGTTTCGGTAGATTATAAAAATGGTGAAAGAGTATACGGTGTATATTCTGACTATGAATCAGATCACACCGGTAAATTTACCGTTCATGCTGGTTTTGATGGCTTGTCTATGCCGCCAAAAATAAGCTTAGCGCAGGTAACTATTCCTGCAGCAAAATACCTAGTATTTACGCATAAGGGAGAAATGCCTCAAATAGCTATTGATGCTTGGACTGACGTTTGGAATTATTTTTCTAAGGGTAAAGAAGAGCATAAAAGGCTTTATTCAACGGATTTCGAGTATTATCCACACGGAAATGAAATTGAAGTTCATATAGCGGTTAAATAGTTACATTACCGGCAGTTAAACAAGGACAAAAAATGGTTGGCTTTTGCTCCTTCGTCGCTAATGTTAGCCAACAATAACTTAGCCTATTATTTGGGCGTTGGTATTTATTCGACCAGTTGGAGTCATACTAATGGATGTCGTTAGCTTTATGAATATCGAGGAGACTGAAAAGGATTTAATTATTTCTTTTGCGCTCGATATTGGAGAGGGTTACATTAAAACACTTCTTCTTCACCGAACATTATTTTATGAATTTATATTGCCAGACGAGGAACGTGGCACTAATGTCAGCCTTGAAGGGAGTGATTTATCAAAGGAACATATTAATAGCTTAGAATGTATTACCTTTGATGGCAGTGTAATAAAGATAAAGGCTCGATTTAGTTACCACGAAATAGACTTGGTTAAAATTGACAAGGAAGAATTAAAGAATATAGAAAAATCTCTAATTCTGCATAACTATGATGAGCGATTTGAAGTTAAATTTATATAATAAGCGGTCAAGTGTCATCATGAAAACCTGGCTAGTCATCATATTATTGGCAATTACCTCAACGACTGTATATTCAGCAGATGAGATTAAACCATTCATATCTGATGGCTGTAGTTCCTTTCCAGATGGCACTCTCGAAGATAAAGACTTATGGCTTTCTTGCTGTACAGCTCATGATTTTTCCTATTGGGTGGGAGGTACTTATCAAGATTGTGTTGAGGCAGATGAATCGCTGCGTCAGTGTGTGACAAACGTAGGAGAACCTGTCATTGCCAAGCTTATGTTGGCGGGGGTACGTGTCGGTGGCACGCCTTATCTTCCGACTAAATTTCGTTGGGGATATGGTTGGCCTTACCCTCGGGGATATAAAGTAATTAATGAGCAAGAAAACAAGAAAGTACAGGCTCAACTAAAACTTTTAGGCAATGACAGATAACAAAAAATTCAGCTATCTATTAATTCTACTTATTGCTGTGTTGGTATGACTCCCTACAGCAAGTGAAATACATCAATCCCTGCTTATTAATTTAGATCCCTAAGGCTAATTTTTCAGTTTAATGAGTTCACCCATTAGATGATGCAAGTCTTAATATATGCTCAGCTGGTGGTGTAAATACCACCTACAAGTGAATAAATAGGGCTAAAAATAGCAGGATCAGTATAAACTTAGGGGGGTGATGTAGGCACGTTTTTTTACAAAACTGTGGTCAAATAAACTAACATCTAGTTTTCTTAACACTAAGCTACCTTTTGTTTTTTTGTAAGCTATTGAATTTATTGCTTTATATTTGTGGCGTAACATTTGCTTTATTTGATAGTTAATTATAACTCGTTAACTAATTACCTTTAGCTTACGTTTAGGTTCAAGCTTAGTTAAAACAAGGAAGAGATATGTCAGTAAATCTTGAAGATAGACCCATTGAAACTGTTCGCAGTGAAGTGATTGATCAATTAATCATGAATTATAGTCATGGTGAAATCTCTTATGAAGCGTTTGATCGTCGTTTAGACCAAGCGATGGAGTTGGCTAATCATCAAGCACTTGTTGAACTGACCAGTGATTTACCACTTGCTGTTGATAAAGCCTTTGTTGAAAGCAAAAAGCAAGACCTAGCGCCTAATTTTGTTGCTGGTGAAGCAGAAGAAGTGGATACCATGATAAATATATTTAGTAGCAGCAATCGTGGTGGTGCGTTTCGAGTTGCTAATGAGATACGTTATTTTAGTCTTTTTAGTAGCACTGAAATCGACTTTACTGATGCAGTATTTAGTCAGCAAGAAGTGCGTATAAAAATGTTTAGCCTCTTTAGTAGTGATACTATTTATGTGCCGGAAAATATTAATGTTGCTGCTAAAGCCTTTTGTATTTTTGCCAGTATTGATAACTCAGCGCCTAATAATGGCGTTAGCCAGGTAAGGTCAACGACACCAACCCCCACCATTATTATTGAAGGCTTTTCGATATTTAGTAGTGTTAATATCGATTTAAAGCGCTCGATGAAAGAAAAGTTCATCAAGATGGCGGACAGTTTTAAAAAAATGTTTTCGTAATTAGCTAACTGGTTAAACGAGTGAGCATTAATGTGGTTACTGCCTTAATTCATCGGTTTATTGCGAATATATCGGCCATTTTCTAACGTAGAAAAATAGTGTGTTAGTTTTGGATGGCTGATGTCGGTCAAAATATCATCAGGGGCTAAGTTTTGTTCGGCTACATACGTTGAATGTGAACTGCCATGAACTAATACACTATACCAAGGCTTATCTTTTGGCGGTCGAGACTTAGCTACTTGATCATACCAATCATCAGTGAGTTGAAAATTCACATCAACATCGACTATAACGCCACGATATGCAAAAAGTCGGTGTTGAATTAAGTCGCCCACGGAAAACTTTACCTTGGTTATATTTGTTACTTTTCCCATACACTCTTCTCCATGAATGAGTTAAGTCGGCTTATGCCAACCTTTAAGGTAATTAATCTATATGAAATATAACCTTTACCACAGCAAAATAATTTCCATACGGATAAGTTCACGCATTTATAAGTATAGCCAACATTTATTCGCTTATTGTTTGGTTGTTATTGGCTAAAAGGTAAATCTTTATTACGCCATTCGCTAGCTCCGCCAGTGAGAGAATATACTTTATCAAAGCCCATTTTAGCTAATGATTGGGCTGCTAAGGCCGAACGTGCGCCACTTTGGCAATATAAATAAATATTTTGCTGAGCAAGTGTAAGTAATGGCTCCTTAGTATCAGCGACCCTAACTAAGCTAGTGATACGCATTTCTAATACACCTCTTGGTATATGGACGGCACCGGGTAACAGACCATTTTCCAATTCAACTGCTTCTCGTAAGTCAATAATCAGGGGTTGAGTTGGTAACTGTTGATACAGCCCCTCACACGTTATTTCCATTATCTCTTTTTTTGCTAGACGTACTAGCTCTTTAACATTAATAAGCATTGTTATTTCCTAAAGGTTAAAACCAGTTAAAAATTGAGTAAGGTTTGTATTAAAATAAAACTCGACATAAGTAGTAGTATTAATGCAAACAGCTGACGAATTTTTTGTTGTGGTAACTTAGTTGCTATTTTTTGACCGATTAAGCTGCCAATTGAACCAATGACACTGATCAAGCCGATAACTTGCCAATCAAGTGTTAGCTCAATATCGATAAGTACTTGCTGATATTTTAAAAAACCAACCACAGAATTTAGGCTAATTATCATCAAACTGGTGGCCACAGCAGCGCTCATCTTAAGTCGAGCAAAAGTCATTAAGGCGGGAACAATTAAAAAACCACCGCCAACACCAACAAAACCAGTTAAGGTACCAACTAAGCCACCCAGGAAAACCGATTTAACGGGAGCAATATTAGCGGTATTAGCCACTGCTTTAGCTTTATGCATCCGCCAAGCCGCCGTCATCATCACTAAGGCAAAGACCAGCATTTGTATCGATTGCTCGGTATATGAAGCCAGCCAAGCGCCCATATAGGTAGCTATCATACTAGGCAAGCCAAACAGCAATACCATCGACCAATTAATCTGTTTCTTGGCCAAGTTCACTATCACGGTAACCAAACTAATAGTGCCAACAATAACCAAAGAGCTAGTAATTGCTATAATTTCGCTTTGCTCTAAGCCATAGATGAGCACAGGTATGGTTAGGATGGCGCCACCCGAGCCCAGAACGCCTAAACTCAAACCAATCAACAAAGCTGCAATAATAATGAACATTTTAATTCTTGCCTTTTAATTCTTGCCTTTTAATATCGTATATTGCTAATATACGATATATAGAGGTAGAAATACAAGAGAAATAATTTAATGGTCAATATAGAAGCTTTTTATCATTCGTGCAGTTCAACAATCAGCTATATCGTTTTCGATCAGCTGGGCGGCCATGCCATTATTATTGATAGTGTTTTAGACTTCTCATTACCTTCGGGTAAAATAGGCAGTGAATTTGCAGATAAACAAATTGCCTTTATCAAAGATAATCAACTCACCGTCGATTGGATTTTAGAAACTCATGCCCATGCTGATCATCTCAGTGCGGCACATTATCTAAAGTCTCAACTTGGCGGTCAAACAGCAGTTAGCGCTGGTATCACTATTGTTCAGCAAACCTTTAAACAAGTCTTCAATATTTCAGACCAAGAACTCTTGGCAACGGGTGATGTTTTTGATGTGCTACTGGTTAGCGAGCAAGTAATTAAATTTGGCCATCTAAGGGTTTTAGTGCTAGCAACGCCTGGACATACCAATGACAGCCTAACGTACTTAGTTGAAGATAATGCTTTTGTTGGCGACACCTTATTTATGCCCGATGGCGGCACCGCACGTTGTGACTTTCCCGGCGGTGATGCTGGCACTTTATTTGACAGTATTAAGCGGATTCATAGCCTAGCAGAAGGGACTAAATTATGGCTATGTCATGATTATCAACCCAATGGTCGAGTATTAAAATATACCACCACAGTGGCCGAGAGTAAGCGTGATAATATTCATATCAATGACAAAATTTCAAAAGCAGACTTTATTCAGCTACGCCAAAAGCGTGATAAAAGCTTAGCAGTACCCAAGCTGCTTTACCCTGCTATTCAGGTAAATATTCGTGGTGGAAAATTACCTAGTGCGGAACAGGGTGAACAAGTATTTTTAAAAATCCCCATTGAGCAGAGCTTATTCTACCCAGAGAAAAGCGGAAAAAGTTGAGGTGTTATACCTACCATTATTGACTAAACAGCGTTATTTAACCTACTAAAGAGAGACATATGACAGAATTTACCCCCTTAACCGCCTTGTTTGGTGGTGCATTAATTGGTGTTTCGGCACTATTGCTATTAATTTTTAATGGCCGAATAGCCGGAATATCCGGCATATTACACAGTGCCATACAAGCTACAGATAATGATCGATTATGGCGCTGGCTATTTTTGCTGGGCTTAATGCTTGGAGTATATTTTGCAATGGCGCCAGCAACACCGTTACCTACTGATATAGAGGCAAGCTGGCCACTGATTATCATTGCCGGTTTATTGGTTGGCTTTGGTAGCAAAATGGGCAATGGTTGTACTAGTGGCCATGCTATCTGTGGACTTGGCCGGTTATCACCTCGTGCTATTGTTGCGACAATAATCTTTATGATCACCGCCGGATTAACGGTATTTATTACTCGTCATATTATTGGAGCTTAAACGATGAAATTAATTATAGCGTTAATCTCTGGGGTATTATTTGGTGCTGGCTTGACCATTGCACAAATGGTTAATCCAGAAAAAGTACTTAATTTTTTAGATATAACCGGTCAATGGGATGCCAGTTTGGCCTTGGTGATGGCCAGTGCTTTAACCATTTTTGGCAGTGGCTATTTTTTACTGGTACGAACTAAAGACAAACCTTTGCTCGATAAAGAATTTATTGTCTCAAACAACAATAAAATAGATAAACCTTTAATCGTTGGTGCTACCATATTCGGCTTAGGTTGGGGCTTAATAGGAATTTGTCCTGGACCCGCTCTAGCTACTTTACTGACAGGTAACATCAAGTTTTTCGGATTTTTCATTGCAATGCTCATTGGCATGCAAGTCGCCCAAAAAATATCTAATACCATTGCTAACGAATAACATGAGAAGACAATGACCGATTATAGCCAATTAGAAGCCAATGCTGAAAAAGCAACCAAGCTATTAAAAACAATGAGCAACCAGCATAGATTAATGATTTTATGTGCATTACAGCAAGGTGAATTATCGGTCAGTCAATTAAACGAGTTATTCCCCATTGCTCAATCAACACTATCACAACACCTAGCTTGGTTGCGCCGCGAAAGTTATGTAAAAACCCGTCGAGACGCGCAAACGATTTATTATGCTTTAGATAGTCAAGCCGTGATCGAAATTATTAGCGTTTTACATAAGCTATATTGTGACTAAGTAAAATAGATCTTCATTACTCTATTTTTACCAGACACTGCACGAACGTTGCCTTGGCTAAGCCTAACTCAAGGGGAACTATTCTGGCTTTTTAAGTCATATGAGGATCGTCATAAATAATGAGAATTCTTGTTCAATGGTTTTATGAGCTGTAGTCAAATTGGGATAATTTTATTGAAGATTTTTCGTCAAGAGTCGTGATAAAATCACAAAATACTTCACAAATCGCTAGAAAATAATGGCAACTTTGTGGTAACAGTGAGCCTTAGCTGGTAATCAATGACCAATAAAAACAGGTCGCCGCTAAGGACTTCTTGGTGCGCATTCCTGACATTAGCCTAAGATTTTTTGCCATATATTTTCTAATGCATAATTTTTGTCATGTTACTAAGAAGTCTTCGTAATCCCTCTCAACCAGTATGGTATTTATACGACTATTGGAATTTATGCTAATTAATCGACTTTTACTTTGGCTAATTACTGATGCCTCTTAGTAATATCTAACTATTTATAAAAAAACCACTGGTTATGGTTCCTAATATATTGATACTATATAAGATTAATGAGACGTATCCATAATATATTGATAGGCTTTTATGCGTCCAAGTCTAGCACTTCATAAATCACAGGACGTGGAGTATAAAAATGAAAAAACTTATTGTTTTATTACCATTATCCTTGGGTTTTTTAGTTTCTGGTTGTGCCCCACAAGCATATTTACCGTCAGGCCTTAATTCTAATATTGTATATGGTGGCGGACAGAGAGCAGGCTCACTTCATGATAAATATTCTAAGAAGTATGCTGACCAAAATATTACTATTGGAACAGATACCGTAATGAGTATTGGTATGAAGTTTGGTGAGGCTACATTCGCAGACAAAAATAAAGATGGTGATATTATATGGGCATATCAAGCAAGATCAGCAATCATCAGTACAGATGCAAAAAGTGCCACAAATGTAAATGGAGGTTTATTTTCAAGTAGTGTAGTCAGTGCCTCAAATATAAATACTGAAACTATGAGCCGAATAACAACTCTTAGAATCACCTTTGATAAAAATTATACTGTAAAAGAGTATTACTCAGAACGTGAATTGAATTAATACTAATCCACCGTATTAATACGGTGGGTAAATTCATTGAAATAGCTAGTCTAACAAATCATTCAAAAGTCCACATAATTTGACTAGCGTTTGTTCATAGCATATTTTAACCAATTATTTATCGCCAATTAACAAGGCTATTGATAAAAATATAATCCAAAATATGTTTTTACTGTTCAAGCCTAATGTCTTCTAAGTGGTAGCTACTGCCCTTTGAGAAGTCCGGTACATACATTTTAAGTTTTACTTTAGAAACTCAATATTGCAGAAGTATCCTAACGACAACTTGGTGCGCTTTGCGGACACTAGCAATTAATCTTTTTCCTTATATTTTCTAATGAATGTTTTTAGCGTATTATTACATTATTCTCAGTAATTCATGATAGTAACTATCTTTTTAAGGAAAAAGAGATCGATATGTTAAGTTTTTTTAATACAATTAAAGCGCATTACACACTCATAATTTCTATGTCAGTTATTATTTTTACAGGGCTTTGTTTAGCTTTTAGCTCTATTTATTTTAGTTTTTTCGGGTTGAATTTTTATATATTTGCCACTACAGCCGATTCTTATGGTGTTGCTTTAGCTAATGGCATATTGATACCTCTGTATTTTATGGCATTAATTTCCATAGGGTTAGTAAGAATTGTTTCTGTTGGTTTTATGCGGGAAGATGAAAGTTTAACAAGTGGTAAAGAAGAGCCTACCTTACTCAATCGCGTTTATAAATTTTTTAACATTCCTAATAACTCTAAAGTACCAAAAACATCAATCATGACCTTGGTGATTTCCTTAATTCTTATTGCCTTAGCTTGGGCTGTGTATTACCCAACAAAAATAAAGGCTAATAATTTAATTGATGGTTTTGGGCCTCGTTTTAATGTAAAAACAAAATCAAATTCAGTAAATTATGATTGCGTCTCGATAATCTCAGGAGCATCCAGTTCACTTTTTATTTGGCGTTATAAAGATATGGTACCAGTTATAGTGTCAAAAGCTGATATTACTAACGTTTCATTGGTGATAGGAGATTCACCAGACTTCTTAGTGCCCAGAGGAAGGGGGACAAGCGATTCTCAACACAAAGTAATGAAAGCAGAATTATTAAGAGCGCAAAAATTGTGGTCTATAAAATTGAATAAGAAATGCTCTCAAAAAGTTGACTGGAAACATGCGGAAGATTGAAGTTTTGATAGGTGATAATTTAAACCATATTTAATTACTACAAAACCTAATCTAACCTGTCCAATTAGCTGTAATAGCTTATATTTTCTTTGTGGTAATAGCCGTTATAACCAATTTAATAAGGAATAAAGTAATTGTTTAAGATAATGAAATCCCTTAAAACTAGAAATATTATGAATCAAGCATTGAGATTACGTAGGGAGCAGTATTGCTTGGCATCATTCTACAAAAATTTAAAGTTTTTGTACCCTATACTCGGTGCAATTTACATTTTTTTCTCAACAGATTTTGAAAGTATCAATAATAATATATTTATGTATTGGGAACAGGATGTCATTGTATACTGGGGACGAGTATTTATGGTGCTTTTGACTTCTCTTTGGTTTTTAGTGAGTCTTTATTTAGAAAGAAACTATTACATAAGACGTCATTCGAATATTAAGTCTAAAAATAGATAAAAAAATGAATTAATAAATGGATAGTGTCGCGCTTTATTTATTAATTTTTATCCATACAGAATCTAATTCGAATCGACTTTAAATAAAAAAATAGCAGACACCCCTCTCAATGGAAATAAATAGTCACCTCAACTATGCTTATTTAATCAGCAAATAAACTAGTGGAGGTTACTATGGCAACGGCAAGAAAACAGCAAGTCAGTTTAATTGATACGCCTTATTATCACTGTATTTCCCGTTGTGTTCGTCGTGCTTTTTTATGTGGCGAAGATAAAGTCACAGGACAAAGCTTTGAGCATAGGCGCGGTTGGGTTGAAGAAAAATTATTAGCGTTAAGCCAAACGTTTGCTATTGAGGTATGTGCTTATGCGGTAATGAGTAATCATACCCATATTGTGTTGTGTGTTGATGTTGAACAAGCCAAAACATGGTCACTGCATGAAGTTGTTACCCGTTGGCATCAATTATTTAAAGGAACACTCGTTACCCAACAATACCTACGTGGCGATAAACTGATTAAACCACTGCAACAAATATTGGCAGAAACCGCACAAGTGTATCGAGCACGGTTAACCGACATTAGTTGGTTTATGCGAATTCTAAATGAAAGCATTGCCATACAAGCCAATAAAGAAGATAAATGCACAGGTAGGTTCTGGGAAGGGCGTTTTAAATCTCAAGCCTTATTAGATGAAGCCGCCGTTATTGCTTGCATGGCGTATGTTGATTTAAATCCAATAAGAGCCAAAATAGCAGAAACCCCTGAGAGCTCGAATCACACCAGTATTCAACAGCGTATAAGAGCCGCTAAAAAAGCAGAACAACCCACCTTACTTTGCCCCTTTGTCGGTAACCCCCGACAAAATTCGCCTGAAGGCTTAGCGTTTGAGCTAAAAGATTATATTGAGTTGGTAGACTTAACCGGTCGTTGCATTAGAGAAGATAAACGAGGTTATATTGATAATAATTTGCCCAGCATATTAACGCGATTAAACATAAGTTCAGAAAACTGGTTAATATTAACCACACAATTTAGAAAGGTATTTCATGGCGCGGTAGGCAAGCCTGAAGCCTTAACTGAATTTTGCCAACATCAACACCTTAAAAAACGTGCCTCTGTATCTGTTTGTCACAAGCTATTCGCTTAGCGACCACTTCATAACAAATTTATCCTGTTAATTGAGTATTAAAGCTTAAACACGCCTGAAATCAACCAAAGTTGATATTTCTTATAACTGCCAAATCATTCATTTTATTTTACCTAAAAAAGCCAAGTGTCAGGTAGATTTAATGATAAAAAAATAACGGGTTTGTGATAGCCTATGGTGATTATTTAGAGAGGGGTGTCTTCTGTTTTCGGGTGGTATTGATAATCGCCGCCACTTCGTTAAGTGATAATACCGCTTGAATTACTTGCTGTTTGGGCGGTTTAAC
>NZ_BDQM01000026.1 GCF_002207865.1 Colwellia marinimaniae
GAAAGTAATGCAAAGCTTAATAAACAGGAAATATTAATCGCTGCCTATGGGTGACAACAGTGTTCTACAACAGAGCCTGAAATTCATGGTGCTAATGGCTATCTAATCGATCAATTTTTACATCATGATAGTAATCAACGCAATGATGAATACGGCGGCAGCAGTGAAAACATGATACGTTTTGCCCTAGAAGTTGTTGATGGTATTATCGCAAAAATAGGTAATGACAGAACCGCTTTAAGAGTATCACCCGGCGCCTACTTTAATATGGCGGGCGATAGTCGCGATCGTCAAGTCTTTGATCAACTGCTACCAGAGCTTGAAAAACGTGATTTGGCCTTTTTACATATTGGTATCTTTGACGATAGTATGGAGTTTGATTATTTAGGCGGCAAAGCCTCAAGTTATGTGCGAGCAAACTACAGTAAAACCTTAGTTGGTGTGGGTAGTTACACCGCAGAAACGGCGAGTGAGGCAATCAATGCTAATAAGTTTGATCTTATTGCCATTGGCAGACCCTTCATCGCCAATCCTGATTATGTTGCTAAAATCCGCAATAAGCAGCCATTAGTCAGTTATTCGGAGGAGATGTTGACTAGTTTAGTTTGATTGAATTGAACTGACTTCAATCCCGTTGAGGCTAACTTGGCCTAACTTAACTTAAATACATTGAAAACTCGCCACTAGTGGCGAGTTTTACTGTTTAAGCTAAAAGCTATCTCAGCGCTTAGTTGCGACAAGAATTAAAGACTACTTTTGGCTTAGAGTTAATGCCTGCTCAACGTCTGCAAGAATATCTTCAATATGTTCAATACCAATAGACAAGCGCACCATTTCCTTACTTACGCCGGCCTTAGCCAATTCTTCTGCGTTCAATTGTCTATGGGTTGTTGAGGCTGGGTGACAAGCTAGCGACTTAGCATCACCAATGTTAACCAGACGCACAATAAGCTGTAGTGCATCAATAAATTTAGCGCCTGCTTGTTCGCCACCTTTAATGCCAAAGCTTAAAATTCCGCTGCTGCCTTCTGGCATATATTTTTGCGCCAATTGATAATCAGGTGAGGTCTCTAAGCCAGCATAATTTACCCAGTTAACTGCACTATGCGCTGATAAATATTGCGCAACACGAAGGCAGTTAAAACAATGACGCTCCATACGCAGAGGTAAAGTTTCTAATCCTTGTAAAATAAAAAAGACATTCATCGGAGAAATGGCTGCGCCCATGCTTCTCAGCGGTACCACTCGCGCTCTAGCAATAAAGGCGGCATTGCCAAAGGTTTCTGTGTAACTAACACCATGGTAAGAAGGATCTGGCTGATTCAATAGGGCAAAACGTTGCTTATGCTCATGCCAAGGGAAATTCCCTGAGTCGACAATAATACCGCCGATAGAAGTACCATGGCCACCAATGTATTTCGTTAAAGAATGCACCACAATATCGGCGCCATGTTCAAACGGGCGACACAATGCTGGGCTGGCGACGGTATTATCGACCACCAGAGGTACGCCATGTTTATGAGCGATAGCGGCCATTTTTTCTATATCGGCAATATTGCCGGAAGGATTACCTATGGTTTCACAAAAGACGGCTTTAGTATTTTCATCAATTAAACTTTCTAAGGCGACAAAGTCATCATGACTGGCAAAGCGCACTTCAATACCCTGTTGTGGCAAGGTGTGAGCAAACAAATTATAGGTGCCACCATATAATTTATTGATGCTGACAATATTGTCACCCACTTTGGCCAAGGTTTGAATAGTCGCGGTAATTGCGGCCATACCTGACGCTAAAGCTAAGCTGGCAATGCCGCCTTCAAGTTCAGCAACTCTTTTCTCTAAGACCGCTTGAGTAGGATTACCAATGCGAGTATAAATATTACCTTCAACTTTTAAATCAAATAAATCTGCACCGTGTTGGGTGTTATCAAAGGCATAACTTGTCGTTTGATAGATAGGCACAGCAACGGCCTTACTGCTTTGCTCTGGAGTATATCCAGCGTGAATAGCTATAGTTTCTTTGCGCATATTTATTCCTAAGTTACTAGTTAATATAATGATTTTATTCATCATATCGAATAGCGTGCAACGAAGATAAGACCGTAATGTGATTAAGATAGTTTTTTTAGTTATAAAACTATTAATATTAGTTAAACAATATCCTATGCTTTTGAGTGGCTTGATTTAACGCTTATGCACTTGCCACTGAAGTCCGCACTTTGCATAGTAACGAAGATAAATATTAATCCACAGGTGTAACCGCGCAGTTATTACTGTAAATTAGTCTCCTGTTTCTTCATTATACCAACTATCATGACAAAAATTCGTTTGACCCAATACTCACACGGCGCAGGCTGTGGCTGTAAAATTTCACCGTCGGTACTTGATGTGATGCTAAAGTCATCACTGGTTTTACCCGAGAATAATGCACTTTTAGTGGGCAATAGCACCAAAGATGACGCGGCTGTTTTTGATATTGGTAATGATCAAGCAGTGATCTCAACCACTGATTTTTTTATGCCCATTGTTGATGATCCTACTGACTTTGGTAAAATTGCCGCCTGTAATGCCATTAGCGATATTTATGCTATGGGTGGAAAGCCGCTAATGGCGATAGCTATTTTGGGCTGGCCGGTAAAACTTTTAGCACCAGAAATAGCCCAACAAGTGCTTGATGGAGCACGAATTATCTGTGCTGAGGCAGGGATCCCGTTAGCGGGTGGGCATTCCATTGATGCGCCTGAGCCTATTTTTGGCTTAGCAGTTACGGGTCTGATCAATAATGCGCACATTAAGCGCAACAATACCGCAGGGGTTGGCGATCTTTTGTATTTAACTAAGCCGTTAGGTATTGGCATTATGACCACGGCTGAAAAACAAGGGAAATTGTTACCTGAGCACACACAACTAGCACCGAAACTGATGAAAACCTTAAATACTATTGGGCAAAAGTTTGCAGAACTGGATGTTGTTACGGCTATGACTGATGTCACTGGCTTTGCACTTTTAGGACACCTATTGGAAATGTGTCAAGGCAGTGATGTTGCTGCTGTTATTGATTTTGAGCAAGTACCCTGTATGGATTTCGTCAATGATTACATTGATCAAGGCTGCATACCTGGTGGCTGTGAGCGAAATTTTGACAGTTATGGCGAGCACGTTGGGCCGTTAAGCGCCAAGCAAAGAACAATTTTGTGCGATCCTCAAACCAGTGGCGGTTTACTTGTGGCAGTACAACCTCACGGCAAGGAAGAATTTGAAGCTGTGTGTCGAGATAATGGCCTTAACCTACAACCTATTGGTGAGCTAGTGGTGGCAACTTCACCCACCGTGAGCTTGTTGTAATGACCATCAATATTTCAACAATAGCGCGAGCCAACAGCGCAGACTTTCGCGCTATTATCCGTAATAAAATTCCTTTAATGGATGTACGGGCGCCAATTGAATTTGAAAAGGGCGCTTTTAATCAGTCGATTAATTACCCTCTGATGACTGATGATGAACGAGCGGAAGTGGGCCTTTGTTATAAGAATAATGGCCAAGCGGCTGCTATCACCCTAGGCCATAGCTTAGTTTCAGGACAGACTAAAGCGAGTCGACTGGCACAATGGCAAGACTTTGCTCGGGAAAATCCACAGGGCTATTTATATTGTTTTCGCGGCGGTTTACGTTCACAAACGGTACAGCGCTGGTTAAAGGAATCAGGTGTTAACTATCCACTGCTTATCGGTGGCTATAAAGCCCTGCGTCAGTTTTTACTGGACGAACTGGACAAATTAGCATTACAGCCATTGATGATTTTAGCCGGTAATACCGGCTGTGGAAAAACGCCTTTCCTAAGCCATTGTGTTAACAGTTTAGATTTAGAAGGTGCAGCGGGTCATCGAGGTTCGAGTTTTGGCGGCTTTGCTACCAGACAATCAAATCAAATAAATTTTGAAAATAAGCTAGTTGAACAATACATCACGGGTAACTATAACTCAGGGCAAACCTTGCTCTTAGAAGATGAGGGCAGGGCAATTGGCAGCATTCATTTACCGGATAGCTTAAGAAAAGCCATGGTATTAGCGCCAATAGTGGTGCTTGAAGAAAGCTTAGATTATCGACTTGAGCATATTTATCAAGAATACATCATAAAAATGACAGCCCAATACCAAGCTAAATATGGTGTTGAACAAGGCTTTGTCGCCTTTAGTCAGTATTTAGAGCAAGGCCTGTTTAAAGTACGAAAGCGCCTTGGTACCGAGCGTTACGGCCAATTAAAGGCAATACAGAGTACAGCCTTAATGCAACAGAAAAATGGTCTACTGCACTATCATCTTGATTGGTTAAAACCTTTACTCAGCGAATACTATGATCCCATGTATCAATACCAATTAGGGCTAAAGGCCGAAAGAATAATTTTTCGTGGCAATAATGCCCAATGTTTATCTTTTTTGCAAAATGAGCTCGTTTCGGCTCGTTAGTGCTATTTATTTTACTTCGCTTAGCTCACTGTAATCACTGCGCTACTCGGCTCAGCTTGATAACGTTCAAACATGCTGGCGAGGTTTTCATATTCAGTACTAAGCTGCTTTTCTTTTAAAAATTCGGCATTATAAAGTTTACTATAAGAGCGCTCGGCCAAGTCACAGCAAAAGGTGACAATAGTTTTCCCCTGACCCATTTTTGCGGCGGCGTATAAGGCACCAGCAACATTGAGGGCGGAACTACTGCCGAGTAAGATACCGTCACGTTGGCTGAGCTCTCGGGCAACTATTAGGCCACCCATAATAACTTGAGCATATTTTCATCAATTAAGTAGACTTAATTTACCTTGATTAAGTCTAAAGATTGATGTGCCTAAGCCTCGTTCGCAACAAATTAGTTTATTGGATACGCCCTTTTACCACATTTACAGTCGCACGGTACGAAAGGCATTTTTGTGTGGGGTAGATAAAGAGTCAGGTGTTAGTTTTGAGCATAGGCGCGCTTGGATTGAGAAACGACTATTCCAGTTATCTCAAGTGTTTGCTATCGATATCTGTGCGCATGCCGTGATGATAAACGTGGTGAAATTAACCATAAAACGGTAAACATTCTGACAAGGTTACACATCAGTGAAGAAAATTGGTTAAAGCTCACTACAGAGTTTGAAAGTATATTTACAGGAGCCGTAGGCACAGCAGAGCATTTATGTGAATTTAGTGAACATATTGGTTTACAGCGCACACATGGTATAGCCAATGCTCAGGCTTGTTTGAATAGCGCATAGCCTTTTATGAACTATCAGCAGCGTGAGGTTATAATGGGTGGCATAGTTAATGTGATTTACGACTTCACTCCTTTCTGATAATACTGCTGATATTCCTCATCAGGCACCATGCGTCCACCCGTTGCCCACGCAATATGATTAGAATTGGCCATAGCCTGCAGAGAGATTTTTTGCTGTTTAACATACTCTAAAAATTCTTGAGAGTTCTGCAAGGCAACTATACCCGCATTCGACGCCAATGCCGACGGTTCTAATTTAAGGCCTTCACTATCTTGTAACACTGTTAATAGATCATAAAGCCGCTGGTCGGCTACTGTATAGATGCCACTTAACAGCGGCTCAATAAATTTACCTACAAAACCAGATGCTCGGCCAACCGCTAAACCATCTGCACAGGTTAAACCATCGAGACCAATATCTTGAACACATACCTCATCGTGCAAGCCAGTGTGCATGCCTAACAACATACAAGGTGCCGCCGTCGGCTCGGCAAAAAAGCAATGCACGTGATTACCAAATAACTGCTTTATGCCGAAGGTAATCCCACCCGGTGCACCGCCCACACCGCAAGGTAAATACACAAACAAAGGGTGTTCGGCATCCACTAAAATATTATTTTCAATCAGTTGCTTTTGCAAATGTAAGGCCGCTATGCTGTAACCCAAAAATAATTGTTGAGAATTTTCATCATCAACAAAATGACATTTTTCAGTAGCCAGTGCTTGCTTTCGGCCATGCTCAACCGCCTTACCGTAATCGCCTTCATGCTCGATCACATTGACCCCATTGCTGCGTAGAACGTCTTTTTTCCACTGTCGCGCATCCGCCGACATATGCACGCTGACCTTAAACCCTAACTTGGCGCTCATAATGCCAATACTTAAACCAAGATTCCCAGTCGAGCCGACAACAATACTGTGCTGTGCAAAAAATTCCTGAAAATCTTCGTTGGCCAAAATATTATAATCATCTTCTATTTTTAGTTTACCAGCTGCCAAGGCGATTTTTTCAGCATGAAATAAAATTTCATAAATCCCGCCGCGGGCTTTAATAGAGCCTGCAATCGGTAAATGGCTATCGCATTTTTGCCAAAGACTGCCTTGTAGCATTGCATCACTATTTTTCTGGACTGCATTTTTGAAGTCAGCTATTGCTACCAATGGGGATTCAATGATGCCACCTTGCTCGGCTGTTTCTGGAAACACCTGAGCGATGTACGGCGCAAACCTTTGTAAACGCGCAGCAGCTTGTTCGATATCGGCACGCTGTAAAGTTAATTTTTCATTACCAGACGGAGACAACAAAGGATTAATCCAAGTTAGTTCTCGCTGCCGATTTAGTTTTTCCAATAATGGGAATTTTTTAATTAATTCGGTTTTCGAAAACGCGGGACTATTCATAAACTACCTTTAAAAATTCAATTATCAATTTAGCCAATTTAGCAGATAGCTACTAAAATGGAAATAATCACAGTCTCTTTTTTATTGATGATTATGAGTGGCTGTTAGCTATTTTGTGCTTGATGCTTAAGTGAAAATAACGGCTTATGGTTATCAAGAACAAAATTCACCAGATTAAGTAGCTATATACCCTATTAATGTTTCAATTTATCCGATTATCCGTGTTTAAACGCGGATAATCGGATAAAGGGGAATAGTGAGTAAGTGCTGCTTATCCAGAGTTCAGGTTATATTACTAAGCTGTCATTTATTGATATCAACCACTGCGCTAGCTGGCTCTGCTTGATAACGTTCAAACATGCTGGCGAGGGTTTCATGATTGGTACTAATCTGCTTTTCTTTTAAAAAATCGGCATTATAAAGTTTACTATAAGAGCGCTCGGCCAAGTCACAGCAAAAGGTGACGATAGTTTTGCCAGGGCCCATTTTTGCCGCAGCATATAAGGCACCAGCAACATTGAGGGCTGAGCTACTGCCGAGTAAGATACCGTCAAGTTGGCTGATCTCTCGGGAAATGGTCACCAAGTCTTGATCCGGTAACCGTATGGCCTTAGTTATCTTGGCCTGGCGGAAATTTTCGACAGTACGCATAATGCCAATGCCTTCGGTAAAGGAACTACCGCTGGCTTGATACTGGCCGGTTTTTAAATAGTGGTAGATGCCTGAGCCGTGGGGATCAACCAGCCATGTTTGTAATTGCGGGTTCTGCTCTGATAAATACCTTGAGTTACCCGCTATGGTGCCGCCAGTACCAACTACCGAAACCAGGGCATCAATATGGCCTTGGGTTTGTTGCCAAATTTCTGGCCCGGTATTGAGATAATGGGCTTTACAATTACTGGTATTCTCAAACTGATCGGCCCACCAATAATCACCATGCTGTTCACCAAGGCGTTTGGCAGTATGATAAAAATGTTTTGGATCGGCAAAGGGGCAGGCATCAACGAGTAATAATGTTGCGTTATATAGCGCGATCATTTGTTCTTTTTCTTTAGCTTGTCCTCTAGGCATTACCGCTAACATGTTAAAACCATAGGCATTGGCCACGAGTGCTAAGCCAATACCGGTATTGCCGGCGGTGCCCTCGACTATGGTCATACCGTTTTTCAATTGACCACTTTCTATGGCGTCTGTTACTAACTGCAAGGCAGCTCGGTCTTTAATAGAGCCTCCTGGGTTTTGCTGCTCACACTTTAATAAAATCTCACAACCAGTTAACTCGCTCAGGCTATTGATGCGTAATAAATCGGTATTACCGATCAATTCAGTGATGTTATTGGCAATGTTATTGGTAGTGCTAGGGGAAAATATTGTCATGGCATCTTCAAAGTCGCGAGGTGTTTATAAAAGCGTAGACCTAGCTAAGGCTAAGTCAAGCTGCTGTTATTTAACCTTAATATTAGTCGCCGGGGATGATGGCAAATAACAGAGGCTGTCCTAGATGAGTCATTAAGTGTTAAATTTACAGGTGACCCACCTTAACCAATATAATTGTCTCTTGTTCTACATAAGGAAAATGCTCACTTAAATGCGGACTACGAAGCCAAGTGCCTGCGGGATAGCGGCCATACTCATCCATGAACTCGCCACTAATAACAAATATCTCTTCGCCGCCGAAGTGTTTGTGTGGTTGAAATCGCTCACCTTTGGGCCACTTAACCAGCGCGGTAGATTCACCTTGGAAGTTGTGCAGTGGCATAACCATTAAATTACCCATACCCGGTGACCAGCTTGTTTTAGTGGTATCAATGATTAGATGTTCATTATCACCTGATTGAAATTGGTGCAGCTTCACCAATAAGATACAACCGTCTTTACTAAATGGCGCATGACGAAAGCCTTCAGGATTTCTAAAATAACTTCCCGCATGATAGTCACCGGTGTGATCAGAAAAACTGCCTGATAACACAAAGATTTCCTCACCTAGCGGATGATCATGTTCATTAAAGCTAGCGCCAGGCTCAAACTTAACTAAGCTGGTGGCATGACCTCTTTCTGCATCTTCTCTGGCTAAAGGTTTACGCCATACACCGGCGTGCGGACTAGCTAGCCAAGGTTGCTCTTGAGTATTAATAACGACTTTTTCAGTGAAGTTCATATTGAGCATGATTTTTCCTCTAATACCCATTAATTAAATAATCTACTTGGTATAATATCCTCTACTCAATACTATACCAAGTACGCACAATAGGGTTTGCTAAGCACTTTTAGGTACATCTTTATGAATAGTGAGACAATTAAATTTTCAAGAAAATCAGCACCTGAAAAGACTGCGCGTATGGTTGAAAGTATTGTTGGCTGTAAATGGTCGCTCACCGTTTATAATTTACTGAAGAATGATATTCGTCGGCCAGGCGAAATGGTAAAAAGCGTCGAAGGCTTAACCACTAAAGTGTTAAATGCTTGTTTAAAGCGCAATATAGAGTTTGCTATTGTTGAACGGGAAAGTTTTAATGAAATTCCACCTAGGGTAGAATATAGAGTAACGGCGTTAGGCGATAAATTTATCCATATACTGACTGAATTAGAAAAGCTGCAAACAGAAATAGATGACGGTAATTTGTAAGATTTTTGTTGTGTTCTTTAACTAAATAAGCTGAATTATGGTTAATAAATTTTTATCTAACTAATGATATTATTGCGCTTAGAAGAAATAAGCCGCAAAATGAAGCTCTGCACCGAACAGCCATCCTAAGTAGAAACTAATTTATATGAACGCTAATTCGCTAATAATTCTCGATTTTGAAACAACGGGTCTTTCTCCCAATAATGGTGATAGAGCCATTGAAATAGGTGCGGTAAAACTTGAAAACGGTGTGGTCACCGAGCGCTTTCAAGAGCTGATGAATCCAGGACGACCAGTGAGTTATTTTATCGAAGACTATACCGGCATCACCAATGAAATGTTGAGTGATGCTGCGCCCTGTCATGAGGTAATGGCACGCTTTGCTGATTTTATTCAAGGGCAAAACCTTGTCGCCCATAATGCCTCTTTTGATAAACGCTTTTTAGACAGTGAGCTAAAACGTATATCGTCAAACTATGATGGTCAGTTCGGCTGTTCGTTACTGGTCTCGCGCCGATTATATCAAACCGCGCCTAATCATAAGTTAGGTACCTTGATTAATTATAAAGGCATAGCCTCAAAGGGCAGTTTTCATAGGGCATTATACGACGCTGAAATGACGGCCAAACTGTGGTTAGCCATGCTTGATGACATTCAACAGCAAACGAATGTTGATGAGGTACCGTTTTCTTTAGTGCAAAAATTGGCAAAAACCACTAAAGCGAATGTGGCTAAGTTATTCGCTAACTATGTCGTTAGCTAAATAACCTAAGGTTTTTTTGTGCTTATTTGGCTGGTAAAATACTCTTTTAAAAAATTAAGCAATAACCTCAGTTTTTTAGAGTTAGCCGTGCCTGGCGGGAAAACCCCATAAACATTGATATCGCTTAAACTGTAATCATCAAGCACCGTTTCTAAGGTACCAGCCTTGATTTTTGGCCAAGCATCATAAGTTGGAATACGAGCTAAACCATGTCCGGCTTCAACAAATGCGGTACGCGCCGCGGCATTATTGGTACTAATAGTTCCTTTGGTGTTTACGCTGAACGAACGACTGCCTTTAGTTAGGGTTATTACCCCTGAGGTTAATTTGTAGATCACCCATTGATGATTAGTTAAATCTGCTGGCTTCGTTGGCCGCCCATATTGAAGAAAGTACTCAGGTGCAGCACAAAGACACGTTTTTAGGGTGGCGAGTTTACTTGCTTGTAAACCTGAGTCAGGCAAAGGCGCACCACGAATGGCCAGATCGATGCCTTCTTTCATGATATTAACCACTTCATCAGTCAACATGACATCAAGCTCAATTTTTGGATAAATCTTCTTAAATTCATTGAGTGCTGGCACCACAGTCTGCAAGCCAATATTTACCGGGCAGGTAATTTTAAGTAAGCCGATGGGCTCATTTTTGAAATTTTCAATTTGCTGATTGGCGGCACTGGCTTGCTCGGCAATAATGCGACAGCGTTCATAGTAGGCTTGGCCGGCTTCAGTAAGCTTGATTGAACGTGTTGAACGATTAAGCAGTTTTACTTCCAGCTGTGCTTCAAGCTTTTTTAAATGATAACTAACTACGGCTCGAGATAGCCCTAAATGTTTAGCGGCGGCGCTTAAGCTGCCTTGATCAATGACTTGAGCAAAAACAACCATACTCTTCAGTCGTTCAAATGAAACATCCATAACACTACCTAGCACTCATAAAATAACGGACAATACGATTAATTAGCTATTGTATCAATTATTAATACAATGTTGTCAGTTTTATCTGCATTGTTCATCTATGGCGGTAGTTCTATACTAGCTGCATCTCAACGAAGAAATATTCCTTATGGTTAGCTAAATCGCTAACTTAAATAGCTAACTTATATAATTAAATAGATGGATGAATGAACATGACTAAAAAAATATTGATGGTACTTACTTCACATGATGAGCTTGGTAACACGGGCAAAAAAACTGGTTTTTGGGTGGAAGAGTTTGCCGCCCCTTATTACGCTTTTATCGATGCGGGTGTTGAAGTAACACTGGCGACACCAAAAGGCGGGCAAGCACCTATTGACCCAACAAGTACCTTAGCCGATTTCCAAACATCAGCCACTGAACGTTATGATGGCGATGAGGTAGCACAAGCTAAAATTGCTAACACAGTGCAGTTATCTTCTCTTAGTGAAAGTGATTTTGATGGCGTATTTTATCCAGGTGGTCATGGTCCATTATGGGATCTTACCGATAATAAAGACTCAATCGCCTTGATTGAAAGCTTTCTTAACGCAGGTAAAGCTGTTGCGGCAGTTTGTCATGCCAGTGCCGCCTTATTAAATGTAAAACAAGCGTCGGGTGAATTTGCCATTAAAGGCAAAGCAGTAACCGGTTTTACCAACAGCGAAGAAGAAGCCGTGCAATTAACCGAAGTTGTGCCTTTTTTACTTGAGGATGAACTGATTAAGCGTGGCGGCGAATACCAAAAAGCGCAAGATTGGCATGCCTTTGTCGTACAAGATGGCCTTATTATTACCGGTCAAAATCCAGCGAGTTCGGCCTTAGCGGCAGAAAAATTACTGACTCAGCTTTCAGCTTAACTTAGTTGTTTAGGTAATCAGCTAGGTAATCAGTTTAGCTACCTGGCTAAGGTAAGCCGTTTTGCTAATAGCTTAGCGATACATATAGGAATATAGATGTTAAATTTTAATTTTCAAAACCCAACGCATATTCATTTTGGCGAAGGGACAATTTCAGTCATTGCAACAGAAATCCCTCTAAACGCTAGAGTATTAGTGGTTTATGGCGGCGGATCTATTAAAACCAATGGTGTTTATCAACAAGTGATTGATGCCCTTGCTAAACATACTTGGTTTGAATTTTCGGGTATAGAGCCCAATCCAACTTATGATACCTTGATGAAAGCGCAAGAAATCATTAAACGCGAGAATATTGATTACTTACTGGCCGTTGGTGGAGGCTCTGTCATTGATGGCGCTAAATTCATTGCCGCTGCGGCCTTATATGAAGGTAATAGTGAAGGTAATGCTGAAGGTAATGCTGAAGGTAATAGCGAAGGGGATAGTGAGGTTAACGACCCTTGGGATATTCTGGCTAAACAGCAAGCGGTAACAAAAGCATTACCTATTGGCGCGGTATTAACCTTACCGGCAACAGGCTCTGAAAGTAATGGTAACTCTGTAGTTACACGCGACGGTAATAAATTACCTTTCTCTAGTCCTTTGGTTAGACCACTCTTTGCTGTATTAGACCCAAGTGTGACCTTGTCATTATCGGATCGTCAAATCAGCAATGGTGTCGTGGATGCCTTTGTACATACCATTGAGCAGTACCTAACTTACAGTGTCAATGGCAAGGTGCAAGACCGCTTCAGTGAAGGATTATTGCAAACCTTGATTGAAGAAGGACCAAAAGCTTTATTACCAGCCACTAAAGAAAACTTGGAGGTTAGAGCTAATATCATGTGGTCGGCAACCATGGCGTTAAATGGCCTTATTGGTGCGGGTGTACCACAAGATTGGTCAACACATATGATAGGTCATGAATTAACGGGTGCTTTTGGTATTGACCATGCACGTACTTTATCGATTATATTACCTGCGGTAATGAAAGTGCGCCGTGAGCAAAAGCGTGAAAAATTACTACAATATGCATCACGCGTTTGGCAGATAAATGAAGGTGATGATGATGCACGTATCGACCAAGCTATTCTTTTAACCGAACAGTTTTTCCAACAGATGCAAGTACCAATACGTTTATCTGAGGTAGATCTTGGCAGCAAGGACATTGATCTGTTGATTAATAGACTAGAGCAACACGGTATGACCGCATTGGGTGAACATGATGATATCACTTTAGCAATAAGCCGTGAAATCTTAACAAAAGCATTGTAAGCACAAGGAAATAACATGACTCAAACAACTAAGATAAATCGCCAAATGGTTTTGGCTTCACGTCCCTTTGGTGCGCCAACAGCGGACAACTTTAATCTTGTACAAAGCGAAAAACCGACGCCTAAAGCGGGTGAGGTATTACTTCGCACTGTCTTCCTGTCACTCGACCCTTATATGCGCGGGCGCATGAATGATGCTAAATCGTATGCCGACCCTGTTGCCTTAAATGAGGTAATGGTTGGTGGCAGCGTCTGTCGAGTAGAACAGTCAAATCATGATGACTATAAGATAGGTGACTGGGTCGTTGCTTTTGGTGGTTGGCAAGATTATAGCGTTATCAATGGCAGTGAATTACTTAAATTGGATAGCAACATGGTCAAGCCATCACATGCCCTAGGTGTCTTAGGTATGCCAGGGCTAACGGCTTACATGGGTTTACTTGATATTGGTCAACCAAAAGCAGGGGATACGGTAGTTGTTGCTGCGGCAACGGGTGCTGTTGGTAGCCTAGTGGGCCAAATAGCCAAATTAAAAGGCTGTAAAGTGGTGGGTATTGCCGGTGGCGAGACTAAATGTAAATACGCGGTGGAAACACTAGGTTTTGATCATTGTTTAGATCATAAAAGTGAAAATTTAGCCGAGCAATTAGCGGAAGTTTGTTCATCAGGCATAGATGTTTATTTTGAAAATGTTGGTGGTAAAGTTTTTGACGCCGTTATGCCATTACTTAATAGCTGTGCCCGTATTCCTTTATGTGGCCTTATTTCTCAATATAACGCGACTGAATTACCCAGTGGGCCGGACAGATTGTCGTTATTAATGGGCACACTATTGGTTAAGCGCATCAAAATGCAGGGCTTTATCGTCTTTGATGATTATGGTCATCGTTATAACGAATTTAGTGAGCAAATGGTTAAGTGGTTAATGGCTGGCGAAATCAAGTACAAAGAGCACATGATTGATGGGCTTGAGAACTCGGTAAGTGCTTTTATTGGTTTATTAAAAGGTGAAAACTTCGGTAAGTTAGTGGTACGTGTTGGGCCAGATGACCTAACATAACTACCATCAACAGAACTTAATTAATAATTATCTTCAATAAACCTTGCCGCATCGCTAAATATAGTGATAATCGGGCAAGGTTTTTTTGTTGAGCTAGTGAGTTAATTAAGTGCAGTTATTAGAAATAGAGTGTTTGGGTAAAACACTAAGATTAGAAGGTTCAATGGCCGGGTGGCAACAGCTTTTTTGGGACGGAAAATGTGTCTCACAAATTAATGCCAATGCCGACAATGAGTCATTTACCCATCAATTTTCTTTAAAAACCGATGGTGGTGAAGAAAGTGAGCCGGGCGAGTTGCATGTCGAATTGAAGGGTTCATTGAAGTGGCAGCCCTTTGGCTTGCAGTTTAAGCTATTAGTCAATGATGAGTTGTTGCACGAAAATAGTCTTAATGAAAAAGATATCGAGCAAAGAAAAATAGGCGAACACAAAAAACAGCCGATGAAATTCAGCTTCATTGGTATGGCGGGTCTTGGCTTAAAGTTATTGAAAAGCGCCAAGGTTATAAAAGTTTTGTTTGCTGCTGGTAGTTTAGCGGCTTATAGCTGGTTATTTTCTATTGAGTTTGCCATTGCGCTGATCCTTTGTTTAGTTTTCCATGAGTATGGTCATATTAAGGCGATGAAGTATTTTGGCTTAAAAACCAAAGGTATTTATCTTATTCCCTTTGTTGGCGGCTTAGCCCTTAGCGACGATAAAATTAATACCCGCTGGCAAGATATTGTTATCTCCATTATGGGCCCTTTCTTTGGCTTGATATTATCCATAGTCTGTTTAATTGGCTATTGGCTTACCGATATAGAAATATTGGCCGGACTTGCGGTATTTAATGCGCTGCTCAATTTATTTAACTTGTTACCGGTATTGCCGTTAGATGGCGGCCACATCATTAAAAGTATCGCTTTCTCCATAAACTCTAAAATTGGTTTAGTGGCTTGTGTGTTAGGGGCCGTGCTTGGTGTCTACATTAGTTATCATTTTGGTTTAGCGCTGTTAGGTTTTTTACTGGCCATTGGCAGTATTGAAATAGTCTTTGAATATAAACGCCGACATTTAAGTGAGTTACTACCGCTGAATCGTTATGCGCAAATTGTTTCAGTCTTGTGGTATATCCTTACCCTTGGTGGCTTAAGTGCCATTATTTGGTTTGTTGGCCAAACGGGCAATGGCGCCTTGTCATTACCCCTTAAAATATTAGCTAGCTAGGCTAATAGGTAATAACTCGAGATGACAGGGTTGAATAAATATTTTCTCTAGCATCCTTACCATGGATAATGACTAGTTTATTCAAAAGCTTACAATTGATGTTGTAAGCTTTTTTTATTTTATCTTTAAAAAATAATTTGTCTCTGTATGGTAAAGGCTACGTATAAGCCAAAAGCAAGGCGCTTTAATAGGCTCTAGATAGACATAGCAACTTGATGTTAATAGAGTGTTATTATAGATTATGTTAAGCGGTTATTTAAAAGGATAGGATAGCTTAAGAGTTAAATTAGCATAAGAATAAAGCATGAACACTAAGTAGGAATAACCATTGCCCAGACCTATTAGACTATTAATATTAGCCCTCGCTGGCTTGGTTAGCTTTTTTCCCTATCATTTTATAGCTAACTGGCTAGCAATTATCCCTGAAAGCAGTTCAAGCTTTGCCTTAACCACGTTGCAAATTTTCAGCGGCATATTTTTATATTTTTGTGTTAAAAAAAACAGCTCACGTTCATTTAAACTGTTTTGGCAATACTTACTGCTAGCGATACTCGCGGTTATCGCTAGTAAATTTTTAAATGGCACACCAACAAGTATTAGCCAGCAGTTATATCAAGACTTTGCTTCACTGTTTATTTATTTCTTTATTTTATTGGCTATAGAGACCAACCCGCATTTAAGTGATATACCACTTAATAAATATATCAGTGGCCGAGTGCCGGCTATATTTTTTACCCTGATTTGTTTTTGCTATTTTATTCTTTTACCGGCTGAATTTTCAACTCTAATATACCAAACAGCCAAGCCCTCACTGTTATTTCATCTGCTCATAAATATTCTGATCATTGCTAGATTAATACAGTGTTTAGTGAATGCTAAAGATAATTTCTGGCGTTACACCTTTACCTTACTCTCTTGCAGTGCCGTATTTTTATTTATAGGTAATCTAAGCGCTTTTCTTCCTCACGGTTTCCCGTTAATTAGCACCAACAGCTACACTGTTCAGCTTATTGCTTTACTGCCTTATTTTTTCTTGATAGTTACGGCAAATATCAGCTTAAAAGCCACCAAGCTACCTGCGGCTATAGCAAAAGAAGGTAGTCCAGAATTCTATATTTTACTGCTTATGCTTATACCCACAGCAATGCATTTATATGGCTATGAGCAAAAGCTATTTTATAGTGTCGATTCCAATCTTCAATCGATTACTCTGCTTTTTTGGTTAGTTGTTGCGGCGCTATTGCTAGCAAATATTGCCAACAGCCGCCGTAGTCAAACTAAAAAGCTCAAATATACTCTATTCGCACAGCAAGCTCAGCATCAACAACTCACCAGTCTAAATAATGACTTAACCGATGCGCTGATTAATAGTGAAGATAAAGCGATAGTTAATGCGTCAAATAATGCCATCTTAACTACCTCTACTACCGGTGAGATATTATCCGCTAACCCTGCTGCCGTGCAGATGTTTCAAAGTCTTGAGCAAGAATTAAAAGGCATCTCAGTTAGTCGCTTATTTGCAGAAAAAGACGAAATGCACTTCTTTTTTGACTTCCAAAGTAATATCTATTCATTACAGCGCAAAGGTGAGGGTATTTCGGTGGAGTGTGTGTCGCTGCGTTCAGATGGCACTGAATTTCCGGCACAAGCAGAGTTACAATGGGCTGAGCGGGCTAAACAACCTCTTATTGTTATTACTTTTATTAATTTATCAGCAAGAAAACATGCGGAAAAACAAGCCTTAGAATTAAAAGATAAATTCATTGCCAATATTTCTCATGAATTTAGAACACCACTAACCATAATTAACGGCATCATAGATAGATATATAGAAAAAACCACAGATGAACTAGAAAGTGAAGATCTAATAACGGCTAAGCGTAATGGTTTACGCTTAGTACGTATGGTAGAACAACTGTTAGAGCTTTCACGTTTAAGTGACAACCCACAACTGTCGCTGAGTACATACCGCTTAAAAACCCTTATGCTGATGCCTGTTGATTCCTTTTCTCGCTTGGCATCACAAAGTCATTTAAATTTCACTAGCAATATCCCGGACAATTTGTGGCTTGATTGTGATGGCCAAGCCTTTGAAAAAATCATCTTCAATTTACTTGCTAACGCGATAAAATACACCCCCAAAGGTGGTAGTGTGCAAGTGAATGCCTATGCAGAACAAGACACCATTATTATAGATATTATCGATTCAGGCATAGGTATCAGTAAAGACTGCCAAGAGAAAGTTTTTGAACGCTTTCAACGAGCGGATGATGTAAAAAACCAAGCAACCTTTGGTGTTGGCATTGGCTTATCATTAGTCAATGAACTGGTTAAAGCGCACGATTGGCGCATAAGTTTAGTGAGTGAACAGGGTCATGGTAGTAAATTTAGCCTGTCAATACCGCTAGCATCAGCCAATGATGTTGAGCCTGAAATATCGCTGAGTGTCTCAGAAAGTGAGGTTGCCTCATTACTAATAGAACAGCGCAGCGTAATCAGTCATCAAAGTAATCATTCACAGCAAGTGGTTTTAGTTATTGAAGATAACCTTGATATGCAAAGTCATATAAAGCAAGTTATTGAGCAAGAACATCATTGCATTCTTGCCGGTAGTGGCGAACTTGGCCTGCAATTAGCGCAAGAATACCTGCCTGATCTTATTGTTTGTGATCTCATGTTAACGGGTATTGATGGTTTTGAAGTCTTAACACAGTTAAAACAAGACGACATGACCGCACATATTCCGGTGATATTACTGACAGCAAGATCTGATCTTGAAAGTAGATTAAAAGGCCTTAAGTTAAATGCGGATGAATACTTAAGTAAACCTTTCAACCAACATGAGCTATTAACTCGAATTCAAAACTTAATCGCCAACAGACAGCGGTTACAGCAGCGCTATTTACAAAAATTTAACGACCAACAAAAAGCCGAGCAAAGAGCAGAAAGAAAAATCATCAGCCAAAATAATGCGGTAAAACTCACTGAAGAGATAGTGGCAGAAGGTAGTCTAGAGGATAAGTTTTTACATAAACTCGAAAAGTTAATCGCTAAACATTACACCGAACCTGAGTTAGATATCTCCTTACTGGCAAAAGAACTCGCCATGAGTGATAGGCAATTGCAGCGAAAAATTAAAGTTATACTCGGCACTACGCCTAATAACTTTATCAAAGACTTTCGTTTGAAAAAAGCACAAACATTACTTATCAGTGGTGCACAAATAGGGCGTATTGCTTTAGATGTTGGCTTTTCATCACAAACCTACTTTGGCCGTTGCTTTAAGGAAAGCTTTAACTGCACACCAAAACAATACCAACAACAAATGGCACAACAAGATTCAACTAATGATTAATTAGCTCAGAAAGTACCACAATATAGTCTTTTACCCCTGATTAAGACCATACTATCTAGCGGCAACTGTTCGAGCAAACAGACCTAAAGTAGACAATAAAGTTACCTCAAGTTTTCATCGTCAAACTTGAAAAATCAATATGCAAACTTGAAAAATCAATATGCAAACTTGATTGCAATCACCGAAAGCGGACATTCGTTTTGCATGACTTCTGGGTAGTAAATCTTTAATGGCTCTATGGCTCTATGGTGCTTTCGGGCACAAAGCACCATAGGTTTTATCTAGTATATCTGTCTTAATATAAATTCTTTGCTTTGGATCTAGAGCCCTACTTTAATTTTCTCTTTGCTAAGCTGCTGAACTTAAAAGTTGCACAACTAGCATAAATAAATTGCGAGCTGTTACCCGGTGATATATTTATACGGAATAATGAATATTCCGTATGAAAATGTAATTATTATTATGTAGTGTTATGTGCTTAAAATAGAGTTAAAAGTGTGGCTAATGTATTTTTTAGGGTAAATATTAATGTTTTAAGAATAATTTGTTGCTGTATATATTCAAGTGATATGCATATATATTCATAAAAAGATTGACTCAGTCCCCTTTTACGGGTAATTTTTCCGACCGCTTTACATAATAATTTTCATTAATGGCAGTTCGTCTCATAAAGACTCAGTAGAAGTCTGGCGTGCAATGCTCAAGAAATTCTAAATATTATTCTGAAGGATCAATAGCGCACATTTTGAGTATTAACAATATAGGTCTTAATTAGCAAGCAGCTTAATGAGCCAGAAAAACAGCGAATAGAAATAGTTAGATGAATAGGAATAAGCAATGAATGATATGAGCAAAAAAAACCAAGGCCTTTATCGTGCCGAGTTTGAGCATGACAGCTGCGGTATTGGTTTTGTCGCCAACCTAAAGGGTAAAAAATCGCACGATATTATCGAAAATGCACTCACCATGTTGAGTTGTATGGAACATCGTGGTGGTACTGGTTTCGACGTCAAAAGTGGTGACGGTGCCGGTATTCTTATTCAAATTCCCCACGATTTTTTCAGTCAAGAAACTGCAAAATTAGGCTTTAGCTTACCCGATGCCGGAAACTACGGCGTTGGCATGATTTTCTTTCCCCGCGAGCAAGAACAACGCGAAGCGTGCCGAGATATTTTAAACCAAAACATTACTCAATTGGATTTAACCTTAATCGGTTATCGTAATGTGCCAGGTGATAATTCTATGTTAGGTGCGGCTTCACTTGAAACCGAACCGAATATTGAACAGGTATTTATTGCTAAACCAGCAGCATTAACGGCCCAAGAATTTGAACGCAAGTTATTTGTTTTGCGTAAATACACCTCGCATAAAATAAATGCCAGCATTGCCAAAGAACGTGACGAGTTTTATGTCACTTCGATGTCATCAACCAAAATTGTCTATAAAGGTCAATTTACTACTGCGCAAGTTCGTCAATATTATCTTGATCTTCAAGACGAGCGTACCATCTCTGGGTTGGCGATGTTCCATTCTCGTTTTTCAACCAATACTTTTCCTGCTTGGCGACGCGCGCAACCATTTCGTTATATCGCCCACAACGGTGAAATCAATACCGTTCGCGGTAATATTAACTGGATGAATGCCCGTGAAGCATTGTTCAGTTCAGTGAATTTTACTGATGCTGAATTGAAAATGTTGAATCCGGTTTGTAATAATGACAACTCTGATTCTGCCAACCTTGATATGGCCATTGAATTATTGGTGTTAAGTGGCCGTTCGCTCGCCCAAGTGATGATGATGATGGTGCCTGAAGCTTGGCAAACTCAAGATGATATGGATCCAAGCAAACGGGCATTCTATGAGTATTACGCTTGTATAATGGAGCCGTGGGATGGCCCTGCGTCGTTATCCTTTACCGATGGTAATATCATCGGCGCGACCCTGGATCGTAACGGTTTACGTCCTTCTCGTTACTTGTTAACCGAAGATGGTACCTTGATTATGGGCTCTGAAACAGGTGCCTTGTGTGTTGATCAGTCAACTGTTGTTGAGAAAGGTCGTCTTCAGCCCGGTAAAATATTCATTGCTGATTTAAAGCAAGGTCGCATTATCAGTGATGACGAAGTAAAAGAAACCGTTAGTTCGGCGCAGCCTTATGGTCAGTGGTTAGCAAAAAACAAAATTGAGTTAAACCAGTTACCGGTATCAACGGCTTCTATTGCCCAACCGCCATTGGCGGAACTGCGAAAAATGCAAAAAGCCTTTGGTTATACTAGCGAAGATCTTAACTTAGTGCTTGCTGGCATGGTTGGTACGTCGAAAGAGCCATTAGGTGCTATGGGCACAGATACACCATTAGCCGTGCTTTCAGATCGTCCACAACATCTATCACATTATTTTAAGCAGTTGTTTGCTCAGGTGACCAACCCACCAATCGATCCCATTCGTGAAGAGTTGGTGATGTCATTGCGTGGTTACATTGGTAAGTCACTTAACTTACTTGAGGAAACAGCAGCGCATTGTCATAAAGTTGAAATTGAACAACCGGTGTTAACCAACGAGCAATTACGTAAGTTACAGCATATTGATAACGACCACTTACAAGCAAAAACCATTAGCATCACCTTTAAAGCCAATGGTGAAGCTGGCGCACTTAAAACAGCACTCGATCGTGTTTGTTTGTACGCAAAAAATGCGATTGAAGATGGTTATGCCATTTTAATATTAAGTGATCGGACCGTTGACAGCGACCATGTTGCTATTCCATCGGTATTAGCAACAGCAGCGGTTCATCATTATTTAATTCGTGAGAAATGTCGTTCTTACGCCGATATTATTCTGGAATCTGCTGATATTCGTGAAACTCACCATTTTGCTACCGTTATTGGTTATGGCGCAGCCGCGGTAAATCCATACTTAGCACTAGAAAGTATCTATGGTTTGCGTGATGAAGGAGTACTGGATAGCAAATTATCAAATGAGCAAATCACGGCGAAATACACCGCAGCGGTAGGCAGTGGTTTATTGAAAATATTCTCTAAGATGGGTATTTGTACCTTACAGTCTTATTTAGGTGCGCAAATTTTTGAAGCTTTGGGTATTAACTCAGAGGTGGTCGAGCAGTACTTTACCGGTACGGTCAGTAGAATCGAGGGTTTGAGTTTAGACCAAATTGCTCAAGAAGCACTATTACGCCATCGTGAAGGTTTCCCTGAAGCAAGCCGCATTGCCATTGAAAACTTATTACCAACGGGTGGTGAGTACTCATGGCGTCATGATGGTGAACGTCATCTATTTAGCCCAACGGTTATTCGTTTACTGCAGCATTCAACCGCAAGTAACGATACTGAGCAATTTAAGCAGTACACAAAAACAGTTGATGATCAAAGTAAAGAGGCCTTTACCCTACGTGGTTTACTGGAGCTAAGTAGCGATCGTCCTGCTATTCCATTGAGTGAAGTTGAGCCGATTGAAAATATTTTCAAACGCTTTGCTTCCGGTGCCATGTCATTTGGTTCAATCTCGTGGGAAGCACACACCACGTTAGCGATTGCCATGAACCGTATTGGCGGTAAGAGTAACAGCGGTGAGGGTGGTGAAGATCCTATTCGTTTCACGCCACTAGAAAATGGCGATTCAATGAACTCGCGTATTAAGCAAGTTGCTTCTGGTCGTTTTGGTGTTACCAGTCATTACTTGACCAATGCCGACGAACTACAAATTAAGATGGCACAGGGGGCAAAACCGGGCGAAGGTGGTCAATTACCCGGCGACAAAGTGGATGCTTGGATTGGCAAAACTCGTGGTTCTACGCCAGGTGTAGGTTTGATTTCACCGCCACCACATCATGATATTTATTCGATTGAAGATTTATCTCAGCTTATTTTTGATCTTAAAAACGCCAACCGCGATGCCCGTATTAACGTTAAGTTAGTCTCAGAAGCCGGTGTTGGTACTATCGCCTCGGGTGTCTGTAAAGCGTATGCTGATGTGGTGCTGATTGCTGGACATGATGGTGGTACTGGTGCTTCGCCCTTAAGTTCAATTAAACACACGGGTTTACCGTGGGAACTTGGTTTGGCTGAAACTCATCAAACCTTGGTCCGTAATAAACTGCGTAGCCGAATTACCGTACAAACCGATGGACAACTTAAAACACCACGCGATCTAGCCATTGCCACCTTACTTGGCGCGGAAGAATATGGCATGGCAACCACGGCATTAGTGGTTGAAGGTTGTATCATGATGCGTAAGTGTCATTTAAATACTTGTCCTGTTGGCATCGCTACACAAGATAAAGGTTTACGCGAACGCTTTACCGGTCGTGCTGATATTTTAGTTAACTTCTTTACCATGATGGCTGAAGGTTTACGTGAAATCATGGCTGAACTAGGTTTTAAAAGCATCGAAGAGATGGTTGGTCAGACTCAATGTCTTAAACAACGTACCGACGTTGAACATTGGAAATATAAGGGTGTTGATTTAACGCCGTTACTATACAAAGAAGAGTGCGGTGAGAACGAGACGCTTTATAAGTCAATTGATCAGAAACACCTGATTGACGATATCATCGACCGTAAGATGATAAAAGATGCGCAAGTGGCGCTAGATACTCAGCAAAGTGTTGCCCTGGAATACGATGTGAGCAATACCGATAGAACCATAGGTGCGATGATTTCCAATGAAATCTCGAAGAAGTACCAAGCCGAAGGCTTACCAGAAAATACTATCAGGGTTAAGTTTAACGGCTCCGCTGGTCAAAGTTTTGGTTGTTTCTCCGCCAAAGGCCTGCGCTTTGAACTTGAAGGTGATGCCAATGATTACTTTGGTAAAGGGCTTTCAGGCGCAAACCTGGTGGTATACCCAAGTAAACAAGCTAAGTTCGTCGCCAGTGAAAATATTATCATTGGTAATGTTGCCTTATTTGGCGCAACGTCAGGCAGCGCCTTTATCGGTGGTGTTGCCGGCGAGCGTTTCTGTGTTCGTAACTCAGGTGCTACAGCGGTTGTTGAAGGCATTGGTGATCACGGTTGTGAATATATGACCGGTGGTATAACGGTTATCTTAGGCGCTACCGGTCGTAACTTTGCGGCGGGTATGTCTGGTGGTGTCGCTTATGTACTTGATAACAACAATGACTTCGCCCCTAAATGCAATATGGAAATGGTGTCACTGGAAACAGTAGATACCGATGCTGAAAGTCTTGAACTAAAAGCATTAATTACCCAGCATTTAAACGCTACTGGCTCAGAGGTCGCTAGTGATTTACTCAATGATTGGGACAACAGCGTGAAGCGCTTCGTTAAAGTTATGCCAGTTGATTACAAACGCATGCAAGGTTACATGACTGACGTGCGCAATAGCGGAAAATTCGACTCAGAATATGACATTGCCGTTGAAGCTTTCGATATCCATTTAAACAACATAGCTAGCGCTAAAGCTTAAGCTGACAAGGAGAATATATTATGGGAAATCCAACAGGATTTATCAACCTAGGTCGTGCCTTGCCAACTGAACGCCATGCAGGTGAGCGCTTAATTGACTGGCTTGAAGTCTATGATGACATGCCAAAAGCAGAGGTCGAGCAACAAGCTTCTCGATGTATGGATTGTGGTGTACCATTTTGTCAATCGGCGAAATCAGAGTTTGCTCCGGTCGTTGCCGGTTGTCCGGTGAACAATGTTATTCCTGAATGGAATGACTTGATTTACCGAGGTCGTTGGCAAGACGCAGTAGAGTTACTGCATAAAACCAATAACTTCCCGGAATTTACTGGCCGTGTATGTCCAGCACCTTGTGAAGGCGCTTGTGTACTAGGTATCAATGCAGATCCGGTAGCCATTAAGCTTCATGAAAAAGAAATTATTGACCATGCCTTTGCTGAGGGTTGGGTCACTGCTCAAGTTCCATCTGCTCGTACCGGTAAAAACGTCGCGGTAATTGGTTCGGGTCCGGCAGGGCTTGCTACTGCTGCACAGCTCAATAAAGCCGGTCATATGGTTACTGTCTATGAACGCGCCGATCGTATCGGTGGTTTGTTGATGTACGGCATTCCCAACATGAAATTACAAAAAGAACTAGTGCAACGCCGCGTGGATATTTTAGCGGAAGAGGGCATTGTTTTTGTCACCAATACTGAAGTGGGTAAAGACATTAATGCTGAACAGCTTGAAAGCGATTTTGATGCGGTAGTGTTATGTATTGGCGCAACTGTGCCACGCGACCTACAGGTTGAAGGCCGTGAACTTAATGGCGTTCATTTTGCCATGGAATTCCTTAGTGCAAATACCAAAAGCTTACTTGATAGCGAGCATAAAGATGGTAAGTTCATTAATGCCCAAGGCAAAAATGTTGTGGTCATCGGTGGTGGTGATACGGGTACCGATTGTATTGGTACCTCATTACGTCACCAGTGTAAAAGTACGGTGCAACTAGAAATCATGCCGCGTCCGCCAGAGAAACGTGAAGAGAAAAATAACCCTTGGCCACAATGGCCAAAACGTTTGTTGGTTGATTACGGTCAAAAGGAAGCAATTGAAATCCAAGGCCAAGATCCACGTCAATATTTAGTGATGACTAAGAAAATTGAAAGTGATGAGCACGGTAATGTGAAGGCGGTTCATACCGTTGATATTACTTGGCAGCGTAACGACAAAGGTCAAATGATGCCACAAGAAGTTGCCGGTAGTGAAAAAGTACTTGCTGCTGATATCGTCCTTATCGCCATGGGCTTTATCGGCCCTGAAGGTGGCTTAATTGAGCAGTTTGGTCTTGAGCAAGATAATCGCTCTAACATAGTGGCAGAATACGATAAGTTTACTACCAGCAAAGAAGGCGTGTTCGCTGCGGGTGATGGTCGTCGTGGTCAAAGCTTAATTGTTTGGGCCATTGATGAAGGTCGACGCTGCGCGCGTGAAGTAGACAGTTATTTAATGGGTAGCAGTTACCTGCCATAAGCAATTTTTTTGTAAATCACTCTATATTTAAACAATAAGCCTCTCCATGTTGCTGATGGAGGGCTTAATTGATAAAAATTGCCAACTCCCAACTCCCAACTCCCAAGAAATACCGAAGTTGCAGCTATTAATTCTTGATAAGGGTTATAAAACACTTGGCTACAAGTTTGATGAGCAAAAATAGTGAGGTATCATTGCTTTGCTCTAAAGACTCATCATTATTAAAATAATATATTGTCTTTCTAATGCTCGGTACGTTATTTTATAGTTTCCACCTCGCTTAGTGGGTGCTATCGCCCTGCTTTAATTTAACTAACTTGCTTAGCTCGCCAATATCTTGTTGTTGAATGACATCCAAGTAGTTGAAGGGTTGCACCTTAGGCGCATAAAACCCTAACCAGCTTAATTTGTTATTGTGAGCAACTTTTAGGGCATGTTCGGTAAGAACACTCACTTGATCCCAGGACAGTGCCATAGGTTGTTCAAAGTTAAAAGGGTAAAAGGCATACGCCATGCCTGCTTTGATATTGTTACCTAATACCTGCTCAAAACGACTAGTTAAGCGAGTTACTAGGTCACGGGTGTTATTATCCTTCTCATAGCCAATAATCATAAAGGTATCATCAGCCCATCGAATAACTAAATCATCACTATTGCGGCTATAAAGTAATATGTCAGTAAGATTAACCAATTGGCTATTGCTTACTTGTTTTATGTTTTCTAACTTTATCATCACCAGAGATAAACGTGGCAATAGGCTGCGTTGCACGGGCAGAATATTTTCATGAATTTGAGACATCAAGCGGCTGGCTTGCTCGATATAAATATCTAAATAACGACGGCTTTTAACACCCGTCACTTTATCCACAGTTGCGGCATCTTCTAACTGCTGATTAGCTTGCTCAAGTTCAATGTTTTTCAAATGAAACTCTTGTGTTTTCTCTTGAATTTGTTGTTCTAAATATTCTTTTTGTTGCTGTTCTACTAGTAGTTTTCGGTTTAAAAAACGCGAATAAGTCAGTAATAACAGCGCAATCAATGCCGCATAAAGTACATACGCCCACCAAGTATGCCATGGCGCGGGTTGTACAACTATATTAAGTGACAGACCAGGCTCACTCCAAATGTTATCGCTATTACTGGCCATGATTTGTAGCTGATAACTACCTGAAGGTAAGTTGGTATAAGTGGCGCGTCGTGACTTACCGGCATCAATCCACTCTTCATCAAAGCCTTTTAAGCGATATTTATAACGTGTTGACTCAGGAGCTGTATAGTTTAAACCGACATATTCGAATGAAATTATTTGATCTGTATATGCCAGTGTCAACTCAGTTAAATCTGATAACGTTGTGCCTAAAGCCATAGGTTCGTTAAGCTTTAAAATATTGGTCAAACGGACCTGTGGTGCATTGAAGTGACTATTTACTTTTTCAGGAGCTATACTGTTAAAACCTTTGCCAGCACCAAAATATAGGGTGTTATTCATTGAGCGAAACACAGACGAATGGGTGTATTCTAAATCTACTAGGCCATGGCTAAGATTGAAATGCTTAAAGGTTTTTTCACTCATAGAATAACGAGAGATTCCTTTGTTAGTACTAAACCAAATATCTCCATAAGCATCTTGAGTAATACCATATATGGTCATGCTTTTCATCCCCTCTTTAGCACCAAGATGAGTAAATGAAAAGTTGTTACTATGACGATTTTCTCGGCTTAATATACTTAATCCGGCATCTTGAGTACCAAACCACAGGTCTTTTTTATTGTCTAGAAACATGATCCAAGAAAAGTCATCAGAAATACCGTTAGGGTTATTTTCTTCATGACGAAGATGAGTAAATTTTTCTTGCTCAGGGTCAAAACGACTAAGACCACCACCAAAAGTCGCCAACCAAATAAAACCTTGATCGTCCTCCAGCAACTGTAAAATATTATTACTGCTGGGCCCTTTTTCACTGTTTGACTTATTCTTGATAAAACGTTTAAAAGTGCCATTTTTATTAAGGCGGTTTAGTCCTTGATGGAAAGTAGCAACCCAAATGTTACCGTGGCGATCTTTAATTATATCGGTAACACTATTGGCTGAAAGAGAGTTGTTATTTTCAGTGTCATGTCTATATTCAGTAACGTTATTCGTTGTTAAATTTACTGAATATAAGCCTGAACCTCGCGTTCCTACCCATAAAGTGTTGCCATCAGCAAACAGAGTCATAATTCTATACTCTGAAAATGAATGATTAAAATCAACAGGTGAAATTGAATTGTCATCTTCTGACAACTGATAAATTTCACCACTATAGGTGCTAAAAAACAAACTTCCTTGCTCAAATTGGGCAAAACTAGTGATATTACTACTTTTTAAGGCCGGATTTGTTTGGGTACTATATTGTCTAAATATTGCCATATTGGCATCCCAACGATTTACCCCCGAAAAAGTACCTATCCACATCATGTTATTATTGTCTTCAAAAAAGGTAAGAACATAATCATGACTGATACTATAAGGGTTATTAGGAGAGTATTTGTAGCGATTAAAATCGTTGCTTTTATAATTATAAATAGATAAACCATTGTCCGTAGCAATCCAAATATTTTCTTCAGAATCTTGATAAATATTTTTTATGGCATTACTGCTAATCGTTGATTGATCATCAACATTAAACTGATGGTGAATAAACTGTTCCGTGCTAGGGGAATACTTTAATAAACCACTATCAACGGTTCCTATCCAAACATCGCCATTGATATCTATATATAAGCTACTGACAAACTTATTAATGTAGGTCGCACTATTATCATCTCCGTATTTTATCGATTTAATAAAGTTTCCTTGTAGATCAAATACCGAAATACCACCGCCATTTGTTCCTACCCAAACTTGTTGATTATCGGTTTCAATAATTGCGAGTACAGCATTGTGGGTAAGACTATTCGGGTTACCTAACTCTTGAAAAATTTGTTGGGTTGACCATTTTTTTTCATGGTAACTGATAACGTTTAAGCCATTTTCAGTACCTACCCAAATCTTGCCTTCACTGTCTTCAAATAAGGCATTAACGGTATCATTACTTAGCGCTGTATTTTTTGTTTTAGTAGTAAAGTGCAAGAAGTCCTGACTAACTGCTTTATATAGATTCAAGCCACCACCGAAAGTTCCTACCCAGAATCTTTGTTGGTTATCAATAAGAATACGACTGATTACATTAGAGCTGAGTGAGTTAGGTTGAGAGCTATCATGGTGAAAGTTTAGCGTCTTGTGACCATCAAAACGGTCTAAACCTTCCGACGAACCAAACCATATAAAGCCTTCTTTGTCTTGAGCAATAGTTCTAACAAAGTTGTATGACATTGGGTTATCAATGCCGAAGTTTTTAAACAGTTTAACTTCTTGCGCAAGAGCACTGAAATTTAGGGTAATTAATAATAAAAAGAGAAGTATATTTTTCACAAAACAGCTCTGATAAAGTGTTGATTTATAGAAGTTTCCAGTATGGAATAACGGTAATAAAAAAGCCACTGTAGTAACAGTGGCTTAGAATTAATGAACTATTGTTGTTCAACCCAATTATTAACATTAATATTGGTAGCGCTATTGGCTACACTCATTCGCCAAAGCAATGTGTCTGACTCAAGACTCATCCGCCAAAGTAATGTATCTGTTTCGATATTCATTCGCCAAAGGAGGGTATCCGTAGAAGCAATGTTTCTCCAGCCTTGAGCATTTTCAGCAAAATTCATGCGCCAAAGTAAAGTATCACCATCTAGGTTATTTTCATCTAATTGCCAAACATATTCATCGCCTAGGCCTTCAATATAAAAGTTGCCATCACTATTAATGTTAGCCGGCCCAAAGAAGTGTTCATCGCCGTCTAAATCTTGAGCAATATCTAAGGCTTGATTGGCACATGCTGAAGCAGTACTCGCTAATGCACCAGCAGCATTAACCAGCCCTGAGCCCTGTTGGAAAACACTATAAGCAAGTTCACCATTATCATTAAATGCGGCATGGGCACTATCCATTAAACGACATTTTACTTCATCAGGGGTAAGAGAGGGGTCTTGTGTTAACATCAGAGCAACGACGCCGGAAACAACGGCAGCAGCTTGAGAGGTGCCTGACATTTCAAAGTAACGGCCACCATCATGAAATTCAGGGTGTTCTTGAACTATTTGACTATCAAAAGCCATCAAGCCCGATAAATGCCCTCCTGGAGCGACAATCTCTGGTTTAACAAAACCTGCAAAAGTAGGTCCTGCAGCACTAAAAGTGGCTAGCTTGTCATCGCTTGAGTCAGATTCGGTATAGTTATCTGTCATTGCACCAACCGTTATAATATAGGGGACATTACCCGGTACACCAATAGTCATGGGGTCGGGGCCATTATTGCCAGCAGATGCCACGACAACAATGCCTGCTTGCCACGCTTTCATTACCGCCTGGTTTAACGGGTCTTCCCAATAATACGAACGTGCAGGTCCACTAAAAGACATATTAAGCACTCTAAGATTTATTTGATCTTTTACTTGCAGTGCCCAATCAATACCACGAATAACGTCAGCATAAGTAGCCTTGCCCTCAGCATCAAAGGCTTTAATACCTACGAGTGCAGCATTTGGCGCAATACCATAAACTTTTCCGTACACGTCATAGTCGGCATTGCCGGCAATACTGGCAACATGGGTACCATGGCCACTTCCGTCATTACTATAGTTACTTAGCACGTTATTTATCGCATCATAAGTTCCCCAGAACTTATCTCGGCCATACAAATCCGTCGATAAGCCTAAGCCTTTAGATGTGCCTTGTAATTGCTCTAAGCCAGTATCTAAAAAGCCAATGGTTACGCCATCGCCAAAATTGCGCATTGCATGAGCAGAGTCAGCTTCAATATACAGTGGCACGGTAGCTTTAGGTTGCCATTTACGCTTTCCCCAAGCACGACCCCCAGACAATGTTACTTTATGGTTTTTAGTAATAGTAAAATTAAGCTCTTGCTGTAATTGAGATAACTGAGCTTGATTTAAATCAACCGCGACCGCATTAATAATGGCCAGTTCATGGGAAGGAACTAGGTGCAGCGTTTTGATTTTTTCTTTTAGTAATGGGTAATCGGCTGAGCTGATAATATAAGATTCAGTATAAGACTGAGTGTGAGTATTACTTGTGCTGTTTACTGAAATACTGAGAAGCCAGACTGACAAACTAACAAAGCCTAACAATGAGAGTGGTCTGATTATTCGTTTTACCGAGTTGTTCAACATTTTATTCCCCTATGTCCAATACATCTTTAAAAAATTCATCTACATTTCTTAAAACATTAGGGTGTTTCTGCTTACATCTTGTCGCGTCCATTCCTACTTAAATTACAGTAATTACAATTGTAAAAAAGAAGTTACAAAAAACACATCGCTACAAAACATAGACTAAACACGCCCTAACCACAATCATTTTTATTGCTAGAGTTATCAAAAGTAAAAGTTAAAGTGGCTTAAACGAAAATATCCAGCCGATAAAACAAGCTGGATATCAAGTGCTTAACTAAGTTAAAGTTAGAAGTTTACCGTTACTTCAGTTGAACAATTATCGCTACCTTGGTCACATACTTTATAGGTAAACGAACCGTAAGTTCTGAAGCTATCAGTATAAGCACCATCGTTTGAGGTCGTTGTTCTTAAAGAACCATTACGGTAAATGTCTACACTTGCAGAAACAGCACCTGACCACGTTAGGTCAACTTTATTTCTACCTTTAGCACGGTATGCTGAGGCATCTGCGGTAATATCGCCAGCTACTGGAGGAGGAGTAACACCACCACCACAACCGTTGGCTGTTAGGTAATCGCTGGCCGCTTTTGCTTTTACGATACCGTAACCGAAGTAGTCATCGTGACCTACAGCGCCGTTATCTTCTGCTGTCGCTTTTAATGCTTCACGAATTTCTGTACCAGTACAGCCGTTATGGTTAGACCAAACTAGAGCCGCCATACCTGATACCGCAGGAGTCGCCATTGACGTACCGCTCATGAAACCATAATCGCTAGTACCAATGGTCACATCAGCAGTAGTAGCAGCTAATAGCGCCGCTCTGTCTGCAAACGTTGCACCCACAGCAGGGATAGATGTTGCGTTGCTATCACCTAATGTGCCGTATAACATACCGGCTTCATTGTTAATGATAATTGCACCAATACCGCCTGAGTTTTCACAGTTTTGCACTTTATCGTGGAAAGAGATATTACCACGGTCAATCATACAGATATTACCGTTTGCGCCAGAGTCTGTTGCTTCGGCTGTGCCCATGTAATAAGTATTGCCTGCAGCATTACCGGCGTTCTCCATTGAAGAAGAAAGAAATGCTACGCCATCAGCAGTCATTGCAGCACTAGTCGCCATGCCTGCAGGATATGTAGATAGTGTATCAACACCACCAGCAGTTACTTCTACACAGATAGCGTCATTGGTTGTTGTAGTACGTTTCTTACCACGGCCTGTAGTTTCATCACAGCTTGGGAATTGTGAGAAGTCGGCAATGTTATTATTATTGTCGTTTGCGCCAATCATCATTACTGATGGATAACCAGCAGGGAATGAACGCACATCGTTACCATCGTTACCTGCAGCAGCTAAAACTAAGCCACCATTATCAGTAAAGGCTTGAAAGGCATTTTCTTCAGTGCTGTTGGCACCACCACCACCAAGACTCATGCTAATAATGTTAGCGCCAGCTTCTGCACATTTTTCAGCAGCATAAGCTAAATCAGAAGAGTAACCCCAACCATCAGTATTGAATACTTTAACAATGTGCATAGCAACACCAGGAGCCATACCAACAACACCAACGTTATTGTCTGCAGCACCAATAGTACCTGCAACGTGGGTACCGTGAGGACCACCATTTTCATCCCAGTTACCTGTGCCAGAGTCATTATCACCAGTGATATTGTTCCAAACGAAATCTTGGTTAGAGCGATCTAAACCAGAATCAATAATACAAACTTTCATGCCAGCATCAGCATTGAAGCTAACTTGGTCTGCTTGAGATTGTACAACCGCATAAGGCGTTAACTGTTCAGTCATAGCATTACCAACATCATCACTATAGATAGATAGCGGCATACGACGCTGATCTTCTTCAATCATTTGAATATGTGGGTTATTCAGTAAACCTTTTACTTCGCTTAAGCTTTTCCCTGAAAATGATGCAGCAAAAAAACCATTACCATCAACTTTTAAATCAGCACCAAGTTTTTTCGCTAAGGCTTTTACTATGCCTTTTTTGCTTTCATCTACTTTAATAATGTATCTATCATCAGCTGCTTGGGCTGAGAATGCTGCGGTTACTGCTAAGGCTAGAACTGAGGTGGTAAATTTAGAAACTTTCATAGGTATTTCACTCTCTCTTTGATGTTAAGTCGTCTTATTCTTATTATTAATGACGCTAGTTTTATTGTTTATATTAACGGTTTAGATGAACTGTCTGTTCTGCTTTTATATGTTGCTCTTGCTATATATATTTGCTTAACTCGGCTCCCTGCCTCTTGCATCAATCGATAGTAACAGCTAGTCAAACTGCCCCTAGTAAAATTACGACAGCTTTTCGTACAAAAACGACATACCAATAACATGTTGTTAATTTTCAATATATTATCTAGATTAAATAAAAGTAACTGGTCGGTTTTTTATTAATATCTGTCGATAATTTGCTAGTTAAAAAACGGATAAAGACGCAATCTGATAAGTGTTGGTTTTATGTTAACTATTAACGCAACCCATAAAAATAATGCGCAAGGCATTAGTCAAATCGACTTTTGTCTTAAGCGTAAAATAACAATGATGGAGTTAATGTCAGATGAAAAAAAATAGAAAAATTGCCCTAAGTGCTATCGCCTTATCGGTTTTTACCGCAACCAGTATTGCCAGTAATGCAGCCCCTCAGGCTAAACTTAATAAAGTAAAAGCAGTTGCCACGGTAACTCAATCGGCAACGCTTAGTTTTGCCGAGTGGCAAGCACAGCAAAAGCTTAAACGTAATGATTATACCGATCGTTTAATTATTACCTTTAGGGATAAGCACCAAGGTAAAGTTATTCCTCCTGGTCTCGCTAAAAAAATAGGCTTAAATTTAAAACATGTAAAAATATTAAAAAATAATAGCCATGTAATAGCGCTTGATGACATGCATTCGCTGAAAGATGTGGAAAAATTCATAGAAAAATTACGTAAACATCCAGCTATTGAATCTATTGAGCCTGATTATCAACGTTTTTTATTTTCACAAAGCCAACCTTGGGGTATAGCTAAGACACAAGCAGATCAATTAGCAGACACAGATGCAGCTAACATGACCGTTTGTATTATTGATTCAGGTTATGAGCAAGCTAACCCTGATTTGAATGCCAATAATGCTTCTGGCACTAATAACTCAGGTACGGGTAACTGGTATCAGCACGGTGGTTCGCACGGCACCCATGTAGCAGGTACTATTGCTGGGGTAAATAACAGTGAAGGTGTCGTGGGTATTTTACCTAGCACTAACGTGAACCTGCATATTGTCAAAGTCTTTAACGAAAGTGGTTGGGGTTACTCTGGCGATTTATCTGACGCAGTAGATACTTGTGTAAATAATGGCGCTAAAGTTATCAATATGAGTCTAGGTGGCTCTGGCTCATCAAATGCAGAAAAAAATGCCCTACAAGCTGCGGCTGATGCAGGGGTATTGTTAATTGCCGCTTCTGGTAACGATGGTAACTCAACCTTGTCTTACCCGGCATCTTACGACGTGGTCATGGCTGTCGGCGCGTTAGATAATAACAACCAACATGCTGAATTTTCTCAATATACCAGTCAAGTTGAAATATCTGCGCCAGGCGAAGCTATATTATCAACCGTTGCTGGTGATGGCCGTTTAGGTTTTATCACTGTTGGCTCAACCACTTATGGTAATGACAGTGTGGTACCGCAAACACATTACATTCAAAGTGGCGGTAACTATGTGGTTAGCAATGTTGATGGCAGTGCTAACGGTGTCTTAGCCAGCTGTACCATTTCTGCTAGCAGTTATAGCTGTAGTAATGTTAATGGTAACATTTGTTTAGCCGAGCGTAATGATAACCAAAAGGGCAGTAACTATCCTGAAATAAACCCAGCCAAAGCGTGTGCTGATGCCGGTGCCTCTGCGGTTATTGTTTATAGTGACAGTACGCGCCCGGGGTTACAAAATCCTTTCCTTGTTGATGCCAACACTGACGTAACTGTGCCGACAGTGTCTGTTAGTCGTATTTTAGGCCTGCAACTCATGTCTCAATTAGGCACTAACGCTAGCTTAACGGTCAATGGCTCACAAGATTATGCCTATTACAATGGTACTTCAATGGCTACACCACATGTTACCGGTGTTGCCGCATTGGTGTGGAGCAATAATCCCAATTGTAGTGCTGATGATGTCCGTAGTGCTTTGAAAAACACCGCGATTGACCTAGGTGTAGCAGGTCGTGATGACAAAACAGGTTTTGGTTTAGTGCAAGCCAAAGCTGCCTCAGATGCCTTGGCAGCTAGCTGTGGTGGTGGCACTACACCGCCGCCAACACCACCTACCCCGGGTAAAGTCCTTGAAAATGGTGTTGCTACAGCTAACCTTAGCTCAAGTACTGAGCTGAGCTTTACTATGGAAGTTCCTGCTGGTGCCACTGAGTTAAACTTCGATATGAGTGGCGGCACGGGTGATGCTGATCTTTACGTTAAATTCGGCTCAGCACCAACCAGTAGCAGTTATGATTGTCGTCCATACAAGGGTGGTAACAGTGAAAGTTGTGCTATCGCTAGCGTTCAAGCGGGTAGCTACTTTGTTAAAGTCGTCGCTTACTCGACCTTTAGTGGTGTTAGCTTAACGGGTAGCTTTACCGAGCCTAGTACTGGTAGCGGTGCTATCGGCGGTAGTGCCTCAGTGACAGACATTAGCGTTGCTCGTCGTGCTTGGACCTATTACACCATTGATGTGCCTGTAGGCATGGCTACCTTAGACTTTGTCATGAGTGGTGGCAGTGGTGATGCGGATATGTATATTAGACGAGGATCTCAACCGACTTCTGCTACTTATGACTGTCGTCCATATAAGAGTGGCAACAATGAAGCTTGTGCCTTTACCAATCCGGCCGCGGATACTTGGCACATTGGTGTGTATGGTTATTCGGCCGCAAGCGGTGTTCGCTTAGACGTAACGTATAACCCCTAGGTAAAGTGATTGCTAGGTAAAAAAGTGCCTAGATTAGTAAAACCTTAATACCCGATGCAAGTAATTTTCATCGGGTATCTTTATTTCAATTAAGGGGCACTCTTTGGCATATTACTAGCCACTGCCGGTTTGCATATAAAGGCTGGCATTTAAGTGAGTTACTGCCTTAGTTATTATTTCCTTATATCAAATGTCATTAACGGCTTCAAAAACAAATTTTGCATTACGTTTACTTTTATACCAATTTTTTTTACTTTTTCCTTTGCTGGCCGCCCATTGCAAAATATCAGGGTAGCCATTAGATAGATCTACACGCTCTTTTGTGTGATGCCACTTGGCTGGAATAAGCATAGCCCAAGGTAAATTCCCCTCCGTTTGATAATACCTATCTTGGCTTTTATCTGAGTCATCTTGTCCTTGGCCAAACTTTCTTTTAGAAGCCTTTGTTGAGGGAAAATGGCCAGGAAAGTGTACTTCGATCTGCTCGCCAGTATCGAGTACTCTCGAAATGAAACTGTTATATGGTGCCGTGCCTAGCGTTTGAGATGATATAGGGTAATTGAAGTTAATGGTTAAGGTATAAAGATTGCCATTAACCTTAGGGCTACCGGAAAAGGTATTAGACATCTTATATCCTGGAGGCGGTGGTAAGGCATCTGCTATTTTATCTATAATGATAAATAGGGATTGATTGCCGTCTGCTATCGGATTTAGCTCTGTTGTTACGCCTTTTAACTGCATGCTCACTTGACCAATATTAGTAATGGGCGTGTTAATGAGTAATCGTAAGGAGTTTTCATAAATGGCACCGCGAGCTACAGGTAGTATTTTAAGAACAATGCGATGAACAAGGCCATTGACCTTATTTTCTTCAACGTTGTAATCAAACACGGCATCGTTAAAATCGTAGTCCCCTGTTAATGGCCACTCATCTTCAAATGCCATGGTGCCAAATTGGCTGTTTGCCGGAGAATATGAGGTGCTGGTGGTTGATATAGTGGGTGTATCATTACTATCCAAGGGTGAGGTTTCATAAAAGTTTACTTCGTTGCCATCACTAAAGCCGTCATTGTCACTATCAGGATTATGGGGGTCGGTATTAAATAAATTAAGCTCTTCATTATCGGTTAAACCGTCGCCGTCACTATCCGCAAGCGTTGGGTCGGTATTGGTTTCCAGTAGCTCTTGCTGATCGGTTAAGCCATCATGGTCTGAGTCAATTAAAGAGGGATCTGTTTTAGTAACCATTACCTCCTCATAATCACTGGCACCATCGCCATCGGTATCAACCATGGTAGGATCTGAATTATAAATAACTACTTCGTCGAAGTCAGATAAACCATCTTGGTCACTATCCGCCATCAGTGGATTTGATTGATAAATGGTCACTTCTTCTTTATCCGTTAAGCCATCACCATCGCTATCACTGAGGTTTGGGTCAGTACCTAAAATATTAATTTCATCCCAATCATTCAAACCATCATTGTCACTATCGATTGCCTCTGAGTCATAAGCTAGTTGAGTTTGCATTTCGGTGAGTGCCTGCTCTCTTGCTGATGGGCTAGTGTCACGATTCAGGTAATAAAGGTAACTAACACCTTGAGTGCTGCTGGTGACAATTTTGTTATGTGCACCAATAACTATATAGTCCTGTGCAATAGTGACAGCATGGCCAAAATTATCTTGTTGCTTAGCATCATCCGGCTCAAAGTTAAATACTTCAGTCCAAACTTCGTTTATATTTTGAAATAGGTAAGTTGAGCCTCTAGCGCTATTTTTATTTTCGGCGCCGATAATTAGGTAATCCCCTGAGATAGCAACACTAGAGCCAAAATTATCTCCTTGTGCAGCATCACTTGCTATCAGTTTTGCTTGATTACTCCATAACTGCCCCGTTCTTTTATAAACATAGACAGCGCCACTTTTTTTATTCTTTTTAATTAAAGGGTCATTTTCTGATTTTGCCCCTAAAACAGCATGATTGTTCGAAATTGCTACGCTGGTGGCAAAACTGGCGCTTTTAGTGATATCGCCACCTTTTAAACTAGCCTGGAGACTCCAAATACCGTCTTCTCGTCGGTAAATATAGGCACTACCTTCATGGGTACGACCATGATCATCATCCCCTATGATGAGGTATTCACCGGATAAACTCAGTGCCGAGCCAAAATGAGCACTTTTAAATGATGAAACGGGCGTGAACACGATATCTTCAACCCAGCCGGAATCCGTACTTTTAAAAATATAAACAGTACCCTCATGGCTCGCGGAAGCACCGGGTGAACCAATCGCTATATAGCTTTGTGAGATACTCAGTGTGCTGGCGAACTTATCATTAGCGGCTGAATTTGGACTGATTAATTCAGCTTCTAGTAGCCATGAGTCACCTTGGCGTTGATAAATATAGGCAATACCCTTGGTACCATTTTGTTTTTTTTCTGCGCCGATAACTAGCTGTTCCCCAGAGAGTGCAACAGTTTTACCAAACTGTTGCACTACTAAGCTGTCAGTATTAGGGCTAAGGCAACTTAATAGGCTCCAGCTTTCACCTGAACGTTGATAGAGGCAAGCTTGCCCTATATCGTCACTTGCGCCAGGAGCACCTATAACGGCAATATCACCAAAAATAGCGACGGATGAACCAAGTTTTTTATACTCCGCTGGGGTTAAATCTATAGTTATAGCCTGCAGTACCGGGTCAGCATTGGCCGCAAATATGGATAAGCAAGTTAGTATGCTAAGGAACACTATTTTCATCTTAATTACTCCTGAAAAGTATGAGTAAGTAGGTCATGGTTATTGATTTTAACCGTCACTAAGGTTGAAAAGTCATCATTTCTAACCACAATTAAAGCGTTTATTGCTGTGGCCACGGTCAACATGCTTTTATAGCTATTTGATTGATTGATTGTGCCTTGCTCTAGTAAATTTACTGGGGTAAGTGCACTGGTATCTATGGTTGAATAAATTGAAATTTTTTCTTGGAACTGCATGGTTGAAAAATGCAAATCAATACTTACCATTCTTTGGCTGGCGAAGGCAAAGTTGCCTGCTATGGTGATACTACTAAGTGAATTTGTTGCTTCTTGCTCTATTTTATTTTGCTCTGCTATGTTGTTTTGCATAGTGTTTTCTGGTGGGGCAGCTTGGATTTTTGCAACTTCTTGCTCTTCTTCATCACCGCAGGCATAAAGTAGCGGAACTAAAATAAGAAGAAACAATACCCATTTATATTGAGATAAAGTCATATTTACTCCTTAAATAAAACTTAGTTTATTATCGTGATAAAGGTTTAAGTTAATAGAATAACTGTAACTTTAACTAACAGAGCAAAGCGCATGCCACAAAATAAAAATAATATTTTTTACTTTAATAACAGAGTATTAGCTTGTTGTGGCTAATATATTAATATTTTATGAGCACGGCATATTGTCGGTTTTTCAATATGGTTTGCATTTTACGATTGATATTTATCCATGCCAGTTAATAACGAAGCTAGCTTATATTTACTTCACTCCAATAATATTCAGTAATTCGAATTAATCACTCAGAGTAATCTATTGTCCTTTTTTTAGTGATGACTATAACTATTGTTTATTCTGATTATTTCCATTATAAATAATTCGCATCTGGATAAAAAACGAGCGATATTCTATTGTCAATGCAACTGGTCCAACGTCCGATCAGTTTAAATGATAATAATAAAAACATGATGAAATAAAAAAAATTATAAAAAAATATGGGGATAATATGAATATAATCAAGATCTCAGCTGCTTTTGTAGCTCTCTGTTTCGCGCTCTACTCAACAGCCGCATACAGCAAAGAATATAAAATAGTGCTTATCCATGGCTTGCAACCACAACAATTAATATCCGACGGTAATGTCAGTGAAAGTGGCCAAAACTATTGGCAAGGTTATTGGGCCGATTTAAGTGATGCCCGTATTGACTGGCCTTCATATGAGCGAATAGAAGAAAAAATCGCTACTGATTATCTTTGGCCAAAGTTAAAAAGTTTTTCTGAAAGTAACTTTTGCTCACCTGGCTGTATCTTTGTCACGCACTCTGCCGGTGATTTAGTGGCTCGCTATATTATTGATAACCAAGCGACTTGGTTAGAAAATGCTGGCTTAGCACCACTTAATATCGTTGCTACTTTTGATATTGCCGGTGCTGGCGGTGGCAGTGAACTTGCCGATTTAGCGGTCAGTGTTGCTCAAGCTACCGAAAGCTGGACCTTTATTATAGAGGCTGCTTTAGAAGCCTGGCTGGGTGGTCAACTTAGTGATGAAATGGGGGTACTCCATGACCTAAAAGTCAATAATGCTAGACATTTGTCACCATTACCCGATGCAAGAATACCTCGTTTACGCTTTGTTGGTGATGCAAGTGAATACTTAGGTGTTACCAGCCTATTCATTCAAGGTCATGATGACGGTGTTGTTGGCAGCCATTCCTCATGTGGTGGTAATCGCCAAGGACATTTTGGTAGTTGTAGTACACAAGTAGCCTTTAACGGTAAAATATCAAATCAAAGCAATGCTGTTTCAGGCTTTATGCCGTATCATTATCCTATGCTTATGGGAGAAGATTATAGCCATGGTTCACTACTTGAGCCAAAGCAGCAAGGTAAAGTTACACCAGCAAGTAACCAGCAAAATATGTTATCGGGTGAGGCTATTCATTTTGATACCTACACTCAAACCAGTGGCTGGTGGCTTTGGAAAAGCAATTATCTTTATGTGCAAAATTCCAAAAATGACAGCATGTCAACGCTGATTTATGACGCGATCCCTAACTAAAAAATATGCATAGCTGTTCATCGTTGCTACTAATATTAGCAAAGGTTAACAGCTGATAAATCAGGAAAAAATGAGTTATGAAAAATACCCAGTTCTTAAAGCGAATGGTGGTGATGAGTATTGTTGTTGTCACTGTTTGGCTTTTTTGGCCATCAATGCCACAACAACAAATAATGGTGAATGACGCTCTGATGAAAAGGCTGCCAATAGAAGCCATCAATCTGCCAGCTGCAGCCGTTCAGAAAAAAACTACGCTTGCGCTAACGCCAGAAAAAATAACCTTAAGTGATTCGGCAACATTAGTCGCTAAAGTGTATGCCGCGACATTGAAATTTCCAATATACTCACAACCGCTGACCGATAAAGATTTTGACCGTTTGCAACCAAACCATTTCAATCCACAATCGATTCCTGTTGATGATGCTGGCAGTCAAGTCACTGCTGCCTTATCACAATATCGTTACACCTATCCTGAACCGGTGTTCGCGACCCTTACCGGCGTAAATATCGATAATGCCGAGCTTCAGCTCGTTGACATAGCTACTGGCAAGGTGTTGTTAACCAGTAAGTTTGAACAGGATGAAGATAACTGGTATGCACAATTTGAAGGTAGGCGAAACTTGCCAAGGCAACTGCAAGTTACCATAACAGCATTGATTAATGGTAAGTATATTACTATTGCTCTGGCACTCAAGTATGTTGATTCAATCGCCACACTCGAAGGGTTCAATGCACCATTTCATCAAGATGCAGATATGGTGCTGTCAGCCAACTTAACCACAAGAGAGCAAGGTCTTTATAGAATACGCGCAAACTTATTTGATGCCAACAATCAACCTATCGCCCACTTAGTTGCTAAAGAAAAGCTTAGTAAAGGCAGTAGTCATATAAACCTAAAAGTTCATCAATCAGTGTTAAAAGGCAAACAAGCGCCATTCTATTTAGCTACTTTCTCAATCGAGTTAATGTCGCCAGCAGCCGGTAAACCGACAAAATATGGCAACAGCGCGATTAAGAAATATGAAATTAAAGATTTTGCCATATCTAGCTTAAGTGATATTCCTTATCAACCTTCTGCTCAGGAACAACAACGATTGCAGCTATTGCAGAATATGGCGGCGGGGAGGTAAATAAATGAAATTTGGTGATATTAATGAAAACTAAGTTTGCTCAATTTACTCAAACTTAGTTTGCCATATATTTAAAGGGGGCTAAGGCAGCCAAACATTGCTGTTTTAGTCAATACAGCTTGCTCGGCAAGGCTCAAGTCACTTGCATTATCATGGTAACAATGATCTTTACATGAGCTACTAATATTGATGAAAAGCGTAACCACCGGTTAAATGCCCAACTTGTTCAAAGCCCAGACGCCCTAATGCTTGCGCGGCCAAATGAGAGCGACTACCACTGCGACAAATCAGTACCAATGGTACTTGTTTATCATCTTGGTGCTCTTGCACAAACTGCACTAGTCGAGTTAAAGGCACGTTGTAGGTGAACTTTTCATCGTGCTGTAGTGCGTATTCATGTGCCTCTCTGATATCAATTAATTTAATCGTGCTCGATTTTTTCATTGCCTCAGTTAAGCTGGCACTGTCATATTCACGCACAGAAACTTTATCGCCAGCACCGATTAAAGCGCCACACATAATTACACTGCCAGATTCATCAATAATACCTTTGTCCATAGTGTACTTTTGTATTGAAAAAAAATTGGAATTGATTTCATCGTTGATCACTTTATGGAGTAGTGAATTACGTGATATTTCAGCGCCAATGCTGGTGGTAAACTCGTTGTTATAATCATGACTAGGACAAATAAGACTCTCTGTACCGATAAGGGTATTTAACAATTGTAAACTGGTAAACATAGCCGGCGCACTACTCGTGTCGAAGTTTGTGCGGCCAAGGCTGTTCATTAAAATTAAGTCACCGCAAAAGGCATAGAGCACAACTAATTTATCGCTTGAATCAGTGACGGGCTCGCATAGTAATAAGCTAATACTGTCCTCGGTATGCCCAGGTGTGGCAACTTTAAGCAACCACTTATCGCCCAGCGTTAGGTACTGGTATTCATTACCATTAATGTTTGTTGTTGGTGTATTGTCTGGCCAGCCTAGTGCATCAGTTTTCTGCTCAGCTAAGCACGTTTTGGCGATACTGGCACGACAAGAGACATGATCGGCATGGCCATGGCTATCAATAACTGCGACTAACTTAAGGCCATGACATGTCAGCATGGTTTGCAAGCGTTCGGCTACTTCCGGTAAGGGATCGATAACGAATGCCGACTTGGTTTTGTGATCGACATATAGCCAACTACAGCTACCACCTACTTTAAATTGTACTAAACCCTCTAATGCCTTGTTATCGGTTATTACCTTGCTATCCATGGCATTGGTGTCAATAGTCAGACAACTTTGTTGCAATGCTTGCGCTGCAGAGACAATTCGCTCACAGGTCTGGTCAACTAGCTCTTGCGTCATGGCGGGTCCAAACGACATTCTAATTGCCGACTCACTTTGCCAGGAGGGTAGCCCCATTGCATCTAAGACAAAACTGCGCGTTACTTTAGAACTACAAGCTGATCCTGAACTTACTCGGACATTGGCTGCGTCGAATAAATCCATCATTTCTTTCGAGCTAAAGCCAGGGATAGCGAAATTAATGGTGGTTGGCACTGAGTTTTCAAAACTATGATTAAAAACGATATTAGGGAATGCTTGAATCAATGTTGCCACTATCTGTTGATGGAATAAGTGCAGCGATTTCACTGGCGTAAAGCTATGTTCACTTTCTCCCATGAGCATATCAAATATAACGCTTAAGGCCGCTAACCCAGGTAAATTTTCCGTGCCCGAGCGTAAGCCGCCTTCTTGGCCACCACCAGCAATAACGGGCGTGAATGGCGCGTTGTCTTTAATATAGATAAAACCTATGCCTTTAGGGGCATATAGTTTGTGGCCACTAAAGGGCGCATAATCAATACTTGTTTGCGCTAAGTTCAAGTCTTGTTTACCTAAAGCTTGCACACAATCTACCATCCAAGCAATATTGGCATTATTGGCACGTATGGTTTTGTCTAATAGATTAAGGTCTTGATAGACACCAGTTTCGTTGTTAACGGCCATGGTACAAATCATCAGGGCGTTAGGGACTTGCTTGGCGATAAAATCCATATCAAGGCGACCCATTTTATCTACCGGGATTGCTGTTACTTCGGCGTTAATATCAAGAATTTCATTCCAATGCTTGAGTGACTCTGGCACCGCTTTATGCTCGGTGGCACCGTATAAAAGACAATATTTTTTACTTTTTATAGCGGTGATATCCAGGGTCTTTTTGGCCGCAATCAAGGCTGATAAAATTGCTGTTTGAATGCCTTCGGTAGCGCCACTGGTAAATATAATTTCACCTTCGCCAGCACCAACAATCTGTTTAGCTTGTTGCCTTGTTTTGGCCATTATCTGCTGCGCTTGCAGGCCGGTAATATGACTACTACTTGGATTGCCAAAAAAAGTTTCCATGGTGGCTAAAGCTGCCGCCGCTGCTTGCGGTAAAACTTGCGTGGTCGCATTGGCATCAAGATAAATTAAGCTCAGTGGTTGTTTTACATCGGTAGGTAAATTAGTCATAAAATTCTCTGGAGTTATGCAGTTAGCTGTCACTGCTTACTAGTCGACTTAACAGTGGCGTTGATAGAGAAATTATTTCACGTATTGCTTGGTATATTTTTGCTTACTGAGCCTTAATAGAGTGATAGTTTGGTGTTCTATTTTGATTTATATCAATAAACCGGAAAATTATTCCTGAAGACCTTGAATTGAAGAATAGTCAGTCTAACTACCGGCTTTTTTAGGAAATTGAATTCCCAAAGCGAATTATGTTATAGCTACTTTAGCCGTAACAAATTTATAAACAATTTAGCGTGTTTATTATGTGGGTAAATGATAAAAACAGTCATGTAATGGCTATAACATTTGTTCGTTTTTTAGTGACCTAGTAACGGGCTTTTATAAAATTTCAATACTATGGAGAAAATATGAAAAAATTACTTTTATCGTTAATCACTGTGTTCGTTTTAGTGGCGGGCTTTACTGTGCAAGCAGATGACTACAGTCAAACTATTGATAATTTCAAATCATCACCAGCGACTAAAGACTTTTTTAACCAGGCTTATGGCTATGCGGTTTATCCCACTATAGCGAAGGCTGGGGTAGGAATTGGTGCTGCTCATGGCAAGGGTCTGGTTTATTTGCATAATAAAAAGGTCGGGAAAAGTAGCATGACGCAACTATCCATTGGTTTTCAATTAGGTGGTCAGGTATATAGTCAAATAATTTTCTTCCAAGATAAACGTTCATTTGATGAGTTTACTTCCGGAAATTTTGAATTTTCTGCCAGTGCTTCAGCGGTCGCCTTAACAGCGGCAGTTCAAGCGCAAGTAGGCTCTTCAGGGATAAGCTCAAGCAAAGGTGCTGATTCGAGTTCAACTAAACAAAACAAAGCTAGCTATCACAAAGGCATGGCGGTGATGACTTTAACAAAAGGCGGTTTGATGTATGAAGCGGTATTAGCAGGGCAAAAATATAGTTATATAGCGCTGTAATTTCTATCTTTAATAGTCATGCCAACGGCTAAAAGCTGATGTATGCACTTTGTTTCTGGCTCAAGAGGTATTATTTATCAAGCCACCGGCAGTACCTTGTAACAACTCAATGGCAGCGGCTCAACTTTACCCTGAGCCATTGTGGTCATAACGTTGGCCTAAGCGAGAAATTAATTAGCTTAGCAAGCACGACATTATTGATTTTTTGATATAAAAAAACAGTCCATAAGGGACTGTTTTTAGGCAGACTGTGCATAAAGGGAGTAAAAACTCCGCTTACTGCGTATATACCCGTTACCATTCAAAGTGCTCAAGCACTCTGAAACATGCATCTTGAATGGTTATAAAGGGATTAAACTTTAAGTTTTTTTATGATTGATGATGAATCAATTAGAGGGTTTCTCGGTACATAGCGCATAATACCCATTTTGTGCGGTAACTTGTACATATGTTCCATGTTATCACCGGCAACATGAATGTCAATCTTATGTTTTTGGTAAAAACTTGCATCATTATTCGGGGTAAGTGGGGCAACAATTACCTCATCAACACCCTTAATGTTCCGAATGATTTCACAGCGTTGTTCACAAGAAATAATAGGTGAACGCTTATAAGATTTAACGTCTTCGTCTGAATGTACGCCAACAATAAGGTAGTCGCCAAACTCTTTTGCTTTTTGTATAACCGATAAATGCCCTACGTGAAACAAATCAAATACGCCACTGGTGTATACTCTTTTCATCTTTATTACTCCTATACATATCGAACATATAAAAAATACTTTTGCTATATGCGCTATTCAAATCGTCCTCGCTGCAAACTCACTCTGTGGTGAAAATGTCGGGAATAGCGAACAGTTCGCTGTTAAAGATCGATCTCAGTACCTAAACCGTGTTTACTAACCACGGTAACTAAGGGTACTTATTTTATTGAATAGCTATGGCTTTAGGCGCCATGCATCATTATCGTTGCCTGAATGACAGTTAAAAATATCACTCAGGTGTAAATATTCTAGACTAGCAACCAGCCATAAGCCACAGTGATAAATAAAGTGTATAGAGCAAGGACATAATACCAACTACCACTGAGTTTTGGTGTTCTTATCGAGGCTACATTGAGAGCTGCTATTACCAGGATGGTAATATAAAGAACGATAGTGAATGCCGAAGTCGAGATAAAACGCTCTAACAGAAAAACAAAAACAAGAATGATGGCATTATTATCAGAGGCAAGACCTTGATAGGTGGATTTTCCATCTAAGCCATAAACATTAAAATAACTTAGTCGTAAGACGCAAGCGGCAACAATAATAAAAGCACCGGGAAAGAATATAGGATCGTAATTGCCATAGCTCAATAAGATAACGGCCGGGCAGATGCCAAAGCTGACAAGATCGATGAGTGAATCTACTTGTCCACCCACTTGACCTTGCTTAGCCGTTCGGTTTTTCATTTTACGAGCAATTTTGCCATCATTCCAATCAAAAAATACTGCCCAAATTAATCCTATCATCGCGGCAGGGTATATGCCGATCAAGGCAAAGTATAGTGCTAATAATGCTGAAAAAAGACCAACCAAAGAACAAATGTTTGGTAAGTCAAAGGCAAGTGATATTATCGAAGGAGGTGTTGTCGACGGATTACTATCTGTTTTTACTGATGGCATGAATCACTCTCATTGTGAATTAATTATATTTTTTGGATATTAATCTAAAGAGTGAACAACTAGAGGGTATTGTTATCGATACGAGTTTTTTAATGTAGTTAATTTTCTTACGGGAAGTCTTATAACATTAAATTACTTTGTCTATAAAATATTTGTCATCAATAGATAATTTGGCATGAATATAGCATATTTTTCATACTCAATCTTATTTATTTCTACTTATCTTTATATTAGCTAAGATAAAAAGGTAGCTATTATTCTAATTTCTCGACTAATTATTCCTTAAGCGGTTGTTTATATTATTTTTTATTTGTAAATGGAAAGTTACAAGTAACCATGAACGCTATAAGATGTATTACTGAACATTGGCCATCACAGCTTGATGAGTATATTTTAGTATATTCGGGCGACATGAGATAAAGCCTGCTTTGACTCAAAGGTAATATTTATGGCAAATATTCTGTACTAAAGTCTTCACTACGCACTAGAGCAATTGAGCTATTTAGCCACTGGCTACTCGAGCCTTGTATTGTTGTTTTGATGGTAATAGGCTAATTAAATCATTGAAAATAAAACAATAACGACAGTTGTTAATAAGCCGTTTAAGCACATCGCTAATACTGAAAAGGCGGCACATTGCTCACTAATTTGTACCGCAGAGGATGTTCCTATAGCGTGTGAGGCAATACCCAGTGATAAGCCCTTACTTATATCGTGTTTTATTGCCAGCAAGGAAAATAGTGGCGTTGCTAATGCGGCGCCAATAATGCCACTGATAATGACAAAAATGACCGCGATAGCCGGAATGCCACCAACGAGTTTAGTAATATCAATAGCAATAGGCGAGGTGATTGATTTACTGATCATGCTCAAAAGTAATGAGCCATCAACCTTGAATAACCAAAGTAACAATAGCGCCGAGCAGGGCGATATTATCGCACCCAGCAATAAAGGGAAAAATATAGCGCTTTTGTATTTTGCTAATACCGCTAAGTTTTTATAGAGCGGCACGCCTAATGCTACGGTTGCTGGGGCTAGCATCATCATAATCACTTGGCTATTTTGTTGATAAGCTTCAATAGAAATATCAAAGGTATGCAATAAAGCGACCAGTACCACGCCACTGAGTATTAACGGGTGCGCTAAAGGGAATTGTTTACAGTAGTGATATAATTTGCTTGATAACTGAAAAACGGTCCACGTTATTAACAGATTAGCTGCCAGCAGAAGTAACATAGTTGAGTTTTGCATTACTTGTCAGTATCCATTGTTGACGCATTTACTGAGTGTTTCACTGATACTTTTGTCGCAGCTTCAATTAGTTTATCACTGAGCAGACTAGTAACCGCTAGGGTAACTAAGGTGCTGATAAAAAGTGCCAGCAAACAGGCAAGCCAATAATCTGCTAACGCTGGCCAAAATAAGGTGATTGTTACCACATAGGGGATGAAAAATATCGCCATGTTTTTTAGCAAAAATCTACTGGCGATATCAAGTGATTCTGGTACTTGCTTTAATAATATACAAGCTGCGCAGCAAGCTATTAGGCCAATGATTGCTGCTGGTAACGGGATTAAAGCACTCAATAATTCACCCATAAGCAAATAAATAAATATTTGGCAAAAGCCTAAGACCGTTAAATGAAGTTTTTTTAGCTTTGCTATTTTATTTTTCATACACCTAATCACACCTCTTTGCCGTTAATGCTTAGCGAAGTATTAACGGCTTGCTCTGATGGCTACCTTGCCACCGGCCATAGGGACCTTCAATGCCAGGTGCGCCTGAAAAGATAATACCCTTTAACTTATTGTTAAGTAATAAATATTAATTTATTGAACTGTTGGTAAAGAACTTGAAAAATTGATGATAGCTATGGAAACCGGTGCACGAGGTTTTTTGATCACAGGTAAAGATAGTTTTCTTGAACCCTTTAATAAAGCTCAACAGGTTTGGCAAGAAAAAAATAAAGCGTTGCAAGAGCTTGTTTCGGACAATGATAAGCAGGTCGCTAGGTTGAAGTTAATTGATAAACTGGAAGGACAATGGTTGCAACAATCGGCAGAAGTCGAAATCAGTACCCGAAGAAATGTAAAGAGCAAAGAGATAAGTCTTGAATATATGCAAAACACCTTGCGAGCAGGGCATGGTAAAAAAATATTAGAGCAACTTAGCACTTCACTGGATGAATTAACTACTATTTTTGTCCAGTCAAATACCTTAATTGGTGAAAATATTATTTTAGCCATTGGCAAGGCTTTAGTAGACCAAGAGACGGGACAAAGAGGATTTTTAATTACCGGTAGAGCTGAGTTTTTACAGCCATATGAAAATGCAAAAAACGCCATAGCACCTCTATTTAAATAGCTGCGCAAACAGGTAGAGAATAACTATAAATCTACGGTTGTTTTACCACACCTTGAGAATATTCAAAAGTTGTCTAGTCGTTGGTTGCATGAAGCAGCCATTCCTGAAATTTCAACTCGTCGAAAAATAAATAAAACGGGTTTATCGACGTTTTAACGCAGAGCATTGGATAAATGGGGTGTTGAGCAAGTACCACTTATCCATGTTCAGGTTATCTAGCTATACTAAGGTTAGTCGTTAATGAATTGCTAAATAGGATGCTACTATGCATGTACAACTTCTAGTAACACAAACCGATTTTTGTTTGCCTAACCTTATGCGAGAGCTTGAAGATGTTGGCATAAGTTATAGTGTTGAATATATTGAAGATAATCCAGAATTAGTTGCCAGTCATCAAATACGACACTCACCCAATATACTGATTAATGGCAGTTTGATATTTAGATCTCAGCCGAGCATAGGAGAGCTGCGCACATTCTTTTTGGGTTAACGGTGTAATTATTATGGCTTGTTTAACTCATATTGCTTTGCATGTTAAAGATGTAGCTAGTTGTGTCACTTTCTACCAAGATTATGCCGGCATGCAGTTAGTACGCGATCGACACGTTAATGGTAAACATATTATTTGGTTAGCTGAGCCAGGTAAAGCCGCGCAATTTATTTTTGTCATCTTACCTGATGGACCAGGACATCAACAATCATCAATGGATTTTTCTCATTTTGGTTTTGCCTTGGCAAGTCAGCAACAAGTGGATGCGATAGCTCAGAAAGCTGAAAAAGAGGGTCGACTATTGTGGCCGGTAAGACAAGAACCATATCCTGTTGGCTATTATTGCGGTGTGTTAGATCCTGATGGCAATAGAGTAGAGTTTAGTTATGGTCAGCCATTAGGATAGCCTTGCTTCATTTTGTTAAGCCAAGCATT
>NZ_BDQM01000027.1 GCF_002207865.1 Colwellia marinimaniae
GTTAAACCGCCCAAACAGCAAGTAATTCAAGCGGTATTATCACTTAACGAAGTGGCGGCGATTATCAATACCACCCGTAAATTCCGCTATCAGGTATTTTACCTCACTACCTACAGCTTAGGTTTACGCTTAAGTGAATCGCTCAACTTGACCATTGCCGATATCGACAGTGAATTAATGCAGGTGCATGTACGTAATACTAAATCTAAACGTGACCGACTAGTGCCTTTACCGCAAACAACCTTATTGGCCTTACGACGCTATTGGCAAACTCACCGCCATCCAAGTTTACTGTTTCCTGGCAGGGTGGACCCTAAGAATAACGCCATTAAACCTTGGCTGATGGACAAGGGGGGCGTACAAAAAACGATTAAAATTGTCGCGAAAGACTGCGGTATTAGTAAGAATGTTCATGTCCATACCCTGCGCCATTCCATTGCGACACACCTGTTTGAGCACGGTTTGAGTTTACGTGCTATTCAAGTGTTCCTGGGTCACGCAAGTCCAATCACTACCGCCAGGTATACCCGCATGACCCAAGAAGCCAAACACAACAGTGCGATAATGCTTAATAGCATTATCAATACGTTGAGTATTCATTGGCAGGAGCAAAACCATGATTAACTTAGCAACCATTGCCAATAAATATCACGTTATGTTTGAACAGCGCTACGGTAAAAAGTTACAAGCCAAACACCACTACGCGCTTAAACAAATTATAGCCTGTCATACACCTGCTGCGGGAGCGATGTTATACCACTGCGGTGATTGCCATGAAGATAAAACCCTTTTGCCCTCTTGCGGTCATCGTCATTGCCCATCGTGTCAACATAAGTGCAACAGTCATTGGTTAGCGATGCAGCAACAAAAACTATTGCCGATCGATTACTACCTCGCCACCTTTACCTTACCAGCACAGTTACGCCCTTTTGTTTGGTCTCATCAAAAGTGGGCGTATCAGGCCATGTTTCTTGCGGCAAAAGAAACGCTGGATGCGTTCTTTAAGAACGATAAAAAACTCGGTGAATGCAACGGCTTAGTCGCGGTATTACATACGCATTCTCGGCAGCTTGATTTTCATCCCCACGTGCATTTTATTGTGCCCGCTGGAGGATTAAGTAAAAACAAAATGTGTTGGCTAACCAAAACAGGTAAATACCTTTTTACTGCGGATAACTTAGCAAAGGTCTTTCGCGGTAAGTTTATAGCAATGATGAAAGATGCCTCGTACTACCTACCAAACAAAACGCCTACCGAATGGAATGCTGACTGCGAATATGTCGGCAAAGGCAATGAAGCATTAACCTACCTCGCTCGGTATTTATATCGCGGCGTGATTAGCGAAAACAATATTCTCGCACTTGAAAATGATGAGGTCAGTTTTCAGTATAAAGACAGTAAGAGTAAAACGTTTAAAACCATCACCGAGCATGCTTGTAAGTTTTTGTGGCGAGTAATACAACATGTTTTACCCAAAGGATTCAGGCGAGCGCGTAATTATGGTTTTTTACACGGCAATGCCAAAGCAACATTAAAACGTTTGCAGCTGCAATTAAACGTTAACTTGCCACCGCTGCAGCCAGTGATTAAAAAACCGGTGTGTTGTGACAAATGCCATCAACCGATGGAGCTTTACCTAATGCGCATTGCCAATAAAATCATCTTAGATGGAACGAGATAAAACAAGGATGTGTATTAACAGAGGGATTTGTGTGCGTAATGCTGTTTATTCACCAGCATCAATATGAATGAATTGAGGGTTAGCGATGTAAAAACAACCAGGTTTTGTACCGAAAATTGCAAAGGGTTATGTTGCGATTGTGGCGGTACTCGCCCTAAAAAAACACCAACAACCATGGCATTAAAAGCCACCTACCTCAGTATTTATATATTTCCTATAAAGAGTACAGCTAATCGACCGAGCTTGTTCAACAACAGGATAAAGTTGCGGCTGCGCGCAACCTATCCTTGTTTATTAGCTGTATATTACGCTGAACCAACTTGTACTAGCAATACCAAAAAAGAATAACCATGACAAGTGCTTACCGCGAGAAAATAATAGAGAAACAATTCCGCTTATAGAAAACACAACCGTAATTGTTATAAGAACTTCTGACCGAAGATCCCCGCTTGGGCTGGACAAAAAATACAATATTGCAGCAAAGCCCCACCAAGCCAATGTGGTTAGATGCCAAGCAAACCTTAAAACTCGTTTAGTAAACCAATCACTACCGTGTAATTTAGGAAGATTATCACGTCTAAATAAACGTATAAGAATATACTTTTCACCGAAATATGAATGAATAAATCCGATGAATATAAGTAGAAAAGAACCGATAAGTAGCATAAGTGCCTCTATACAGCTAACGCCCGCTTAAGCGGAAAAATACAGTTGGCTATAATTTGTAGCGTAGCGGAAAAAGCCAACTGTATTTTTTCCGTTTGAAGCGCTTGTTATATATACATTAACACCAAACTATGAAACTATGAAACTATGAAACTTTAGTGTTTACCCAAGCTTCAAAAGATGGGATTACAATTAGCGAATTTTGGTTTAAAACATTTGCATGTTCTTTTATAGCTGGATGAATCGAGTTGATTTTTGAGGTAAGTAAGCTTCTATCAATAGCATCAGGATCTGTTTCTTGCTCAGGCTCGAACCATTCTCCATATCCGAAGTCACAACCAGAAGCTAAATAACGCAGAAAAAAAGTTAGCGTTTGAGCTACATTAAAGAGCTCTCCCTCGGAACCCAAAAATACAACGGCAGGAGGAAACTCATTAGCATATTGCCACAGTAAAAAAGAAGACCCCGTACCATCGCGACCAAACTTGATAAATATATCAGTCTCAGTTTTCCAATTTGAGTTAAGCCCCCAAGACGATAAATCTTCATCTGCTTCAGATTCTGATAAAGGAGATAATTCAAAATCTATAGGCCAACCAATTATTCCTTTTTCACATAATTCGGAAAGTAATTCATAAGAGCTTTGCGTTTCTGTATCCATTTGAGAATTAAACTCCATACTAGGGATTGTATATATAACGCCCAAATAACGGGCTAAGTAAGACTTGCTAAACTGTGAAACGAAGTGGAACCGAGCAAGTGTTACGTGTCCCAGTTGATTTGCTTGTTAGTTGCAACATACTTTCACCAAGTACAACAATAACTTAAACGCACCGTAATGAAAATACCAAACCGTGAATTTGAGCCATTACACTCACTATTTAGAGTGAATAGTTACGCTAATACACCTTTCAGAAACGTGATAAAAGTGACTAACTTATTCGCGGTAAAACACCAAACAGTGAATTGGTGAAACTGAATTATTTAGCACTTAGACGATATTTTTTATTAGCCAACTAACGCTTTGCTAAGCGGAAAATAATGGTTGGCTATAATCGCGAAGCGATGGCCAACTGTTATTTTTCCGTTTGAGCAACTTGTTATATGCAATTATGCACCTAAATATTAGATGTGTTTTTATTTGAAACATCATTTTTAAGCGCCAATACTGCAACAAATATTAAGCCTAATGGCGGCATAAATGACAGTAGAAAACCAATAAAGGTTGTTGTTTTAACATTTTGGGTTTTACGTTTACCGAGATAGTAACTTAAGCCACTTATTACGATAACTGATAGTAAAATGAATTGGCCGAGCAATGTTGCATTGATATTCATACGAAACTCCTTTTTGCATATAACGCCCAATTAACAGGCAAAAAATAGTTGGCTAAAATAAGCGACGAAGGAGCAAAAGCCAACTGTTTTTTGTCCTTGTTTAATTTCTTGTTATGTTTTGATCGCCTCGGTGCGTGAACACCGAGGACTTGGTTTACAGTAATCCGATAAAGTGCAAGGTATCTAGAAGTTCGGAAACAGCTAGGATAACCAAAGCAACATTAAAAGTTACTTTTACAGTGGTTTGCTTTTTCATGGCATGAGCCTTAAAAATGCAGCCACATCAGCGCTGAGTGACTACGTTATTAACGTGATCGCTCTTTGGTGGTTACTACAATGCGCATTCATTACCATATGCGGCTATGGCTCGTTCGCTATATATTGGCCACCTAACGGAGTATGTGCCCATGCTCCGGGGAGTTTTTCTAGTCTGATTTCTGCGCCGCACTCAGATTGTTCAGGCTAGATTCTCCCAATACTTTTAAAAACATAACGCCCACTTAAGCGGACAAAAATTGTTGGTTATAATGTGTAGCGAAGCGGAACCTAACCAACTGTTTTTGTTCCGTTTGAAGTGCTTGTTAGCACTACTTACCCTTGTTCTTATGCTTTTCTTTGCTGTTTGTAATAATTCCTCTGCGATCAGATGTTATCGGTTTTGATGGTGCAGGTACGCTTGGTTTTTTATCAGTCATGTTTAAGCCTTTAAGTAATAATTAAATGAAAATATAATAAATCCGATACCAGCAAAGGTAGCAGACAAAATGGTTAGAATTGAAGATATACGTAGTTTTAAGCCTCTTGCAGCATTTGTGGTATTCCCTTTAGAACAAGCGGCATCTAAATTGGTTAATAAGTCATTTAACGTGTTCATATAAATAGAATCTTGACCACTTAGCAGTTTTTCATGTGCGGAGTTGGAATAGTCAGCCCAGCTATTATTGTATAGAGGTTTATAGCCCCCGAATGCAGGTATTGCAATTGCTGAAAACGCAAAGGCTAGGACACCAAAAATAATAGAAAAAATAACAAAGAAATAGCAAGGTGTAAGGATAGGGACAAGATCGGGTAACTTTGAGGCCTTAGTATAAGCCCATTCAATTATCGCTATATCGAAACCAATAAGAATAACCGCAAGCCATAGTAATGTTCTAGCAACGACTACTTGATGCCTATTTATGTCAACGAGATGAACGTAATACTCCTTCTCTGACATAGCAACAAGCTTATCAAGAGATTTTGAATATCCATCTGAGTCATAACTTATAGATTTTTCATTGCACAAAACTCGAAACCTCCTTGTAGTGCTAACAGCTTAATAGAGAGAATAATTCCGTGTTTAAACACGGACTTTTTCCGTCTATCATGATATTTAATGCATACTAAAATACTCTCTTTAATATTTAATATCAAAGACTTTAATAAAACTTTAACTTTTTCATTATTGCGTGCATTACGGAAATATTCCGTCTATCAAAGACACATTTACAATTCCAACTATACTGTATACAAACACAGCCATTAAATATTTATTTTTACTATGTCTGAATCGTTTTTTTAAATAGCATAGGTGAATTTTTGAACACACGTAGATTTGCTAAAAGGACTATTCAAACTTACATTTATTGGATCAAGCGATATATTATTTTCAACCAAATATAACAGACACCCACTAAATGGAAATAATGAGTGGGTGTCTGGTGTTTTATCCAACTTAATTTCACATAGTGAAAATCGCTACTAAACGTAGTGGCTAACAAAACGGCCTGAACAAAAGCATTTTTTTATCCAACGGAACTTGGTTGAAAGCGCTGTATTGCAAAGAATTCATTGCTAAAAAGCAACTATTTATCGCCATTTTAAAAAGTAAAAGACAAGCATAAGTTCACCTGTACCAATAACACAGTAACAAAAAAATCAAACCTGACACTTGTGTCAACTATTCATTCTGCTATAGTAAAATCATACGAATATTCAAATCGACACTAAAAATCAAAATTAAAGCGGAAAGAATAATGGTAGAAAATACAATAAAATTCCTGTTAAACAATAAGCTAGTAAATATTGAAAACCTAGATCCTAATACCACAGTTTTACAATACTTACGTGAAGAACAATTTAAATCTGGCACAAAAGAAGGTTGTGCTTCAGGTGATTGTGGTGCTTGTACCGTAGTTCTAGCCGAGCTTGATACTGAGAATAGCGGGCAACTTAAATATAAATCAATTAACTCATGCATCACCTTTGTCGGTAACTTACATGGCAAGCAATTAATTACCGTTGAAGACTTGAAAGACGGCGCTAAATTACATCATGCCCAACAAACTCTGGTTGATAACCACGGTTCACAATGTGGTTTTTGTACACCAGGTTTTGTTATGTCTTCCTTTGCTTTACATAAGCACAACAAGACGCCAAATCGGGCCGAGGTACTTGCAGCCTTAGCCGGTAATTTATGTCGTTGTACCGGTTACCGTTCAATTATTGCCGCTGCCATGACCTCGAGTGAAGCTGTTGCCGAAGATTCATTTGCTCAGCACTACCAAGAAACTGTGGCCGCACTGAGCGAATTAGAAAAATTACCAACACCTGCTTTAACGGGTAATGGTCATAATTTTATCGCGCCAAAAAATATCGATGAATTAGCCACTGCCTTAATCAATGAGCCTAAATCTACCTTAGTTGCTGGTGGTACCGATTTGGCACTTGCGGTTACGCAAAATTTAGCAATAATCGATAAGCTTGTTTACCTTGGTAATGTGGCCGAATTAACCACTATCAAGGAAACAGACACTGAAATAATTATTGGTGCAGCACTACCTTATAGTGACTTCATTGATACCTTACATCACTACTACCCTGAATTGGGTGAGATGATTGAACGTATTGGTGCTAAGCAAGTACGTAACACCGGAACTTTAGGTGGTAATATTGGTAACGCTTCACCCATTGGTGATATGCCGCCAGCGCTGATTGCTTTAGGCGCGACCATGACACTCCATGTTAATGGTCAAGAGCGTACTATCCTAGTTGAAGACTATTTTGTTGATTACAAGAAAACCGTACTTAAAACCTCTGAATTTATTAAATCTATTCAAATTCCAAAACCTACCGCGGGCCAAACCTTAAAGATTTATAAGATTTCTAAGCGTATTGATGACGATATTTCTGCGGTATTAGCTGCATTTTTTATCGAACAAGAAGTCGATGGCAAGGGTCAGAAAATTATTAATATCCGTTTAGCTTTTGGTGGTATGGCGGCTATTCCTAAACGTGCACCTGCTGCTGAAGCTGTACTGCTAGGAAAGAGCTTATCTAAAGAATTAGTAGCGCAAGCAAAAGCAGCGTTAGCGACCGACTTCCAACCCATGTCTGATGTTCGTGCTTCGGATAAGTACCGCATGACAGTGGCGCAAAACCTTATTGAGAAATGCTATTTAGAGCTACAAAGCGCCAATGCAAGAGCAGTTATTGAAACACGAGTGGTAAATTATGCGTAGCCTTATTAATGTAGAAAAGTTTGCTGTAAAGAAAGCCGATACCCTAAAAATACAAAGCAATACCAATAAAAGCCTTATTGATGGACAAAAAAATGTTGGCTTAGGTGGCGTAGGTCGCTCGAAAAAGCATGATAGTGCTGATAAACACGTCGCCGGTGAAGCTATTTATGTTGATGACCGTCCATCACTGCGTGGTGAACTACATGCGGCAGTTGGGCAATCGGCTTATGCACATGCCAATATAATTTCTATGGACTTATCAGCGGTTAAAGCTGCGACAGGTGTTATCTCAGTCATTACTGTTGAAGATGTACCTGGACATACCGATATCGGTCCAGTATTTCCTGGTGACCCAGTACTTGCTATAGGTAAAGTTGAATTTATCGGACAGCCACTTTTTGCCGTGGCAGCAACAAGCTTCGATTTAGCCAGACGCGCAGTTAAATTAGCAAAAATTGACTATGAAGAACTTGAAGCGGTACTAACGGTAAAAGATGCGCTAGCAAAACAAAACTTTGTCCGGCCACCGTTTACCATGAAACGTGGCGACTCTGATGCGGCCATTAAGGGTGCTACCCATCAATTATCGGGTGAAATCAACGTTGGTGGTCAAGAGCATTTCTATTTAGAAGGTCAAGTATCAACCGCCGAGCCAACTGAAGATGGCGGCATGAATATTTTCACCTCGTCACAACATCCCAGTGAAGTACAAAAATTAGTGGCTGAAGTTTTAGCTATTCCACTAAACAAAGTTTTAGTTGATATGCGCCGTATGGGTGGTGGTTTTGGTGGTAAAGAAACTCAAGCGGCTCAATGGGCTTGTATTGCGGCCTTACTTGCCAATGAAACTAAACGCCCAGTTAAATTTAAATTAGCTCGAATGGACGATATGATCATGACAGGTAAACGTCATCCATTTGAAAATAATTACACCGTTGGTTTTGATGCTCAGGGTCAAATCAAAGGTATTAACATCGAAGTTAATGGTAATTGTGGTTACTCACCCGATTTATCAGATGCCATTGTTGATAGAGCTATGTTCCACTCAGACAATGCTTACTACTTAGACCAAGCAACCATTACCGGTAATCGTTGTAAATTAAACACAGTGTCACACACTGCTTATCGTGGTTTTGGTGGCCCTCAAGGCATGATGACCATTGAAATGATTATGGATGATATCGCCCGTCATCTTGGTAAAGATCCCTTAGAAATTCGTAAAATTAATTTATATGGTAAGGATGATCGTAACGTAACCCACTATCATCAGACCGTTGAGCATAACAATTTAAGCGAGATCATTGATTCGTTAGAGACCAGCTCTGATTATCAAGCCCGTCGCCAAGCGATTACCGAGTTTAACGCCAATAACACTATATTAAAGAAAGGACTGTCATTAACGCCGGTTAAATTTGGTATTTCATTCACGGTACAGCATTTGAACCAAGCCGGTGCACTGGTTCATATTTACACCGACGGTACCATTCACTTAAGCCATGGCGGCACTGAAATGGGTCAAGGTTTGAATATTAAAGTGGCGCAAATTGTTGCCGAAGAATTTCAAGTTGATGTTGATACTATAGCCATATCTTCGGCCCGTACCGATAAGGTACCAAACTCATCACCAACCGCAGCCTCTTCAGGTACTGACTTAAATGGTAAAGCGGCACAAGCGGCGGCTAAAACCATCAAACAACGTCTAATTGATTTTGCTTGTGAGAAATATCAAGTCGAAGCAGGACAAGTTCACTTTGAAAATAGTAATGTTATTGTTGGTGAACAAAGCTTTAGCTTTGCTGAATTTACACAACTTGCTTATATGGGCCGTGTTTCCTTATCGTCTACTGGTTTCTATAAAACCCCTAAAATTCATTTTGACCGTGCTACCGGTAAAGGGCGTCCGTTCTTCTATTACGCCACGGGTGCTGCGGTATCAGAAGTTATCATTGATACCTTAACCGGAGAATATAAAACCTTACGTACCGATATCTTACAAGATGTCGGTCACTCCATTAACCCCGCTATTGATATTGGCCAAATTGAAGGCGCATTTATTCAAGGCATGGGCTGGTTAACCACGGAAGAATTAGTGTGGAATGAGCAAGGTCGGTTACTTTCTAACAACCCAGCGACCTACAAAATACCCGCAATTAATGATACCCCTGCAGATTTCAGAGTGGCATTAGTACCTGACGCACCAAATCGGGAACATACTATCTACAATTCAAAAGCCGTAGGTGAACCACCATTTATGTTAGCTATTTCAGTTTGGGCCGCACTTAAAGATGCCATCTCAAGTATAAATGATTACAAAACTAGCCCAGCACTCGATACCCCCGCAACACCAGAGCGCGTCTTGTTTGCTGTTGCAGCGGTTAAAGCACAAGCAGCTGCTGCGGCGAAGTAATTCGCCCTGTGAACCTGTAATAGCTATAGCTAGGAATAAATAGGAATATCATCATGAAAATAAATTGGACTGGTGCAGTACACCAACTAAACAAACAAGGCAAAGCCTATGTTGTCGCGACAATTGTCGGGGTAACCGGTTCAACGCCGCGTAATAGTGGCACCAAAATGGTGATAACCAATGACGATATTTTTGACACTATTGGTGGTGGTCACCTTGAACATAAGGTGATTAAACATGCCCATCAACTGTTAACGTCCGGTGAGGCTTGTCAACAACTAGAACATTTTCAATTGGGTGCTCAACTAGGCCAATGTTGCGGTGGTGATGCCAGCGTATTATTTGAATGTTTTAGCGCCAGTGGTGCCAATATCATCTTATTTGGTGCCGGTCATGTTGGTAAAGCCCTTATCCCTATCTTAGCGGGTTTGCCTTGTAGTATTACTTGGGTGGATAACCGCGCGGAGCAGTTTCCTGATGATATCGATAGTTACGGCAATGTCACTGCTGTTATTAGTGAAAACCCGGCGGAAGAAGTGGCGGCTATGCCGACAAACAGCTACTACATAGTGATGACACACAACCATCAGCTTGATTTTGACATTAGTCATAATATTTTAAAACGCGCTGATTTTAGTTATTTAGGTTTAATAGCCTCGGCTACCAAATGGCGTCGTTTTCAACAAAGGTTTCAACACCGAGATATCGAAAAGAGCTTAGTCGAAAAAATGAATTGCCCTATTGGCTTAGCACAAGTACAAGGGAAATTACCCATGGAAGTAGCGGTATCAGTGGCGGGTGAAATAATTGAGCTTTATCAAGCACAATTGACTGCCAATGCCATCGCCAACCCCAGCGCCAATAAACAAAAAAATGCCAAGCCTCAAAGCACTAAAAAAGGTATCGCTTGGCAAGAGCTGAAAAGTTTAATCAACGAAGAAGTTAACTAATTAGCTCTTGCCAATCAGTTAGCAAAGAAAACTTAAAGACCATGGCTCTTCGATCAGTAACCTCGAAGATACGCTACATGGATGTAGTTTATTAGACAATGCAGACGGTACAGGAAGTACCTTATACGGATAATGCAGGAGCAATTATCCTGAGCATATTGTCCTGACGTTTATCATGAGCTTCTGAGTAAACTGCATAGAGATAAATAAAGATATGCTCGCACATATTTAGCAATAAAAACACATGCCACACGTTCACGTTTATCAAATTTAGAGGAGAAGCAAGGTGTCCCATTTTGCCCTGCAAAGTAAAAAAGTAATTGTCCATGCTGGTGAAAAAAGCGAAATGATCGCGGCCTGCATCGAAATTAAAGATCAATTAATCCATGCCATTCACCCCTATGGCCAAGCCCTTACTTGTCCAATCACGGATGTCGGCGAGCAAGTGATCATGCCGGGTTTGGTCGACTCTCATGTGCATATCAATGAACCTGGCCGTACCGAGTGGGAAGGTTTTAATACCGCGACACAAGCTGCGGCAGCCGGTGGTATTACTACTTTAGTTGATATGCCACTTAACTGTATTCCGGTAACAACGACCAAAGCAGCCTTTGAAGAGAAGCTTGCCGCAGTGCATGACAAACTTTGGGTTGATTGTGGTTTTTGGGGTGGCGTTATTCCTAGCAATATCGATGACCTTGATGACTTACTTACCGCCGGTGTTTTAGGGGTTAAATCTTTCTTAATAGATTCAGGTATTGCCGAGTTTCCACCGGTGGAAGCCAAGGACATGCTGGCGGCTATGCCTATCTTAGCCAAACATGATGTGCCTTACCTTATCCATGCCGAACTAGATTGTGGTGGTTTTCATGATGTTGAAATAACCAAAGAATATAACTCTTTCTTAGCGTCGCGGCCAAAAAGCTGGGAAAACGATGCTATCTCGTTAATGGTAGAGATGGCGCGTGCATCTAAAAAAGCCGGTGATAACTGTAAAATTCACATTGTGCATTTATCTTCTGCTGAAGCCCTTGCAACGATTGCTCAAGCAAAAGCAGAAGGTTTACGCTTTAGCGCAGAGACTTGTCCACATTATTTAACGCTGGCGGCAGAAAACATTCCTGATGGCAAAACCTTGTTTAAATGTTGTCCACCTATTCGCGAAAATAAAAACAGAGAACATTTATGGCAGGCCGTTACCGATGGTCGTATTAGCTTTATCGTTTCAGATCATTCGCCTTGTACCCCGCAGTTAAAACATATTGATACCGGTGATATTGAAAAAGCTTGGGGCGGTATTTCAGCATTGCAATTTGGTTTACCCCTAATTTGGACTGAAGCCAAAGATCGTGGTTTCACCCTAGTTGATTTAGCCCGTTTAATGTCGCACGAAACCGCTAAGTTTGCGGGTTTAGATAAAATAAAAGGCCAAATTTCAGTGGGTCATCATGCGGACATATTGGTCTTTGATGACACAGCAAGTTTTGTTATCAGCAATGACATGATCAAACACAAACACAAAATTACCCCCTATGTCGGCCGCAAAGTAAATGGCCAAATAATGCAAACCTTTGTTCGTGGCCAGCAAGTTTACTGTAATGACCAATTTATCAACACGCCTATTGGCAAGCCGTTACTTAAAGGTCAGCTGTAAGCTGCTATCGCCAATGGCGAGAACAAACAAATAACTAAGAAAAATAATTAAAAAAACAAGAAGTCACGCACCTTTGCTACGCCGATAACCAGGCTGAGCAAACCTAGCGTTTACAGGAGATAAAGTAATGATTGAAGATTGGTTAGCACAAAATAAATTATCGGCAGAAGATGCGACTTTAGAACAAAAATTAAAAAATCAATATGTTGATTTAGCCAGCGAACGTGTTGGTGGCGAAACATTGTCTTGTAGTGATGATTTTTTTGCCGAAATGGAAAACTTATTAAAAGTAGGTCGTGGTATTTTTATCGAAGATAAGTTTACTGAACGTGGTAAATGGATGGACGGTTGGGAATCACGCAGAAGTTATGGCCGTAATAATGGTCGTGATTCTGACTGGTGTATTATCCGCTTAGGCATCAGTGGTGTTATTCGCGCCTTTGATATCGACACTAACTACTTCCGTGGTAACGCGCCAGAGAAAGTTTCGGTAGAAGCCTGTGTGAGTGAAGTTCAACCAAATGAAGATACGGTTTGGCAGACTATTTTGACCGCTACCGACGTTAAAGCCCATAGCCAAAACCTGTTTGTGCTCGACTCTGAAAAAAAGCTCAATAATACTGCTTTTACCCATGTGCGTTTAACCATGTTTCCTGATGGTGGTATTGCCCGTTTCCGTGTTTATGGTGAAGCAGAGGTAAACTGGAATGACTTTGTTGACGGTGAACTCATTGATTTAGCGTCGATTAAAAACGGAGCAAAAGCGTTATTAGTCAGCGATATGTTTTTCAGTGATAAAAACAACCTAATCATGCCTGGCCGTGGCGCCAACATGGGTGATGGTTGGGAAACTAAACGTCGTCGTGATCCCGGTCCAGATTGGTCAATTGTTAAACTTGCCGCTACCGGTACAGTAAATAAAGTCATCATAGATACTTGTCATTTTAAAGGTAACTTCCCTGATACCTTTATGCTTGAAGGTTGTATCAGTGATAGCGATGATTTCACCGCAGGCGCAGCACCGGTAACGTGGACCGAAATTATTCCAAGCACTAAATTATATGCTCATAGGGAACATCTATTCACTAAAGAGATCGTAGTGGCAAAAGATCAGCCTTTCACTCACGTACGTTTAAGTATCTTCCCTGATGGTGGTATTTCTCGCATGCGTGTTTTTGGTAAGCGCCAAGGTTAGTTAACAAAAACTAGGGTTAAGCTTTGAACTCCTTAGCCCGAGCTGCAATTGATTAACGGTATTTACTAGAAAGCGATTAAAGGAAACGAAAATGTTATTAAACGATTTAAACCAATTACCAGTAGCAGATGCTAAGCACATGTTTATGCAATGTTGTACTGCAAGTACTTGGGTAAACAACATGGTTGCGGCTCGCCCCTTTGCTAATACGCCAGCGATAAAAAAAGCTGCTGATGATGCTTGGTTAGGTTTAACTGAGCAAGATTATTTTGAAGCTTTTGAAGGTCATCCAAAAATTGGTGATGTCAGTAGTCTGCGTGCTAAGTATGCCAATACCAAAGAATTAGCCGGTAACGAGCAAGGTTTAGTGAAAGAAGCTAACGACGCTGTGCTGGACGTGCTGGCGCAAGGTAATACTGATTACCAAGCAAAATTCGGCTTTATCTTTATTGTGTGTGCAACGGGTAAAAGTGCTAAACAAATGTCTGATTTGTTGCAAGCACGCCTGCCAAATAACAGAGCTCAAGAGCTTGTTAATGCCGCTGAAGAGCAAAGAAAAATATTTCAACTACGCATTACTAAAGCCTTCGGAAAATAATTAGCTGAAGGCTAAGCCACTAAACCCGTTAATAAAAGTTTTAGGCTATTTATTTTAAGGATTTTTAAGGAAAGAATATGAGTCAAATTACTACCCACATATTGGATACTACCCGTGGTTTACCTGCACAAAATGTACCTATTACTTTGTTTGCTCAAGACGGCGAAAGCTGGCAAGAGATAAACGGCGGAGTTACCAACGCTGACGGTCGTTTACCGGGTTTATTAGCTGCTGATGAAAAATTACCAGCAGGTGTTTACCGCATGCATTTTGCCACCGCGGTATATTTTAAAGCGAATAACGAAACAGGGTTTTACCCCTACGTTGATATCGTTTTTGAAATAGATGCCAGCGGCACTCATTATCATATTCCATTATTGCTAACCGCCTATGGTTACTCTACTTACCGTGGTAGCTAATTTCTATTTAACCAATAGATAACAACAGTTTCACGCCAGTAGAAAAATATTAACCGCTAACATTACCAGTAACAGAGAGATTAAGATGACCAGTAAAATCATTAATGTTATACCCCAAGAATTAACGGCAGCAAACTTTGCCGCTTTTGGGGATGTTATTTCAGTGTCCGAAAGTGCTGAACATTTCGCCATTAATGATGGCCACACCATGCGTTATCATAATCTTGCTGACGTTGACGTTGCTGAGCAAGCGGGTAAAACCTTACTTAATATTTTTCGTTCCACCCCGCTGGCTTTTCCTTTACCCGTCAAAATGATGGAACGCCATCCTTTAGGCAGTCAAGCATTTATCCCTATGGGCAATCATCCTTATGTGGTTGTCGTTGCACCAAAGGGTGAGCTTGATACTGCTGCTATTAAAGTATTTTTAGCCCGCTCAGACCAGGGGGTAAATTACCATAAAGGTACTTGGCATCACTTTTGTTTAGCACTTAATGAGGTCAGTGATTTCCTCGTGGTTGATCGCGGCGGCGAAGGCGATAACTGCGATGTAGAAAAGCTCGACGGCTCGCTCGTTATCACCCTTGCAGAATAATCAAAAATTTGATTCAAATTGATGAATCGAATGATAAACAATCAATTAATTTAGTGCAGCTAGTATAAATAGCAGCACAAATACATAGCAATAACATAAGTAATAGGTTTACCAATATGTCTCACAGTACTTCAAACACTCCTTCCACTAGTGAAGTAACAAGCACAGCTACCAAAGCGTTTCGCGGGGAGATACTGCATTTTTTAGCCGACCCAGCAAAAGTCGCGGAAGAAGAGAGTTATCAATACTTTGAAGATGGACTTTTGCTAATAAAAAATGGCTTAGTGGTCGCCGTAGGTAACGCCACTGATTTATTGGCAACATTGCCCGTAGGCCTTGAAGTCACTCAATATGACAATGGCTTAATCATGCCAGGCTTTATCGATACCCATGTACATTACCCACAAACGGAAATGATCGCCTCCTATGGTGCACAATTACTTGAGTGGCTAGAAAACTATACCTTCCCTGAAGAAAAACAATTCTCCGATTTCGAACATGGTAAACGTGTCGCTGAGTTTTTCTTAACACAATTATTAGACGCGGGTACTACCACAGCTTTAGTGTTCGGTACTGTCCATAAAGAATCCGTAGATGCTTTTTTCACTATCGCCCAACAGAAAAAATTACGCATGATTTGCGGTAAAGTTTTGATGAATCAAAATTGCCCAGAGGACCTGCAAGATACCACTGAATCAGGCTATACCGACAGCAAGGCGTTAATTGAGAAATGGCATAACACCGACAGATTACAATATGCGATCACTCCACGTTTTGCACCCACCTGTTCAACGGAACAATTGCACAAAGCCGGTGAGTTATTAAAAGAATATCCAGGTGTTTATTTACATACTCATTTATCAGAAAACAAAAATGAAATTGCTTGGGTAAGCGAATTATTCCCCGACAGTGACGGTTACCTTGATGTATACGATAAGAGTAATTTATTAGGCCGACGTAGTATTTTTGCTCACGGCGTACACTTACACGACCATGAATGTCAGCGTTTAAGCGAGACTAACTCTGCCATTGCTTTTTGCCCCACTTCCAACTTATTTTTAGGCAGTGGTTGTTTCAACCTAAAACAAGCGGAAGAATTTGATGTGAATGTTGGTTTAGGCACAGACATTGGCGCTGGCACTAGCTTTTCAATGTTAACGACATTAAACGAAGCCTATAAAACCCAGCAATTACGTGGCGATAAGTTAAGCCCGTTTAAATCATTCTACCTAGCCACCTTAGGCGGCGCGGTTGCTTTAGATTTAGAGGGGACTATTGGTAACTTTACTAAAGGCGCTGAAGCTGATTTTATCGTACTGGATTACCAAGCAACGCCACTAATGGCAAGACGTATTGCCCGTTGCAAAACCTTAACCGAAAAACTATTCGTCTTGAGCATACTTGGTGATGACAGACATGTTAAAGCCACCCATATCATGGGAGAAAAAGTTTAATCAACAAATTATTTAATAGTTGAAATCTGCGAATACAGCATCAGAAGAACTCATTTATAGTTCTAATAAAAATACCAGTACTACATATAACAGACGGTTGCCTAGCTGGGTCTAAGGCAACATCGCTTAAGAAAGCTAATGTTTAATGAAATTATTAAACAACGTAATTAGCTAGTTAATTATAAAATTATAAAACTTTTACCTTGGGTAAAAGTACAAAAGGAAAGACTATGGACCCGTATATTACTGAGTGGTTAAATTTAATCATTCGCTTCGCACATTTGGTCGTAGGTATCGCTTGGATCGGTGCCTCATTTTATTTTGTTTGGTTAGATAACCATCTGGAAAAACCACCCGAGTGGAAAGCAGAAAAAGGCATTTCCGGTGACCTTTGGGCTATTCATGGTGGTGGCTTTTATGAAATCGCTAAATACAAACTTGCGCCACCAAAAATCCCCACCACATTGCATTGGTTTAAGTGGGAAGCTTATACCACCTGGATCACAGGTTTCTTATTATTATCACTGATGTTTTATGTGGGCGCTGAGTCTTACTTAATTGACCCACGGGTGAAAGATTTAACACAATGGCAAGCGATTGGCTTAGGTATAGGCGCTATTGTTATCGGTGTCGGTAGTTATGAATTATTAGTAAGAACAAAACTTAAAGATCACGGCTTAGTATTAGCACTTATTTTGTTCATTATTGCTACCGCTTTATCTTACGGTTTAACACAAGTATTTAGTGCTCGTGGTGCTTATATGCATATGGGCGCTATCTTAGGTACTATCATGGCTGGCAACGTATTTTTTGGCATCATGCCATCACAACGTGCCCTAGTAAAAGCGGTAGAAGATGGCGTTACTCCTGATTCAAAATATGGCTTAAATGCTAAATTACGCTCTACTCACAACACTTATATCACCTTGCCGGTGTTATTTATTATGATTTCAAATCATTATCCCATCACATATAACCACAGTGCTAACTGGTTAATATTGATGGTAATCATAGTAATCACCGCCGCGGTGCGTCAGTATTTTGTCTTACGTCACGTTGGCAAGCATAAGCCGCTAATATTGGTTGCTACCATTGTTGCCACTGTGGTACTTGCCTATTTAATTGCCCCTAAAACGGTGGAGTTATCAGCAGAGCAAAAGCAGCAAGTTATTAGCCCAGTGCAAGTTCAAAAAATCATTGCCGACCGTTGTGCGGCCTGCCATTCAGTAACACCCACCGATGATGTTTTCACCAGCCCTCAAGGTGGCGTTATTTTCACAGATATCGCTTCTATCAGACAATGGGCGCCAAGAATTGAAGCACGGGTTATTAACTCAAAAGACATGCCCTTTATGAATAAAACCAAGATGACTGACCAAGAGCGCTTAACCTTGTCACTGTGGTTATCCCAAATAAAGTAAGTTTGCATAAACGTATCTACATGGCTATTAAAGCAAGATAAAGACCAAGAAAAAGGATAAAAAATGCAGAAAACAACAATCAAACACGGTTATCAGGTGGCAGGCTGTTTATTTAATTTAGTCAATCATGAAGTGTTACCTGGCCTTAATATTAAGGCCGAGCACTTTTGGGATGCTGTGGCCGAGGTTTTAACTGAGTTTACCCCGCGTAATCAACAGCTATTAGCCACCAGAGCTAGCTTGCAAGCACAAATTGATGTTTGGCATAGTGACTCGGCCAACCAGCCTTTTAACCAAGAGCGCTATGAGTTGTTTTTAAAGGAAATAGGCTATCTGCTAGAAGAAAAAGCTGATTTCACGATTTCCACCAAAAATGTTGATGATGAGGTTGCCCGCATTGCGGGTCCGCAACTTGTTGTGCCCTTAATGAATGCCAGATTTGCCCTAAATGCGGCTAATGCTAGATGGGGCAGTTTATATGATGCTTTATACGGTACCGATGTTATTGGTGATGATAATGGTGCCCAACAAAGCAAAGACTTCAACCCTGTTCGCGGCCGTAGAGTACAGGCCTACGCGCGTAGGTTTTTAGACGAGACTTTACCGTTAACCTCTGGCAGCCATATTGATGCGGTGCTTTACCATATCATCAATAAAAATTTCACCGTGACCTTGTTCTCCGGTGAACAAGTTCAGTTACAAGATAGCGAGCAATTTGTTGGCTACAATGGCGCAACCGATGCACCAACGGAACTACTCTGTCGACATAACGGTTTACACATTGAAATCCAAATCGATAAAGACAATATTGTTGGTAAAACAGATGCCGCGTTTGTGAAAGATGTGGTGTTAGAATCCGCCTTAACTACGATTCAAGACTGCGAAGACTCCATTGCCGCGGTTGATGCCATGGATAAAACTGCGGTTTATCGTAATTGGTTAGGTTTAATGAAAGGCGATCTTGCTGAGATTATTCAAAAAGGCAATAAAACCATCACCCGCACTCTGAACCCTGACCGAAGCTACTTATCACCAAACCGAGAAAAGATTTCTCTCTCGGGTAGAAGCTTGCAATTTATCCGCAATGTCGGCCATTTAATGACCACAGATGCTATTGTCAACAAAAATGGCGACAAGGTACCTGAAGGTATTGTTGATGGCCTTATCACCAGCTTAATTTCATTGCATGACTTAAACGGCAATTCTAAATTTAAAAACTCTCAGCAAGGCAGTATTTATATAGTCAAACCGAAAATGCATGGCCCTGAAGAAGTGAAATTCAGTCATGATTTATTTAGCGCTATCGAGCGTCATTTAGGTTTAGCGGAAAATACCATTAAAATGGGTATTATGGATGAGGAACGTCGTACCTCAGCCAATTTAAAGGAATGTATTCGCGCGGCACAAACTCGTGTCGCCTTTATCAACACCGGCTTTTTAGATCGTACCGGTGATGAAATACATACCAGTATGCTCGCTGGAGCTATGGCTCAGAAAGAATGGATGAAAGATGAGCCCTGGATCAAGGCTTATGAATTGAGAAATGTCAGAATTGGTTTGCAAGCAGGTTTTCAAGGCAAAGCGCAAATAGGTAAAGGCATGTGGGCAATACCTGAGCAAATGTCAGCCATGGTAAACAGCAAAATTGCTCACCCACTATCAGGAGCAAATTGTGCTTGGGTACCTTCACCTACCGCAGCCACTTTACACGTAATGCATTATCACAAAGTGAATGTGCAAGCCGTACAAAATGCTATGCAAGCGGAGTTTGCCTTACCTGGGGCTATCGATGATTTAACCGATTTATTGACTATTCCTTTACTGAAAAACCAAGCTGAATTATCAGCAGCGGCGATTCAAAAAGAATTAGACAATAACATTCAAGGGCTACTGGGTTATGTTGTCCGTTGGGTCAATCAAGGTATTGGTTGCTCAAAAGTACCTGATATTGATAATGTTGCCCGTATGGAAGATAGAGCGACGTTAAGAATATCGAGCCAGCATATCTGTAATTGGCTTCATCATGGTGTTATTAGTGAAAGCCAAGTGCATGAGTCCTTGCAACGTATGGCACCCATTGTTGATCAGCAAAATTCTGCTGATGATGGCTATATCGCCATGTCGAGTGACCTTGAAAATAGCATTGCTTTTAAAGCAGCTGGAGAACTTATTTTCCAGGGAAAAGAACAAGCCAGTGGTTATACTGAGCCGTTATTACATAAAAGACGTCTGGAAGTAAAAGCTGAGTATTTATCTTAATCGTTGAACTGTTAAAGCTGAACATTACCAATATTTGGTGACAGCCAATACTTTCAAAGACGGTAATTGAACACCAAACAAGCAAAATGCGCCGAACCTGCGTGGTAAAACCCTGAAATGATTGAAAGTGCACAGGTGTTTTCATCAGGGATGATGAAAAAGCGGCGTTGTACAAGGACGTACCTTAACGCGACTCCTCGAAGCACTTGATTGAATGAAAGATTAGGCTTTACTCGCAGCGCTGGGAGAGTCCAGAGAGGGTTCGGCGATAGCCCTCTCTGGGTGTAGTCGCCACCGCGACGCGAAAGAAATTAAGAATATAGCTGATTTTAAAGGCTGTAATATATCAAATCATACATAGTAAGGGCTTAAAATGCGCTAGCAGTGCTCCACGCCTCTATTACACAATCACCAGTGATAGCCAATTACTCGCTATATTTCCCATTTACTGCAATTAATTATTCCATTTGCCATAAAGCGATGGCTGTCAGTTAAAACTTGTTATAAAGTTATTCACTCTACTATGAAGAATGAAGTTATGAGGTATTTGTGTCGGTAAAAAAAGAATCTGTCGGACAAGTTCGCCAAAAGAATGTCGCACTTATTTTAACGGCGGCTAAAACAGAGTTTGTTACCCACGGTTTTAAAGGCGCCTCTATTAAGCGAATTGCCGAACGAGCAAATATTCCTCGAGCAAACATTCATTATTATTTCAATGATAAAACCGAGCTTTATCAGCAATTACTCAGCGAGATTATTGTCAGCTGGAATACTAGCTTTGACACCTTAAGTGTTGATGATGATCCTAAAACGATTCTTACCGCCTATATTCATGAGAAAGTAATGCATGCCAAGCATGATCCTGACGGCTCAAAAATATTTGCCAGTGAAGTGATTCATGGCGCGCCCATTCTTAAAAACTATTTGCATACCGAATTCAAACAATGGTTAGATGAAAAAATTTCCGTAATAGAAACCTGGATAGAAAAAGGCCAAATAGACGCCATTAATCCTTATCATTTGTTATTCCTTATTTGGAGTTCTACCCAGCATTATGCTGATTTTAATGTGCAAGTATTAGCCGGTCTTGGTAAAGAAACGATGAACGATGCTGATTTTGATGAGGTCATCCATTCACTGACCACGATTATATTAAAAGGCTGTGGCTTATAGCCTAAGCTAAGTAATGGCGATGGGAATGGCAATGGCAATGGCAATGGCACTGTGCCCGTTTAACGGGCAAGTCGCAGACTTTTATGCACTTTGTTAATTCGAACAATGCTCAGACTGTTGGCTTTTCAGATATCCACAGTTTAATATGCCCCTTAACCACGACAATGTTATTTTCATCATAGGCGGTGATGTTAACGAGCATATCACCAGGCTGCCAGTCTTCTTGCTTTACGTTTGCTACACATCGAATATCACTACCCGCTTTGGCCGTATAAGCAACCGTCATTCCTTTTGGGATCCAGCGAAGATGCTTGGGAATTGAAGCTTCTGCCATGACGCCCATTGCCATTTCTAAACCATTACAAATAGCTATCACATGCACTGTTTTTATATGGTTAAAGACCTTTTTCTTTTTTTTGATTAGACAGGTGCATTGGTTCGGCACTAGTTCTGAAATTTTAGGATTAATCGTGGCGAAGTAAGGTGCGACACGACTGACGATAATTGAGAAGATTTTTTTGCCAAAAGGGTACTTTTCAAGTTTTTGATATATCGATAATGTTTTATTAGTCTGCTTCATAATAGGCTTTAAAGTTAAAGGTTAATGGCTGAGCTAACTTATCATTAGGTTATATTCTGCCCAAACAAATGCTCACTATTTTTAATATTACTGCTGTGAATGGCGTTAATGACGGCTCGTTTTTTCACAAAGCTTTCCGATAAACTATTAGAAAGCAGAGCCAGTATCCACTCCATTTAACCATAATAGTGTTCATTTAAAGCTTCATTCCGCGTAAAACAGTCTTTCACCCGGTAATAAATAGCAGTCTATTGGCTTTTATCATCTAAAAAAACCTTGTATAAATGCCACAGCGGCTATTCCTATGCCACATGATGAAAAAATTAGCCAAAGATTTACCAGAAACGGCGCTTTAGATTTCATCATGCGAAAAAAAAGACCACCAAAAGGTGGTCTTTTTTCATCAATAAAACTATTTATTGAGTTTTATTACGTTTTTAATAAGCCCTTATTGATTCAAGGCATCTTTTAAGGCCGTTAAACATAAGGCCACATTTTCACTTTTAGCGGTATGTCCCATCAAACCAATGCGCCATGCTTTACCGGCAAAGGCTCCTAAACCAGCACCGATTTCCAAGTTATAATGCTCTAGTAAGTAGTTTCTTACTTTAGCATCATCAGCACCGTCAGGAATATAGATAGCATTGAGCTGAGGTAAGCGCTCTTCTTCAGGTACGATAAACTCAATACCTAATTCTTTCAGACCCTTAGCTAGTACTTGGTGTTGTGCTCTATGACGCGCCCAGCTATTTTCTAGACCTTCTTCATGTAGTATGATTAACGCTTCATGTAGTGCATATAAAGAGTTTACCGGCGCGGTATGATGGTAAGTACGTTTACCTTTACCAGACCAATAACCCATGACTAACGTTTGGTCTAAGAACCAGCTTTGTATTTTAGTCTTACGGTTTTGTACCACTGCTACCGCTTTAGGACTGAATGAAATAGGTGACATACCCGGCACACAAGATATACACTTCTGCGTCCCAGAATAGATAGCGTCAATACCCCACTCATCCACTCTAAGCTCAATACCACCCAATGACGTCACCGCATCGACAATAGTTAAACAACCATGTTCCTGAGCCATTTGACAGAGAGTTTTAGCGTCTGACACTGCACCTGTTGAGGTTTCAGCATGAACAAAAGCTAAGAACTTGGCATCAGGGTGGTCGTGCAATGCGGCTTTCACCTTATGTGTTTCCACAGCTCGTCCCCAAGGAGAGTCAACAACTACGGCCTCGGCACCAAGTCTGATAACATTTTCAATCATACGGTCACCAAAAACACCATTGCGACAAACAATGACCTTATCGCCCGGTTCTACTAAGTTTACAAAACAGGCTTCCATGCCGGCAGAGCCCGGCGCTGATAAGGCAATAGTGAATTCATTCTTGGTTTGAAAAGCATATTGCAGCAAGGTCTTAACTTCATCCATCATATTGATAAATAAAGGGTCAAGATGACCTATAGTTGGTCTAGACAGTGCTGAACGTACTCGCGCACTTACATCGGAAGGGCCAGGGCCCATTAAAATTCTTTCTGGTGGATTGAATGATTTAAACGTCATAATTGCTTTACCTTCTATTTTAGTTTTAATTTTTAGTTGTGTTTATAAAACAACCTGATGTATCTTAGTTAATCGCAACCTGACACATGTGTCAAGTTACGATAAAGAGTGAAATATATACATCTTGAAAAAAATTAAAACAAAAATTAATATGACTATTAAATAAATAAATAAAAATAAATTACCTAAGAGAGACACTATGAAAATTTCAGCATCACTTACCGCCCTTGCATTAACAGCCGCATTAAATGCGCCAATGGCATCAGCAGAAATATGGAGCAATACCGAAATTCAAATTCAAGCAGGTGGTGAATTTGAAAGTGCCGGTGCCCCAGGGCAATCAACGGGAACGATTACTACCTTCCAACATGCGGGTGGCTGGGAATACGGCGATAACTTCTTTTTCATCGACCACTCACAGTATTCAGGTAAAAATGGCGCTCCTGATTCAGCCGAATTTTACGGCGAATGGTATTCACACTTTAGCTTAGGTGCTCTGACGGGTAGTGACTTATCTTTTGGTCCAGTGAAAGATATTGGCTTAGTGGCTGGCTTTAACTACGCACCCGAAGTAGACAGCTCTTGGGTATTACCTGGTATGCGTTTATCGTTAGACCTACCTGGCTTTGCTTTTGCCCAATTCGACATTACCGCATTTATCCATGCCAGTGGCGCAGACGTAAACTCTGGCGGTTTTGGTATTATTGATGAAGATACCAGTTTTATGGTCGATTTTTCGTGGGCTTATCCCTTTAAAATTGGTTCAACGAGCTGGAGTATTGAAGGTCATTTAGAGTATATCGACGGACGTACACAAACACATACCTTCGGCACTACCGAGCTAGAATCTTGGATTCTATTTCAACCACAAGTTCGCTTAGATGTTGGTGAATTAATTGGTACGCCATCTAACCGCTTATTCGCCGGTATTGAATACCAATACTGGAAAAACAAGTTAGGTGCTAAAGGTGTTGATGACAATACCGTGCAATTCTTAGCAGTATGGCGTTTCTAAGCAAATAAGTTGATTTCGTCTTTTATTTAAAAATAAGCCGCTTTATTGCTAGGTATTAAAAAATAGCAATAAAGCTTTTACGAGGAGGCACTATGAAGACAGAAAGTAGCGAATATAAACTTTTTCATCGAAGTGGTCTCAGTGCCTTTTGGCCGCTTTTTACCGATAACGTAACCAATGTTATTGCCTTAAGTGCTATCTGTATATTTGTTTTTAATCTGCCCACTGAAATTGTCTTTGGCCGTATCGTACCCAGTGCAGCTATTGCTATCTTTGCACTCTGCATAGGCCGCACCCAACCGGTATGTTGAATACCGCCCATATACCTTTAATCTTAAAACTATAAAAAGTAGGTCACACATGTCTGATTTTAAACAAGCAGCTCTGGATTATCACGCCTTGCCCACCCCAGGTAAAATTGCCGTTGCCATCACTACCCCCGCCGAAACAAGTGCCGATTTGTCGCTAGCGTATAGCCCAGGTGTCGCCGAGCCTTGTCGAGAAATTGCCAAGAACCCTGACGATGTTTACAAGTATACCGGTAAGGGCAATACCGTTGCCGTTATCTCAAATGGTACCGCTGTACTTGGCCTAGGAAATCTAGGACCAATGGCGTCAAAACCAGTAATGGAAGGTAAAGCGTTATTATTTAAACGTTTTGCCGATATTAACTCCTTCGATATCGAAGTAACCCATAAAACTACCGAAGAGTTTATCAATACCGTTGCCTGTATTGCTGATAGCTTTGGTGGTATTAATTTAGAAGATATCAAAGCACCTGAGTGTTTTATCATTGAAAAAGCACTGAAAGAGCGTTGTAAAATCCCGGTATTTCATGATGATCAACACGGTACCGCTATCGTGACGTCTGCCGCCATGCTTAATGCCTTAGAAATTCAAAATAAAAAAATTGAACACGCAAATATCGTCTGCTTAGGTGCCGGCGCTGCCGCGATTGCCTGTATGGAACTGCTCATTCAATGTGGCGCAATGCGTGAAAAGATATATATGCTCGACACTAAAGGGGTAATTCATACCCGCCGTAGTGATTTATCTGAATATAAAACACGTTTCGCTAATAACACCGACAAAAGAACCTTAGATGATGTGATTGAAGGCGCTGATGTTTTCCTTGGTGTTTCTGGTCCTAACTTACTTAGCCCTGAGCAGGTAAAGAAAATGGCTGATAATCCGATAATATTTGCTTGCTCTAACCCAGATCCTGAAATTAAACCTGAGCTAGCACACGCAGTTAGAAGTGATTTAATTATGGCGACAGGTCGTTCTGATTACCCGAACCAAGTAAACAACGTCCTTTGTTTCCCGTTTATTTTCCGTGGTGCCTTAGATGTACGCGCCAGCACAATTAATAATGAAATGAAATTAGCAGCGGTTCATGCTATTAGAGAGCTAGCCAAACAAGATGTACCGGAAAGCGTGTTAAAAGCCAGTGGTGAAAAGGAATTATCCTTTGGTAAAGGTTATATTATCCCTCGCCCTATGGACCCAAGGTTATGTAAAAACGTCGCCTTTGCTGTGGCTAAAGCCGCAGTAGACTCAGGCGTTGCTGCCCTGCCTTTACCCGATAATTATATGAATGACACTTAATTCATAGCTTAGTAAGTAACTATTCACTTATTGTCAGTAATAGTTACGTACTAATTTAGAAATAACATATAACAGGGCATTTCCTATGGTAGCTTATATCTAATCTGACCGTCGATTTTGAACTGTGCGATAGGCCGTTCCACCGTTGACTAATAAGGCTCACTTGGTGCGCTAAGCGGAAGGCTAGCAACTCGTTAATCCAAACGTCCTCTTTACCGCTCAAAGCTGCCGTTGACTTTCCAACACTTGATGTATTTGAGCCTAAAACAGATCTTTTATTTCTATGGAAAGGCTGACGCTGACGGGCAATTTTTTACCGACAAGTTTTGTCTTCTTAAATTGTTTTAAATAAAAAACTAAACTGTAGGCTGATATATGCAACTTTCTATATCCCTAAATTAAACTAGACTTAGGGAATATTCATTTTTAAGTAAAAATTAATTGTCTAAAAAAATACAATTTACCTTACCTTTTATAACGTTGCTTTTTGTAACGATATTCTTTTCTTCAATTGCTTTTTCTTTTGATGGAAAACCGTCTATTCGCTTTAAGCACATAACCATTGAAGATGGCTTACCCCAAAATTCCGTACATACAATACTGCAAGGTAGCACAGGTTTTTTATGGATTGGCACAGAAGAAGGGCTGGTTCGATATGATGGCTATAGCCTAAAAGTATTTAAACATGAGCCTAATAATAGTCACTCACTGTCTGATAATGACATTCTTAGCCTTATTGAAGACAGCCGAGGGAATCTTTGGGTGGGAACTCGTGGCGGCGGTCTTAATTATTTTAATTCCAAAACCCAGCAGTTTACCCAGTACCGTCATCAGGCAGGTGATTTAAATAGTTTAAGTCATGACACTGTCTATAGTCTTCTAGAAGATAGCCAAGGCAACCTTTGGGTGGGAACTCGTGGTGGCGGTCTTAATCATTTTAATCCCAAAACTCAGCAGTTTACCCATTACCGTCATCAGACAGATGATGCAAATAGTTTAAGTGATGACGATGTCTTTAGTCTTCTTGAGGATAGCCAAGGCAACCTTTGGGTGGGAACTCGTGGTGGCGGTCTTAATTATTTTAATCCCAAAACACAGCAGTTTACCCATTACCGTCATCAGGCAGGTGATGCAAATAGTTTAAGTGATGACGATGTCTATAGTCTTGTTGAGGATAGCCAAGGCAATCTTTGGGTGGGAACTCATGGTGGCGGTCTTAATTATTTTAATCCCAAAACCCAGCAGTTTAGCCATTACCGTCATCAGGCAGGTGATGCCAATAGTTTAAGTGATGACGATGTCTATAGTATTGTTGAGGATAGCCAAGGCAATCTTTGGGTGGGAACTCGTGGTGGCCTCAATCATTTTAATCCCAAAACCCAGCAGTTTACCCATTACCGTCATCAGGCAGGTGATGCAAATAGTTTAAGTCATGACGATGTCTTTAGTCTTCTAGAGGATAGCCAAGGCAACCTTTGGATGGGAACTCTTGGTGGCGGTCTTAATCATTTTAATCCCAAAATACAGCAGTTTAGCCATTACCGTCATCAGTCAGATGATGCCAATAGTTTAAGTGATGACACTGTCTATAGTCTTCTAGAGGATAGCCAAGGCAACCTTTGGGTGGGAACTCTTGGTGGCGGTCTTAATTATTTTAACCCCAAAACCCAGCAGTTTACCCATTACCGTCATCAGGCAGGTGATGCAAATAGTTTAAGTGATGACGATGTCTTTAGTCTTCTAGAAGATAACCAAGGTAATCTTTGGGTGGGAACTCGTGGTGGCCTCAATCATTTCAATCCCAAAACCCAGCAGTTTAGCCAGTACCGTCATCAGACAGGTGATGCAAATAGTTTAAGTCATGACACTGTCTATAGTCTTCTAGAGGATAGCCAAGGCAACCTTTGGGTGGGAACTCTTGGTGGCGGTCTTAATCATTTTAATCCCAAAACCCAGCAGTTTACCCAGTACCGTCATCAGGCAGGTGATGCAAATAGTTTAAGTGATGACGATGTCTTTAGTCTTCTAGAGGATAGCCAAGGCAACCTTTGGGTGGGAACTTATGGTGGTGGTCTCAATCATTTTAATCCCAAAACCCAGCAGTTTACCCATTACCGTCATCAGTCAGATGATGCCAATAGTTTAAGTCATGACAGTGTCTATAGTCTTCTAGAGGATAACCAAGGCAATCTTTGGGTTGGCACACCTGGTGGGCTTAACCTTTTTAATAACAAAACAGCAAAGTTTAAGCTGTTCACCACAGAAAATGACCTAGCCAATAATGTTATTTACCGTATTGAAGAAGATAAACAAGGGAATATCTGGTTAAGTACCAATCAAGGGTTGTCACGGATGACGCTAAAAGCTAAAACGTTTAGAAATTATGATGTTGGCGATGGCCTGCAAAGTAATGAATTTAACAGTGGCGCTTCTTTTAAAAGCAAAAACGGAGAACTATTTTTTGGCGGCATTAATGGCTTTAATCGTTTTTATCCAGAAAATATTATCGATGATAAACAAGTACCCATTGTGCTGATAACTGATATGTTTTTATTAAATGAATCTGTGCCAATAGTGCCATTAGTATTAAGCAACAGTCCAACCTTGGAGCAAAACAGTGAGACAAAATCATTATTGGACTCTTCATCCAGCAATGCCGTTGATGAGGTGGCAGGTTTTAGTCTCACTCAGGCAATTCACGTAACTAAAGCGATAACATTAACCTATAAAGACAATATTGTTGCCTTTGAATTTGCCGCGTTACATTTCTCTAATCCGAAAAAAAATAAATTTGCTTATCAATTGGTCGGTTGGGATAAGGATTGGGTAAGTACCGACTACAAAAACCGAAGAGCTACCTATACTAATCTGCCTAACGGAGATTATACCTTCAGAGTAAAAGCGAGCAATGCTGACGGATATTGGAATGAAGAGGGAGCATCATTAAACATTACTGTTTTACCTCCACCTTGGAAAACATGGTGGGCATATACTTTCTATGGCTTGTTTTTACTGAGCTTAGTTTTGGCGTTCATTGATTCTCAAAGAAAGAAGGTGATTGTTGAACGAGTAATTAATGAGCAATTGGAGCGTAAAGTTGCAGAGAGAACAGCAGAATTGGAGAAAGTTAGTCTTACAGATCAATTAACGGGTGCCCATAATCGCCGTTTTTTTCATAAACACATAGGCAAAGAGATCGCACAAATAAAAAGAGCTTATTTTAAACCCAAAGAAGGTACACCACCTAAAATTGGTTTCATCATGCTTGATATGGATCATTTCAAGCAAGTAAACGATGTTCATGGACACGATGCAGGCGATAGAGTTTTAGTACAGTTAGTTAAAGTAATCACTGATACGTGTAGAGAATCTGATTGGGTTGTTCGCTGGGGCGGAGAAGAGTTTGTTGTGATTGCAAATACTGTTAATTTGCAAGAGATACAAAACTTAGCAGAAAGAATAAGAATTAATATAGAGGCATACTCATTTGATATTGGTAACGGAAAAACGTTAAATAAAACATGTTCTATTGGTATTTCTAGTTATCCATTTATTGAACAAAAACCAGAAGCTCTTAGTTGGGAGCAAACCTTGAGTTTTGCAGATATAGCCCTTTATGCTGTTAAAAATAATGGTAGAAATGCATGGATTAGTTTGTTTGAAAAAGATATCACTAATGTTGACCTGCTTATTGAAGTAACTAACTCAATTGAGACTCTAATAAAAAACGGCCACTTATCTTATGGGACCTCATTACAGCAAGAAGTAGATTGGAGCTGAAATAATTTAAAGGCTATTTAGGCACTAATAGTTCTATAACTTAAATCCAGAGAATGACATCTTTTGCTCTAAATAGCTCCCCCCATTGTTCTGAACGTCAGCTCTGGTGGCGAAGCGGACTATTTATTATGATAAATATCTGTCTAAATTAGGTCGGTTTTGTGGTAACAGTTGACGTTAAGAACTCAAAAGCTATTGTCTTCTTTGTGGTTATAACACCAGACACCCACTCCAAATAATTAATACATAATATCAATAAATCATCGTTACTGATTTACATTGAGCAGAGTTTTACTTTGAGTATTATGATGACAAAGAGGGTATTCAAATTAATTCACAAAAATAGAGGTTTCATCCACTTTAAAGTGCAACTAGCCTTAAGTAAATAAACCACTAAGCCAATCAAACGTTAATACTGTGGTGAATATTTTTAACGCTATTATGCCAAGGCCCAAGACGATTACCGCGACTTTTATTTTTCTGCTTTTAAGGTTATTCCAGTACAGCAGCTTAGCTTTCAGCTCAGTTTTCAGTTCATTCTTCACTTCTGCTATCGATTCTTTCATTGCTGCTTTCATGAAACCTTCTCCGCTAGATTCTTAGTTAGCTTGTTAGCTATCCCCTGCACGACACCTTTAGCCAAGTTATCAGGTGCTCCCCAACTATAGATGAATTCTTTCGCCTTGTTGCCACAAGGGGTATGCCAATAAGCTGTCGCTATATTCGTCGCCCCTTTCGCTTGGTAGAAGCCTATTGCTTTGTTATTACCGGCTAAAACCTCAAGGTATACATCATGGTCTTTATAATTGGCAGCAGCCCAAGATGCCGCAGCCGCTAATAAACGAGAGCCAGTGCCTTGGCCTTTATTAGCTGACATCACATGCAGGTTATCAATGATGGTGCCATATTTAGGATGGTTACCACCCAAGAGACAAATAAAGCCACAGAAAACGCCCTCTAACTCAGCCACTAGCACTAATTGATTACTCTGTGGTGTTGTTAATCTTGTTGTCCATACGGCTAGCCTTTCAGCAAAAACTTTATCATTAAGATAGTCTGCCGACAGTACTTGCTGATAGTTTTCACGCCAGCTTTGTGCATGTAACTCAGCAATATGTTCTAAATCGACTAAACGCGCCGCTCTAATTATCACCATGATATCAATGAGCTCCAATACACCAACAAATACCGACTAAATAACTCACTATACACTTGCTCACATAAACTCCTGGTAACTAGGTAACTAACAAACGACAATCAAACGGTTATTAACCAATCTAACCTTAATAGCTTTATTTTCAAAGTATTAAAATCCCTCTGCTACGCAAGATTTTACTTATGTGCTTACTGCTACTTTTAAGCAAAAAAAATGGCTGTTTAAATGAATAAACAGCCATGATGACTTGTCGCCTCCGATGAGGCTTGCTTTTTAGCCGCACTAACTGGAAAAGTCTTCGTTAAAAAGCACTAACCTTATAGTTTAAAGTAAGTCGCTAAACCTTTAGCTTCGGCTAATTCAGCGGCTAGAGCAGCTACCGCTAAATCTTGTAAACCAACACCAGTACCATCAAAAAGAGTAATATCTTCCGCTGAAGTACGTCCAGGTTTAGTACCATTAATTACTTCACCTATAGGAACGATATCACTTTGTTGAATTAGTTTGCGCGCAATCGCGTGCTGGGCTTCACCTATGGTAATTGATTGTGCTAATTCATCGGTAAATACCTTAGCCACTGTCAGTAATTTAGCATCAACTTCTTGTTTACCTTTAGTATCAGTACCCATACAAGCGATATGAGTACCGGGCTTGATCCAATCTTTTTCAATAAGTGCTTCAAAAGCAGAAGTAATGGTAATAATGACGTCTGCTTGGGCACAAAGCTCTTCACGTGTTACCGACTCAAACGGTAAACCTAATTCTTCAGCGACAGCGGCAAGGTTAGAAATGTGCTCTGGGTGTAAGTTCCAACACACTACTTTTTCAAAATTACGTTGCTCAACCGCAGCACGTAATTGGAAGGTAGATTGATGGCCCGCACCTATCATGCCTAACACTTTGACATCTTTTCGGGCTAAATACGCGATAGAGATAGCAGAAGAAGCGGCCGTACGTACCGCCGTTAAATAGTTACCACCCACTAGAGATTTTAATTTGCCGGTATCCGGATCAAATAAAATCACTGTTGATTGATGGTTAGTTAGACCTTTTGCCATGTTACTCGGCCAGTAACCACCAGATTTTAAACCTAATACCATACCTTCACGATCGAAACCTGACTTAAATCCATATAAAGCATCGGCATGACCAATGGCTTCACGAATTACCGGAAAGTTGTAGGCGGTTTTTTTAGCCATAGCAGAAAAGACATTTTCTACCGCAGTAAAGGCATTGGCTCTACCCATAACTTGTTGGCAAACCTCTTCAGAAATTACTGATACGCCCTTGTTTATTTGTGAATCACTCATAATTAATGTCCTAGAAAAATGGAAACACCCTCGGCGAATACCGAAGGCGATGGGCTACTATTATTTAAGCTGCTATTAAATCAGTGGCTATTAGTACGCTTTACCACGTGCAGAAACTGGCCATAAGGTTTCAACCTTACCGTTACGCACACCAACGTAGTAATCGTGCACGTTACAAGTGGGATCACAATGACCTGGTACCAACTTTAATTTTTCATTAATTTTTAATACGCCGTTCGGATCTGAAATAACACCATGTTCATCAGAACACTTGATGTATTCAACATCATCACGACCAAAGATATAGGGTAAACCACTATCGACTGATTGTGCTTTAAGACCGGCATCACAAATAGCTTTGTCGGCTTTGGTATGGCTCATAACCGAGGTTAAAATGAATAGTGAGTTTTCAAATTCTGAAATTCTCTCGCCATTTTCATCATGAATACGTTGGTAATCAGCATCCATAAATGCGTAAGAACCACACTGTAATTCATTGAAAACACCTGAGTTACCTTCGAAGTAGTATGAACCTGTACCACCACCACCAACGATGTCACACTCAAGGCCTTCGGCTTTAAGCATTGCAACTGTGCGGGCAACCATACCGATAGCAATATCGATTTTTTCTTTACGTGCTTGGAAACTTTCCATGTGCTGCATAGCACCTTGGTAAGCTTGAATACCTGAGAAAGTTAAGCCTGGCGTTGCCGCTATCGCTTTAGCAATATCAACCACCGGTTGGCCTTCAGTAACACCACAACGGCCAGCACCACAATCGATCTCTACTAGACATTCAATTTGTGTATCATGTTTAGCAACGGCAGCCGCTAATTCAGCAACATTATCAATATCATCAACACAAACGATAGTACGGGCACCTAATAAAGGTAAACGGGCTAAACGGTCAATTTTTGCTGGATCACGAACTTGATTAGACACTAAAATGTCTTTAATACCGCCACGCGCAAATACTTCGGCTTCTGATACTTTCTGACAACATACACCACAGCTATCACCAAGCCTCTCTTGTAAAAGAGCAATATCTACCGATTTATGCATCTTGCCATGGACACGATGGCGCACGCCCATGTCTTTCGCGTATTGACCCATTTTAACGATGTTGCGCTCTAACGCGTCTAAATCAACGATTAAACAGGGTGTTTGAATATCGGCTTCATCCATACCCGGAATTGCGGGCACGTCATAACCTACGGCTAAATCATTTATTTTTGTCATTTTATTCTCCAAAATTTTAATTGTTTATATTTATTTAACGTAATATTTTTAACCACCGAGGTGCTACGCACTGCTCTGAGAAAAATATCCTGGTAGGCTGGTAAAGCCCTCGGTGGATAACATTGGCTTTATTTTTTATTTATTCATCCACGGCAGTTTGTCTAAATCGACATTGCCACCGGTTATAATTACGCCAACACGCTTGCCCTTGAAAACTTCGGGATTATTCAAAATACAGGCTACGGCTACCGCTGAACTTGGTTCGATAATAATTTTCATTGTTTTCCAGACAAGTTTCATCGCAGCAACGATTTCTTCTTCGCTACAAGTAAAAATATCGGTTACGTACTTGCTAACAAAGTGCCAAGTTAGATCTTTTAAAGGCACCTTAAGGCCATCGGCCACTGTGTTGGGTGCATCATCAGCAATAATGTGTCCGGCTCTAAAAGAGCGCGCGGCATCATCAGCATTTAAAGGTTCAGCCGCGTAAATTTTAACGTCAGGCGCAACATGCGAAAGTGTTAAACAGGTCCCTGAGATCATACCGCCACCACCGATAGGGGCTATTACAGCGTCAAGGTTGTTAACTTGCTCAAGCAATTCTTTGGCACAAGTCGCTTGACCGGCAATAACACGAGGGTCGTTGTATGGATGGACAAAATCAGCACCTGATTGGGCAACAACATCAGCAAATACTGCTTCACGAGAAGAGGTTGACGGTTCACATTCTACGATTTTGCCACCATAGCCGATCACCGCATCTTTCTTCGCTTGTGGTGCGGTATGAGGCATGACTACGGTAACGGGAATACCGCGTCGTCCCGCTGCATATGAAAGTGATAAAGCATGGTTTCCTGAAGAATGCGTGGCAACACCAATCTTTGCTGCTTCATCAGTTAAACCAAAGACAGCATTACAGGCGCCACGAACTTTAAATGCCGCTGCTTTTTGTAAGTTTTCACATTTGAAAAATAACTCAGCCCCGGTCATTTCGTTCAAACGCGTTGACGTTAGCACTGGAGTTTTGTGGATGTAAGGTTGAATGCGTTCATGGGCAACGAGTACATCTTCGTAGCTTGGAATGATCATAGTCGGTTTGGTTGCACTGCTCATAGGTTCCTCTTAATCTTTTCTTGGCTATTAACCGTGGTATTAGTCGCGGTTTTAGCCGTGATATTTCTCGCGTGCTTAGTCGCGCTATTAGTAGTATTTTTCAATAATTAGTCTCAATGTGAGTGTTAATTAGTAGAATATTTTGTTTTTATCGCTTCAATTTCACCTTATGAAAAATAGCCAAAGCAGGCAAATAAGAGGGGTTTCACCATATGAAATCCAACCTCGCAGCCACCGAATTAAAAACAATAAGCAATTGATTTTATTCAACTTATAAGCCACTAAATTCACTCTGAAATTAATATTCCACAATATGAAATAAGCAAACTGAAATTAATTATGGTTTTTATCGCTTTTAGCTTTATATTTAAATCAAAAGTTGACACAAGAGTCAAGAAAGGAGATGTTAGATGGATGATAAAATTAAGCCTGTAAATAAGCGGTAACATTATGAACAAAACCAAACCAGAATCTCGCATTCAAGTACTCGATAGAGCCGCCGCATTACTCGATGCGATATCACGCTATACCATGCCGGTAACATTAAAAGCGCTCAGTGCAGATACTAACTTGGCGCCATCTACTGCTTTTCGTATCTTACATTCCCTTATCGACAATCATTTTGTTGATCGTGGCAATTCAGGTAAGTATCAGTTAAGCGGCCGACTCATTAGGTTAAGTAATTATCAATATCAAAATGTTGATTTTCGTAAAGTGGCTCTACCTTATATGGAAAAACTGCGTGATAAATTTGGTGAAACCATCAACCTTACCGCTCGTGAAGGTGATGTCGTTATTTATGTAGAAAAAGCCGTGCCCAATAGAATGATGCATGTACAACAAATTATAGGTAGCCGCGCGCCTTTACATGTCACCGGTGTTGGCAAAATGATGTTAGGTATGGAAGGCAGCAAAGGTATTAGTGGCTATGCGCAGCGAACAAACTTACCTACCTATACCCGTAAAACATTTTCACAGATAGAAAGCTTAGAGCGCGAATGTATGCGCTGTGTCGAACAAGGTTTTGCCTATGACAACGAAGAAGCCGAAATAGGCGTAGGTTGTATTGGTGTACTTTTATATGACAGATATGGCGAAGTTGTTGCCGGATTATCGGTGTCAGCGCCGATTGAACGACGTAAAGATGAGTGGATTAAAGACTTGGTTAAAGCGGGTAAGTCAATTTCCATTGAGCTGGGTTATGTTAAAACCGAACCAGTCATTAAAAAAGCCAGTTAAAAGATATTTTGTAATCGTTAAGCAGATTACATCAGCCAAGGTAATAACTCACTGTCAATATAATTATCTTAAGCAAGCTGAACCAGTTTTAAAATTAGAAGAGTAGCAACTATGTTGACAATAAATAGACTAAACCAAACGGAAGCAAAAACCATCATTGACGGCGCAGTACAAAAAGCCACTGAACTTGGCATACCCATGTGTATTGCCGTTGTCGATGAATCCGGTAATTTAATTGCCTTTGAACGTATGGATGGCGGTAAAGTACACAGTATTACCATTTCGCAAGATAAAGCCTTTACCGCAGCATCGGCACGCAAGGGTACCCATGAATTAAATAAAGCCTGTATTCCAGGCGATAAAAATAATTTATTTGGTATTCATACCGCTTTAGGTGGCCGTATGTGTATTGTTGGTGGTGGTTTACCAATAAGCTTCAATGGCAACGTAGTTGGCGGCATTGGCATCAGCTCAGGCTCGCCAGAGCAAGATTTAAGCTGTGCGCAAGCAGGCATTGATAGTTTTAGTAAAACCTATGCTTAGCGGTAAGTTAAGGTGTTAACTCGATAAAAGCATTAAAACGCTAAAGCCATTAGGTTTTAGCATTTTTTATTTTATATACTCTGCTGTTCAATCAGCAAGATATCATAATCAAAAAAATACTGGCACTAGTTGAATCGGCTTGCTAGCTGTTACTTGGCAAAGCTTCAATCGACATAAGTATGTCTCGCACTATCGCCTGCCTCTTGTAGAGATCACTCATGCCGTCTGGGGTATCGATATTTAAGGCAAAGAATACCGGCCCGTTAGGCCATTCAACCCAACCTACCCACCAACCATGCCGGCCTTGCCAGCCAGTTTTAGCTCTTAGTATCCAGGTTCTTTTTGCTGCAATCACCATAAGATCTTTCACTAATAACTGGTGCTCGACTTTAAAAGGCAGCTCATTTTTATAAAGACGCTGCAGAAATTCTATTTGTTCGTGCGCTGACACGGCCAGTTTACCCTCAATCCAATAGCTACCTTGTGCAGTACTTGGGTCGGCATTACCATAGGCTATTTTCTTCAAATAATTGCCAGACTTTTGCTTACCTAGCTGTTTAGCAAAAATATCATACACCCAGACCGCGGAGTTACGCATGGCCGAGCGTAAATTTTGATCTCGATTATGCGGTGAGTAAGCTCTTTTCACCCCATCCCAAGGAAAAACTTGCCACTCATCTTTTACCAAGCCTGCATCCAGAGCAAAAAGCGTGTGCGGGATCTTGTAAGTAGAAGCAGGTGAATAACGTTGCTGTGCTCTTTTTTGATCAAACACCCAGCTTTGCTCTTGATTAGCACGTTGATCAAGGATAACTATAGTGCCTGTAGCATTATACTTTTTGAAATATTTACCCCAGTCTGCACCTAGGTTTTTAGGCGCTTCTGCCTGACTGACAGGGCTTATTGCTAAGCTCGCAATTAGCATAACGGCAGTTATAATAACGGCTTTAATTATTGATGAATTCTTCTTAAACGGCTTCATAAATTACTTTTTATTATTTAGGATAAATAGTACTAGTCAGCCATGATACTTAATGATAAATAACTAGAGAAACACTAATCTGTAACAAAATAATTATTACCACTCGCTAATTTTTTAACCAAGATTTATCCGCAGCAAGTAAGGTGATTTCACCACCAGAGAAACTGGCAACTACCTCGGTGACAATTGGCGCGGCAAAATCAATGCCCTGATGCGGCCTATGAGCTCGAAAATCACTAATATCATCATAACCAGAAGAAATTCGGCCACTACTCACGGGTAAGATGCCGTCAGTATTAAGCTGGTTAAAGCTGTGTAGTGAAAAAAGGGTTAAAGCAAAATAAACAAGCACAAAAACGCCATAAAATAACCGCCTTAGGGTCCTGCCTTTTTATATGCATTAATTCATGGTCAATTAGCAAACGTTGTTGCGCTACTGGCATGGTAAAACAGATTGAGGTAACAACATAGTGACTTGGAAAAAACCAAAAACAAAAGGAGATACACTTTCATCGGTCACCAATATTCGTGTTTTTGTCGTCGCTATGCTCTTTTGCTGTGCTTGAGTGAAAGCCTTTAAATCCGTCACTAGCACCGCTTGTTGAATGAATTACTTCACTTTCCATAAGCCAAGGGCAAAGCGTAGCCGCCAGTATAGTGGTGTAAAGATGACCAAGTTTAATCACCAGATTTAGCTAAACTAGTCTTTTAATAGCCACAATATTTTAATTTCGTGCAGCAGCGCTTTAAGTACCGGCTCTTGTGCTCGGCTTTTAGCAATAACAAAATGCAATGGCGTGGTAAAATCAAGGGTCGGGATAATATGCACGGTTTTATTTTCTTGCGCTAAAAGCGCTTCATCTAAAGTGACGAAACTCAAACCAAAGTTATTTTTCACCAGCTCCAGACGGGTACCATCATCACTAGATTTCAATACCGATGAGATGTTACCACCAAGTTTACTGCTTAACATCTCATCAAAGGGGCAATACTCGCCCATCATTATCCAAGGTTGCTGACTAAGTTCAGACACCGTCAATATTTTTCGGCTAGCAAAGCTTAACGGCGCTATGGTGGTTATTTGTTGCTGCTGCACTGTTACACCAATAAAGTCATCAGGAATATCACCAAAAATATAGCCACCGTCTAGTTGCTTAGCTCTAATATTTTCCAGGATTTTACCTGTGGATTGCTGATGAATAGCTAAACTAATACCTGGACAGTTTTCTTGTAGGTTTTCAGCCAACTCGGCAAGCTTTATCTGCTCAACACTGAGGTTATTACCTAAGTTAAAGCTGCCGATAATTTCATGTTGATTATCAGCAGCTAGATTGACTAAATCGACCGCACTATCTAAGGTTACTTGTGCTTTTTTTAGCAGTAATTGACCTTTTTCGGTTAATGCCATACCCTTGCTTGAACGGATAAATAGCGGTGTTGCCAACTCCTCTTCAAGACTTTTTATATGGGCACTTATTGCCGGCGGTGTAGTATATAAACGCTTGGCCGCTTGAGTTAAGTTGCCTGTTTGCGCAACCGCGACAAATGAACGCAGGTGATAAAATTCCACAGCTTACTTCCTTACATTTTACTCAATACTCTACTCGGAACCTTACTAGCGATTTTACTAAGTTCTTTGCTAGCTAAAGAATGGGTCAACTATACTCGTTAGCCGAAATTATTACCCTTCAGTATTAGCGAATATTGACTTCAGTATTGGTGAATGTAGCAAAAGAATACGCCACGTTAAAGTAATGCTCTTACCAATAAATTAAGAGTATTTATGTCTAGCTATAGTAATGCATTTCCTCAACAAATAATCACAACTCAACAGCTGCATAATTTTTTTGCCGCTAAACTTGCCAGTGAAACCGATTGTTCAGATGTCTATGGGGATATTAAAGCGGCTAACCAAAACTATATATTATTAGATGTACGCGCTAAAGCAGCTTTTGAAAAAAGCCACGCTATTACCGCCATCAATATGCCGCACAGTGAAATAAACACGGATACCTTGGCTAAATTCGATAAAACGACCCTGTTTGTGGTTTATTGTTGGGGGCCAGGCTGCAACGGTGCCGCGAAAGCGGCATTGAAAATTTCAGCCCTAGGCTATGGCGTAAAAGAAATGCTCGGTGGGATTCATTACTGGGAAGATTTTGAAAGATATCCGGTGAATCGTCGAGTGAAAGTCACACAAAAATAGTCACTGCGCTATTAAATAACATCTCCGCTAATGGCAAACAAACGGGGTCGAAGGATTCGGCTAAAACGCTTTTATCTCGAACAAAATTGAACCCTGAAAGATCAACAGCCCCTAATGAAAAAGATTTTATTTTTACTGCAACTTTTTTAAGTCAATGGCGTATAACTAATTGAACCCTGATAAAAATGGACTATAAAAATGAAATCATACCTCTTGATTTTTACTCTAATCACCAGCGCTTGCTTAGTTTTATTATCCGCTTGCGGTGGTGGTGACGGAGGCTCATCTACTCCAGCTGACGGTGGTTATGTTGAACCACCGGTAAGTAGCACTTTCCCTACGCAAGTAGCGTTGCCAAGTATGACCGTTGTTAATGACAATGGCAGCTTACTTTTAGCCGCGTCTGGTTTATCTTTATATACCTTTGATAATGACGCAATGAACGTTTCTAGCTGTAATGGCGCTGTTGATGATACAACAAGTTGTGCTGGACGATGGCCGCCCTTATTAGTAACTAATGGCGCGATAGCTTCGGGGAACTTTAGCTTTATTACTCGCGCTGACAACGCTCAACAATGGGCTTATAACCAACAAGCCTTATATACCTATGCACTAGATTCAGCTCAAGGAGATGTCTTGGGTGATGGTATAGATAATATTTGGCACCTAGCTAGACCTATGCCAATTAAAACCGCCATGATAAATGAGCTTGCTAGTTATGTTGGTAATCAAACCGTGTTGTCTGTCAGCGAAAACAATGCAGTATTAACACCTTTAAGAACTAATAAAAACGGCTTTACTTTATATACTTTTGATATGGACATGGTTAATACCACTAGCTGTACTGGCAGCTGTATTAATGCTTGGCCACCGCTACTGGCCGATACTGGCGCACAAGCACAGCTACCGTTAAGTCTTATTAATGTAACTGCTGGCATGATGCAATGGGCCTATAAGGGCAAACCATTATATTTCTATATGGGCGATGAAGTTGCCGGCGATAACAAGGGGGATGAAGTTAATGATGTTTGGCATACCGCCACATTAGAGCCAGCCATTCAACGTACCGATGTCAATGGTCGTTATTTATCTGCCACTGGGTTGGTTAATGTGTTACTCGCCGATGAAGGCAGTAATACTGAGTTTTCCGTGGTTAAGCAAAGCATGGACGGATTTTCACTGTATACCTTTGCTATGGACTCAGCCAATAGCTCTAGCTGTAGTGGTGATTGTCTAGTCAATTGGCCTGCTTTTGTACCAAGTGCCGCCGATGCCACCATAGGTGATTTTTCCATATTTACCCGAGCAGACGGCACTAAACAATGGGCCCACAAGGGTATGGCTTTGTACTTCTTTGCTGGTGATACCGCTAAAACGGATATTAACGGCGATAACGTCAATGGTGTCTGGCACTTAATTGCGCCAAGTACTACCACCAACTTCGTCGAAGAAACAACTGCCTTAGGGGCCAGTATTACCATCATGGGTATGGTCCATGTAATGTTGAGAGACGTTGATACCATGGATTTTGTTGACCTGCTAATGGATAAGTCAGGTTTCGCCTTGTATACCTTTGATACTGATAGTGCTGGCGTGAGCAACTGCTTTGATGCGTGTTTAGATGCTTGGCCAGCTTTACTTGCCGATGATGGCGATCAAGCCACAGCACCCTATTCAATAATCACCCGTAGCAATGGCATGAAACAATGGGCAATTAATGACATGGCTTTATATTTCTTTAGCCCTGATACCACAGCAGCCGACCTCTTAGGTGAAAACGTTGATCTGACTTGGCATATAGCACGGCCAGCACCGGTTAAAGTAGATAACCATGCCACTAAAGGCGATCTATTTGCCGCCCATGGTAATGTCTTGGCCAGCCAAGGAAAAACATCAGCTCAACTAATGGGACTTACCCTTTATACTTTTGACAGCGATACAGCAAACTCAGGGTTAAGTACTTGTTTTGATAGTTGCGCAATGATTTGGCCGCCATTATATGCCAGCTCTACTGAGCAAGCTTTTGGAAAATTTACTATTATTAGTAGAGCAGAAAACAGCGGCACAACTTATCAATGGCTTTATAAAGGTTTACCACTGTATTTTTACATAGGTGATAGCCTAGTTGGCGATACCAACGGTGATTATCCGTTATGGACAATTGCCCGGCCTTAATTGCACTAAATTAAGTGTTGTAAATGGATATTGAAACCTGACTTGAGCAAAGGCTTTGCTCAAGTCGATAAGAGGTGAATATGAAATTATTATTTATCACTATGATAGGGCTATTAACAGCTTGTAATGCCGGTAATGGTGAAAATCTAGATGGACAAGGACAACCGCTAGAGCCAGTCATAGCGGAAGATATTACCGACGATGATGGCAACGAAGAAAAATCAACACTGTTATGGATTCAAGATAATGTCTTTAGCCCTATCTGCGTTGAGTGTCACGGTGGCGCTAATCCCGCTGCGGGTCAAAACCTGTCGGACTTGGCAACATCGGCCAAAAACTTAATTAATGTTACTTCCGCCAATGCAAATTTCAAGCGGGTTTTGCCCGGCTCGGCACAAAACAGCTACTTATATTTAAAAATCACTGGCGCTAGTCAAGCCGGTGCACGTATGCCTTTAGGTAAACCCGCTTTATCAACTGACGCAATTAACGCCATTAAACAATGGATTACTTTAGGCGCACTGGTGCCGCCAAACAGTAATATTAGCGCCCAGGTAAATTACAGCCATATGGCAACAAGGCAGCTTAATGAACATAAAAGTGCGACGTTAACTTTAAGCTTCAATCAGCCGATGAACTTTAGCAGCTTAGCTAGTGAGCAAATATTGATTAACGCCAGTTCGCCGACCGCGACCTGGTCAATTAGCGATGAAAATATCACCTTATCTGTCATTAACCCACAGACACTAAAGATAACTATCAGCCAGTTACCCCTAGCCGTGACTCAGCTGAAGTTTTCTCTAAATAACAACAGTATCTCTTCTATTATTTCTATCGGTGGGCAACTGCTAGATGGCAATTATAATAATGTCGATGGTGGAGAATTTAACTATGAGCATAATTTTTAAGCAAGCCGCTCTCTTACCAGGGTTAGTGCTAATAACGTTATTATTGAGCAGTTTCACCAGTAAAGCCGAGCCTTATTTAGCTTATAAAAACAATTTAAAATGTATGGCTTGTCATGTAAATCCCGATGGTGGCGGGCAAAGAAATAACTTTGGTCGAGCATTTGGTCAAACAATATTGCCCGCTAAAACTAATAGCTTTGATAGTAATAAACTGGCGCAATTAACGCAGTATTTAACCATAGGCTCAGATGCTCGCTTCAACGCTAATGCTCAAAAAGACAAAAATGAACTAACCAGTAAATCCTTTGAGGTCAGTAGTGTCTTGTTATACGCGAACATTGTCTTTGCTGACACCGGTCTATCTTTCTATATAGATGAACAAATAGCTCCAGGCTCGGCGCTAAACAGAGAAGCCTGGGCGATGATGAGTTTTGCTAGTGGCAACTTGCTCAAAGTGGGTAAAATGTTCCTGCCCTATGGCATCAGAATAGAAGATGATGGTGCCTTTATCAGACAAGTCACCGGTATGAACTTTGACAATGGCGATAACGGTATTGAATACACGGTAAATTATCAAAGGTCGGCGATTAATTTGTTTATGGCCAATGGTACCAGTCAACTAATCAATGATGATGATAACTTTTTATATGGCATTAGAGCTGAACATCTATTCAGTGATTATCGCCTTGGTACTAGTCTAGTATTTAATAATAATGAACAACAAACTAAGATGTTTAATCTATATTCAGGTGCTACTTGGGGAAATTTCACCCTGCTAGCTGAGGTAGATTTAATCACCTTTAAGCCAATAAATAACGTTAGCTCAGCTCAAATAAAGCAGCTAATTACCTTTGTAGAAATCGATTATCAATGGCAAAAAGGCCTAAATTTTAAGATTACGGCTGAATACTTCGACCCTGATCAGGATATTGATGAGAACCAACAAACTCGCTACTCATTTGTCACTGAATACACCCCAATTGCCAATGTGCAGTTACGATTAGGGCTACGGACCAAAGAAGATATACCGCAAAAGCCAAGCCAAAGTTATGATTTGATTTTTTTGCAAAGTCATTTTTATTTTTAGTAAATGGTTAAGACTCACTCAATTAATATATTAAGTTCGACCGATGGAAAACAACAAGTTATGCCATACGAATCAATGAAATATGACCAGCAGCACAACCAAGAAATTAGTGAGCTAATTGACTTGTTATGCCACTGTGGCAAGGGCGACAAGGTCGCCTTTAAGCGGTTATATCAACAAACAGCGCCGCGACTAAATGGTATTGCCTATCGCATTACTCGCAATCGAGATAGTGCCAACGAAGTACTACAAGAAGCCTTCATTAAGATATGGGAAAATAGCAGTCATTATCAAGTGGACAAAAGTGAACCCTTTACTTGGCTCGCGGCTATTGTCCGATATCGAGCCTATGACAGATTAAGGTACGATAAACGTAGGCACCAAGCAGATATGATTGAGTTTCATGAAGACGACATTCAGGCATTAAACTTCAACAGTCAACAACTTGCTTTCAAAGAACATGCGCAAGGTGCGCTCAATGACTGTTTAGCTAAGCTAGCACAGCAACAAAGCCAAGCTATTTTAATGGCCTACCTATACGGTTATAGTCGAGCAGATATCGCGGCATATTTAAAATCTCCGGTCAATACGATTAAGTCTTGGATACGGCGTGGATTAGGGAAATTACAATTATGCCTAAAAAATTAGCGCCTAAGCAATTAACACGTTACACCAAGCCGACCATAGTAGAGCATATTGCTAGCCACTATGTTTTAGGTACGTTATCTACTCTCGTACATAATAGAGCAGAGCAACTTATGCTTGTTCATCCGCAACTTGAAGCCAGAATCAATCACTGGCAACAAAGTTTTATTGCTTTGGACAGACAAACCACAGAATTAGCGCCTAAGGAGTCAACTTGGCAAGCAATAACGGCCCAGGTAGACAATTTAACAACTACCGAGGCTAACAATAACTTAGGACAAGCTGCGGTAAAAGCACAACCAGCAAAACAAAAGCATGCCCGGCAAGAACTAGTCGCGCTAATTAAGCCGTGGTTTACGTTAGCCAGTTCGCGCTTTATCCACGCAGTATCTATTGTCGTTATTTGCCTGCTAAGCTTTGCCTTACTCAACTCTAACCAACAAGGCGGCACAGAGGATTCGTTAAGTTACATTGCCGTACTAACCAACACAGATAATAATGCACAATTCGTTGCCAGCACCTATGGTGAATCAAAGACATTAGTCATCAACATCATACATACCCCTGACATTAGCGCCGCAGAAGATTTAGAGCTTTGGGTTGTCTCCAAAACCGACCAACAAGCACGCAGCCTAGGCATTATCCCCCGAAATGTCGCCATACTTGCACAGCAATTATCGGCAGCGCAATGGCGTTTAATTAAAGACTCAGCAGCACTGATAGTGACCATTGAAGACTTAGGGGGCTCTCCCATAGGTGAGCCCAGTGATATTATTGTTGCTCGAGGCTTATGTATTAGGTTAAAGGAATGGCAGAAAAATGCATAGAACCATGCCTAAAATAATACGTAAGACAATGCGTAAAACAATAAATATAGCCTTAATAACATTACTAGCTGGCTTTACTGGCGTGTCTTTTGCGGAAGCAGAGTCAAAGGAACAAGTAGCTGACAAATACAATGTTGAACTACCAGGTAAACATGAACTGGCTTTTCGTAGTCGTTATCAAAGTACCCATGATGATTGGTGGCAAGATGCCAATGCCTTTACAACTCGGGTTAAATTAACCTCTAGCTTTACCTTAGATGATAATGAGCAATGGCAACTTTTATTACAGCCTAACTATGTTTTTGTTCACAACGATAATTACAACTCAATCAGCCAGTTTAATCGCAAGTCGGTTATTCCTGATACCCAAGGCGGCAGCTTAAGCCAAGGTTATTTAGCTTTTAGCAGTAATAATAATTGGCAGATAAAAGCTGGCCGACAAAGCCTGTCATACGATAATGAACGCATGGTTGGCGCGCTAGAGTATTGGCAAACCCCGCAAAGTTTCGATGCTATTTCAGCGCAATATAACGATCAAATGAACTGGCATATTCAATACGCTTATGTTGATAAAGTGCAGCGAATTTTTGGTCGGCATGCTGATAAAGAGTTACCTGCAGACGACCCTCGTAATGGTTACCTGACTAATAGACCGACAAGTGAATGGGGTGAACACCAGCTTAAAGGCCACTTCATTAATATGGGCTATAAAACAGAGAATAACTGGCAACTTGTTGTATACAATTATCTTATTGATAATAGAGACCAAGCATCATTTTCTAGTAACACTGTCGGCATTAGAATTGCAGATGAATTTAAACCCAATAGTATTAAATATCGTTATAACGCTGAGTTTGCTTGGCAAGAAGATGCTTACAACAACACCGACAATTATCAAGCTTGGTATAACCTAGTTGCAGCCAGTATTCAGTATAAAAGTCATATCTTTCAACTTAGCCAAGAAACCTTTAGCCAAGATCAGGGCATTGGCTTTAAATCTTCACTGGGCACTAACCATAAATTTCAAGGTTGGGCCGATGTCTTTACCAGCTATTCCGGACAAAAGGGCTTACGCGATACGTTCTTTACCTATCGTGGTCGTCATAAAAAGCTGCGTTGGCGCTTTGTTTACCATGACTTCAATACTTACGGCACGGGCCAAGAGATAGGCTATGAGTTCGATTTTGAGTTAGCGTATAGACTGACCAGAAAGTGGCAGATAAAAGCGGTTTATGCGGATTACCGTAGTAAAGATACCTGGACAGCTGAGTACCTCGCCGCCAATTTTGATTTATCGACTTGGTTTATTTCGGTTTCCTATAATATTTAACCAGTGAAAATGATCACATAGTTAATGAGATTGCTATTACTTCCAATCGTCAGCATTACCATCATGGATAATGGTAATGCCTTCCATTTCATCATAACGGTCGTACACTTCATCCGGCATTGGGTTCTGCCTTAACTCGATAAATTTTAATTTAGTTAAACCGGCAAGCACTAGATCTTCAAGCTTGTTATCAAAAAAGTAAGCCTTTTCTAATGAGGTCAGTGCACTGATATTAATATCAACTAACTGGTTATTAGTAATGCGTATTTTTTTTAACTTCCCTAGACCCGTTAGATTTATTGACCTTAATTTATTTTTGAATAAATACAGTGTCGTTAGCTCTGACAAGCCTGACAGTTTTACTTCGACCAGTTGATTATTAGAAATATTAACAAATTTTAATTTTTTGAAAGATGAAATATCTACTACTTTTAATTGATTATTAAATAACGATAAGTGCTCTAAATCCGTCAACACAGTTAAACCATCTAATTGCTTAATATGCTTACCATGACATTTTACTTTTTTTAACTTATGCCATGCAACGGCTGGCGTATCAGCAACTAATTCAGTAAGACAGCGAGCTAAATATTCATCTTTAATAATGTTAGTTATTGACTGCTCAGTTGCCTGACTAGCAAAATTTGTCACTAAACTGAGGGCAATAATAGGCAAAGTGACTGATAAAACTTTACTTAGTTTATTGATGTTTAGCTTGGTCAATGGTTTGATGATATTAGTGATCACAGTGAGCTCTTACGGCAATTATTGATAAAGTCAAAGCTGGTTACTTTGCTACTTATTACTTTAGCCTAGATAAATAATTAATAGCACTATGGCCACTCTTTTTTTACTAAGCAACTTCAAACCCTAATGCTATTACTTTTTCGGTTGATGAAACTCGATAACATTACAGTCGGGATCACGAATGAAAACCGATGTTCCGCTAGGAAAAACTACCGGCCCTTCAGTAATATCAATAGCCAATGTTTTCAGCTGGGCAATAACAGCATCCATATCATTTACTTCCAAAGCAACATGGGTATAACCTGCTTTTTTCACCGCTTCATCCATCAACACATTCGTCTCTGTTGGCGCGGCGGCATTTAGAATAAAGTTAATATTAACGCCACTGGCATGCTCCATAATGGCAACAGGCTCAGGTCCTACCGGGCCGACAATAAATTTAAAACCCAGCTTTTCGTAAAAAGCTCTCGAGCTAGCCAAGCTAAAAACACGAATGCCAAGATGATTTACCCGGGTGATTTGCTGCATAGTAGACCTTTAAGTTATTGTGCTGCTGATTAACAGTGTAATCAATATATCAAATAAGATGAATACCCTGACAGTACAATTATTGTTGCCACCTTCAGTTTAATAAAGCTTGGCAGTAAGGAGAAAAATGAAAGGGCCAGGCATTTAGCCGCTGACGTTTGCTGGTAGGCAATAGTGCCTTTAAACTACTCACAGATTACAAATTGTCATATTCCTTATTATTTCATTTGTTTAAGATAGCTTACTAAGCATCGGTACTAGGAGTTTAGTCCATATCGGCATTACTTAGCTAAGCTATTCTACGCAAATGACTATTAGAAGGTTCAATAGGAACGTAAAAAATGAAGTATTGGTTAAAACAAATCGCTATTTTTGGTGTGATTTTTCTTATGATGAGCTTTGCCGTAGATACATGGCGAACTAAGGATATGGATCGACAAGCGCTGCCCGAATTACAAGGGCTGACGATTCATAACGCAGCAATTGATTTAAAGGCGTTAAGCTTTGAACAGCCCGTATTAGTGTACTTTTGGGGTACCTGGTGTCCGGTTTGTTCCGTAGTGAGTTCTTCGGTCGATACTATTTCGCGGCATTACCCTGTTTACAGCATTGCCATGCAATCTGGTGATAATGAGACACTAAAAACGTATATGAGCACTGAAGATTATCAATTTAAGGTCATCAACGACAATGATAATCGTATAGCGAGATCACTGGGTGTGCAAGTAACACCTTTAGTGATGGTGATTGACCAAGGTGAATTAGTTAATTACACCACAGGTTATGTCAGTTTATTTGGTTTATGGTGGCGCATTGCTTGGGCTAGTTGGTAAGTAATACCTGACAGAAAATTATCGAATATATAGTGTAATAGATATCACCAACATGGCTAAAGTAACCTTAACCATGCCACTTCAGCAACGAGCTTGTAGAATAACTCGTTTATTATGAATTACCCCCTAAAATCGGGGTGGTAAATGCATTACCTATATCGAGTTAATCCTCTGCAGTTCGATACAGGAGCACAAAATTTTAGTAGTTTTGGCTGAATTAGTTATTCTACAGCCTCAACGCCCCAATAAGGGGCTAATAATAGTTGGCTAAAATGTGAAGCGAAGCTGAAGCGAGCAAACGGTTAGCAGTCCATTTTAATTGGCTTATGTGCCATAGTTAGCATCGACAAGTTCACCAATATTAAACTCTGCAACGATATTTTGGCCTTTCAACCAATTAGAGATGCTTGATATGTCCGATTCAGTGACTGAAGCATAGCGTTCCTGAGAAGAAATAAAGCCTGCAAAGGAAGTCAGATCTCCGCCCCCGCCAACACACAAGTTTAGAGTGTCAACATAAACAAAAAAGTCATCCATTATGGTTGCTAATTCAGACTCATCCTTACAAGTTAAATTACAATCTAATTCAACCCCCATTACAGCAAATTCATCTAAATAAAGCTTTTTTCTTAATCTACGGGATTTTCGAGAGTGCATAATTTTTCCTTGACCTAACGCCACAATATGCGGCTAAGTAACAGTTGGCTAAAATAAGTGATACACGAACAAAAAGCCAACTGTTTTTTGTCCTTGTTGAATTGCTTATAGCAGTATATTCACTGCCTTACGCTATTTCTTGTTTATAAAGCTTTAATCCTCTCGCTTTATAATTAGATAATGCTGAATCGTGATCTAATGAACAAGTATGTACCCATACTCTCTTAGTTTTAGTAATTTTCCACGCATTCGAAATTGCTTGTGATAATAAATAACCGCCAAAACCCTTACCAATAAAATTTGGAGCTAAGCCAAAATAAGCTATTTCTGTATCTCCTGATTCGTTAGTATTTAATTCAAAATAACCAGCGATAGTCCCTTCATAATATGCAACCCAAGTACGTAAATCTGGGTTTTCTACATACGCTTCCCATTCTGCCTCCGGGAGTGATAATTTATCTACCCACGCCCATTGCTCTCCGATAAGCTGATAAAGAAATTTATTGAACCTAAATTCGTTAATTTTCGCTTCTACAATGGCAAGCCCACGTGGGTCTGTTTTTTCAATCAACTCTTCAGGAGTATTCATTTCTAAATAATAAGTTCTAACTTTCATATAGCTCCATACTACCGACACTGCTAACGAGCCTGTAGAATAACTCGTTTTTTAACTTTATTTAGAATCGAAATACTTTAACTGGATTATTTTCTTTTAACAATCAAAAACGTTTACGTTTTTGGCGATTTTTATTTTTCATCAATGGGGGGGTAAATACTGGGGAAGTTTTACTGGCTTTTG
>NZ_BDQM01000028.1 GCF_002207865.1 Colwellia marinimaniae
ACTTAAAATAGCTTCTTTTCTTTCTGTTGAATAACTAGACATTTATTGTTCGATTACCACTCCCCGATCTAAAAAAATTTAAATTTTAGGGGTGACAACTATTCTGACACGGGGGGGTGTGGTAAAGCTGGTATCGGGTAGTTTTTTATAACCACTGGCTAAATATTTTGAAGGCAGTGGTCGTGGTCGTGTTGGTGGTCTTGGGCAGCCATCAGTAACATATTGTCTTTCGCCATTAACCTTATCTGTCGTTGTTGAATCTTGGTTATAACTTGCTTGAATTGAATCACCGCGATAAGGCTGCGTTATTTCGCTATCAGTTAAATTAAGTTCGTGTTTTAAAGTCGCTTCAAACTGTATAAAGTCAGTATTTTTGGCCACGGCACTTACACTTGTTAACATGCTTGTTAAAAGTAATAACTGAAGATTAAGCTTGTTTGTCCATTTGTCCATTTGTCCATTTTATGATATTCCTTATCATTAATTAAATCATAGGATTACATTTTATTAACAATAAGAGAAGGGTTTATTTTTAGTCAGTGGGTTGCTTTAAAGGGAGTAACTAGAATTTATTAGGGATAATCAAATAAGAAATTAGTAAAGCTAATGATGAAACAAGATGGTACAAACTGAAGCACAAGTTGAGAAAGTTATTCGTGCAAATGAACAAGTGATTGGTGTGTTTAAGCCATAGGCTCTTTGATAAGATTAATGGCTAAAGTGACTGAAAGAATAATTTGCTGTCATCCTCGAAGTGTCTGGTCGAGGATCCATGGTGGTAGGCTTTATTTATGACTAGATTCCCGACAAGACGACTCGGGAATGACGGCTGAAGCTTAATAATGCGGTGGTGGTGGTTCAACATCGTCTGTATCACCCGATGAGCTACCGGCATCTTTAAGGCGATTAGCCACTAGTTGAATTTGCTGTTTAAGCTCTGCAATCTCATGCTGATGGGCAGCGAGTTCTTCACTTAACTGGTCAATAACATCATCTTGAAAAACATTGCGTGACTCTAGGGCGTCAACACGCTCTTCGAGTTGCTGGACATAGTTAGTGTTCGGGTTGTTAGCGCTTAGGGTTATTTCGGCATTGGCCATGATTCAACATATCCTGAGGAACTTATCGTTAATAGGTTGTTATTATCGCCAAATGCGACACTATACACAACCGCCCCGGTAGGTCTTTTTGCTTCTTTTGGTGTAACAAACCAATACGCAAGGCGTTTGCCGGTAGCAATATCCCAAACACTGACCTTCCTGCTGGCTGCACCTGTGATCATAGTTTTACCATCGGGTGAAAAACGCACGGTACTAAACACCTCATGGCGTTTTGTCCCTTGTAAGGTACTAATACGTTTACCTGTTTTTAAGTCCCATATATAAGCAGACTTCATACTGTCGGCGCTAAAGGCGTAACGTGCCTGTGCATCTAATGCTACTTTTGATACGCGAGAGCTGTGATTAAATTGATAAACCACTTGTCCCGATTGAGTATCCCATACATAGGCGATAAAATCGTTACCTCCAGACATAGCCACACGGCCGTTGGGCAGCATATCTACGGTATTAACTTTTTCTTTATGGCCAAGAAACTCTAAGCGCCTGCCGGTATCAACGGCGACATGCACGACAGTACCGTTGCTTTTACCAATCAGTAAGTAATCACCGCCATTACTGATGGCAATATCTCTAATGTTTGATTCACGTACTTGCCAGTACCCCTCTGACTTGCCATTTTTCAGGTTCCACAAGGCAAAGTTTTTTCTATTGGCGGTGAGAACATGACTTGAATTGTCACTGATATCGATGGTAAGTACTAAATTATCACTACTATTTTGCTCTTGTGCCCAGTTATAAATGCGCTCATTTTTGGTTAAATCCCAAACACTCAAGCCATGGTGAATGGAAGAAATAACCGAGAATTTGGCATCTTTAGAAATATTGCCAGCATAGGCGCCTTCAACAGACTGCTGCCAACGCTCTATTGGCGCTTGCGTTAATGGCTTACAAGCCATGAGTGTAGTCATTAAGATGACAGGAAAAATCCAATTACATTTTAACAATATATTAATACTTTTTTATTTGCGCATTTATCGTTAGTATAAGGTCTTTTTTATAATTGTTTAGTGTTATCTTATAAATTTTAAAAGTTAAATTTTAACGGTAACATCACAATTTTTAGTTTGTAAATTGGGGAATTCTCCAATTGTCTTGTATAAATGGAGATATAAATGAAATTATTTAAGCCTACCCTAGTAGCCTTAGCGTTAGTGGCCATTGTTGGTTGTAACGAAAAAGTGGTTGAAGTAGTAAAAGCACCAGTATTAGATACTGAAGTGCAAAAACAAGCTTACGGTTTGGGTGCTTCCATTGGTATGTACATGCAGCGTAACTTAGCAGAGCATGACAAATTAGGTTTAACTTTAGATAAAGAGCTTATTGTCCGTGGTTTTACTGACAGCATTGACGGTAAAGCTGTTATTGAAAAAGAAGAAATTCAAGCCTTACTGATGAACCTTGATGCTAGCATGAAAGAAAAGCAACAAGCGGCAAGTATTGCCGAGTCTGAAGCTAGTTTAGCGGCAGGTGCTAAGTTTCTTGCAGATAACGCTAAAAAAGAAGGCGTAATAGTAACTGAATCAGGTATTCAATACGTAGTATTAACCGCTGGCGAAGGTGAAAAACCTGCGGCAACAGATACGGTAAAAGTTCACTATAAAGGCACCTTCTTAAACGGTGAAACGTTTGATAGTTCATACGACCGTGGCCAACCCGCTGTATTCCCACTTAACCGTGTCATTAAAGGTTGGACTGAAGGTGTACAATTAATGACGGTTGGCGCTAAGTTTAAATTTACTATTCCATCAGATTTAGCATACGGCCCTAACGGTAATCCACCAAATATTCCGGGTAACTCAGTGTTAGAATTTGAAATCGAATTATTAGAAATTCAAAAAGATGAACCAACACCAAAAACAGATGGTCACGACCACGCTGCTCACTAGTTAAGGTTAGTGTGGGCTAAGCTTGCTTAGCTTTCACTGACTTACTAGTAAAAAAATATAAAACCATCAGTAATGCTTACTGGTGGTTTTTTTGTTTAGAGTTACATTATATTTTAGTTTTATCGCTTGGCTTTCCATAACAGCTCGCGATAAAATACTTACATGAAAAAACTCCTAATTATTGGCTATGTCTGGCCTGAGCCTAACTCTTCTGCGGCAGGTCGCCGTATGATGCAGTTAATCCACTTCTTCCATGGGCAAAGCTACCACATTACCTTTGCCAGCCCTGCGCAACAAACAGATCATATGGTTGATTTAAGTGCCTTAAATATTGCCATTGAAAACATCAGTCTTAATTGCACCAGCTTTGATGATTTCATTAAAAACCTACAGCCTGATACGGTAATGTTTGACCGGTTTATGATGGAAGAGCAATTTGGCTGGCGTGTTAGTGAATTTTGCCCACAAGCGCTACGAATCCTAGATACCGAAGATCTGTTTTGTTTACGGAATGGCCGCCATCAAGCTTATAAACAAAAACGTGACCTCAGCGATGAAGATTTACTGACTAGTGAGCTAGCTAAACGTGAAGTGGCATCGATATTTCGTTCTGATATCAGCTTAATGATCTCAAGTGTGGAAGTGGCGTTATTACAACGCTTATTTAAAGTCGATGCCAGCTTAATTCACTACTGTCCCTTTATGTTAAGTGAGGCGCAGTTAAGCCAAAAAAATCCAAGTTATGACCAGCGAAAAGATTTTATGGTGATAGGGAACTTTCGTCATGCGCCCAATTGGGATGCGGTATTATGGTTAAAACAGCAAATATGGCCGCTAATACGTAAACAGTTACCCAATGCCAAGTTAAATGTTTATGGCGCTTATCCACCGGCAAAAGCAACTGACTTGCATGATGAACAGTCAGGGTTTTTGGTTAAAGGCTGGGTAGATGATGCGGTGCTGGCCATGCAAAGCGCCAAAGTGTGTTTAGCACCGTTACGTTTTGGTGCCGGTATTAAAGGCAAACTTGCCGAAGCTATGTATTGTGCGACGCCTTCAGTGACCACAGATATTGGCGTCGAGAGCATGCAAACAGGTTTACCTTGGCCAGGGGCAATTGCCAATGAGCCACAAGCGATAGCTGATGCAGCGGTAAGACTTTATCAAAATGAGCTTACTTGGCAAAGTGCCAGTGACTTAGGGCAGAAAAATGCCCAGTTAATGTATCAACAAGAGACTATATTAGCCGAGCTAGCGGATCGTTTTACGCAACTAGAGGCTAATCTTAGTTCACATCGGCAAACGAACTTCATCGGTAGCATGCTTAACCATCATCACCATAAAAGTACGCAATATATGGCGCAGTGGATTGATGTAAAAACCCAGCTAAAGGTTTTTACGGAAAGCGATAGCTGAAGGGATAAAGGAGAAGGTTCAAGTGGGAGAGTGGCTAGCTTTTAGTTAAGCAACTAGCCGAACTTACGCCACTCTGCATGTTACTTAGGCCAGGTTTAGTTTTATCACGGATAAGAATGGAAAAAAAACAAGATAAGATAATAGATTCCCGACAAGTGAACTCGGCAATGACACCTAGTTAGGTTCCTGTTTACCGCCATTGTTGTCAGCTTCAGAATGATGTTGAATAGGGTAGTCACGGCAAAGAATTTATAAAGACAGCTCAAGTATGCGATTAAGGCGTTGCGCGGCCTTCAGTAGTTTCTGTTCCATTATCGGTAAATAATGCTGAGCATAATTGTCGTTTAGTTTTATTTTTCCTTTAGGGCGCAGACAAATATTTTGGCTATTGAGTTGGCAATATTGAAAACGTGGCGTGCGAATAAGTTGATAAGATTCATTTGCCCAATACCATACCTGCTTGGCTTGATACGCTGGCGTATCGTTTTTATGCCATTGAGCGTTTAAGTGAGCCAGCCACTGCTTTTTTGAGCGCTTAGCTTTTTTAATCAAACAAGCATCCCAATACCAATGCATATTCTTGCAATGACCTTGCTGCTTAGCAAAATTAAGCTTATTACCGCCTAAATCGCTGGCGTAACTGACATGTAAAGGTTGATGGATATCGCCGAGCCAATGCCCTAAAAATAATAAGGCTTGCGCTGACTGCCAGGATATTGGTGAAGATTTTAGCTGCTGTTGATGAGTGATTATGGCTTGCGGCAGGCAATTTTCCTTACAAACGGCCTTAGTAATCGCGGCTAAATCTCGTGTTACGTTTAGGTAATGCCAGCTGTTAAATTTTTTAAATAGTGGATATCTTTTGGGATGTTTCTTAATAGCGTCAGCCCAAGTACAGGCATTAGCAAAGGTGAGGGGGGTGTTTTTTTTCAGGCGATTATAGTGATTAATAATTGTTTGCTGCTCTTTTGGCACAAGATGCAGAAGCTGAGTAAGTTTTTGCTGTTTTGCCCACGGTAAATGCTCAAAGGCAAGCTGACAAACTATTTTATGACCGAACTTTGCTAGAGCAAAGCTCGGTTGACTGCACAGTAACATGCCGCTCAAGAAGAACGACCATAACAGTTGTTTTAACATGACGGCTTAAGGTACTAATTACTAATCGATAAAAATCTGCATTTCTTCACCAATCTGTTTACGCATCTCCATCAATTTTACCGCTGAACTATGCTGCTTTTTATCTGCTTCAGTTTCTGGTTGCCACTTCGGCACACTTTCAGATTGACCATTTTGATCAACCGCCACCATGATAACAATGCAGTGGGTAGTTAACCGTCTGTTTAATGATTTAGGATCACAAGCGTTAACTGCTAAGGCGATATGCATTGACGAGTTTCCGGTATAAATAACTTTCGCTTCTACTTCCACTAAACTACCAACATGAATAGGGGCAATAAAACGTATACCACCGGCGTAGGCGGTAACACAGTATCGACCACTCCAACCAGCAGCACATGCATACGCAGCTAAATCTATCCATTTCATCACCGCGCCACCATGCACCTTACCACCAAAATTGACATCTTGTGGCTCGGCTAAAAATCGTAAGGTAATGTCGCGTTGTGGTGTATTCATAAGTGAGCTCTTTATCGTTAATGAGTGGAATAGGTAAATCTAAAGGCGATAGCTCAAAAATATAGTGTTCACCGTTAATAAGCAAATATTATCTATTAGGCTTTTTACAGAAGTAATCTAACGTTATCTTTTATAACGTTTAGCTGCATATTTCTGCTATTTGCCCGCTTTATTCAAATAGTTTATACGGGCTAAATTAACTATGCCAATTGAAAGCATAACAAATATTGTCTTTACAGGTTCCAATAAAAGAAATAGAATGCGAACCATTATCATTTACATTAGTTATTTGGAAGGGTTATGGAAGTCTGGCAAATATTACTGTTAAAAGGTAACGATAGTTTTAATAAACAACAGTTACCACTAGCTGAAGAATATTATCACCAAGCCATAGAATGCTTAGAGCAACTGTGGCAAGAAAATATTGAAGATTGTGAGCTCTTAATGGCATGGATCAGTGCTTTTCATAACTTAGCTGTTTTGTATGAAGAACAGGACCAGCCTAAAATGGCCTTTCGTTATTTACAAATCCCCCATCAACGCATGGCTGAATTATCACAGCAGACACAAAATAGCGAAGATTTACAGTTTGTGGCGTTGCGTTCATTAAAAATAACGTTAATGCCACTGTTGGCTTTTAGTAAAAAACACCCCGCGTGTGATGGCTGTTTGTCATCGCTTAATAAAATGGCCATGGCCGTTAATGCTAGCCAACCGGTAATGCATTAGTTCACTTACCTTTAAGGATATGATGATGAAAAGAACAGTTATTATTTTTGCTTTGTTGGCATTACTACTAAGTAAGCCATTATTTGCCCACCCAGGACATGATCACAGCGCCCCTGGTGCAGGTTTAATACATTTACTTTGGTTAGTCCCCTTTATTATTGCCGCAGTGGTTGTGGTGTTTAAAGAAATTACCGCCCCTAAAAGCTAAGCCGAAAATACCAGCAGGAGATGATGATGCTATATAACCTTATTGCCAAGTTAGACAAAAAATTAAACTTTCCCGTGGTGAAGGCGCACTGCGATATACCTTGTAAAATTTATGATCCTATCAGTGCACAAATTGCCGCATTGACCATGATTCGATTGGTTGATTTACTCAATGAATTAAAAGCTAAGCCATCGCTAACTTTGGATGAACAGGCGCAGTTTTTACGATTGGTCAATCAAAAAGAACAGCATGGTTTAAAAGTTAAAGAAGAAATAACCATAATATGGGGTGATTACATTAAAACGCCACAATTAACGCAATACCCTGAGTTGCATGATTTAGTGCACGGCATCATGCTCGCCAGCTCACAAGTAAAACAGTATATTAGTAGAGAGGCTGCATTGACATTATTGCAGCAAGTAAATCGTTTTGCTGAAATATTCTGGGCAACTAAAAAAGTGACTACCTTTACTGCTGTTTGCCCTTATCCACCAGCCGAAACGCTGGTATATCCTAAGTTACAAGCTTAACGACTTTACCGTGCTGAAGCATCTTTATTACTAGGAATACATTATGTTTGGCTTTCATTTTTGCAAAGTTACCGGGGTGAGTATGTCACCGCGTATACCGGAAAATAGTTATGTTTTTGTCGTGCCCTGGTTGAGAATATTTAACTTAAAAGAAGGCTGTTTACTGAAGGTAATTCACCCCCGCTATGGCCATATAGTTAAGTCATTAGCGAAAGTGGATAGAAATGGTCTGTTTTGGCTTAAAGGCCATCATAAAAGTAGCCTGCCGATTGAGAAGCTTGGTCCCGTGGGTAAGTCGCAAATACAAGGCAAGATATTGTGGGTTTTTCCGCCTAAATAAGCCATATACTTTATTCGTTTATCTTGGAGAAAATAGCCACACTTTAAAGCTTTGCTGGCAAGATAGGCTAGGTCACCTACAGTCGGTTTAAACCCTGATTTAATGAAGCCCCAGCGTCTTTATAAGCACTCTTTTCTAAATGACTATTGCTACTTAATCTTGTGTATTTTGTTCTTAATAACCGTAAGTCGTTGTTTTTACTTAACCATCAAGCACTCATTATCCAGAGTTCAGGTTAAGTAATCTACACTTTCGGTTTTTATAGCCGCTGCACCCGCACTTGAAAATAATGAACTTAGGGATGATTTAGCCACTTTAGGGGCTTTGTTTAAATAGCGTTGTGCATCAGGCACGACTTTACCGATTCAGGAAAATCTTTGCTGAGTTAAATTATCTGGTGCAACCTTAAGTAGTGAGCAAAAACTTGCTGGGACAGTCTCTGTCGAGAGATTTAACTGTTTAGCTACATATTCGTTCATGGCATCAGTTGGTCATGGTATACCGACATCCTTAACTGCTGCTCAACTGAAGATTTACGGGCATTCTTTAAAGGAGTTATTTCGCGGGAGTTTTAATAAAGCAGCGAGAGGGTTTTGCGCCAATAAAAAAGCCTTTCTCAAAGAGAAAGGCTTGAAATGCTCGCATATTGGTCTTGTTTACCAAGCTTCTTATTATTAATTTCTAGCCAATATTTTTTTATTATTATTAATTTTTGGCTGAATTTATTTTATACTTATTGTTTTTGTTTTTGTTTTTATTATTGTTTTTCTGTAGCGCAGGCATTTTATAGCAAAGCATTTTTACTACCGCAACAACTTTAATAGAGTATAAGCTCGACGACTTTTTTCGTACTAAACTGGTCCAACAAGTCAGTGCTGCTAAGTTATTGATTCAAAGTTCATTGGTAAAAATCAAGCTGATATTAATACTTTTAAAAAAAGTTAAATAAATTGAACTTTTATCCGGATGAGGTCTTTTCTCTGCACTCCGCGGCGTTTTATTTTTTCGGCGTGTTGAGTTAGCGCATAGATCAAAAGCCAGGTCGGTGCTAAACTGGGCACCATAAAATTCATTCGCTAGGCTGCGTAAAATAAAGCGGCGTGGCAAAAAATTAAGCCAGTCATTGCAAGTACGTTATTGTTAAGTCATTAGCTAGCGCAAGGACAAAGCAAAAGAATAAGAGGAACTATTGGTGACAGAATTAAAAAATGATACCTATTTACGTGCGCTATTAAAGCAACCAGTAGATTACACGCCGGTATGGATGATGCGTCAAGCGGGTCGTTATTTACCTGAGTATCGTGAAATACGTAAAGGTGCCGGTGACTTTATGTCGGTATGTAAAAATGCTGAGCTAGCATGTGAAGTAACGTTGCAACCGTTACGTCGTTTTCCCTTAGATGCTGCTATTTTGTTTAGTGATATTTTAACTATCCCTGATGCCATGGGCTTAGGTTTGTACTTTGAAACAGGTGAAGGTCCTAAATTTGAGCGTCCAATTACCTGTAAAGCCGATATTGATAAAATTAGCATCCCTGATCCAGAAGATGAATTAGGTTATGTCATGAATGCCGTGCGTACAATTCGTAAAGAATTACAAGGTGAAGTACCGCTTATTGGTTTTTCAGGTAGTCCTTGGACATTAGCTACTTACATGATTGAAGGTGGCAGTTCGAAAGCTTTCACTAAAATCAAAAAAATGATGTTCTCTGAGCCTCAAGCTTTGCATTTGTTACTTGATAAACTAGCTGACTCAGTCATTAGTTACTTAAATGCACAAATTGCTGCTGGTGTGCAATCAGTGATGGTATTTGATACGTGGGGCGGCGTATTATCGCCACGTGATTATAAGGACTTTTCATTACAATACATGGCGAAAATCGTTGCTGGTTTAACTCGTCATAATGAAGGTCGTAAAGTACCAGTAACCTTATTTACTAAAAATGGCGGCATGTGGTTAGAATCTATCGCAGCGACAGGTTGTGATGCAGTTGGCTTAGATTGGACCATTGATATTGAAAACGCTAAGGCACGTGTTGGAGATAAAGTTGCTCTACAAGGCAATATGGACCCGTCAATGTTATACGCGCCATTGCCACGTATTGAACAAGAAGTATCAAAAATACTAGCAGGTTTTGGTGACGGCGGTACCGGTCATGTATTTAACCTAGGCCACGGCATTCATCCTGATGTGAAGCCAGAACATGCGGGTCACTTTATTGAGTCAGTGCATAGGTTAAGTAAGCCTTATCACAAGTAATCCTTATCATAAGTAAACCTTAGTATAAGCCCTTAGTAATAAGTAAATATATAAGCAGCTGTAGTTAGAGTAAACCTATAACTTACGCTTATATTAAAGACAATAAAGCCGTTGTTAACTTAACCTATCTTAAGCTAGGGTAAGTTAACAACGGCTTTTTTATTGGCAACGTTTAGCTAAGCTCGTTAGCTAGGCCTAAGTACCCTCATTAACTGTGTGTTGTTTTCAACCTAACCTGCTGCCAACTCAAGTGCTTTGCCATGTAAACTAATTTACATATGCTGTTACATTCTTTACAGAAAAAACAACATAGTCTGAATTTATTCTTAATAATCAATTGGTTAATTGCTATCTTTTAGCTATTAATACCATAAAATACCATCATTTGTATAAAATAACTGCAACCCGTTCTTGTGTTGTAGTGTGCTGGTGGTGTATAACACTACTATCTTTTAGGTATTATTCAAGGAAAAGGGCATGACACCTCAATGGGATCCAGATAAACCAATATACCTGCAACTGTATCAGCAAGTAATCACTCGTATTTTAGATGGTTATATCAAGGAAGGCGAAGCGTTACCTTCAGTAAGGAAAGTGGCGGCTGAATATCAGCTGAATCCAATTACTATTTCAAAGGCGTATCAAATGTTACAGGACGAAAAAATTGTCGAGAAACAACGCGGTAAAGGCTTGTTTGTTATTCCTGGAGCACAAGAATTGATGCTAAATAGAGAGCGTGATAGTTTTTTATCGCACCAATGGCCAGAAATACTAATGCAAATTTCACGACTTAAATTGTCAGCAGAGCAGTTACTGTCAGTTAATGTGAATAACCCAGTGGAGGGCAAGGTATGAGCCCACTCATTTCAATTTCAAATTTAAATAAATCATATGGTAATAAAAAAGTATTGTCAGGGATTAATTTATCACTTAATGCGGGACAAATTGTTGGTTTAGTTGGCCCAAATGGCGCAGGTAAAACTACTTGTTTACAAGCTATTTTAGGCTTGACAGATTTTGAAGGTGATATCAGTGTCTTAGGTTATCACCCGAGAAAAGACCGGGTAAAAATGCTTAAGGATGTCGCTTATATTGCTGATGTGGCTATTTTACCAAAATGGTTGAAAGTGTCACAAGCCTTAAGTTATATGCAAGATATTCACCCAAACTTTGCTATTGAAAAGGCGCAAGCGTTTTTGGCTAAAACCAATATTGAGTTAAAAGATAAGGTGAAAACCTTATCTAAAGGTATGGTAGCGCAATTGCACTTAGCACTTATTTTAGCAATTGATGCCAAGGTGCTTATTTTAGACGAGCCAACCTTAGGTTTAGATATTTTGACTCGCCGTCAGTTTTATAGCCACTTATTGGAAGATTTTTATAGCGAAGATAAGTGCATTGTTATCACTACCCATCAAATTGAAGAAATTGAACATATCTTAACGGACGTTGCTTTTATACAAAAAGGCAAGATTGTACTTGCCCAGAGCACCGATGAGATAAAACAGCGGTTTAATCTGGTATCGGTAAGCAACGAGCAAGTCCCACAAGCAGATAAGCTAAAACCGTTATTTAAAAATAGCATGATGGGGCTGACTACCATGTTATTTGATAATCAAGATAAAGCTACTTTACAGGGCTTAGGCAAGGTTAGTGTACCTAGTTTGGCTGATGTTTTTGTTGGTGTAATGAATAAGGAAACTTGCTAATGAATGTTGCAATAATGAAAGCCTCAATTAAAAAAGAGTTATGGGAATTTAATGGTATGTTGACTTGGGTGCCAGTCACCTTAGCCGGCGTCTTTATTTTTATTCCGTTACTTAGCTTGATTTTAAATGGCATTGATATGCAAGCGGTACTAGTAGAGCTTGAGCATATAACGCAATTTCAACAATCCGATCGTTTAGGTGAGTTCTTCTTTGTTTCGGCCATTGCCTTGTTTAGTCCTTTTATTGTCATTGGTTTTATTGTGCAAGTTTATTACTTTGTTACCTGCTTATTTGATGAACGGCGCGACCAATCGGTAATGTTTTGGCGTTCGTTACCCGTTTCTGATGAGATGACCATTGCCAGTAAACTGTTAACAGGTGCTATTGTTATTCCGGTGATCTTTTTCGCTGCGGCGACCTTACTCATGGTACTTATGCTAGTATTTGCCGTTGTGGCTTGTATCATCTTATCAATAGGTTTTGATATCTCTTTATGGGGCATGTTGGCTAGCGCTAATATATTGAGTAGTGTCGGCTATATTTGGTTAACACTTGTGCCTATGGCTATTTGGTTACTGCCGTTATATAGCTGGTTAATGCTGGCATCTATTTATGCTAATAAAGCACCATTTTTATGGGCAGTATTACCTATTGTTGCGCTAGTAGTGATTGAAGCCATTGTGGTGAATTATTTACATCTATCGCAACCCTTCTTTGGGCATTTCTTGATGGATTACTTCTCTATAACGCCAGACCACCATGTTGATATGTCGGTAGCGCAAGAGCAGTCTCGCTTGGTAGCACTAAAATTATTGATAGCACAAATTGATTACCGCACGGTATTGGTATCCGCAGGCTTATTATTTGCAACTTATTGGTTTAGAGTGAATAAGCAAGAAAGTTAAAGTAGCGGAATTATCCTAGCTTGGTTATTAATAAACAAATTATAAACGCTTAATAAGCGAATAATAAACAAATAAAAAAGCGATATTTACTCAGTAAATATCGCTTTTTTATCATTAGATTTTGCTAACAGCTTAGCTTATGCAGAATATGGCTAATAAAGCAGGCCATAAAAAGGCACGTAACCAGTAGCTTTTTTAGCCGCTATTTTGAAAAAAAATAGTTATTCCTCTTCGATTTTATATGCGCTAAAGTCAGTAATACCTTTTGCTTCGAGTAAACGCCTGACACTGGCAGGCAACATTTCATTATTATCCTTTGCTAAATCCTCATCGTCAGGTAAGGGCTGGCCAGTAAAAGCATGTAAAAACGCTTCACATAACAATTCACTATTAGTGGCATGGCGAAGGTTATTTACTTGACGCCTAGTGCGTTCATCCGTCAATACTTTAAGCACGCGCAAAGGAATCGAAACGGTAATTTTCTTTACTTGTTCGCTTTTTTTACCGTGTTCGGCATAGGGATTTATGTACTCTTCATTCCACTGAGCCATGGATATTCCTCTGTCTTGTTATAACTTATTCGAAATTCTATTTAGGGTAGATTTTACCTGCTGAAATAAACCAGTCAAGTAGAAGTTTAGATGTCCAAAATTACTTGACCCAATTAATTAAAATGTTTAGAGTTATAGACGTCCAAACATCTAAACGTAAATGTGCTATATATCGGCTAAATTATCGGTAAAGCCGGCGAGATAGAAACTGTGTTTGCATGCTTACTTAATTAATGGAGAAACATAATGTCGATGGCTAAAACAAGTAATATTACTACTTCGGCAGTAAGAGCCGGTATCAATACTGATCAGCACCATGGTGCTGTGGTCGCTCCTATCCATTTATCCAGTACGTATTCATTAAAAGGTTTTAATGATAAACGTCAATTTGATTATTCTCGCACTGGTAACCCAACCCGAGCTAATTTTGCTGAAACGATTGCAAAATTAGAGCAAGGCAGTGTTGGCATAGTTACCAGTACCGGCATGGCAGCAGTGCATTTGATTTGTCAGCTGTTATCAACGGGTGATACTGTCGTTATTCCACATGATTGTTATGGTGGTAGTTTTAGATTATTTACCCACTTAGCTAAACGTGGCTTATTCAAACTCATCGTTGTTGACCAAAATGATCAACAAGCACTGGCTAATGCCTTAGCCCAGAAACCTAAATTAGTATTACTTGAAAGCCCAAGTAATCCGCTATTACGCTTAGTGGATATTGCCGAAGTAACTAAAGCATGCCACGGGGTGGGTGCTTTAGTGGCAGTTGATAACACTTTCTTATCCCCCGCACTGCAACAGCCTTTAACCTTGGGCGCTGATATCGTTTTTCACTCAACCACTAAATACATAAATGGTCATAGTGATGTTGTTGGCGGTGTTTTAGTCACCAAAACGGCCGAGCTAGGTGAAAAGCTAGCGTGGTGGGCAAACTGTATTGGTATTACCGGCAGTGCCTTTGATAGCTTCTTAGCATTACGTGGCTTAAAAACTTTACCAGTAAGAATGAAGCAACATCAAGAAAATGCTTTACAGGTGGCTGACTTCCTAAAAAATCATGATGCCATTGATGCGGTATATTTCCCTGGTTTCCCTGACCACCCTGGTCATGATATCGCGAAAAAACAGCAATCTGGCTTTGGTGCTATGTTAAGTTTTGAAGTGAAAGGTGGCGTCGAAGCGGTGAAAAAGTTATTCGATAACCTAGAATTGTTCACTTTAGCGCAATCTTTAGGTGGTGTTGAGAGTTTAATAAGTCACCCATCAACCATGACCCATGCGGGTATGGCGATAGTTGATCAGTTAGCGGCGGGGATTACTCAATCTTTAGTGCGCATATCTGTTGGTATTGAAGATATTGATGATATAATAGCTGACTTAGCTCATGGTTTAGCGCAAAGCCAACAGTAACTACAACTTGTTGGGCACGAAAGTATTGATGATATTCTCGTTGAAATAACAACTAACCTAACCATGGTTTAGCATAAAGCCGACAGTAATTACAACTTGTTGGCTTCGAAAATGTAGATGATTTTTTCGTTGAAAAAACAACTGACCTAACTATGGTCTAGCATAAAGCCGACAGTAATTACAACTTGTTGGCTTCGAAAATGTAGATGATTTTTTCGTTGAAAAAACAACTGACCTAACTATGGTCTAGCATAAAGCCGACAGTAATTACAACTTGTTGGCTTCGAAAATGTAGATGATTTTTTCGTTGAAAAAACAACTGACCTAACCATTGTTTAGCATAAAGCCGACAATAATTGCAGTTTGTTGGCTGCGAAGATATTGAACTTTCGTTAAAAAAACTGATAGCCCATGGTTTAGCGCAAAAATGACAGTAATTGCAGCTTGTTGGGCATGAATCTATTGATAATACTTTCGTTGGAAAAACTAACTGATTTAGCACCAAGCCGACAGTAACTGACACTTGTTGGGCATAAAGATATTAATCTTTCGTTGGAAAAACTAACTGATTTAGTCCAAAGCCAACATTAATAAACAAATTAACAATTGCGAAAATAAATTCGCAGTTGAGCAGGTAGAGAGATGACACAAGAAAATATTACGCTCAATAAAATTAACGAACATAAATCAGTGCTAAGGCAAGAGGGTGCTGAGCATGAATTGGTCGCTGACTTTATCTCGGAAAATAAATTAGCTAAACATGCTATTCAAGTACACAAATTTGGTGGCAGCTCTTTAGCCACGGGAAAATGTATTAAACGTGTTGTTGAAATTATCCGTAAAAATTGTCAGTTGAACGATATTATCGTGGTATCAGCTAATGGTAAAAATACTGATAGTTTATTTGCAATTTATTCTCTGGTCGAACAATCAATCACTGCACAAGCTACGCAAACAAGTGATGAGTTAACGCAAGCCATCACTGATTTAGCGGAAAAACAAGCGCAATTAATTACTGAGGTATTAAATGCTAATAATACTAAACAATTATTACAGCTTTTAAGCAAAGATATAGCACAATTAACTAGCTGGCTAGCGGGCGATATTGTCCAGCATCACAATGATATTTTAGCCTTTGGTGAGGTGTGGTCAGCAAGATTACTGTCAGCGATACTGAATGAGCAAGTTTGTCCAAGTAATAACATCGATGCTCGTGATTTTCTCGTTATTGATAATGAGCAAAACTGTGCCGTTGATACCGCAATAAGCGCCGTGCAATTAAGACAAAGACGTCAGTTTGGTAAGTTAGCCGTCATTACGGGTTATATCAGTAAAGATGCGCGTGGCAATAGCTGCACCTTGGGCCGAAATGGCAGTGATTACTCTGCTACTATTATTGCTGCTTTAGTTGCTGCCGGTAATGTCACTTTATGGACCGATGTTGATGGTATTTATAGTGCCGATCCTCGTGTGGTGCCTAACGCGAGGAAACTACATCGTTTACCTAATGGTATTGCCAAGGAATTAGGTCGTTTAGGTAACCCTGTATTGCATGCCAAAACATTATTGCCTTTGATTAATCCACAGAGTGAACATCATACCCACTTACATGTGGCCAGTAGTTTTGACCCCGACGTTATCGGCACTGAAATTGGTAAATTTGGTCAAATAGCGAAACAAGAATTATCGGTAACTTATCTTAATGATCTATTGTTGGCGCAATCCGTGAGTTTTATTGGTGAGACTGGTGCCAAGGCGCATGCAGAATTTTCACCTATTTGTATGGATGATGAAAAAGGCTTTATGGTCATCACCCAAACACAACAAAAAGCATTAAGTCAGTGGTTGGCTAGCCATGATGTTGAGGTTAGCTTTAAGCCAGTTGCTATTATTGCCACCGTTGGTCATAGAGTAGCAGAGCGTGGCGATATTAAAGCTCGCTTTAAACGTTCATTAAAAACAGCCAAGCCATTAAATATAGTTGGCAGTGATAATCGCCATAGTGTTATTGCTATTCTGCCAGAGGCTTGTTCGATTGAATTGTTGAATACTGTCCACCATGAAATGACCAAAGATGCTCGCCATATAGGTTTAGTTGTTGTCGGAATGGGCAATATAGGTCAACGATTTTTAGAATTATTACCCGCGCAACTTAATAAAGTGTATGCCTTAGAAAACTTGCACCTAGTTGGCTTACTTTCCTCGAAAAAAGCGTTAATCAACAATGATGGTATTGATGTAAATCAAGCAACGTCATTATTTGTCCAAGATGCACAAACTTATGACACAGAACAGCTTATTTCTTGGTTGAGCCATCATCCATACGACGATTTAATTGTTGTTGATATCACCCCAAGTGAAGATTTTAGCTTATTGTATGAGCAAATTTTTGCCTTAGGTATTCATGTGATAGGTGCAAATAAATGGGCGGCGTCAAGCAGCACTGAACATTATAATAATTTAGTAAATACCGCGGATAGTCATAATAGCTTGTGGCTAGGCAATACCACAGTAGGTGCGGGTTTACCGATAAACTATGCCATTGATGATTTGCGCCAAAGTGGCGATAGTATTAGTGAATTATCAGGAATTTTTTCAGGGACCCTTTCTTGGTTATTTGAAACTTTTGATGGCAGTTCAAAATTCTCCGAGCTGTTATTAAATGCCTTAGCACAAGGTATTACCGAACCTGATCCTCGTGAAGATTTGTCAGGCAGAGACGTACAACGTAAATTGTTAATCTTAGCGCGTAAAGCGGGCTTTGAGTTGGCGTTAGAAGATATTGACTGTCAAAACTTAGTACCAGAAGCATTGCAATCATTATCAACCAGTGAGTTTTTAGCCAGAGTTGATGAATTAGATGACTACTTTGCTACAGCGTTAACAGAGGCAAATAGTAAAGGCGCTTGTATCCGGTATGTTGCCCGTTTTAAGTATAACGAAACCACAGGTATTAGCGCAAAAGTTAGTTTAGAGGTATTGCCACAAAGTGATGCTTTTGCCAACTTAACCCCGTGTGACAATATTTTTCAAATCAATAGCCTCTGGTATAAAGACAATCCATTAATCATACGTGGACCAGGAGCAGGACGAGATGTTACTGCCGGCGGTTTACATTCTGATCTCGTTAATATTTGTCAGCAACTTGCTCATAAGAAAAATCAAGTGAAAATAAAGGGCATGAATTAACCCGCTCTAGCCAGGCCAGTAGTTTCACTCAATGGTAGTTTGAGTGAAACTGGCTATGGACCCAGTATCATGGTGGTTTTCCCGCCTTATACCTTGGCAATGGCAGCGAGGGGATGAAATACCCTTAAGCGTTTAGCACCTTAAAGCCACAATAAATAAATCGAACTCAGCCAATATTTTCTTGTTGTTCAAGGTAACTGCTCTTGTGTAACTATTGCATTTGGCTATCATTACTAGCATGATAGCTATTATTTATTCCCTTCAACGATGCAATGGCTAAAGAATCCCCTCACCAAACACATTACACCCGACAAATTCATCATTTGTTAGCAAAAGTCTACGGGCGCAGTAGCGTTAAAGATTCTTTGTTAGATCGCGCTATCGACTACTTTAGCCACGAAGAATTTCGACCTTCCGATGAGAAAATATCACCGGAAGAATCACAACTAGCTCAAATGCAGCGTACAGAACGCCACTCTAGTTTACTGTCTCTTGCCCTCACTATTCTTGATTTAGCGGAAGGGGACAATTACGCTGAGAGTAACCGGAAATCAGCACAATTTCTTGGCACCATTCAATTAACTAGCCCTAGTGAAGGTAAACGTATTGCCATTCATCATGAACAGAGCAAGTCAATTTATAAAGCGGTATTATGTTTACGTTTACTCGACCATGTAATTCTTGATGGCAAGATGGTCGAACCTTATATTGCTAAATTTCTCAAGGATATCTGCCCTGAACAATATAGGGATTTTGCCTCTCACGACAATGCAGGTCACCAGCGCTTTGCCGAGCAGGTGAAAGTCCCACTTATTATGGCGGCACTATTGCAAGATGTGGGTAACTACCACCCTAAATCCCAAGCGATACTTCTGGGTAGTGATGGCAAACAAGACCCTTTTCGTACCCTTGAAATTGCAGAACGAAAAGAACTACTGCAAATTAATTATCGTGCAACAGTTAAATACCTGAGTGAAGGTATTGGCATGCCAACATTTGTCGGTAATACCAAGCCCGAGCGTGAGCAGTTTATTGCCGATGAGCAGGACAAACTGTCTTTTATCAAGTTGCTATTAAAAACCAGTGTTAATCCTAAAAACACTATTGGTAATATCTTAAAAGTACCACAAATTTATACTTCAATAATTTTATCGACTAAGGCCAGTTATAATTACAAGTTGTTGCCGAAAGTCTTTCAAGTACTCAATAAAAATGCTGAAATTGGTGCCTGTGCACAAAGTGTCGTTGATGCCTTATATAAAATTACCGGCATGTTCCCACAAGGGTTTGGTATTGTTTATATGCCCTTAGGGGAGTTTGGTGAAAAAAGCGACTGCTATGAATATGCTATTGTAAATAGCCTTTACCCTGAAAAGGCAGAGCAACCTATTTGTCGAATGGCAACACGTAAACTTACTTTTATCGGTTATGGCCAAAATACAATTATCAAAAATAACAGCAATCTTTATTTCACTGAAACGGCAAAGAAATTAGCAACCTTGAGTAAAGAAAGGTTGAATGAAATTCTGGAGTTATTAAGTTCAAATGCTCAGGAGCGTAAGCAGTTAGATCTATTACCTCGTTGTTGGCATGCTAAAGAATTTTTCTCACTGAAAAGCAATCAAAACCTGTGGAATAAAGTTGATTCATAGGATGCCTGAATAAGATGGTTACGGCATGTTTTTTCAAAAGGAAGTGAAGGCGTGATAAAACAAGTAAAAAGTAAAGGTATTGCCGCATCTTGAATGGCATCGAAGTTTCAAAGTGACACAGCTAGACTCTTTTGGTTGGAATAACTGTAGGGGAGAAACTGAAAAAAGGCAGTCATAGCAAAGCGATGACTGCCTTTTTCGTATTGATAAGTATCACTGCTGCGCTAATGTGATGGCGAAAGGCTATAAACAGTAATGCTGGATCATTCTGGTTAGTAATCTTTCAGTTTTTTCGACTTCACTATGAGCCAAAAATTCATTCGGCTGATGAGCTTGCTCAATAGAGCCAGGACCAAGCACTATAGTTTGACAGCCTAGTTGCTGAATATAGGGAGCTTCGGTGGCGTAATTCACCGCACAACAACTATGACCACTAATCTCTTCGGCAATATCAATCAGTGTACTGGGTTTTTCTTGCTTAAAACTGGGTGAACTCGGGTGCATTTCGGCAAAAGAGATACGACCTGGATAGAGTTCAGCCAAAGGTTTGAGCGCCTCGCTTAAGCAGTTAATCAATTCGTCATCACTCATGCCCGGCAAAGAGCGTAAATCAATATCTAAATGACAATGACCACAAATCCTATTGGCATTATCACCGCCAGCAATAGCGCCTAAGTTTAAGGTTGGTGCTGGTACATCAAAGGCCTTATTTTCGTAATTTTGTTGAAACTTTTCTTTTAATTCGATTAACTGACCAATGACTTTATACATAATTTCTATGGCATTAACACCCAAATTTGGCTGACTTGAATGACCAGACTTACCTTCAACACTAATCCGGTGCGACATGTGACCTTTATGCATAACCACGGGTACTAAATTGGTGGGCTCGCCAATAATGGCAACATCAGGTTTTATCGCTTGGCTCTTGGCAAAAAATCGGGCGCCAGCCATAGTGGTTTCTTCATCAGCAGTAGCCAGAATATACAAGGGCTTTTTCAGCTGAGCAGCGCTTAAGTTTTTACATACTTGTAAAATAAAGGCGAAGAAACCTTTCATATCACAAGTGCCTAAACCAAAAAACTTATCATCTTTAACAATTACCTTGTGTGGGTCTGATTGCCATTGGTTTTCATCAAAGGGTACAGTGTCACTATGGCCGGCTAATAATAGACCACCTTCGCCACTACCTAACTTAGCAAGTAAGTTGAATTTATTGCTGGTCTCAGGTACTGCTTGAATTTCAATAGTAAAACCAAGTTGCTCAAACCAGGTGGCTAAGAGTTGGATGACCTCTTGATTACCCTGATCCCAACTGGGTTGGGTGGAGCTGATAGAAGGACAAGCGATTAACTGGCTTAAGCTTTGGCTGAAATTAGGCAGCTTTGTCATAAATAACCTATAAATTGGAATAATTACTTAAATAGTTATGCTGTTTGATTGCATAACTACCCATGTGATGTTACTTTAGTAATACAGTGTAAATAACCTGCTTTGATAAGGCTACATCAAAAATGACAACGGCTATACCAGATTCGAATAACAGTATGCAAAAAGTGGCGATTATTGGCGCCAGTGGCTATGCAGGTGCTGAGCTTGTTGGTTTATTAGGCAAGCATAAGCGAGCACAAATTTGTCATCTAGTTGTTTCTGAAAATAGCAGTTCAGAAGGAAAGTTATTTAGTGAATTACATGGTCGTTTTAAAGGGGTATGTGATTTACCATTACAAGCATTCTCGCCAGCATGGTTTGATAACAATGCGGCTGATTTAGATGTAGTGTTTTTTGCCACTCCCCATGAATTCAGTGCGAAATGGGCGCAAGCCTTTATTGATGCCGGTGTTAAAATTATTGATCTTTCTGGCGGTTTTAGATTAAAAGACGCCAATGATTATCCCAAATACTATGGTTTTGAACATGCCAATATTGATGCTTTAGCTACGGCTAAATATGGTTTAGCTGAATGGCAGCAAGATGATATTGCTAAGACAAATTTAGTGGCTGTGCCTGGCTGTTACCCAACGGCAAGTTTGCTTTGTTTAAAACCTCTCACTGTAAACAATTTAGTGGTAGAAAATTCATTGGTGGTCGTTAATGGTATTAGTGGTGTTAGTGGTGCCGGACGAAGTGCCTCGCTAGCGACAAATTTTAACGAGGTAAGCCTAAAAGCTTATAACGTATTACAGCACAGGCATCAGCCTGAGATTTCACAAGAAGCCGCAATAGAAGTGGTGTTTATCCCTCACTTAGCGCCTTATAAAAGAGGGCTTTTAGCAACCGTAACCTTGCAAGTTAAGGATGGCGTTACCAATGCTCAAATAAAACAAGCTTTTGCACAGGCTTATAGTGATACACCTTTAGTCAGGTTAGTGGCAAGTTGGCCAGAAATTGGCAACGTCGCTTATACACCATTTGCTGATGTGCACTGGCAGTTTGATGAAGACAAGCAGGTTGTAGTGGTAAGTTGTGCCATTGATAACTTACTTAAAGGCGCAGCCTCACAAGCCGTACAATGTTTTAATATTTCACTGGGCTTGGCCAGTGAATATTCGTTAATCAATACTTAGAAAAAGAACGTATTAAGGTATAGCAAGGAATAAAAATGAACAACCCTGAACTAAAGCCAGTAGTTAAACCCGTGCTAAAACCATTAGTCATTAAAATTGGCGGTGCCATTCTTGAAAAAGAATCCGCACTCAGTGCTTTATTCAGTGTCATTGCGCAGTTGAAAAACAAACAAGTGGTTTTGGTTCATGGTGGTGGCTGTGTGGTTGATAAAATGTTAGCACAAGCGGGCTTTACTACCGAGAAAATACAGGGCTTGCGGGTTACGCCAAAAGAACAAATAGCCTTAATAAGTGGCGTCCTGGCCGGTACGGTTAATAAAGCTATTGTCGCTACCGCGAATAGTATGGGGTTAGCGGCGGTGGGTTTATCGTTAAATGATGGCGATATGATCTCTTGTACGTTATCCCAGCAAAATTTAGGTCAAGTGGGTGTGCCACAAAGTAATAACAGTAAGTTATTAGACACCTTATTAAAAACTAATTTCCTACCGGTAATTTCTTCCATTGGTGCGCTAGATAATGGTGACTTAGTGAATGTTAATGCCGATGATGCGGCGGTCGCTATTTGTCAGCTGCTTAATGCCGAACTTTTGTTATTAACCGATGTGAATGGTGTTAAAGGCGCAGATGGTCAGTATTTAGCGTCACTTAACGCGGAACAAGCTCAACAGCTAATTAAGCAAGGGGTTATTGCTGGTGGTATGACGGCAAAAGTAAATGCTGCCTTGTATGCCGCACAACAATTACGACGAAGTATCGCGGTTGCCAGCTGGCAATCGCCGGAGCAAATTAGCCAGTTACTTGATGGTGTTGGTGTTGGCACACAAATACAGCCAAATTAATCCTTAACAGGATCTCAGCCAAGAGCGCCATTAATGAGCCTACTATCAATTAGTCAAAATGGAATATTGAGAGAAAAATCTTATGTCGACCACTAACGTATTACCACCACTAAGAAGTTTTTTAGCGGATGATCAGTTCAGCAAAGCGCAATTATTAGCCTTAATCGACTTAGCGATTAATATTAAAAAACACCCGGCGGACTATAGCCAAGCGCTGGCGGGAAAATCAGTGGCGATGATTTTTGAAAAACCTTCTTTAAGAACACATGTTAGCTTTGACATGGGTATCAATAAATTAGGGGGTCATGCGTTGTATTTAGGTCAACAAAATGGCAAGTTGGGTGAACGTGAGCGGGTTAGTGATTACGCAAAAAATTTATCTTGCTTTGCTGATGTCATTGTTGCCCGTGTCTTTAGCCATAAGTCTATTCAAGTTTTAGCGGAGCACGCCAGTATTCCGGTGATTAACGCTTTGTGTGACGTTTATCACCCGTGCCAGGCATTGGCTGATTTTGTTACTTTATCAGAAAACTTCCCAGATTTAAGCCAGGTAAAATTAGCCTATGTTGGTGATGGTAATAATGTTTCTAATTCATTAATGCTTATGGCGGCTATTTTAGCGGTAGATTTTACCTTGGTCTGTCCTGAAGGTCATGAGCCACAAGCAGATATCATTGAAAAAACCAAGCAGCTTGCCCAAGAGTCAGGCAGTAAATTTATCCTTACCAATGATATTGACGCCATTGGTAAACAAGATGTCATTTATACCGATACTTGGATATCTATGGGTGATGAAGATGCCAATAAAAAAGCTGACATTCTCGCTAAATTTGCCCCGTATCAAGTTAATCACGCTTTGATGGCGAAAGCACAAGCTAATATGCTATTGCATTGTCAGCCAGCGCATTTGGAAGAAGAAATAACTACCGAGTTATTCGATAGTGAATTATCGAAAGTATTCCAGCAAGCGGAAAATAGAATGTGGGCACAGAATGCCGTGTTAGTAACATTGCTTGCTAATTAACCATTGTTGTAACTATTTATTACCATAGCTAGGGCAAAAAGTACTCACCTACAAGAGTATGAAGCGTGCTTTTTTCTTGCTCTAGCAGCAAATAGCATAACGAACATTGATTAATTTAAAAATTGATAAAAATTAGTCACATCTAAAAATTTAAGAGAGAATAAAAATGGCTTTAGCAAAGAAAAAAATTAAAAAAGTAGTATTAGCGTATTCTGGTGGCTTAGATACCTCGGCTATCATTCCGTGGTTAAAAGAGAACTATGAAGGTTGTGAAGTTATCGCTTTTTGTGCCGATGTTGGTCAAGGTGATGAAGAGCTTGAGGGCGTAAAAGAAAAAGCCCTAGCCTCAGGTGCATCAGCATGTTATATAGTTGATCTTAAAGAAGAATACGTAAAAGAATATATCTACCCAATTTTAAAAACTGGCTCAGTGTACGAAGGCCAATATTTATTAGGTACGTCAATGGCGCGTCCTATTATTGCTAAAGCACACGTAGAGATTGCGCTTAAAGTTGGTGCTGATGCCCTTTGTCATGGTTGTACTGGTAAAGGCAATGACCAAGTACGTTTTGAGTCTTGTTTTGCTGCCCTAGCACCAGAGTTGACGGTAATTGCGCCATGGCGTGAGTGGGATATGGTTTCTCGTGAAGACTTACTCGATTACCTAGCTGAGCGTGATATCCCTTGTTCAGCGTCATTAACTAAAATCTATAGTCGTGATGCTAACGCTTGGCATATCTCTCATGAAGGCGGTGAGTTAGAAGACCCATGGTGTGAGCCATCAAAAGAAGTATGGACCATGACGGTTGATCCAATGGATGCGCCCGATGTGCCAGAAAAAGTGCAATTAAGTTTTATTGCAGGTGAACTAGTTGCTATTGATGGTAAAGACTTTTCTGGAAATAGTGAGACTGGTAGTGAAAAGGGTGCCGGTGCTTATGATGCATTAATGTATCTAAATGATAAAGGTGCAGCACACGGTGTTGGTCGAATTGATATCGTTGAAAACCGTTTAGTGGGTATGAAGTCTCGTGGTTGTTATGAAACACCCGGTGGCACCATTTTAATGGCGGCATATAAAGGCTTAGAAACACTGATCCTCGATAAAGAATCACTTAAATATCGGGAATCAATTGGTCTTGAATTTTCACATGTTATTTATGATGGTCGTTGGTTTACGCCACTGGCTAAAGCGCAACTTGCTTCTGCGGCATCGTTTGCTGAAAAATTAACCGGTGATGTAGTAGTTAAGTTATATAAGGGCATGGCGCAAGTGATTCAACGTCGTTCACCAAATAGCTTGTACTCAGAAGCGTTTGCTACTTTTGGTGCTGATGATGTTTACGACCAAAAACATGCCGAAGGTTTTATCCGTTTGTTCAGTTTATCAAGCAGAATTACCGCGCTAAGCCAAAATGGCAGCTTAAAAAATCTGGAGAAGTAATTATGGCGTTATGGGGTGGAAGATTTAAAGGCAAGGCGAGTTTACAATTTAAGAAATTTAATGATTCACTGCCGATAGATTATCGTATGGCGGTACAAGATATTGTCGGCTCAATTGCCTGGGCACAAGCGATTCATGAAGTGGGTGTATTAAACGATGACGAATTAGTCCGTTTAACGGCAGCACTTGAAGAGTTAAAAGCCTCTGTTGAAGAAAATCCTCAGCAAATTTTATTATCTGATGCCGAAGATATTCATAGCTGGGTAGAAATTCAGTTAATTGAAAAAATCGGTGATTTAGGTAAGAAACTCCATACCGGCCGTAGTCGTAATGATCAAGTAGCAACCGATTTGAAACTTTGGTGTAAAGAAACTGGCGGTGATTTATTATTTGCCTTAGTGAACTTACAACAAGCGATGATGAATTTGGCTGAGCGTGAAAAAGATACCGTGCTACCGGGTTATACCCACTTACAAAGAGCACAGCCTATTACTTTCGGTCATTGGTGTTTAGCCTATGTAGAAATGTTTGATCGTGATATCGGTCGTTTAAAAGATGCCCTTTATCGGTTAGATGTTTCGCCGCTTGGCTCTGGCGCCTTAGCAGGTACCGCCTACCCAATTGACAGAAAGGCATTGGCGCATCGTTTAGGTTTTAGAACCGCAACCCTAAACAGCCTTGATGCTGTTTCTGATAGAGACCATGTTATTGAATTATTGGCCTCAGCCAGTATTTCTATGATGCATTTATCACGTTTTGCCGAAGATTTAATTTTCTACAATTCAGGTGAAGCGGGTTTTGTTGAAATGAGCGACTTAGTTAGCTCTGGCTCGTCGTTAATGCCGCAAAAGAAAAACCCTGATGCTTGTGAATTAATTCGTGGTAAAACCGGGCGTGTTTTTGGTGCTTTAACCGGCATGTTGACCACCATGAAAGCCTTAGCCCTTGCCTATAATAAAGACATGCAGGAAGATAAAGAAGGTTTGTTTGACGCCCTTGATACGTGGCAAGAATGTATGGAAATGGCGGTATTAGTGGCCGATGGCTTAAAGGTCAATCGTTCACGTACCCTTGCCGCGGCACAACAAGGTTACGCCAACGCCACTGAACTGGCTGATTATTTAGTGGGTAAAGATATACCGTTCCGCGAAGCGCACCATATTGTTGGTGAAGTTGTACTCGCCGCTATCGATAAAGCTGTGCCGTTAGAAGATTTAACCATCACGCAACTGCAAGCGTTCAGTGATAAAATTGAGCAAGATGTCTATCAACACCTTACCATTGAATCGACCCTTAATAAGCGTGAAGTGCTGGGTGGTACTTCCCGTGCACAGGTTGAAAAAGCGTTAGCCACAACACAGTCTGGTAATGAAGCTATTTTGAACGAGCAAGTCGTCGGTGCACCAGGTAAGCAGCAAATTCAAGTGGCGCTTAAGCAAGTGAAGCAACGTTTAAATGCCCAACGCGCTGCAGCTATGTCAGTTCGTCGTGCAAAAATGTCTGATGTTGATAGTATTCATCAACTGGTTAATTTTTGGGCCGATAAAGGGGAGATTCTGCCACGTAGTCGTGACAATATAATTCACGATATTCAGAATTTTGTTGTCACCGAACTTGAGGGTAAAGTTGTTGGTACCGCCTCTCTCTATATCTATCAAACCGGCCTAGCTGAGATTCGCTCAGTTGTGGTGGACGAAAGTGCTCAGCAGCAAGGGCAAGGTGAAGCGTTGGTTCAGTACTTGCTAGAGTTCGCCCATCAAATGGAATTAGCACAAATTATTGTGTTAACTTATATTCCGCAATATTTTGAGCAACTTGGTTTTAATTTAATTGATAAAAACTCCCTCGCAGAAAATATTATTGAAGACAGTGAACCTAGTCCACATAAAGATCCTGCGGATGAAGTGGCGATGGCATATATACTCAACCAGCCTTAGACGGCAAATTTCAATGAGTATAATATTGTTGAAAGTAACTTGGCTTTTAGTGATGAAACTAAGCAAATAAAGAATGGAAAACATGAATAATAGTGATCAGAATTACGTAAAATGGTTTAGAAACGCCGCGCCCTATATTAATGCCCATCGCGGAAAAACGGTGGTATTAATGTTTGGTGGTGAAGCCGTCACGCACGCTAATTTTTCTAATATTATTCATGATATTTCGTTATTACGTAGCTTAGGGGTGAAATTGGTGGTGGTGCATGGCGCGCGGCCACAAATTGAAGACCGTATGAAGCAACGGGGTCTTGCCGGCAAGGTGGTCAATAATATTAGGGTAACTGATGCGCAAACGTTAGTTGCCGTTAAAGACGCTATCGGTTCATTACGTCTGCACATTGAAGCCTTACTCTCCACTGGTATCGTTAATTCACCTATGCACGGCTCACAAATTAGAGTCAGTACGGGTAATTTTGTTATAGCGAAGCCTATGGGTGTTCGTCATGGTATAGATTATAAATTCACTGGTAGTGTCAGACGCATAGATTCTGACGGTATTAACATGCAATTGGATTATGGTTCCATAGTTTTGTTGTCACCGATTGGTTATTCACCGACAGGGGAAGTTTTTAATCTTGCGTTAGAAGATGTGGCCACGCAAACCGCTATTGCACTGCAAGCCGATAAGCTTATAGCCTTTACTGAAGATGAAGGGCTTATTGATAAATCAGGCCAGTTAATTCGCAGTTGCAGTGTCCGGACAGTGAAAACGCTGTTGGATGACAATGACTGCCATGTTCGTCAATTATTGCTGCGCTCCATTATTGAGAGTAGTGAAAATGGCGTTGAACGTTGTCATTGTGTCAGTTATCAAAGTGACAGTGCCTTGTTGCAGGAGCTATTTACCCGTGATGGTGCCGGTACTTTGATTGCCAAAGATCATAAAGAATTAATTTCTACCGCCACTATTGATGATGTCGCCGGAATTTTAGAATTGATACAACCGCTGGAGGAAGAGGGCGTGTTAGTTAAACGCTCTCGTGAACTGCTCGAGATGGAAATAGAGTGTTTCATGGTGCTTAAAAAAGAAGATGTCATTATCGCATGTGCTGCTTTATATCCTTATCCAGAAGCTGAAACAGGTGAAGTTGCTTGTGTTGTTATTGACCCGGATTATCGAAATGGTAACCGTGGCGAAAGAATTATTAATGCTGTAGAGCTGAGTGCTAAGAAGAAAGGTTTAACATCACTATTTTTATTAACCACTGTGAGTGGTCATTGGTTTAGAGAGCAAGGCTTTATCGAAACATCTCTTGAAAGGTTACCTGAAGGGAAAAAACAAATGTATAATTTTCAGCGTAATTCGCAAGTATTCATCAAAGAGATATAATTTACTAAGCTATTTAAGCCATTGCTGTAGAGCCTCATTAAAGCAAGCACTAAAGGCAAGGCAAAAAAATTAAAGCAGCTAACTTAAAATGTTAGCTGCTTTTTATTATTTTAACATGGGATACTGTTGTTCTTGGAGGATTAGAACAACTCTTCTTCCTCTTCTTTTTGCATACTGCCAGATAATATTGCGCTAGTATTATCTGCACTGACATAGTCAGTTGGTACATGTCCTAGGCGGAAATACTCAAATTGACTCGTTCTATCGGTTTTAGTGGTTAATTTTCCGGTTGCTTTATCAATACGTACTGAAACTATATCAACAGGTAGCTGAAAAGCTTCAACTTCAATATCCGCTAAGGCAACGCGCATAAATTCAATCCAAGCAGGTTGTGCTGATTTAGCACCGAACTCTTTACCCGTGGTTTGATTCTTGCCTAAATTATTATTATAAACTGTTTGGCCTAGGATATGACGGGGATCATCAAAGCCTATCCATGAGGTAGTTATTAAACGTCGACTAAAACCTGAAAACCAAGCATCTTTTGCTTCGTTAGTGGTACCCGTTTTACCGGCAATATCACGGCGTTTTAAGGTTCTAGCGCGCCAGCCAGTTCCTTGCCAACCAGGTTTTGCCGTCCAATCTGCATCCCAAATAGCACTATTAAGCGCTTGGGTAATTAAAAATGCATTCTGTGGGCTGATAATGCGAGTCGCTTGTTTAACTTTAGTAATTTGAGGGTTTTCGGCCAGCGTACTACTACTATCCTGAAAGTCTGTTTCTTGTGCTGGCATGCCTAAATTATTTGCTGGCAGGCAAGGGTCACAAGCTAAGGCTGGATTGGCCTGATAAATAACGTCTCCGTCACTGTTTTCAATACGTTCAATTAAATACGGTTCAATTAAAAAACCACCATTGGCAAAAGTGGCGAAGCCAGTAGCAACTTCTAATGGTGTTAAAGAGGCAGAGCCAAGTGCTAAGGTTTCATTGTGAGGTAAGTCGTTAGCATTAAAACCGAAAGCAGTTAAATGTTTGATGGTATTAGTAACGCCGATACTTTGTAATAATCGTACCGCGATAACATTTTTTGATTGCGCTAAAGCTAAACGAACTCTTAAAAGACCAGCATATGTTTCCGGGGAGTTTCTGGGTCGCCAAACCACACCTGAACTCCTGTCCCATTGATTTATTGGTGCGTCGTTGACCAATGATGCTAGGGTAAAGCCGTGTTCAAGGGCGGCAGAATAGATAAATGGCTTAATGTTTGAGCCTACTTGACGCTTTGCTTGGGTAACACGGTTAAACTGACTTTGTTTGAAACTAAAACCGCCTACCGCTGCTTTAATGGCGCCATCATCTGGAGATAATGACACTATGGCGGCACTTGCTGTTGGCAGTTGTCCTAAACGGTAGCTACTGTCCGCCATTTTACTGACTAGAATAATATCACCGTAGTGGAGAATATCGCTTGCTACTTTGGGTGGTCGGCCTTGTTTTTGATCATTAATATAAGGTCGTGCCCAGGCTAATCCAGGCCAGTCAATGGTAGCAAGTTCGTTATTACGTAATTGGATAGTAACAGACTTATTTTCAACAGCGGTAACCACCGCAGGAACAAGCATTTGATAAGAATTGTTTTGAGCAAGGACGTTGGTAATTTCGTCTTGTGTTAGCAATTGAGCTTGTTGTTCGGTAAGTTTATTGATTTTTGTTGCTTGCTTTGGTCTAAGGGAATTTAAAGGCCCGCGAAATCCGTGGCGCTGATCATAGTTCAATAAATTATTCACTAATGCTTGCTGGGCAGCCGTTTGAAGTTTTGCCGTAACCGTAGTGAAAACTTTATAACCTTCTGTATATGCTTTTTCTTTACCATAACGTTTAAGAATTTCTTGGTGAGCCATTTCAGCGATATAGGGGGCATTAAGCTCTATCTCAGCGCCATGTTTCTTAGCGCTAATGGGGGCAGCTTTTGCACTTTGGTATTCTTGCTCACTGATATAGCCGCTAACTAGCATACGCTGTAATACCACTGCGCGCCGGGCTTTAGCGCGTGATGGCGAACGGATAGGGTTTAATGTTGAGGGTGCTTTAGGCAAACCTGCTAGCACGGCAATTTGTGCTAGGTTGAGCTGCTTAATGTTTTTACCATAATAAACTTGCGCGGCAGCACCAAAACCAAAGGCTCTATGACCCAGCTCAATTTTATTAATGTATAGCATTAATATCTCATCTTTACTGAGCAATTTTTCAATGTGGAAGGATAAGAATATTTCTCGAATTTTTCGGGTATATGTTACTTCTCGAGTGAGGAAAAAATTACGTGCTACCTGCATGGTGATGGTACTTGCGCCGCCTTTGTCTTGTCCCATTAATTTACCAAGTATTGCGCGACCCATGCCTATGGGATCAACACCAAAGTGCAAATAAAAGCGGTCATCTTCTGTGGCCAATAAAGCGTCGATAAGTTGTTGTGGTACTTGCTCAAATGTTAAGGGTATGCGTTTCTTTTCACCAAACTGTGAGATTAACAAACCATCTCGACTATAAACTTGCATGGGTGTTTGCCAGTGCAAGTCTTTTAATGAGTCTACACTGGGTAAGTCTGAACGCATTGATAGATATAAAATATAGACGGAAATGAATGCTAAAATGAACACTATCAGACTGACTTTTAATAATTTTTTGATTAAAAACACAACAGAAGACCAAGTAAGTGGATTAAAATGTAAGATAATACTAGTATATCGTGTAAAAGCATGTAATAAATGTATTTATGCGTATTTTACGTCTAAAATAATTACAAAAATAGAATCGTAGGTTGTTATGCTAGACAAACTGTGGAAAAAGAAGAATACAATGATGGTGGGGATCGATATTGGTTCTCATTCTGCCAAAGCTGTATTGTTGAGTCAGGGAAGTGAAGGTTTTGTAATGGAGGACTTTGCCATAGAACCAATGCCACGAGGTTCGGTGGTGGACCGTGAAATTCAAGATATTGAATCGGTAGGCGCTGTTATTGCGAAACTTAGAAAGAAAATATCAGCTAAAGCTACCGACGCCGCTGCTGCGGTATCAGGACAAACGGTTATTACCAAAGTTATCTATATGGATGTCGCCTTAACTGAAGAGGAACTTGCTAGCCAAATTGAAATTGAAGCAGACAGTCTTATTCCATTCCCCTTAGATGAAGTCAGTTTAGACTTTGAAACCCTTGATGTTAACGAGTCCGATCCTAGTAAAGTTAATGTTTTACTCAGTGCAGCACGCACTGAGTCCATTGAAGCTCGTGTTGCTGCTCTCGAAGCAGGTGACTTTCAAGCCAAGGTAATTGATGTTGAATCATATGCCGTTGGTCGAGCTTATGATCTTTGTTTAACGCAATTGCCAGAGGATGCTAAAGATAAAGTTGTTGCGATAGTAGATATCGGTTCAACGGTAACACTTTTTTCTGCTACAGACGCGGGTAAACATATTTATAGCCGTGATCAAATGTTCGGTGGTGAGCAATATACTCGCTCAATTGTTTCATATTATAATAAATCTTTTGAACAAGCTGAAGAGGCTAAAACCACAAATGATTTACCGCCAAATTATACCTTTGAAGTCTTAGCTCCATTTCACACCGTATTAATGCAACAAATACGTCGAGCCATTCAAATGTTTCTGACTACTAGTGGCCAAGAAAAAGTTGATTATTTATTAATTTCTGGTGGCACAGCTGCATTAGAAGGACTTGAAAGTTTACTTACTGAAGAACTGGGTATTCATACCGTTATTGCTAATCCCTTTCATGATATGTCAATCAGTGACTCAGTCGATAAAGACGAACTTGCTAATGTCGCTGCTCAATTGATGGTAGCAACTGGCTTAGCTTTAAGGAGTTTTACGCCATGGCACATATAAATCTACTGCCTTGGCGTGAAGCAGCCCTCAAGGCACAACAAAAAGAATACTTCAGTATATTAGCCGCAGTTGGTCTAACCGTATTAGCACTAGTACTGATCATTAATTTTTATTTTCAAGCTCGTATTGATGGACAAAACAGTAAAAATCAATATCTTAAAAATGAGATTGTGCAACTGGATATTAAAATTGATGAAATAAAAACCCTCAATGATAAAAAAGCATCTTTACAGAAACGAATTGAAGTTGTTGAACAATTACAGCGTAGTCGAAATGTAGGTACGCAAGTACTTGATGAAATAGCAAAGATTATTCCCAATGGTATATATATTACGGAAATGGAAAAAAAGGGTAATACTTTACACCTGATTGGAAAAAGTGAATCGAATAACCATTTAGCTAATATGATTCGAGCGGTTGAATTATCTGACTTTTTTATTGATGCTACACCTGAGTCGATTACGGCTGACGATGGCTCACCTAAGTTACTTAGCAGCTTTATCATGAAAGTTAAAATAAAGGGGTTAATGGATGATGCTAAAACAAGCAAGGGAGGCAAATAATGAAGTTTGATGCATCCCAATTTGACAATCTCGAACTTGATAATATTGGCCAGTGGCCTGCTGCAGCCAAGTTGTTGCTAGCTATTTTTTTAGCGGTTACCGTGGCATTTTTGGGTTATATGGGCTTAATCAGTGATCAAATTAAGCAACTTGATCGTGCTTTTGCTGAAGAGATCACCTTAAAACAGTCATACCGGACAAAATATCATGTATCGGCAAATTTAGATTTGTTCAGAGCACAAATGACAGAAGCTGAAGATACTTTCGCCATTCAACTTAGAAGCTTACCAAATAGTCATGAAATTCCTGGCTTATTAGATGATATAACTTTTGTGGGTACCACCAGTGGTCTTGATTTTGTTAAATTAGAATGGCAACCAGAAATTAGTAAAGAAATATACATTGAATTACCCATCAATATCGAAGTAATAGGCTCGTACCATTCATTTGGTCAATTCGTCAGTAAAATTGCCGCTTTGCCAAGGATTGTAACAGTGCATGATTTTAAAATTAAGATTGAACGAGACGATAAAGGTACCCTAAATTTAAAGTTACAAGCTAAAACCTACCGTTATCAACAGGAGGTAGCCAAATGACCACTGATAGATTAACGGCTAAAACAATAAAGATACTTGGTGTCGTATCACTCGCTTTAGTTTCTGGCTGTTTTGATGATACCACGGCAATAAAAATCCATATGGCTCAAGTGAAAGCAACAACAACTAATTACATTGACCCTATGCCAGAGGTACATCCTTTTAATCATATTGCTTATTCAGCCGATGATTTGCGTAGCCCCTTTGTATTACCCAAGCCTGAAGCAATTCAGCAAAAAATGCAACAAATGGCGGGCTGTTTAAGTCCTGATACTAACCGCCGAAAACAACCGTTAGAAAAGTATGCTTTAAGTGACTTAACAATGCGTGGCACCTTAGGTGATGCAAGTAAACTCTGGGCTTTATTAGAAGCCTCAGATTTAAGTTTACATCGAGTGGCTGCTGGAAATTACCTAGGCTTATACAATGGTCGTATCACACAAGTGAGTGCAAAAACAGTGAAAATAATTGAATTAGCACCAGATGGTGCCGGATGTTGGGCAGAGCGTGAAACTAAATTGAGTATCGTACAATCTGAAGTGTCAAATAAGTAAAGGAATTAATAATGCTATTTAATCAAATGAAAAATTATAAAGGCTTTATTGCTATTAAAGAACTCTGGCTTACGGCACTATTACTGTTATCAACTACTTTACTGTCAATATCAGTCAGTGCTACTGAACATAACAATGAACTGCTCGGTATTTCTTATAACACCATACAAAGCGATCAGATTGTTTTAGTTTTTAGCTTTGCTGAAAATATTACTACTCTTCCAGAAATTCAAACATCAATGACACCCGCTTTTGTTGAAGTAACTTTTGATGCCAAAGCATATGGGCAAGAATTTAAAGAAACATTTGTTAATCATGCGGGTGTTAAACGTATTAATTTAGATGCGGGCACTGGTAAAGTAATCGCTTTAATTCACTTGGAAAAACTTGCTGTTTTTGATGTTGCTCTACTTAACGACAAAGAGTTTGCCATTACTTTTAACTATGGCGAATCAGCAGATGTGGTTGAAGCGTTAATGCCTGCGGGTGAAGCGTATATCAACCATATAGAGTCAATAGACTTTAGATTAAATAGCGAAAATGAAGGGCAAATATTAATTTACCTTAAAGATAGCATGTTAGCCGCAGATGTTAATGACAATTTAGGTAAATTAAATGTTGAATTCCATAATACTGAAATTATGGATGATTTACTTTATAAATTAGATGTAACTGACTTTGGTACGCTAGTTACTAGTATTGAAACGTTTAGGGAAGGCCGTAATGCGCGTTTAGTCATTGAAGTTGACAGTGGCTTTATCTTTAGCCAGAAACAGGAAGACAACCTGTTTATATTGACGGTCAAAGAGAAACCGGTAAAAGCACCTGCTTATTTAGGAGAAACTGAGGATTTTCAAGGTCGCAGTATTTCATTGAGTTTTCAAGATATCCCGGTACGGACAGTGCTACAGATTATTGCCGATTATAATGGCTTTAATTTAATTATCAGCGATACAGTCACAGGTAATATTACGCTACGTCTTGATGGTGTGCCATGGGATCAAGCATTAAGTATTATTTTAAAAGTTAAGGGTTTGGATAAGCGGATGCAGGGCAATATATTAATGGTTGCGCCCAGTGAAGAACTCGCTGACCGTGAAGCAAAAGCCTTGCAAGCAAAACAGCAAGTTGAGGAACTAGCGACTTTATATTCTGAGTTTGTACAAATAAACTATGCAAAAGCGGCTGATTTTGCAGAATTAATTAAAAATGATGATACCAGTATATTATCTGCACGCGGTAGCGTCTCAGTCGATGAACGTACTAATACCTTGCTGATTCGTGATACTGCTAAAAGCATTGAAGACATTAAACGCATGGTTACAATTCTTGATGTTCCTATTCGTCAAGTTGTTATCGAAGCTAGGATGGTTACGGTAAAAGACAGTGTTAACGAAGAGTTAGGTATTCGGTGGGGGGCAACAAATACCGATGGTGAAGGCACTACATCCGGAAGTTTAGAAGGTGTTGATATAGCTCGTGGTGGCTCTGTTCCTTCATTAGTCGATAGATTGAATGTTAATCTTCCTGTGGTAACGCCAGCTGGAACTATTGCCTTCCAGATTGCTAGATTAGCCAGTGGTACTATTTTAGATCTTGAACTTTCTGCGCTTGAAAAAGAGAATAAAGGTGAGGTTATTGCTAGTCCACGTATTACTACCGCAAATCAGAAAGAAGCTTATATTGAACAAGGTGTTGAAATTCCTTATCAAGAGGCATCATCAAGTGGTGCGACCTCAACACAATTCAAAAAAGCAGTATTAAGTTTAACGGTAACGCCACATATTACTCCGGATGATAAAATCATTTTAGATCTAGTCATTACTCAAGATACTGTTTCAGACGTTAGAAGTGGCTTTGCTCCTGCGATTGATACCCAGCGTATAGGAACACAGGTATTGGTTAATAATGGTGAAACCATTGTACTAGGTGGTATTTATCAACAAGCAATTATAAGTACAGTTACTAAAATTCCGATTTTAGGTGATATACCCTATTTAGGTTGGTTATTTAGAAGCACAAGTCAGGTAAATGAGAAAAAAGAGCTATTGATCTTCGTTACGCCTAGAATTGTTACTGAAGAATATTAGCGTCTTGGATTAGATAAACGCCATCAAATACCGCCATATTCGGTGGTTTGATGGGTTTATTATTTAAAAATCGAATTTTTAACTAAGATATTACTATTGTTACTTGCATTTGATAGCCAACACTTGCGATAATTACGCCCTTGTAATTTCTGAGGGAGACCTCTTTTTTGCCAAAAGCACTTTTTCATTGAAATATAGGCTTCTGGCTGTTCTGTTAACACAACGAGTATTAAGTAAATCTAATGGCAGAAAAACGTAACATATTCCTTATAGGTCCTATGGGTGCAGGTAAAAGTACTATCGGTAGAGAGATAGCCGAACGATTGCACCTTGAATTTTTTGACTCTGATCAGGAGATAGAGCGCCGTACAGGAGCAGACATTGCTTGGGTTTTTGATCTTGAAGGTGAAGAAGGCTTCCGCAAAAGAGAAGAATCTGTAATTGAAGATTTGAGTGAGAAACAAGGTATTGTTTTAGCAACAGGTGGTGGTTCAGTAATAAGCGCTAGTGTTCGTAATCGCTTATCTGCTCGCGGTATCGTTGTTTACCTTGAAACAACAATCGACAAACAAGTTGCACGTACACAAAGAGATCGTCGTCGTCCACTATTACAAACATCTGAAGAGCCTCGTACAGTTTTGGAAAATCTGGCTGTAGAGCGTAACCCACTATACGAAGAAATTGCTGATATCATAGTACAAACTGATGAGCAAAGTGCCAAAGTTGTTGCGCACAAAATCATAGAGCGACTTGATTTTTAAATTTCTCCACGGTGGAACTCGGGGTAGTATTCTAATATGGCAATTCTTAATCTTGATTTAGGTACACGTAGTTATCCTATATATATTGATTCAGGTCTGTTAAGTAAAACAGATCTGCTCTCTTCGCATATTCGGGCCAAGCGTGTTTGTATTGTATCAAACGATATTGTTGCTCCTTTATATATCGATGCACTTAAAGCAAAGTTAACCGATTTTACCGTAGATGAAGTAATTCTTCCTGATGGTGAAGCTGAAAAAAGCTTAGCAAATTTTGAAGTTATCATGTCGCACTTGTTAACGAATGAGCATGGTCGAGATACTACTTTAATAGCCCTAGGTGGCGGTGTTATTGGTGATATAACGGGCTTTGCCGCAGCATGTTACCAGCGCGGTATTGATTTCATTCAAATACCAACAACGTTACTGTCACAGGTTGACTCTTCGGTTGGAGGGAAAACGGCGGTTAATCATCCTCTTGGTAAAAATATGATTGGCGCTTTTTACCAGCCTAAAGCTGTTTTCATTGATATTGATAGTCTGGCAACTCTGCCTGTCCGTGAGTTTAATGCAGGAATGGCTGAAGTAATTAAGTATGGTATCTTAGGTGATAAAGTATTTTTTGAGTGGCTTGAAGACAATATTTCTGGGATAAAGTCGGCCGACAAGCAGATTTTAGCGCAGATGATTGAAAAGTGCTGTCAATGTAAAGCTGATATTGTGGCAAGTGATGAAACCGAAACGGGCATCAGAGCTTTACTCAACTTAGGGCATACCTTTGGTCATGCCATCGAAGCTGAGCAGGGTTATGGCAAGTGGTTGCACGGTGAAGCAGTAGCAACTGGCATGGTCCTTGCTGCTAAATTAGCAGTAGCAATGAATTTGCTTGAAGTGTCAGAATTACGACGAATGGAAAAATTAATTTTAGCGTTTGACCTACCGGTAATTGCTCCACAGGATATGGGTTTTACTGAATTTATCCGTCATATGCGCCGAGATAAAAAGAATATTGCCGGTAAACTCAGGTTTATTATACCAACTGCGATAGGCCAGTCAGAAATTCGTGATGATGTCAGCCAGGATACACTTCAAGAAATTCTATAATTATTTTCTTCTGATGGGCTTAGCTAGCATGAAGAAGAATTTACAGTATAGAAAGGATTAAGTATGTCCGCACTAGAGAATACTTCCACCACAGAGCTAACCCGAGCAGAAAATACATCCTTATCTGAAAATGTGCCCTCAGCTATTAGTGTTCCCACACGGATAGATCATAACTTACGCTATGCAAAACAAGCAGTGTTAGTTATAGGCAGAAATACCGAGCAATACTCTCAATTAGCTAGCCAGTATCTGGTCAGTCTTTCTAATGACCCTTCTACAGGGGCAGAGAGTCATATTAATGTTGCCTTTGTCTCAGCCTCAACAAAATTAAACGATATTCAAATTCGCTGTCGCTTGATTGAACAGTTGTTTATAAATACCCTATTTGATCCTGAGCAGTCATTAGCAGTAAGTGTTTTACGATTTGCCAAACAGCAGGGTGAAGCTATTTCTATAGTCATAGACCATGCACACGCCCTGTCTTTGCAGCTTAAGTATGAATTGTCACAATTAGTCAGCTTAGCAAAAAAAGACCAACTAATAATTAATGTCGTACTTTTTGGTTTAACCGAGGCCGCTAAGCAGTTATCGCTAAATAAAAGTTTATTTAAAGATAAAATGGTAGTTATTGAAGCTACATCTGGGCAAGTACTTAGCTTAGATGACAAAAAAATACACCATGAAAAAGCTACTAGTTCATTAACGTTTGGGCAGAAAGTAAGTTTGTTTTTCGTGATGTTAATGCTGTTAGCTATACTTATTTGGGGCTATCAAGTAATTGCCGATGCCTTAAATAAGCAAAGTAACCCGTTAGATAAACAGCTTAATAAATTTGATGTTAGTGATACCGTTTTACCCGCGAGGGACTCAATAGCGAGTGCAGATGAGCGAGTAGTTAGAAAAATGGCAAAGAAACAAAAACGAGTCACGGCTGATGAGTCAATTAAAGTCGGTAGCGGGGGAGCAGCGTCGAGTGAAGAGATTAATAGAGCCATATTGGCTTTACCTGTTTTAAGTCATGCTAAGCAGCTGCCTGCGAATGCCAGTGATGTCATCAACGCTTTAGCAAACTCATTTAATAATATAACAACAGGAGCAAGTCCTTCTATTGACGTGACTAACAAAAAGACAGAGTCAACGGCCGAAAATAAAATTATTATAGAGCAAGCCGAGGACAAACAAATTCAACCGATTAGGCTGGCAAAAATTGCTAGTCATTACTATCAAAACCAAGCGGTAGTCTATGAGTATGGTTATGTTATTCAGTTAGCTGGTTTTTCCGATAGTAAGTTGTGGCATGAATTTATCGAAAATCATCGGTCAGAGAACTTGTTCAGCTATCAAAGGCTATTAACAGAGCAGCGTTTTATTGTGGTCACTTCAAGGGTTTATCCAAATAAAACCATGGCAAAATCAGCGATAAAGTTGTTGCCAGCAAGTCTGCTAATACGTGAACCATGGCTTAAGGATATTTCATTGGTAATCAGTGAAATAAATACCTTTAAGGGCTAATACAAGCTACAATCCGCCTTTAAATTTATCAAGTGAAGTCGCGGGTTTAATCGGTAGCATGAATAATAAACATCGAGCGTTTTTGAAGTGGGCTGGCGGTAAATATAGCCTGTGTGATGTTATTTCAAAAATGCTACCTAATGAACGTCGTCTTATTGAGCCTTTTGTTGGTGCCGGTTCGGTATTTCTAAATACTGACTTTGATGAATATATTCTTAATGATATTAACCAAGATTTAATAAACCTTTATAAAATTGTCCAAGAAAAACCTGATAGTTTCATTGAGGATGCGCGTAAATTTTTTAATCCTGAGCATAATCAAGCCGAGATCTATTACCAATTACGTATTGATTTCAATGCCAGTAAAGACAGTTACTTTCGCTCCCTAGTTTTTTTATACATGAATCGTCACGGTTATAACGGCTTATGTCGTTATAACAAGAAAGGTGGCTATAATGTTCCTTTCGGTAAATATAAACGTCCTTATTTCCCCGAGGCTGAATTAAACTATTTTGCTGAAAAATCGCAAAAAGCAACCTTTGTCTGTGAAGGCTATCGTCAAACCTTTGCGCGAGCAGAACAGGGTGATGTGATTTATTGTGATCCACCGTACGTACCACTGAGTAAAACGGCAAGTTTTACCAGTTACGCCGGCAATGGCTTTGGCTTAGATGAGCAAGCTGATCTTGCCACTGCCGCGGAAGAAGTTAGCGAAAAAGGCACTATTTCTGTGGTGATTTCTAATCATGATACCATTTGGACCCGAAAAATTTATGAGCATGCGGTAAAGATAAAATCAGTCAAGGTAGCTCGCACCATTAGTCAAAATGCGACTAAGCGTAAAAAGGTCGCAGAGTTACTGGCATTATATAAATAAGCTGGTCCGAATTAATTTGGTATAACTAAGCTAACAATGGCGATTAAGCAAGCGATAAAAATCAGTACAGATATAAGGCCAACAATAATAAAGTGACTAAGTTTACCCTGGGAAAAATCACGTTTGCGAGCACTTTCACTTTGCACGCCAAAAAATGCCGCGGCAACACTCTTAAAAGTATCTTTTAAGCTGCTCTGCATAACAAAGAACGTCTTAATGGAAGCTATAATGAATAAGCTCAACTAAATCTAAAAAGTGTAAATGTGTGGATTTACTGTCACCAGATAACCAAGATAACCAGCTTTTATTTGACATATTACTCGCTTGGCAGGGGTGGTTTACATGGTTCATTGGCAGATTTGATGCAACCGTCATACACAAGCTAGGTTGTTGTATTTGAGCGGTTTGTTTGTCGCTATATTGACTGAAGCTAACTAAAGTAGCTAGGGTCAAAGTACATGCAAAGGTTAGTTGCATAAATTTTGATAAGTGTGGGTTTGTCATCATCCGTTTTGACATTTTGAGGTACTATCCATTATAACAGGCGAACCAGTATAACCTAGGTTCACCTTAATGTCTTTGACTGTTTCTTAGGTGCATTACTCATCAAAATGAGTAATCAATGCCTATAGGTCAATATCAATACTATAAGCAAGGTAGAATTTCATATCATCACTGTCTATACCGTCATCGTAATCTGTTTTTGAAACGCCAAAGGTGAAACCGTCTTTGCTTATTGAAACTCCAATGTCAGTTGAGTCAGTAGAGAAATCGCCACTGTAATTACCAATGTGGAAAGCAACTTCTGCATCGTTAGCTAAAGTAAAAGCGTAGTCAATGTTTGCATATAGTGAATCACCAAATTCTGCACCGTCGCCACCACCTTCTGAATCGGCTAATACAGCTAGCCCAAAAGTGAAACCACCCGTTGAAATGCTTGCATAGATTTCAGAGAAGGCATTTTTATCAGCAATTGAATCAGGGTATGCGAAGTAAATATAGCCGACATCATAAGAAAAACTTGCATTGATGTCGCCACTAAAACCCAAGTATAAGTCTAGTTCAGTTTTCATGTCGCCCCAAGAAGCGTTTGATACCCAAGTACCGGCATAAAAGCCAGAATTTGTTGCGTAATCAATACCACCTGAAAGAGCCACATCACCACCTGTTTGTTCTAAGCCACGCCATAAGTAGTTGTTAGTAGCAGCAAAGTTGGCTGACAAACCTTCAGTAGCTGATGCTTGGAATGAAATAGCAGAAGCTGCTAATAGTGATGTGATAACCATGGTAGTTATTGTTTTTTTCATAATTAGCTCTTGTTGTTGTTGTTTGTTATAAAAAGTGTCTGCTAGATGCTTTGCAAGCATAATGCCCAAATCAAAAAAGATAATGTTTATTATCTACCGACTTTTTTATTACTAAAAATCATGTGGTTAGTATCAATTTATTTTACATGAATTTTAATTAGTTGCTTACTTAACATCTGAGCTGAGCAATATTGGTGCGATTTTTTAGTAAATGTGCAAAAAAAGTGCAGTGGTATATGAAGTAACAATGGCGGGTAACTCGCATTTTCAATTAGCATGGGTATAATAGCGGCATATTTTTTTAGGATATACACTAATGTCACCATTTTTAATTGCTCCCTCTATTTTATCCGCCGATTTTGCTCGTTTAGGGGATGATGTTGCTAAGGTTTTAGCCGCCGGTGCCGACGTTGTTCACTTTGATGTCATGGATAATCACTTTGTACCAAATTTAACCTTCGGACCCATGATCTGTCAATCGTTACGTGATTACGGTATTAAAGCGCCCATTGATGTGCATTTAATGGTTAGGCAAGTTGATACGCTCATCCCTGCATTTGCTAAGGCCGGGGCTGATATAATCACCTTTCACCCGGAAGCAAGTGATCATATTGATAGAAACTTACAGCTAATTAAAGACCATGGCTGTAAAGCCGGCCTAGTCCTTAATCCTGCTACCCCTTTGCATTGTTTAGACTTTGTTATGGACAAACTTGACGTTATTTTATTAATGTCGGTCAATCCAGGCTTTGGTGGCCAATCTTTTATTCCGGCAACATTAGATAAATTACGTTTGGTAAAAGAAAAGATTAAACAAAGTGGCTATGATATACGTTTGCAAGTTGATGGTGGTGTTAAAGTGAACAATATTGCAGAAATTGCTGAGGCGGGTGCCGATATGTTTGTTGCGGGCTCGGCAATATTTTCTCAAGCTGATTATAAAGTGGCAATTGATGAAATGCGCGCAGAGTTAGCCACAGTATCGCAGTCAGTATAAGTAAACATAAGTTGAAATTTAGTATTTTAAGGGTATAAGAAATGACTAGTAAACCTATTGTATTAAGTGGCTGTCAGCCATCAGGCGAGTTAACTATCGGTAATTATTTAGGCGCATTAAAGCAATGGGTTAATATGCAATCGACCCATGAATGTTATTACATGCTTGTTGATCAACATGCCATTACCGTTCGCCCTAAAGCTGAGGATTTACGTAAAGCAACCTTAGATGGTTTAGCCTTATATCTTGCCTGTGGTGTTGACCCTGAGCAAAGTACTATTTTTATTCAGTCCCATGTACCTGAGCATGCGCAATTGAGCTGGGTACTTAATTGCTATACGCAAATGGGTGAATTAAATCGCATGACACAATATAAAGATAAGTCACAAAAGTCTGAAGTAAATATGAACTCAGGCTTATTTACTTATCCGGTATTGATGGCTGCTGATATATTACTTTACGGTGCTAACAAAGTGCCAGTAGGGGATGATCAAAAACAACACTTAGAATTAGCAAGAGTGATAGCTACGCGCTTTAATAATATTTATGGCGATATTTTTACTGTGCCAGAGCCTTTTATTCCAGAGCATGGCGCACGGGTAATGAGCTTGCTTGAACCGACTAAAAAAATGTCTAAGTCGGATACTAATCCGGGTAACTTCATTGGTTTGTTAGAAGATCCTAAAAAGATTGCCAAGAAAATAAAACGCGCAGTTACCGATTCTGATGAGCAAGCGCGTATATATTTTGATAGCGAAGAAAAACCAGGCGTGTCGAATTTATTGTCGTTATTATCTTGTGCTACCGGACAAAGCATTGCTGACCTAGTACCAGCCTATGAAGATAAAATGTATGGTCATTTAAAAGGTGATGTCGCCAATGCGGTAGTAGCTTTATTAGAGCCAATTCAAACCAAATACCATGAATATAGACAAGACCAAGCTTTCTTAGAGCAAGTCATGCGTAATGGAGCTGAAAAAGCTTCTGCTCGTGCGAGTAAAGTACTTCGCTCTGTATATGATGCGGTTGGTTTTATTCCTCGTCCATAGCTAGCCGTTTAACATAATTAACATAATAAATATAAAGGCTTATTTTCTCCTGAAAATAAGCCTTTTATCTAGTTAAGTTTTCAACCTTCAACCTTTTAATCTTGTTGTGCTGCTTTATTTGCCTGTTCAAATAAAATATCACTTTGCTTTAAAAAAGTTTCAACATTATTGCTTGGCGCCATTAAATATCTGGGTGCCATTATCGTGGCATTATATTGTGGATGTGGATTAAACTCAGGCTTCTTACTGTATTGTAATAAGTAAGTACCGCCAAAGAGTAGTGCCGTAATACTTAACGCTACAACAATTCTACGTTTTGCACTAACATGAAAGCCAATATAGCTATTTAACCAAAACAGGCTAAAAGCTAGTCCAATGGGTACTAGCGTACTAATCAAACCGAGTAATGAATTACTCGAGGCGTTAAAAGCAATAATTTCTTCCAATAGATCACTAAGCCACAGCAGAATAAAAAAGCTAAAGCTAATACCAAGTTGAGCGAGTATCCGTGGATCATGCTTAGTGAGGTGAGACACTAAAGCCACACCTGCAGGCCATAAAGCAAATAATAAGCTCATACTAAAAGCGCTAACAAACAACTGGCTTATATTGGTTTCAGTTGGCTGGTTTAAATAGGAAATGTTTCCCGCTATCAGTATAAACAAAGCAATACTGATAAATACTGCAATAGGGTGGCGGATGAAGTCTATTAGCGACTCAAAGGGGCTAAAGGCAATGGTATCTGCTACTTGATGATCACTAAATAGTATTCTTAATTGGCTTTTACCCAAAACAATAACATCACCATCATTAATTACTTGTTGATGGTCATCTTTATTACTTGATTTGCTACCTTCTAATATTGTGCCATTTACTGAGTTATTATCATTAAGGCGCCAAGCACCTTGAGAAAAACTTAACGATAAGTGCTGCGGACAAATATGAGGGTCAGTTAAAATAATATCATTGTGATAACCCCGGCCAATGGAAATTTCGCTTTGCTTGAGTCGGTGACGATGCAGCAATTTATGATTACGGGTAATTTCTTCAATAATGATCTCACCTTGTTCACAGGGTAAGTCATTACTTGTCATTGGCTCTGTTGCTGTGCAGCCATGCTCAGTATCTTTAATTATTTCCATGATACCGCCTCCATAAATTTACCAGTAAAAGCCAGGGCATTTTTTTTGCTGACACCGGCTAGAGTAAAGTGGCTGACTAAAGCTTGTTGATTTTTATCGATACTAGCGCCTAGATATAAGACATCAAATAATCCTGGGAATTCTTTGTAAGCACGAGTACAGAAAATACTTTTATTTTTAATTTCTTGGCTTGAGCCAGCGGTACTTGCCGGTGTAATTATGTCATGGTGACATTGATACTCAGTGACATCATCTTTACCTGCTCTATTGCCCGCACCAGCTCGTGATATTTGCCGTTGATATAAATGATAAAATTTATTATCACTTAAATTCTTTGCTTGCATATAACGAAATTCAATTTCAACACTGCCAGTAAAAAAGTGTGACGAAAGATAAGTGTTTTCATCTAAAGAGCAATTAGCAATGGCCGCTAAAATAAGGGCATCTTTTTTATCCGCATTAGAGTCACCCCAGCAGCGAATGAAAGGTACGTCAATAATCGGGATCATAGCCTTACCGGCAAGCTCTTTACTTTGCCAAGTATTATTAAGTAGTGCTGACATTAGTTTATTTTGGTTGGCCATTAATTGAGCTGACATTTGTTGCTTAATATCTGTCGGTGCATTTTTTTTATAGTCACTGAAAAGTGTCACCAATTTTTCATGTGGAACCAAAAAACCAATTTGGTTACCCGATGTGGCTACATTAATGCCAACTACCTTTTCATCTTTGTTAACCACAGGACCACCACTCATGCCTGAATTAATAGAACCAGTGAAATGGATACGCTCATTGAACGATTCTTTTTTTAAACCGTTATAAGTACCAGGTACCACAATCATGCCTAAGTCATGAGGGTTGCCCAGAGCAAATAACTGCTCACCTTTAATCGGCTTTTTATCCGAAAGTATGAAGTAGGGCATATCAAGGTCAACATGACGTTTTACTAAGGCTAGATCATTAATAACATCGACACTCACCAAGTCGACTTGCCCCGATTTTCCTTGGTAGTCTAAATATTCAATGCGATATTTTTCTGGGTGACGGGCATAGCTAGATATTACATGGTAGTTAGTGGCAATAATGCCATCTGCACTGATCTGAAAACCAGAGCCAATCGACGATTTCTCGCCACTGGCTTTATCAATCAATTTTATTTGATAAAGGGAAGGTGTTAGCTGGGCGAAAATTTCTTCAGCTTGCTCGGCGGCAAAAATAGTATGACTTAATAGTATAAAAACTAAGGTAAAAAGAGTTTTCATTCATCTTCCTGTTGATAAGCAATTCATCCATTGTGACACTAAATTAGCATTTGTCACTCTCTCAATAACATTAATCATCTTGCTTGATTGATGTCATTGTTTACCATGTTGAAGCCAAGTATGTTTTTCCCTAAATACCAATGAATAAACTTGCCATGACCAGCCTTAATAATCAATAAGCTGAGCAGTACTTACTTAACAAACCTGAGGCTAGCTTAGATTATCCTTTTGGCTATGATGTTAAAATTTTCAACGTTAAAAATTAAATTTTTGCTACTTTAGTGCTTGGAAACGTGGCTAAAGGAGATGCTAAAGACGTTATGCTGCGTGATATATTTCCGTCAGTTATTTCTGGTTATCATATCTGAATAAAATTCATTAATCATTAACGCTACTATTGTTGATTTACGCATGAGTTAATAACAAAGATATTAATTACTTTTTTACCATCACCGGGTTTACTTTTTAATATTTCGCTTCTTTTTATCCTTACCCTATGTCAAATTGAAAGTAGTCTAGAATCGAAAGCTCTTTTTGAGTTAATTTACTTTTTGTTTATAATGAAAAATCAACATCAGTGGTTAATAACAAAGGCTATCTAATGCAACGAAGACGATTTATTCAGAGAGAGGTATAGCACTCTATATGAGTTCATTACTGGCTTGTTCTAGTGTTATAAAAAAGGTATCAGTATCGAAAGAGAAAAGATTATATATCGATGGCTTATCTTTTATTCCGTCTGATCTGAATGATGTTAAAGCGGCGAAAATAGATGCTTTTATTGCTGACATCTCAGCTATTGAGGAAGTAAAACGTCCAGATGGTAGCTTGAATTATAAACGTACGAATCTACGTGGTAAAACCCTGAAATTTTTGAAAGTGCGCAGGTGTTTTATCAGGGATGATGAAAAAGCGGCGTGGTACATGGACGTACATTAACGCAGCACCTCGAAGTTCTTGATTGAATGAAAGATAGGTTTTATTCGCAGCGCCGAGAGAGTCCAGAGAGGCTCGGCGATAGCCCTCTTTGGGTGTAGTCGCCACCGCGACGCGAAAGCAGTTAAGAATACAGACAACTTTAAATACTAGATTATATCAAGTCATACATAGTAAGGGCTTAAAATGCGCTAGCCGTGGTCCGGCTAGCGTTAAAACCAAATTAACCCTTGCCTTAATTGACAAATATTGACTCATAATCAGTAAAGCCCACCATTATCATAAGTACCATTTGGCATGACAAATGATGTATTAGGGCTAGCCAATGAACAAAGTGGTCCGTAAGGAGAGCCGTAATAGTCAGTGCGGCTTAGCTCTTGTCTGATATTTTGTAAATAGTTTCTATTCTGATCGTAACGATAATTACGCCACTGCTAATTGTATAAAAATAAATTTAGCAGTGAAAATAGCGAGTAAAAGTGTCATGTTTTTTTACACTTGTACAATTAGTTTGGTTGTGGTTTATTTTATCTTATTGTCTTTACTATGGTATTTGTATGTGGTATGCCCTATGCATTTCTTTGTACAAGGGAAGGGAAACCCACAAGTTAATTTTAAATTATAGAGATTATATTTTTAATATATTACTGAGGGCAAACTAATACCAATTGCATTAATTAAGTTCCCACTTTTATCCAGTCTCGATCACACAATTCCATTACTCTCGACACATCA
>NZ_BDQM01000029.1 GCF_002207865.1 Colwellia marinimaniae
TGAGCAACCAAACAACCTTGAACCGCTGTTACCATGGAATATTGAGCGCGGCTAGGTGCCGATCCCTATACGCTTACAATGGCTCACGTAATAGCATTGTTTCAACATGTTTATAAAAATGGTTTCGATGTTCAAAGTATTGATTAAAAGTCATGTTTTGTTGAGCAAGTCTATTAGATTCTGCTCTTTGGGAGGAACTATGGAATCGGTTGATTGCCACTGTAAAGGGAATAGCTAATGAGGCAATGAATACGGGGAAAGCTTGGGTTGCCAATATTGCTTCGTAAGCTTCTGGATTAGGCCAGCAGAAACACCATGTAGGAAAACTTAACACTAAAGCGGGTGTAACAAAAAAAACGATGGGCAGCCAAAATACTATATTTTTGTGTAACGGTATATTAGGCTCAATCTTGAATAGTTTGTTGAAAACACTTCTTACCTTATTACTTTTATTCAATTATCCTACCTCTGCTATTAAAAAATTATTTCATGAAGCTAGCTAGTATAATAACTACCCTTTAACCAATGATGAAGTTAAATTATCTTTCCTGTATAACCCCACGCATTAAATAACTGCCTTAGCCAATTGCACCACTCCAACATTTAAGGCAGTTAAACAAGCACTTATGATGCTCTAACCACCAAGTCTAAACACTAAAGACATTCACTTCATAATCGTGTATAATCCGCGCACTAAAATTCACCTGAATCATTTACATTAGTAAAGGCGCGCTATGACAGTTACTCAATTTGACCCGAAACAAACCACCACCCTAGAAACACCTAAAAAGGTCATTGAAGAGCAGTCAATTATTTTCACATCTAAAGCTAACCAAGGTGAACAAAGTCCAGTTAGCGCTCCAAAGATAGGCTTCGTCTCTCTCGGCTGTCCAAAAAACTTGGTCGACTCAGAGCGTATTCTTACTCAACTTCGTACAGAAGGTTACGATGTAACCAATAGTTACGAAGATGCTGAACTGGTGATTGTAAATACCTGTGGCTTTATTGATAGCGCAGTACAAGAGTCTTTAGATACCATAGGTGAAGCGTTAGCCGCAAATGGTAAAGTGTTGGTTACCGGGTGTTTAGGTGTTAAGAAAGATGAAATTATTGAACTTCACCCTAATGTCCTCGGTGTCACTGGCCCCCATGCTTATGATGAAGTATTAAAACAAGTGCATGAACATGTCGCCAAACCTGAGCATAATCCCTTTATTGACTTGGTTCCGCCACAAGGGGTTAAGCTTACGCCTAAACATTATGCTTATTTAAAAATATCCGAAGGTTGTGATCATCGTTGTACTTTTTGCATTATCCCGTCAATGCGTGGTGATTTAGACTCCCGTCCCATTGGTGATGTTTTAGGTGAAGCGCAACGTTTAAAAAATGCTGGCGTGAAAGAGTTATTGGTTATTTCGCAAGATACTTCCGCTTATGGCGTAGATGTTAAACATAAAACTGATTTCTGGGATGGTATGCCGGTAAAAACAAGCATGCTAGCTTTGTGTGAACAGTTAGGGAAATTAGGTATTTGGGTACGTTTACATTATGTTTACCCTTATCCTAGTGTTGATAAAGTTATTCCGTTAATGGCGGCAGGCAAAATCCTTCCTTATCTCGATATACCATTACAACATGCTAGTAAACGTATTTTGAAGTTGATGAAACGCCCTGGTAGTTCAGATAGAACGCTAGAGCGGATAAAAAAATGGCGTGAAATTTGCCCTGAATTAGTCATTCGTTCAACCTTTATTGTTGGTTTTCCGGGTGAAACCGAAGACGAGTTTCAAGAGTTATTAGATTTTCTAGAAGAAGCACAATTAGATAGAGTTGGTTGTTTTGCTTATTCTGATGTTGACGGCGCTACCGCCAATAACTTGCCCGACCATGTTGATGAAGCTGTTAAGCAAGAGCGCTTACAAAAATTCATGGCGGTGCAAGCTAAAATTAGTGCGGCAAAACTTCAAGCACGCATAGGTCAAGAATATTTAATTCTCATTGATGAAGTTAATGAGCTTGGTGCGGTAGGGCGCTCTTATGCTGATGCGCCAGAAGTTGATGGCAAAGTTTATTTGTCTGATGATTTTGATGCCAAGCCTGGCGATCTGATTTGGGTACAAATTATTCATGCCGATGACCATGATGTTTGGGGCGTTCGCGTAGAAGATTAGTCAGCTTAATAAAGACTTCAGGATTATAGCTCAAGTATTTCTAATTTGAGCCGGTAAGACAGAGTAACTTTATTAGTATGATCTGTTATTTGCACAGGCATATTTAACCGTTTAGTTTGACCTAGCCTTACCACGGGTTAGGTCAAATAGGCCATGGTTGATGTTTTTTCATCTGGCTGATATACAGATATATTTATTAACGTGGTGAACATCTGCTTGCTGTCAATCAGAAGTTGTCACAGGCAAACGCTACCTTACCCTTCAACTACCTTATAACTATTCCCCTCTACACTTAATAATTAGATGAATATCTGTGCCAGTAGCATTTATAACTCTATGGCCTGTACTTTTAATTCAGCATGAAGGCATTTGTTTTTCAGGACTTACTCTTTAGGCTATTTGGTTTATTAAGCCGACAAAGCAAAGTGGTTTTATGCTCAGCTCCGGTATTATTTATAGCTAGCCTGAACCAGCGACTAATAGCCTGGTTGAGCTTTAATTAACAACACACTTAACAATGATTCTGAAAGTAGACCTTTGGATGTCACCTTTGAGTCAAGTCGCCATATTCAATAGTCATGCGTAAGCATCATGTTACGGTTAAAACTATATATTGAATTACCTACCAAAAAATTAAAATATATATTTGGTAAACTTTTTGCCATCAAAGGCGAGTTATCTTGTGTAAATAACTATATACAATATTCAACAGTGTTTATTTACATTTATATTACAAACTACTAGTAAACAAGTGATAATGAATGTTATTCAGCATTCTTGGTGTTTACAGGACTTTAAGTCATAAAAAGTATATCTCACTGTATATAAAACAGTCAAAATGAGTATGACAAGGTTAAGTTATACTACTCAACTGTATTAAAAGTGATATTTATGATTCTAATAATTCAGACCATTCAGCTTAAAACTATTTTGACAATGGCATTTGCTCTAATAAGCAAGTGGAGTAATTCGTTATATATTCAATACTGTAAATTTTGTTGCAAGGAGCCACTATTTAACAATTCACTCTCTCACTCTTAAAAAATTTTAAAAAAGGTATATATTTTTCTATGAACAAGATGATTATTCTCCCCGCTTTACTTTCTTCAACTTTATTAACATCCATGTTTTTTAGCACTGCAGCCTCTGCTGACGATGCATTCTCAGCAAATATCGGTATAACAAGTAACTATATTTGGCGTGGTATCACTCAATCGGACGATAATTTCAGCGTTTCCGCAGGTGCTGACTATAACCATGAATCTGGTTTTTATCTGGGCACATGGGCTGCCACCGTAGATTTCAATGATGATACTAATTTTGAGTATGATTTTTATAGTGGCTACCAAACTAACTTTGCCAATATCGACTGGGATATCGGCTATATCTATTACGGCTATCAAGGCGAAGATAACTTGGCCTTTAGTGAGGTATATTTACGTGCAAGTTATGAAACACTTTCCTTGGCTGTTTCGACCCTAGTTGATAATGATACTGATGGTGAATTTGGCGATAGCCATTATTTTGAAGCCGCTTATGGTTTTTCTTTACCATACGAAATATCTCTAGACCTTCATGCCGGCTATTATAATCTACCAGCAGATGCTGATTATAACGACTTTAATATCAGTTTAAGCAAAAGTGGCTTTTCATTAATGGTGAGTACACTCACAGGTAATGATGCCTTTGAAGATACTCTAGTATCTCTGTCTTATAGCAAGAGTTTTGATTTGTAATAAATAGCACTTGCTGGTAAAGATTATTTATCAGCAAGTTACTTACTGGCAGATATTACCTATTCATGGATGTTCAGATGAAAATTAAACATAAATTACTTTCCCAAGCTATATTTCTCGCTATTGTTCCAGCCTTTATTATGGCGGTGATAATAACATTACAAGCTAACCAGTCTTCCTTTGAAGCGTTGGGTAAAAAATCGAAAGAACAACTTATTTCTCTTCGAGAATTAAAAAAAGAGCAAATCAGTTCATATTTAAACACAATTGAAGCGCAAGTTATTTCGTTATCTAAAAACCCTTCAGTCATAGCTGCGGCAACAAACTATTCCAATACATTTTATAAGCCCTCTAATCTCCAAGAACAATTAAATGCTGGAAAAAACAGAGTTTCGAGTTATTACCAAAGCCAATTTAGTCAGGCTTTTAATAACAAAAATCCACAGGCAAACTTCTCAGTTCACCATAAATTATCCCAGCTTGGCCCTTTAGCTATTTATTTTCAAGACAAGTATATTGCCAAAAATCGATTTCCGTTGGGCAATAAAGAACAGCTTAACAGTGCTGGAGACACGCCTTACGACAAAGTTCATCAACAATACCACCCAATGTTTAGAGATTACCTCAATAGCTTTGGTTACTATGATATTTTTATCGTTGATGTTGATAGTGGCCATGTTATTTATTCCGTTTTTAAAGAACTAGACTATGCGACCTCCTTGATAACAGGTCCATACGCCAATTCTGGACTGGCAAAAGCCTTTAATAAAGCCAAGTTACTCAATGACAATGACAGTGTCGTTTTGGTTGATTATGAAAGTTACTTTCCTTCCTATGATCAAGCCGCTTCTTTTATTGCCTCCCCAATAGTAAACCAATCAGGCAAGGCAAAAGCTATCTTAATATTTCAAATGCCAATTGACGGTATTAATAAAATAATGACAAATAATGAAAGGTGGTTAGATGTCGGGCTAGGTTTATCGGGAGAAACGTATTTAGTTGGCCCTGACTATAAATTACGTAGTGAAAGTCGCTTTTTAATTGAAGACAAACAAAGTTATTTCAAGGCTCTAGAAGATTCGGGTTCTCAGCCTAATCTACAACAAATAAAGGCTTACAATTCAGCGATAGGAATGCAGTTTGTAAAAACCCCAGGCGTCGCTGAAGCGCTGGCAGGAAATAAAGGCTTCGCTCAATTTTTAGATTATAGAAATGTTAAGGTGTTATCGGCCTATATGCCATTAAAATACGGCAATCAAACTTGGGCCCTAATGGCCGAGATTGATGTTGAAGAAGCTTTTTTTGACGCGGCTAAACTTTCAGAGGAATTATATTTTTATAGTTTATTGTCACTGCTTTTTATTGGCGCAATCAGCATCACTACGGGTTTGATTATCGCCAATATTATCGTTAACCCGCTTAATGTCCTAGTCAAACGCATTTCAGAAGTTTCCGAAGGCGATGGTGACTTAACGGTTGAATTAGACTTAGCTCAGCGTAATGATGAGATAGGCGATATAGGTAAAGCTTTTAATCAATTTGTTAGTAAAATCAGGAATATTATCATTGAAATTGATTTACATGCAGGTCAATTAGCGTCTTCATCGGAAGAGTTATCTGCGGTAACCAAAGAGACTAATGCAATCATAGTGAGGCAAAAAGAGAAAACTGAACTCACTACGGCAGTAATGTCTGACTTGAATGCCAGTATCAATTCAATAGCCGAAAACTCTTCTCAAACAGCGACCATGACGACTGAAGCAAGTACTGAATCTGCTAAAGGTTCAACTTTGTCACAAAGTGCTCAATTAGCAATCCACGACTTAGTAGACTCAGTGAATATTGCTGCAAAAGAACTGCATCAATTGAATACTCAAGTTGAAGAGATTACGGGTATTTTAAGTGTTATTGATAGCATTGCTGACCAAACTAATTTGTTGGCTCTTAATGCGGCCATTGAAGCGGCCAGAGCGGGCGAATCTGGGCGTGGTTTCTCCGTTGTTGCCGACGAAGTACGTACCCTTGCGGCCAAAACACAAGCATCTACCATTGAAATACAACAGAAACTTGAAGGCTTAAAAAAATCATCTTTGCAATCAGTCACAGCCATGAACCAAGCTTCAACAGCTGCGAATAAAGGCATTGATCTTGTTAAGCAAACAGCAACAAGTTTAAAAACAGTGGAAGGTTTAGTAAAAGAGGTAAGTACTAAAAATATAGAAAGTGCCCAAGTTGCTCAGCTTCAAGGCGATAGTGTTAATGAAGCTCATCAAAATATAATTGATATTTCTGATTACACTGAGAATACCTCTAGTGCAGCGCTGCAAACCTCGCAAGCGTCCAATGATTTAGCCAAATTAGCGGTAAATATGTCGACATTAGTCAGGCAATTTAAATATTAAGGATATAAAGTCACTGTTATTATTTAATGGCTTTTTTCAGTTAAAAAGCCATTAAGGTTGAACCGCTATTGTCATAGCCGTTATGCCGTTTACTTACCACTAGGTTTAGCCCTGAAGGCGGATTATATCCGCCAACATCAATCATAGTTAGTTATTATTTTTAAATCGCCTATCACCCCCTGTGTCAGGCTAGTTGCCGCTGACGGCCTGGCGATGTTAACCCTAATAAAGATACACTCATCGCTAACATCAATTAACCGCCATTGTATTTAGGGTAACTGCTAACTAGTTTTGCTTACAAGAGGGCATTGAACGTCAATAGCCGCTCAATTTAAGTAAGCTCAGCCGACTTGTGTGGCCACTTGTCGGCTTTTTTATGTGTGCTTCGCTATTTCCTGCTTGGCTATTCGGGTTTTGTTGTTAGCTCAAGCCAAACCAGACGATGATCAGATGAAGCATTTCTATCCTTGATCAAACGGTAGCTCTCGTCGCTTGCTAAGGGCCAAAAAACACCGGAATCATTGATAGTGAAGTCAAGAGCAGAAGGTAAGACATAATCAACTCTCATACCCCAGTTTGAAGTATGATGTTTAGCGTTAACATTGTCAGGTGTATGCAATTCACCCGCTTGGCTTTGCGGCATAACATCTTGAATTTTTTTGTCTTGTAGTAACGCTGAAATACTGGTGTTGATTGCCTCGCCATCAACACTTGAGGCATTTAAGTCACCGAGAATAACAAATACTTTCGCGGCCTTAAGACCACCTTTCTTACCATTGTCATCGTAAATATAGTCTGAAGCTTCAGGGGTAATATAATCATGCCAAAAACGAATTTCATCATGGTTACGTTTACCGTTTCTATCTTCTGGCCCATCAAATACGGGCGGTGTTGGGTGGCTCGCCAGTATATGAATAGTTTTACCATTGACCTCAACAGGCACATCCCAATGAGACTTAGATGATAATCTCAGCGCTTGCCATACTTGATTGCTGTACCAAGGTTTGTTCGTTACCGGGTCCATTGGCACTAGTGCATTAGGCATATCATGGCGTTTGAAATGTTGAAAACTGCGGATATTGGCGATATCTATCGGGTATTTTGATAATAGCGCCATACCAAAATGGCCGGGAAAATGACCATAACCGAAACCATCACCAGGTAGTTTGCCCTTTTCACCATCACCATTCAGGTCCAAACCTGAATTTATGCCGGTATTAACCGGACCTTGGTAAAAATAAGGGTAATCAATGGCTTTTTGCCCCTGTTGGCCTTTATTTAAGTAGTTAGCAATAAAGATTTTCAAGGTTTTGTTATTGTCGTCTTGATAATCAAATTCATTGAGCAAAAGGATATCAGGGTTAACCCTTTGGATTATCTCGGCAATGTTTTTTATTTGCTGATGATCACTAGCCAATGCGTTAACTAGTGTTTTTTCCGAAACACTTTCTGCTTCAGCGCGATTATGATCAATATAATTTAACGCTTCCATACTGACATTAAAGGTAGCGATTTTTAGTGTTGTTGCTTGTGCAAAAGTCATCTGAGGTAACGCCAAGGCAAGTAATGCAATAATGGTGTGTTTTTTCATAGCCGTATTTTAAACCAATCCTATTTAATTAGGCCGCAGCCACGTAAAATAATGTCACAAAGAAAAGTGATTACCTGTTGTACATCATCTTCTTCGAAGTCGGCACGATTCATTATCGTTAAAATTTGGGTCTCAAAGTCAGCATAGTGCTGAGTGGCTGACCAAATTAGAAAGATAAGATGTACCGGGTCAACATTGGCCATTTCACCATTATCAATCCACTGTTGAAATAATTTAGCTTTTTCTCTTACCCACTGACGTTGATAAGTACGTGCATAATCTTTTAAATGCGGTGCGCCTTGAATTATCTCCATCGCATATATTTTTGACGCTTCAGGGTGTTTAAATGACATCCTGACTTTCGCTTCAATAAATTTTTCTATCGCGACTTTTGGCCCTTTGTCTGCTTCGATATCGCCAATGCCTTCATCCCACATCTCAAGTGTATGTTCCAGCACTGCATGATATATGTTTTCTTTGTTTTTGAAATAATAAAGGATATTAGCTTTTGGCATCTCGGCTCGATCAGCTATAGATTGCACCGTTGCGCCCCTATACCCCTGTAAAACAAACTCGGTTCTAGCTGCTGTGAGGATCTTAACTTGGCTTTTCGCTCTAATATTGCCGTTTTTCTTAACTTGATTAGCGCTAGTCATATTCTTTACTCAGTGTTCGTTATTGTATTTATGATGACGGTCATGACTGTTTTTATAGGACTTTTACCAGTCGTAGCGATATAAGTCACACCCGTTCTCAAATTATTGTTAACCATTTAGTCAGATAGTTAAAAGATAGTACTTTATATTTTAACTCATTATACCGACTATAAATGTAAGTTATTGACAAGGAAAAGTACACTATATCCCCACTTGATTACATTTTTGTAGTGAGTAACCTAAAACATGTAATTTCAGCTGTGCTAGATAATATACTTATGTGAATAAAATAACATACTTTCCTAGACGTCAGTATTTTACTGTAATTTCAGCGCTTTGATCACCGGTGTTTAGTTATGCTTGGTTTTTTATCTGACCAATTGGATGGTTTCTTATATTAAAATGTAATTAAAACCACAGCTATCGATAACTATATTTTATATATAAATAATATCAGTAATTACTTTAACAGTTACTAGGGGTAATTTTATTGTAACCTGTTGAATTGAAAGTGATTTAATGTAATACGTTGTTTTTAATTTAACTGGTCTGATGTTTATGTTTATACTGCTTCAGTAAAGATGTTAAAATATGTAATGAAACTGTAATAAAATTCTGCTCTAATTTCAATCGAAATGAAAAACAGAGCAATTGGTTAACTTTTCTATTGCTTAAAAAATAACAAGAATAAAGATCACTTTAAAACAAAATAGAACCAAATAAAACCAAACAAAACCAAACAAAACATAGGAATAACAGATGAACAATTATCGTCTATCACATATAACTAGTGCGTTAGTCCTTGCACTTGGGCTATCAACTTCAGCAATAGCAAATGAAACCTCTTCTGGTATCGCAGGAAAAGTATTCACTCCAAAGGGTGAACCTGCTGCCAATACAACGATTATTGTAACTCATATCCCAACGGGTACCGTTAAAAGAATTAAAACCAATAGTTCAGGTAGTTATAGCTTAAGAGGCCTTCGTGTTGGCGGTCCCTATAAAGTTGTGATTGATTCTGAAATATATAAAGATCAAGAGTACACGAACGTGTACCTACAAGCCGGCAAGCTACAGCGTTTATCTATTGATTTAGAAAATGTTGATAGAGAAGTTATTTCTGTTGTAGGTAGTCGTGTGATTGGCTATACCAACAGCGGTTCTTCAGGCTCTTTTGGTGTTGATGATATCGCGAATGCTGCTGGTGGTGAGCGTGATCTTAAGGGCGTGTTACGTTTTAACCCATTAGTTTCTATTGGCAGTGGCGCTGGTGCGCCGATGTCAATCGCTGGTTCAAACCCTCGCTTTAATAGCTTCTCTGTTGATGGTGTACGTCAAAATGATGACTTTGGTTTGAACGGCAATGGTTATCCAACCCAGCGCTCACCAATATCTATTGATGCGGTTGAGCAGGTTAGTGTTGAAGCAACGCCTTACTCTGTTAAAAATGGCGGATTTTCTGGCGGTCAAATTAACGTAGTAACCAAGTCAGGTACCAATGAATTTCACGGTAGTTTTTTCTATGAAAAAGAATCGGATGACTGGGCCGGTACCCCTAAAAATTTAGACGGTGAAGACATCCCATTAGAGTTTGAATCAACTACTTTTGCCGCTACTCTTGGCGGACCAATTATTAAAGATAAGTTGTTTTTCTTCGCATCATATGAGAAGTATGATCAACCCACCAGTGTCGAGTGGGGACCTGCAGGTGCAGGTGCAGGCAATGATACCAAGTTTACCGAAGCAGAATACCTTCAAGTTAAAGAGATTGCAGATCGTGTCTACGGCGTCGATATAGGTACTTACAGTGCTAATCCTGAAGAAAAAGATGAAAAAATCTTAATTAAACTTGATTGGAACATTAATGAAGATCACCGTGCCGCGTTTACTTATCAAAACACGGAAGGCAACTCAATACGTAACATGACTTCTAGGTCAAGTGAGTTGAAAATGTCTACCCATTGGTATGATAAGGATGAAAAATTAACGGCCTTTTCTGGGCACTTGTATTCAGATTGGAACGCTGATTTTTCTACTGAGATTAAAGTAGCCTATAAAGATGTTGATACTAAGGCGACTCCTCAAAATAAAATGATGGGTGATGTTACCGTACGAGGCGAAAGTGGCAGTATCGCCTTTGGCCCTGATAGAAGTCGTCATGGTAATGAGCTAAGCAACCAGACCTTGTCATTACGTTTTTTAGGTGAATATTTATATAACGACCATGAAATCACCTTTGGTGTCGAATATGAAACCATTGATGTATTTAACTTGTATGCACCTGACTCTTTGGGTACGTGGAAATTTGCTAACATTACCGACTTTGAAAATCGTACGGCGGATGACTTTGATTATGCCAATGCATACACCAACGACGTGAATGATGCAGCAGCGAGCTTTAAGTTCTCTACAACAACATTATTTATCGAAGATGCGTTTAATATTACCGATTCGGTATTGTTAACCGCGGGTGTTCGTTATGAGGTAGTTGGCTCATCAGATAAACCAACTCATAATGCTAACTTCCAAGCAAGATACGGCTACTCAAACACTGCTAATATGGATGGCGAAAGCATTTTCCTTCCTCGTATTAGTATTAATTGGGAAGCAACCGATGATTTAGTCGTGCGTGGTGGTATTGGTCGCTTTAGTGGTGGTCGCCCCAATGTTTGGCTTTCAAATGCCTACAGTAACGACGGAACTACCTACGTTACTTCTGGTGATACTGGGGATCACCTAATTAATGTGGATATTACTAAGATCCCTCAAGCGGTACTTGATGGCATGGAAGCAGGGGATGGTAATGTAAACTTCACCGATCCTAATTTTGAATCGCCTTCAGACTGGCGTACCAATATTGCGTTAGAATATCGTTTCGATATCCCAGTAATGGGTGATGACTGGATGTGGACGGCAGAATTTATTCATATTAAGAAAGAAAACGACCCATTTTGGCAAGATGTTAGCCGTAGCAAAACTGGCGAAACAACGGCTGGTGGCCGTCCAATTTATAAAGCAGATGACAAGGGTCGTTATGATCTCATGTTAACTAATGCCGCTGATAATGGTGAAAGCAATATCATCACTACCAGCTTAAACAAGACGTTTGATAGCGGCCTAGCCTTTAATATATCTTATACCAATCAAGATATCACTGAAGGTACGCCAGGAACTTCTTCAACAGCTACTTCTAACTTCCAGTACCCGGTCACATTAGATCGTGGCCGTGCAGAAGTTGGTCGTGCCGCTTTTGAAATTGAACATAGCTTAAAAATTAACTTAGATTACCGTGTCGAGTTTGTTTCTAACTATGCTACTAAGTTTAATCTATTCTTCGAGCGCCGATCTGGACGACCACTTAGCTGGGTTATGGGTTCATACAAAAATGGTGCCTTAGGTGATCAATACGCATTTGATGATTCAGATGCTTATTTACCTTACATTCCATCGGGAGCCGGTGATCCAAACGTAGCCTATAAAGGTGGTTTGACTTACGATGAGTTGAAAGGGTATTTAGATCAAGCAGGTTTAAGTAAATATGCCGGTGGTTATGCTGAAAAAGGCTCTGCTAGCCAACCTTGGCAAACCACGCTAGACCTGCGTATTGCTCAGGAAATTCCAGGCTTTATGGATGGTCATAAAGGTGAGTTATTCCTTAGTGTGCGTAACTTACTTAACCTTATCGACGACAAAAAAGGCCAGAAAAAACGTAGTCAATATGGTACTAAGATCATAGCTGATTACGGTATTAACGACCAAGGCCAATATGAGTATTCTGAACCATTCGGTGGTTTCGATGCTGCCAGAGCTGATACCGTTGATGCGAAATACTCTGCATGGGGTATTAAGATTGGTGTTCGTTATACTTTCTAAACTAAGCTGAAAATCAAGGCTATTTGCATAATAGTCCGGTTTGATAGTAATAAAAGGCTGCATTTTTTGCAGCCTTTTTATTGGCTAATTTTCATTGATTGTTATTAAAGCTATTTGTTAACGGCACGGCTCAAATAACTTGACCATATGGTCAGTAATGATATGCTGAACCTATCAATATTGCGCGTGACGAGGAAACATAATGAACGAAATAACAACAGAATTACTAGATGAAGTAATCGCAGCAGCTAAAGCAGCTTATCAATTGGCTTATGCGCCATATAGTAATTTTCATGTTGGCGCTGCTGCGTTAACAGCCAATGGCAATATAGTGAAAGGTTGTAATGTTGAAAATGCGTCCTATGGCTTAACGGTCTGTGCAGAGCGTAACTGTATTAGTCAGGCGGTAATTAATGGCGAACAGCAATTTCAGCTGATTGTTATTTATACCGAACAAGATAAATTAACACCACCTTGTGGTGCTTGTCGGCAAGTAATTGCAGAGTTTTTTGAGCAATCGGCGCCAGTGCTTGCCGTTAACCATAAAAATGAACGAAAAACGTGGACGGTGCAGGAGTTATTACCCGATGCATTCACCCCGAAAGATTTATTAGACTTATAAGAAGTTAACTCATGTCAGTAACAAATAAAATGCTCCCGCAAGAAATTATTCGCCTTAAACGTGACGGTAAAGTACTCAATGAACAAGCGATAAAGGCTTTTGTTTCAGGCCTGGTCGATGGCAGTTTCTCCGATAGTCAAGTTGGCGCTATGGCCATGGCTATTTTTCAACAGGGCATGTCAGTTGATGAAAAAGTCAATTTTACCAAAGCTATGATGCACTCAGGCGAGGTCTTAAGTTGGCAAGGTTTTGACGGCCCTATTGTTGATAAACATTCTACAGGAGGGGTAGGTGACAAGGTCAGCTTTATGTTGGCTGCTATTGTCTCTGCTTGTGGTGGTTATGTGCCGATGATCTCTGGTCGAGGTTTAGGTCACACTGGTGGTACCGCGGATAAACTAGAAAGCATCGCCGGTTTTAATGTTCAGCCAAGCATCAGTGAGTTTAAGCGCATAGTTAAAGAAGTAGGTGTGGCTATTATTGCGCAAACAGATAATTTAGCCCCAGCCGACAAACGTTTGTATTCAATTCGAGATGTGACCGCCACGGTTGAGTCTATTCCCTTAATTACTGCTTCAATATTATCTAAAAAGCTTGCTGCTGGCTTAGATGTCTTAGTGATGGATATTAAGGTCGGCAATGGTGCTATGATGCATACCTTGGCGGATGCTAAAGCGCTTGCTGATAGTATCGTGAGTGTTGCTAATGGCGCAGGTGTGAAGACACAGGCTATTATTACTGATATGAACCAAGTACTTGGTTCCAGTGCTGGTAATGCCATAGAAATGGCTGAAACGGTTAAGTATTTAACCGGTAAACAACGAGAGCCGCGCTTACATAAAGTTGTACAAGCACTTGCCAGTGCCATGCTTATTAATACCAAGCTAGCGAGTAATGAAAAAGAAGCCCATGAAAAAATTGATAAAGTATTAAGATCTGGGCTAGCGGCAGAAGTCTTTGAACGTATGGTCGCAGCGTTAGGTGGCCCGAAAAACTTTATTGAAAAACCTTGGGATTCAATGACCAAGGCGAACGTTATTACCGCGGTTAAAGCAACCCAGCATGGTTATATTGCACAAATGGACACTCGTGCTGTTGGCATGTCGGTGGTGGGCTTAGGTGGCGGTAGAACCGCACCGACACAAGCGGTAGATCACAGTGTTGGTTTTGATCGGATATTACCACTTGGTGTGCAAGTGAATCGTGGCGAAGTGATTGCCCGTGTTCATGCCAAAGATCAAGATTCAGCCGATAGAGCCATTGAGCAATTTAATAATGCGCTTAGCTACTCAGATGACAGCCCAGAGTTGCCGCCAGTGATATATTCATAGTTAAAACCAATAAGCTTAGATGCTAACAGCAGTTGCTCGGTAGTAAATGCCCGGCAACTGCAGAGACTACGTTTAAAATACGCTTAACCATGAGTTACCTTTTAGATGAACTCTTCATCGGAACTACTTTGATAATAAAGTAGTAAACCTTATCACCAGTATGAACACTACCTGGTCTTATAATCTGACAACTTGCTTAAAGTGAGCACGACAAAGGGGTTCATAGCGTTCATTACCGCCAACTTCGACTTGCTCACCATCTTGTACCGCTTTACCGTTAGCGTCTTGCCTGATAACAAAGTTAGCTTTGCGGCCACAGTGACATATGGTTTTTAATTCAACAAGCTTGTCTGCCCAAGCGAGCAGGGCGGCACTACCGGAGAAGGTTTGTCCTAAAAAGTCAGTGCGTATACCATAAGCCAGTACAGGAATATGCAATACATCGACTATATCAGTAAGCTGTTTAACCTGCTCTGTTGACAAAAACTGAGCTTCGTCGATGAGTATACAATCCAGTTTTTTAGCTTGATTTTTCTGCTCAACATCTTTGAATAGATTAGTTTTATCGTCAAATAAAAAAGCGTCGGCATCAATGCCGAGTCTGGAAGTAACTTTACCTTTAGCAAATCTATCATCAATTTTCGCAGTGTAAATAGCGGTTGCTAAACCACGTTCTTGGTAGTTATAAGAAGATTGCAGCAGGTGAGTTGACTTGCCGGCATTCATCGATGAAAAATAAAAATAAAGTTGTGCCATTGCTTACTGCTTTTTTAAATATTATCTTATAAAACTGATCGTGCTAGCTTTACTCAGTCGTCAGCTATTCGTCAGTTTTAGTATTTGCTTGGTGTATCGGTATTACTTGAGGTCTTAGTATTACTCTGCTGTCCTAGCGTAGTTAATAAACTGGTAAGTAAGCTGCTGGCACCAAAGCGAAAGTGATTAGCATCAGCCCATTCACCGCCTAATATACTATCGGCTAAATCAAGGTATATAGCAGCATCTTCAGCGTTTCTTACCCCACCGGCTGGTTTAAAACCAACGGCAGTGTTCTTTTGTTTTATTACTTCTAACATGATTTTTGCTGCGGCTGGCGTAGCATTTACCGCTACTTTACCGGTCGATGTTTTAATAAAATCGGCGCCGGCATTAATGGCAATTTCACTGGCCTGGCGAATTAATACTTCCGATTTGAGTTCGCCTGTTTCAATAATTACTTTAAGCTTGGCTGAATTAGCACAGGCTTGTTTACAAATTTTAACCATATCAAAACCAATGCTTTCGTTACCTTGCATTAACGCGCGATAAGGGAAGACCAAGTCTACTTCATCTGCGCCATAGGCTACTGCAGCCTTGGTTTCGGCTAAAGCAATATCAATATCATCATTACCATGGGGAAAGTTAGTAACCGTAGCTATTTTTATCTGTGGGCTTTGTTGTGCTTTCAGTGCCTTTTTAGCGATGGGAATAAAACGCGGAAAAATACAAATAGCGGCTGTTGCGCCGACAGGCGACTTTGCTTGTCGACAAAGCTCAATAATGTCTTGCTCAGTTTCCGTATTAGTAAGGCTAGTTAAATCCATTAATGACAGGGCACGTAGAGCGACTGCTTTACTCTCAGCACTAGGTAAGTTATCTGACATGATTTATATCTTCCTATTTTACTTGTTATAAAGCAAAGAAAATGCCGGCAATTGCCGCGCTCATTAAGTTTGCTAATGTTGCAGCAAGCATTGCTCGCATACCCATCCTGGCAATATCGTGGCGGCGACTTGGTGCCATAGAGCCAAGACCACCGAGTAAAATTGCGATAGATGATAAGTTGGCAAAACCACATAAAGCAAAGGTGACAATGACTTGCGTTACTGGGCTTAAGGTATCTCTTATTTCAATAAAATTGACATAGGCAAAGAACTCATTAACGATAACTTTTTGGCCAATAAAGCTACCCGCTTGCAACATTTCATTGGCGGGCACACCGATAATATAAGCAAAGGGGGCAAATAGGTAACCTAAGAAAAATTCAATGGTGATATCTTGATAACCAAATAAACCAGCAACACCACCAACGATAGTATTTAGTAAGGCAATTAACGCGATAAAAGCCAGTAACATAGCGCCGACATTTACCGCAAGTTTCAAGCCTGATGCAGCGCCAGAGGCTGCAGCATCAATAACATTGGTTGGTTTATTGTCATCGTCGTCATAATCGATAGGGTCTTTGACTATTTTGTCGTGCTCAGTTTCAGGATAAATGATTTTTGCCATTAATAGGCCACCAGGAGCGGCCATAAATGATGCAGCAATAAGATATTTCAACTCGATGCCAAGCCCAGCATAACCTGCAAGAATAGAGCCGGCAACAGAGGCTAAACCACCCACCATGATGGCAAATAATTCTGATTGGGTCATCTTGGCAATATAAGGGCGAATAACGAGTGGCGCTTCAGTTTGACCAACAAAAATATTGGCCGTGGCTGAAAGTGATTCGGGTTTACTGGTTTGTAATAGCTTTTGTAAGCCACCACCAATGATTTTAATAACCCATTGCATTACGCCGAGGTAATACAAGACCGCAATTAAAGAGGAAAAGAAAATTATATTGGGTAATACTCGGATTGCGAAGACAAAACCGACACCATTGTCATACATGGCATCTGTGCCTAAACCACCAAAAAGGAAGTTAATGCCTACTTTGGCACTGTCAATAACACTTTGCACACCATTGGTCATAGACAGTAAAAAATCTTTGCCAAAAGGCACATATAAAACAAAGGCCCCCAGTAAAAGCTGTAGGGCAAAAGCTAAACCAACCGTACGCATGTTTATAGATTTTTTGCCATTTGATAAGGCATAAGCTATTCCTAGCAATACCACTATGCCTATAACACCTCTAAGTGCACCTAAATCCATGAATACCTCTTATGTTTTTATTATTATGGTTATTATTGTGTGGGTTGTTGTGACAGTTGACGAATTTTTGCTTTGAGCACTTCAATGGCCATTCTGTTTTTACCGCCTCGGGTAATGACAATATCAGCCCAAGCTTTTGATGGTTCAATGAATTGATGATACATAGGTCTTACCGTTGCTAAGTATTGGCTGGTAACTGACTCTATGCTGCGATTACGTTCAACTAAGTCTCGTTGAATCCGTCTGATCAGGCAGATATCTAACGGCGTATCCATATAAACTTTAATGTCAAAACAGTCTCTAAGCTCTTGATTCGAAAGTAGTAATATACCTTCGATCAGGATTATTTTTGTCGGTAGTAAAGTCTTTGTTTCATTGATACGGGTATGAGTTTTGTAACAATAAACAGGACTGTTTATGGTCTTATTCTCAGTGAGTTGTATTAAGTGATCAGACAACAGTTCATGTTCGAAGGCATCCGGGTGATCATAGTTTGTTTGCTCACGTTCTTGCATTGACAAATGTGATTGATCACGATAATAAGCATCTTCATAAATAATTGAAATTCCATTTTTACCCAGCTCTGTAACAAGCTCATCATGAATTGTTTGGGCAAAAAGTGTTTTCCCTGATGCTGATGGGCCAGCGATAGCAATAATGGTCGGTTTAAATGGTTTCAATGTTCAGCCTGTTGTTAAAGCAAAAATTAATAATTAAGTACAAGTGTTTATCTTACCTGTAGCTAGTAGCTATTAGCGATATTTATTTTAGTATTATAAGGTCAATAAACGATACAGTGGCTAAATAGTTAGCCAGTAGGAAAGGAATTATGTCGCCTTATTTAGAAAAGTGATAAATTAACACAACTTGACCACTTGGTCATATTTTTTGTATTATTATTATTTTAATATTTGTTGTTGTTTGTAATTTAAAAGTAAAAAAGGAAATATTATGGCACGTGCAATAATTTTGGTTATTGATAGTTTTGGCATTGGTTATTCTCCTGATGCCGTTGATTTTGGTGATGTTGGTGCAAATACTTTAGCTAATTTAGCGCGTGCATATTTTGATGCAACAGGTAAAAAGATTGCCTTACCCAATTTATCTGCACTGGGGTTAATAAAAGCCTGTCAGCAGGCATCTAATCAGGACTTCCCTTATGAAGGCGGAGCGCCAAGTAAAGGTGCCTATGGCTTTGCAGAGGAAATTAGCACAGGTAAAGATACTCCGAGTGGTCACTGGGAAATGGCAGGCGTACCTGTGCTTTTTGACTGGGGCTACTTTACCGATAAAGAAAATAGCTTTCCAAAATCATTGACCGACAGTATTCATCAAGCCACGGGTTTTACTGGTATGTTAGGTAATTGCCATGCCTCGGGTACTGAAATACTTAAACGTTTGGGAGATGAGCATATCAAAACGGGTTTACCTATTTGTTATACCTCGGCAGATAGTGTTTTTCAAGTTGCGGCTCATGAAGAGCATTTTGGTTTAGATAACCTTTATAAATATTGTGAAACGGTACGTGAATTACTCGGTGACTTGAATATAGGACGCGTTATCGCTAGACCCTTTATTGGGGATAATGCGGACAACTTCGCTAGAACAGGTAACAGAAGAGATTACTCGGTGTTACCGCCAGCACCTACCGTACTAGATAAAATATCTCAGGCCGGTACCCATGTGATTGGTGTGGGTAAAATTGCCGATATCTTTGCCCATCAAGGAATTGATGAAAAAACCAAAGCGACTGGTTTGCATGCGCTTTTTGACGCCACCCTTGCTCATATCAATACTGCTCAAGATAATTCACTTATTTTTACTAACTTGGTTAACTTCGATCAAGACTTTGGTCACCGACGTGATGCCATCGGTTATGCAAGAGAGCTTGAAGCACTTGATGTGCGTCTGCCTGAAATGTTTCAGGCGATGTCTGCTGATGATATCTTATTCTTAACCGCCGATCACGGCTGTGACCCAACATGGCCAGGCACTGAGCATACTAGAGAATATGTACCGATTATCGCTTACCATCAACAGGTCGGATCTGTTAATATAGGTAACCGAAAAACCTTTGCTGACTTGGGGCAAACCATTGCGGAACTATTTAAGGTTGAGCCAATGGATTATGGCACTAGCTTTTTGTCAAAGCTTAATTTCAAAGGTTAATTGTAAAACTGAAACTATACTAGTAGTGATTTTAGAATCGCCGTTCAGAGCGAGCTATCACTAATTTGATTTATATCTGGGGAATAAACACATGTACTCTTTTAAGAAAAAATCGCTATCGCTATGCATTAGCGCAGCAATCCTCGCCACCGGTGGCGGAGTTACTTCAATAGTGCAAGCTGAAGAAGCGGGTAAACTTAAACTTGAAGTGATTGAAGTTACTGCCCGTAAACGAGTGGAAAATGTGCAAGAAGTGCCTGTTTCTGTGTCAGCATTACAAGGTGAAAACCTTGATGCCTATAGTTCTGCAGGTATGGATATTCGCTTTATGAGCGCTCGTATTCCAAGTCTTGCCGTTGAATCTTCATATGGTCGAAGTTTCCCTCGCTTTTATATCCGTGGTTTAGGTAATACCGATTTTGATTTAAATGCCTCACAGCCTGTTTCTTATATTGTTGATGATATAGTGCAAGAAAACCCAATTTTAAAGGGTTTTCCTGTTTTTGATGTTGAACGAGTAGAAGTACTTCGAGGCCCACAAGGAACCTTGTTTGGTCGTAATACCCCTGCTGGTTTGGTTAAGTTTGACTCAATGAAACCATCACAGTCTTTTGATGGTTATGCTGCTGTTTCCTATGGTTCTCGTGGCGCAATTAATTCATCTGCTGCGATTGGTGGTGGTTTGACTGATAACTTATCCATTCGCGTTTCAGCTTTACATCAATCAAAAGATGATTATATTGATAATCGCGCGGTTGGCTTTGAACAAACTGATCAGTTAGGTGGCTATGAGGATAATGCAGCCCGTATTCAATTTTTATATGAAGGCAATTCTTTCAGTGCCTTATTTAATTATCACTTTAGAGATCTAGATGGTTCACCTATTACTTTTCATCCAAATATTGCGACGCTAGGCACTAATAATATTCGCCCTGATTTTGCAGCAGATGTCGTTTATCAAGATGCGGGTCAGTTTGCTACTCAACAAGTGAGTACCCAAGGTAGTAGTTTAAAACTTGAATGGGAAATTGAAGATTACACGCTTACCTCGATAACGGCTTGGGAGAGTGCTGAAATATACTCTAGAGCTGATGTTGATGGCGGTTATAATGGTTTTCCTCCTGCCGGTGATGCTAATGCCGTATGGTGGGGTGCCCAAACAGCGGATGAAATCCCTGATCATCACCAATACACGCAAGAGCTGAGATTAGCTTCAAATTTTGTTGGTCAGTTAAACTATCAAGTTGGTCTTTTCTACTTTTACGAAGATTTAACCATTAATACTTTTGATTTTTATACTCGTGATGCTAACTCAACACCATCCGATCCGGCCCATGGTGCGCAGAATGGTGAATCAACGCAATACCAAGAAACAACCGCATGGGCTGTTTTTGGCTCTGTTGATTATGATTTTACCGATGACTTCTCCTTAACGGTAGGTCTTCGCTATTCTGACGATGAAAAAGACTTTACTGCGGAACTGTTAGACCATCCATTCATTCCAGGTGCTGATGGTGGTAATTACTCTAAGTCGGTAAATCCAAGTGATAGTCACGTAAGTTGGGATATTAGTGGTGTTTATAAAATTAACCAAGATGTTAATTGGTATGCCCGAGTAGCAAACAGTTTTAGAGCACCGAGTATTCAAGGTCGTGTACTTTATGATCAAAATGTTAGTGTTGCTGATTCTGAAACCATTACCTCGTATGAAACAGGTATTAAGTCTGATATTTTAGACGGCAGAGGTCGAATTAATGCCTCAGTCTATTATTTTAATATGAATAATCAGCAATTAACTGCCGTCGGTGGTACTTCAAATTCCAATACACTATTAAATGCAGACAGCACCAAGGGTTATGGTATTGAGCTTGATTCTGAGTGGATTTTAACGGATAACATTATTGCTACTTTTAATCTCAGTTATAACAAAACTGAAATTGATGATAAAGGTCTTGCTGTTGCCGTTTGTGGCTCTGGCACCTGTACTGTAACCGATGCTACCTTCCAAATTCCTGGTAGTCGTGGCCCTGTTACCATGGCGTATATTGATGGTAATAGCTTACCTAACGCGCCTGAGTGGATATCAAACTTAACCTTAAGTTATGTAAAAGAAGTTGGTGAGGGTGAGTTCTTTGCTCATACTGATTTAACTTACCGTGGTAAAGTTGATTTCTTTTTATATCGAGCAAAAGAGTTTGAAGGCGAAGCCCTAGTAGAAATTGGCGCTCGTACTGGTTATAACTGGATTATGGGAGATAATGAGTATGAAGTGTCTGCTTTTGTTCGTAATCTTACCGATGAGCAAGTCATTATTGGTGGTGTTGATTTTAATAACAACTCAGGCATGGTGAATGAAGAGCGTTTTGTTGGCGCCGCGTTTAAAGTGTCTTTCTTCTAAAACACTTCATTGATAAATAAAATCTTTATCTGATTTTTAATGAAATAAAAAGGGTTAGCAAAATGCTAACCCTTTTTTTGTCAAAACCGATTGGCTAGACTGTATACCGTTGAGCATAAAGAAGTAAGTACTTGCTTAAACTGCTTGCTCTTACAGTATGCTCTCTAGGGTAAGCTCCATCATATCTTTGAACGTGGTTTGTCGCTCTTCAGCCGTGGTTTGTTCACCGGTTTTAATATGATCACTGACCGTTAACACAGTCAATGCTTTTTTACCGTATTCAGCAGCAACACCATAAAGGCCAGCAGCTTCCATTTCCACCGCTAAAACACCGTATTTTTCCAAGGTGGTAAACATTTCTGGCTGCGGAGTATAAAATAAGTCAGCAGTGAATATATTACCAACATGCACAGCTTTACCTAGCCTTTCCGCGGTATCAACGACACTTTTTAATAAAGAAAAATCTGCACACGCAGCAAAATCAATATTATTAATTCTTTGTCTGTTTACGTTTGAATCAGTGCTAGCAGCCATACCAATGACTATGTCACGAATCTTGATATCATCACGGATGGCGCCACAAGAGCCAATGCGAATGATTTTTTCCACACCATAATCTTTATAAAGCTCAGTGGCATAAATAGATATACTTGGTATACCCATGCCTGAGCCCATAACCGAAATACGTTTACCTTTATAAGTACCAGTATAACCAAACATGTTGCGTACTTGAGTGACACACTTAACATCGTCTAGAAAATTTTCGGCAATAAATTTGGCTCTAAGTGGATCGCCTGGCATTAATACTGTTTCGGCGAAATCACCTGCTTGAGCTTCAATATGAGGGGTTGGCATAAGAGTTATCCTTTAATATGTAAGTATAATAACTCAGTAAGTTTCTAGCCAGAATAGAATCATTCATGCTGCTATCAAGGGTTTTTTACTGATAAAATTGCTGTTCATTTACTTTTTTACGGATTGAATGCGATGATAAAGTGCATATTTATCAATAAAAAAGTACAGTTAATCATAATGCTAAGTGAATTCTTGATCAAGTAATACCAATGTCACTAAGGTATTGCCCACTTGTGCGGGTTAAAATAGCCCAAGACTGCCTTGCTCTCAATCCCAATAGCCCGCTATTGGTCAATCGAGCGCCTTGTGCTGAAATGTTTTTCCTGAGCACAACAAGATCACAAACTTAATGAAAAGGTTTAACCATATTATTTTAGTCTGACTTTAGTATTACTTCAGTACTATTTTAGTGAGCTTTGCTTAATATTGAGCAGCGTCTGCTTTTCTGATGTAGACAAAAAGCTCATTTGTACAGCATTGTGTTGTAGTTGATTAATTTGCTCAGTATTCAAGCCAAGTACGTTACGCGCGAGTTCAAATTCACCAGCAAGCTCTATATTTTCAACCGCAGGGTCATCGGTATTTAAACAAACCATCAGGTCGTTTGCTAAAAATGTTTTTACTGGATGTGCCGATAGGTCCTTAATGGTACCTGTTTGGTAATTAGAGGTAAGACAAGACTCAATACTAATTTGATGATCGCGCATATAATCCATTAGTTTTTGATCTTTAGCGCAAGCGACACCATGACCGATACGTGTTGCGCCTAACTTTTCAATGGCATGCCATACACTTTCTGGACCTGCAGCTTCTCCCGCATGTACGCTAACATTCAAGCCAGCATCTCTTACTTGGTTAAAGTGGCTTTCAAAAAGGCTTCCTGGAAAGTTATATTCATCACCGGCTAAGTCCACCGCAACTAAGTTGTCTTTATAGGCGAGTAGGGCGTTAAGTTCACTTTGACAATGTTCGACCCCAAAAGTACGGCTTAAGATACCGATTAAATTAATTTGAGTGGCAAATTTATTTCTGCCCTGATTCACGCCTTCAATAATCGCTTCAACCACACCCTCTATTGGCAGGTTGTGAGTCATGGCGATGTAATAAGGTGAAAACCTTAATTCAGCATAATCAATGTTAGCGTGGTAAACATCTTCGACATTCTCAAAACCGATACGCACTACATCATCAAGGGATTTTAACACCCCAACACCCCAATCAAGCTTTTTCAAAAAGGCAAGCAAGTCGGCTTCACTATCGGTAATTTGCACGTGAGGGATAAATGCGTCTAAGTTGTCAGTAGGCAATTTTATCTTGTTTTTTTGTGCCAGTTGCCAAATGGTTGCTGGGCGAATATTGCCATCTAAGTGTCGATGTAAATCAAGGAGGGGAAGTTGGTTGTTATGCATGATAAAGGTCCTAGCAGTGCAATCTTAGTGGGTAAAGTTATTAACATAAATGATAAATATTACCAACTAATGGTTATTAATTATAGCGTCCATTTATTTATGAGACCTTCTATGTGGACATTTTTAGTTGTAATTTTACCGAAATAGGGCAGTGGTCGCTTAAGTTGCGTGATAACTCTTTACTGTATTTACCTTTGAAAACGAGTTGTTCGAATGAAGCATCAACATATAACTTTTTGGCTTTTGGGTTAAAAAGAATATGATCTATATAGTCTTTATAATAACCGCCCCAACAGTCTGAGTTAACTGTTGTTGTTGGTGTCCAAAGTGCGGCTTGTCCGTCACCATTTAAGGCTTGCCATAAGCCTTTCTTCTCAGAGTATTGCAAAGCAATATCTTGAGAAAAACGGCGATTAAAATCACCTAATACAATATAAGCAGAGTCCTGTGCGGCATGTAAATTAATCCATTGCTCTAACGGTTTTATTTGTCTACTGAGTTTATCACAGGCCTCTTTACGCCTTATTTCTTTATCAGAGGAATTAGGCATGGCATCAATACTGTTATTATCTAAGGGAGCAGCAAAACAACCTGACTTTAGATGTACTGCCAGTAAATGTAAGGTTTTACCGTTTTTTGTTAAGGTAACATCCATGCCATGGCGTACTTTACCAATATCTAGGGCCTTATACTCCTTGGCTTTAACAGTAAAACCCCGTGATTTTTTGACTGCTACACCAACACGCTGCACCCAATCTTTAGTGGAAAAATAATAATCATAACCATCGCCAAAAACTTTTCGGGCCCAGTACTCGCTTTCAACTTCTTGTAGCGCAATAACATCAGCATCTAGTTGCTTGGCATAATGTGCTAATTGCTGGTAATCAGCTTCACTACGTTGGTTATACTCATGAGAGCCTAACCAAGCAATGTTCCAAGAGGCAATTTTGATCTCCTCGGCTTGAGTGCTAACACTGAAAAATAGCGTAAATATCAGTGCCAGTGTATTAAGGTGGAATTTTTCATCAAGTCTCTCTTTCCTAACCATTCGGTCAGGTATTGTTTGGTGTGCAACATTACACTAGTTATACATTAACAAACAGGCAAATATTCTTGCAAAAGCTGGATTAGTTGAGGCAACCAATATTTGGTAGGGTTGGATTAATCAGAGCCGTTACCGTAAAAGGCTGTTCAGGCGATTCTTTATTAAAGCTAACCTTTGTTGCATCAAGGTAGCGAAAGTCCCCAGCAGCATTTAAATGCCAAAGATTATGGTCTAATTTTTCAAAGCAAAACTCCCCGGTATCACCATGGGCAATTAATACTGGTTTATTTATTCTTTTGGCTAACTGTTTAAATGCTTGTCGATACATAGCAAAAGCATCACATGTTTTTAATGATGAACTGTCACAAGTGTTACTTTGCAATATCTTTTGTTGATATATATCAGCTTGAAAGCCGATGATTAAGGCATCAAATTCTTTGGTTTTATCTGCAATATTTTCTAGCCAAGCTAGGTTGGCTTTGTCTCGATGATCAGCTTTTTTAAGGGCATCTTCTCGTTTAGATTTATCGATATGAATTCGACCATTACTGGTACCCACTAGGTGTAAGGTGCTTATTGCTAGGCGTTCATTGATCCATAATTTATTTTCTATTTGTACAGGTTGCGACGTTAATGAGGTTAAGTTTTTGTCTAATAGCGGTGGCGTCTTAAACATTAAGGTAATTAAAAAATCGAGCCGTTCTAACTCATTAAAACTGTACCGTAATGACGAGCGATCACAATCAGTCCAATCATTGTCGCCAGGCGTGTAAATAACTCTGCCGAGATAGATTTGTGCTAACAGTGCTTTATGCTCTTTTAATAAGGTGTCAGTGCATGACTTGCCACCACTTTTAAAATCGCCAAGGTGCATAACGACACTGGGGCTTATTTCATTGATCAGACGATATAATATGCCATCAGGCCCTTGTAACATCAGTTTCTCTTTATCGCTGTAGGGCATGTCAGCTAAGATAACCACTGTTTGAGCCGATAATGCTGTACTGGCGGTAGTGAAAAATAAAAAGGCAAACAAACAAGCTCTTTTTTGCCATAAATTAAGACTGAAAAGCATCAGTAGCCCTATCAATATAAAAATAATAAAAGTTAAGCTAGCGAATGGCGGTAATTTTTGCAAGTTTACTTTATATTTTAAATGACCATGTGGTCAGCTTTTTAGCTTGTCGCTGTTGAACAAAAGCGATAAAAGAGTAAAATATCTTCATTATGTTTAAAAAGAGATTAAATTATGCAAGTCCAAGTTGTCGATTACACAGCAAAAGATGCGGCTGAAAAATTTGTTAAAAGCTTACACGAAACTGGTTTTGCTGTACTTATCAATCATCCAATAAAACAAAGCTTAGTGGCATCAATTTATAAAAACTGGCAGGCGTTTTTCTTAAGCGAAGAGAAGCATTCGTTTGTTTTTGACCCAGAAAAACAAGATGGTTATTTTTCTGCTGAGATATCTGAAACGGCTAAAGGTCATAGTAAAAAAGATATTAAAGAATATTTCCATGTTTATCCTTGGGGTCGTATTCCGACACAACTTAAAGATGAAATTCTTGAATATTATCGATTAACATCACAGCTGGCAGCTGAGTTATTGGACTGGGTAGAAGAGCACAGTCCAGCTGATGTTGCCGATAAGTATGCTGAAGCGTTATCGCATATGATTAAAGATACCCCTAATACCTTATTGCGAATATTGCATTATCCACCGCTTACCGGTGATGAGGAAGCAGGTGCGGTTAGAGCCGCAGCCCATGAAGATATTAACTTATTGACTATATTACCAGCAGCCAACGAGCCAGGTTTGCAAGTACAAGGTCAAGATGGCGAATGGATGGATGTACCGTCTGATTTTGGCAATCTAATCATTAATATTGGCGATATGTTACAAGAAGCATCGGGTGGTTATTTTCCATCAACCAGCCATCGCGTGATCAACCCTAGCGGTAAAGGCAGCGATAAATCTCGTATTTCTCTACCTTTATTTTTACATCCACGTAGTGAAGTGGTTTTATCTGAGCAACATACCCAAGCCAGTTATTTACTCGAACGTCTACGTGAGTTAGGGGTTAAAGTATAGCCTAGCGACTTAACTTATTGAGACAGAACAATTAAAGCCGACAAGTGTGTTCACTGGTCGGCTTTTTTATTTTGATATGAACACTATTAATAAGTTACTATTTTAACCACTAATTTTGGGTATATAATCCTTGATAACAATATGTTTTGATTGATTAGATGATTCATTAAATAAAACACTGGCGACAAATAATGGCAATAAAATTAAACTGTGATTTAGGGGAGAGTTTTGGAGCTTGGACCATGGGATTCGATGATGAAGTCATGCCCCATATCGACCAAGCAAATATTGCCTGCGGTTTTCATGGCGGCGACCCGTTAGTAATGCAAAAAACATTGGCATTAGCAAAACAACAGCAAGTGAGTGTCGGCGCACATCCTAGCTACCCTGATTTAGTAGGTTTTGGCCGACGTGCTATGGTTTGCTCAACCGAGGAAATTATTGCCCTAATCCACTATCAAGTAGCGGCATTAGACGGTATGGCAAGGGCACAAGGACTGTCGATAGATTATGTAAAGCCACATGGTGCGCTTTATAACGATATGATGGCAAAGCCGGCAGTATTTACCGCTATTTTAATGGCCTTAAGTCAATATCCACAGCAACTCACTCTGATGTTACAAGCTACGCCCGAGTTGGCGGCGTTTAAAACACAAGCTAATACGTTTGGCATCTCAGTATACGCAGAAGCCTTTGCCGACCGCTGTTATGACGATGAAGGCAAGTTACTAGCACGCAGCCAGGCGGGTGCCGTGTTAAATAAAGCTGCCATGTTGGCGCAAGTTAAGCAACTAGTTGAACAGGGTACAATCACTACTGTATCAGGTAAGGTACTTGCACTGAACGTCGATAGCTTATGTGTGCATGGAGATAACCTTGCCGGGGTGCAAGCCATTAGTGAAATTAAAGCTTTACTGAGCTGATACCATGGTAGTTAAGACTAATGATACTTACCGCCGATGAAAATTAACGATACTATTCACCTCAACGTTGCCGGTGAAAATGCTCTGATACTTTATTTCTCACTCCGTGAGCAGAGTTCGCTTGTTGTTTCTGCTGAAATTAACCGCACCGTTCAGCAAGCCGAGCAGCTTATTCGGCAACATCTATCAGCCGTAATTGTTGATCTTATCCCTTCATATGCCTCTATTTTAGTGGTATTCGATTTAGTTAAAATTGACCATCACCATTTACGTAACCAGCTGCAAGAACTATTAAAGCAATGTAACCTAGCCAACAGTAAGCTGGGCAGGTTAATTGAGCTACCTTGTTATTATTCGCTCGAATCAGGCATGGATTTAGTGCGCATTGCTAAACACGCCAAGCTGAGTGTCGAGCAAGTTATCGCTTTACATCAAGGGCAAGAGTATCGTGTTTATGCCATAGGTTTTGCCCCAGGTTTTGCTTATTTAGGTGAAGTTGATGAGCGTATTGCTATGCCAAGGCTAACGACACCAAGATTAAAAGTACCCAAAGGCGCGGTCGCTATTGCGGATAGACAAACAGCGGTTTATCCAGCCCAATCTCCCGGTGGTTGGAATATTATAGGTTTATGTCCTGTTGAGATGTTTAATCCCCAAGCAAAGCCGATAATGCCACTCGCAGTAGGCGATAGGGTAAAGTTTATCGCCATTGATAGACAGCTGTATCTTAACCAAGGCGGGAAATTATCTTGATGTTTGGGACGGTAATCAATAGCCACTTAAATAAGCTTAAACGAGGGCAGGTGAGTACGGGGATGAAGGTTATAGCCTTATGAGTAAAGTACTAACTAAAGCGGCTATTAACCCGTTAGGTTTTTTAGTCACTAATGCCGGGGTGTTGAGCTTAGTTCAAGATGCAGGCCGTTTTGGCGCCTTTAATTTAGGACTAACCAACGGCGGTCCGGCAGACTCCTTAGCTTTTTATTGGGCCAATAGCTTATGTGGTAATGCACTTAATGCGACTGTTATTGAAATTAGTTTAGGTGGTTTACAGTTAATAGCACAAGTCGATTGTATTATTGCGGTTACCGGTGCACCCATGCCGCTAACCGTCAACGGCCGCGCAAAAACACTTTGGCAAAGCTTCCTTGTTAAAGCCGGTGATAGTGTTTGCTTGGGGTTTGCGTCTGTTGGTGTACGTTGCTATTTAGCGGTAGCGGGTGGCTTTGTCATTAAAGCCAGTTTTGGTAGCACAGCCACCGTTTGTCGAGAGTCGGTCGGCGGCTTAAAGGGGGCTAAAATCGCCGTTAATGAGGTATTACCTTGCCATGTTGTGTCGAGAGGAGGTTATCTGCGAAAACACTTAATGTTACCTGAGTCTCGACAACCCCACTATGCCAATGAGGTGCTATTACACACGGTACTCAGTTATCAGCAGCAACACTTCTCCGCGATAGAGAAAAGGCTGTTCTTTGCTAATGACTATCAAGTGAGTAAACACTGGGACCGTATGGGTTATCGTTTGCAAGGGCGAGCGATAAAGGCAGATATTAATGGTATATTATCGGAAGGCATTTGTTATGGCGCCGTGCAAATACCGGCAGATGGTCAGCCCATAGTGTTACTGAATGACAGACAAACTATTGGCGGCTATCCTAAAATTGGTGCAGTTATTTCATCCGATTGCGCGAAGCTTTCGCAATTACGCCAAGGTGATAGTGTGCACTTTGAGGCTATCTCCATGTCACAAGCAGATAACTTATTTCACCTTAACTTAAGTCGCCTTAAACAAACGCAGCTTATTCACTTATAACTAGCGGCATTACCAATATTTAAAAGACAAAACGGCAACACTGAGGTGGTTTTGCCGTTTATTTAAGTTTTTCGTTTGCGGGGGCCGTTTAATCAGCCAGTGGTGACACATAACCATCAGGTTTGAGGGCCAGTACATCACAGTTTAACTGGTCGATAACATGTTCGGCCGTATTACCAATCAGCGCGGCAGAGATGCCAGTACGACCAACAGTGCCTAAGATAACTAATTCAGCATCAATTTTTAACGCTACTTGCTCAATAACGCTTTCGGGCAAACCTTCTTCAACATAAGTGTTAGCCAAGGGAATGGCAAAGCTATTTGCGTGCTGTCTCATCGCTTCTTGATGGTGTGCTTGCATGGTACTGTTGTATTCACTGGCATCAAACTCTGGGATTTCAATAGCAATATTGACTGGGGTACCAGGGTAGGAGTTCACTAAGTGCACATTGGCGGTAATTAACTGGGCAAGATTTTTTGCTTGTGTGGTTATGGTATTATTTAAAGATAAGTGTTCAGTTTCATCACTACCAACATTGACCGCCGCTAATATGTTGCCTTGTAGAGGCCACTCGTGCTCTTTAACGAGTAACACTGGGCAAGGACATTTTCTCAATATATGCCAATCGGTTGGGGTGAATACCACCGATTTGAACTTATCATGTTGGTGTGTGCCTTTAATCACTAAATCATAATTATGTGCAATAACTTGCTTGATAATGGCTTCAAAAGGTCGGTTATGCCAAACCACTTGGCTGGTAATCTTCATTTTGCAATTTGTTGCTGAGATAATGTCATCTAGCCATACTTGTCTTTCTTTAATAACCATTTGGCGCATGTTATCCCGGTCGACACTGGATAAAATAGTGGTCATCTCATAAGAAAAATCAAAAATACTAAAAAAAGCGGTAATATTTATTTGCTGATCAGGGCGAGCTGTGTGAATTCTTTCAGCAAGGTCTATGGCTCTTTTAAGTGCTTTTTGTTCTTCTGTTGTCGGATCAATCACAACAAGGATATTTTGATACATGTCCATGGCAACCTCTGGCAAAATAAAGGGTAAAGTTAAGCAACGTTAGCTTATTTATAGCAAAGTTGACAAATTAATGCTTGTTTTAAATCAAGTTTAATTTTCTTTGGTTTTATTATCTTTAGGAATATATAAAACCAAGAGCAAGAAACTAGTTGAGGGGGGTTAGAGCGCGGCTGTCTCACAGAGTTTGTCGGTATCTAAGATGGTAATTAATTTACCATCGACTTTAATTAAAGCACTTTTATGGAAGCGATTAAATAAGCGGCTAACCGTTTCCACGGTTAAACCAATATAATTGCCAATGTCACTACGGGTCATGGTCAAACGAAACTCTGTCGCTGATAGTCCACGGGCATGGTAGCGCTCACTTAAGCTGACGATGAAGGTGGCGACACGTTGTTCGGCATTTTTTCTATTAAGCAGGGTAAGCATTTGCTGATCGGTTTTAATTTCGTGACTCATCAAACGTAATACCTGTTTTTTCAGCTTAGGCATAGTATTAGATAATACATCTAACTGAGTATATGGAATTTCACAGACCATTGAGGTTTCTAGCGCTTGGGCAAAACTTGGGTGAGAATCTTCAGCGATGGCATCAAAGCCAAGTAAATCACCCGCTAAATGAAAGCCAGTAATTTGCTCTTCGCCTTGTTTATTAACGGTAAACGTTTTGAATGTACCTGAACGTATGGCATATAAGGCATTAAATTTTTGGCCATCATGAAAAATTTTATCGCCTTTATGAACCGGACGTTTACGGTCAATAATTCCGTCAAGGGTATCAAGTTCTTTATCATTGAGAGAAAAGGGTAAACATAGCTCACTAATACTACAGTTTTGACAATTGATATGTTGTGTCGAAGGACAATTTATATTGGGCATGTTATTACTCTGTGATCTAACTAGTTACACTAAAATAAGGCAAGTCTATGTTATTAGAACATAAGTTGATATGCAACAATAAAACTATAGCAGCCATAGCCAATAAGTGAAATTGCCATGATTTTCCTAAAAATGTGGTTGACTAGTAGTTTTTTTATGCTACCGATCCCCAGTGATAATGCTACTAAGGCCGGTAAAGTGCCTAAACCGAAAAAAAGCATAATTGCTGCGCCTGTTAGGCTACTACCGCTAGCGAGTGCCCACGTTAGGGTCGAATAGACTAAGCCACAAGGTAACCAGCCCCATAAAGCGCCTAAGCCCAGTGCTTTTTTACTATTATCAACAGGGATCACATGTTTGGCAAGTGGCGATATAAAACCCCACAAACCTTTACCCAGTGATTCAATGCGGTTAAGCCATAAAAGCCATTGTCCGATATATAAACCCAATAAAATAAGGAAGACAGCGGCAAGTAAACGCAAGCCAGCAATAGGTACGCCAATATTCTTAGCGGCAATTGAGCCAGTAAAACCGACAATAGCGCCAATTAAACAATAACTGGCAATACGTCCGATATGGTAGAAAAAAACTAAATTCAAACGAGATGTTGCTGGGGAGCAGTTGGACGGTGCAAGGTTTACCGTAACAGGTATATCGCCTGGGCTAGTGTTTTTAGCCCTTGCTAAGTGAGTTGGTTTGATAGCCGAGGTCAGCATAGTGGTAATGCCACCACACATAGCCAAGCAGTGACCAGAGCCGAGTAAACCGATGATAAAAGCGGAAAATAGATCTAAACTCATTAGTTATTTGAGACTTTTCTGTGCTCTGGCACTGCTGGCTATTTCATCCTCTGGCCTTTCTTTATTGCTTTTTGGCTGTTGTTTTTCATCAAAAAGAATACTCATGCCTTGTTTCTCAAGGTCGTCAAATTGTTCAGCCTTCACTGCCCAGAAAAATAGGTAAATCGCTAAAGCGGTTAACATAACGGCGACTGGGATTAAAATATACATAATGCTCATTGTTAATTTACCGTTTAATTTACTGTTTAAGTATACGTAATGAATTACTAATCACTAGAATCGAGCTGGCCGACATGCCAATTACTGCCATATAAGGTGTTATATAACCGGCCACAGCTAAGGGTAATACCATAGCATTATAACCAAAGGCCCATAAGTAATTTTGGAAGATTATTCGACGCGTTCGGCGAGACACTTCTATCAAGGTATTGATACTGCTTAGTTTGTTATTAAGCAATATCACATCTGCGCCACTTTTAGTAATATCTGCACCACAGCCCATGGCAATAGATATATGAGCCGCGCCAAATACCGGTGAATCGTTAACACCATCCCCAATCATAGCGACGTTAAAACCTTGCTCTTGGGCATATTTAATTTGTTGCATTTTATCTTGGGCACTTAATCCGCCCAAGACGATATTAAGCGGCAGTGTTTGCGCTAAATTGTCACAAGCTAGTTGACCATCACCCGATAACAATAAAGTTTTGTTGTCTTTGTTTAAGCTAGATATGGTGGCAAAGGCTTCATCACGAACTTTATCAATTAAGTAAAAAGCGGCAATAATCTTTTTATTAGCCATTAACAGGCAGCGGGTACCATTAAATGATGGTGTATGACTATGATCCAGCACAGCGTTTTTCTCTAACCAGGAGCGTTTACCAATGGCATAGTCAATGTTATCAATAATACCGCTAACACCTTGACCAGAATGAACTTTTACCTGCTTCGCCGTTAGACTGTAATCTCTATGTTCGGCAAAAGGCTTGGCAATAGGGTGCTCAGAGTGCGCTTCTAATGCTGCGGCAATGGCGAGTACTTGCGCTTGGCTGTAGTTTGAGCCAGTAATACTTGCATCGTTATCAATTAACTCAACCAGGTGAATGGTAAATTCACCTGTGGTCAAGGTACCGGTTTTATCAAAAGCAAAACAATTTATTTTTGGCATGGTCTCCATAACATGACCACCTTTAATCATAATGCCAGCGCGATTTAACCGCGTAGTGGCACACGTTAATCCGGTAGGTGTTGCTAAAGAAAGTGCGCAAGGGCAGGTAGCCACTAAAACGGAAAGGGTAATCCAAAAGGCTTCTTCTGGCAGGTGTTGCTGCCAATAAATCGCCGTAGCAATGGAGGTTAATAGAATAAGGGCAATAAAGTACTGAGCTATTTTATCCGATAACTGGGCTATTTTGGGTTTGTGCGCTTGTGATTGCTCACTTAAACGAATCAGTTGGCTCAAAAATGATTGGCTAGTCGCTTGTTGCACTTGTACGGTAATATTGCCGTCACCGTTGAGTGTACCAGCGAAAACACGGTCATTTATTGTTTTACTAATAGGTAATTGCTCGCCCGAGAGCATGGCCTCATTTAATTGGCTAACGCCTGAGGTAATAACACCATCAGCTGGGACTACTTCACCGGGTTTTATAATAACGATATCGCCTTTAAGCAACTGTTTTGCTGCTACTAATACTTCTTTGTGGTGAGTCTCTTTGCTTGGCGTATCTAGGTCGACGTTATCGCTCAGTTTGTTATCATTTAAAGAAAGTACTTTGGTTGCCGTCATCGGCATTAATTTTAATAAGTTAGCCGAGACTTGCGCGGCGTGCGCACGCGCTCTAAATTCTAAGAATTTACCAATAAGCAGAAGAAAAGTGAACATGGCAACAGACTCAAAGTACACTTCACCTTGCTGGGTAATCGTTGCCCAAGCACTGGCGAAATAGGCTAAAATGATGGCAATAGAGACGGGTACATCCATGGATAAACGCTTGGCTTTCAGGGCTTTTATTGCCCCGATATAAAAGGGCCAGGCAGCATAAAAAATAATAGGTGTAGCCAATATAAAATTGACCCAGCGGAAATAGACTTTATTGTGCTCAGTCATATCAGTAAAAGCACCAAAATAAAGACCAAAAGATATCATCATGATTTGCATCATTAAAATACCGCTAATACCTAAGCGTTTGATAAAATCTTTACTTTGTTTATTATTGCTTAATTCCGCATCATTGGCTTTAAAGGGCAGTGCTTGGTAGCCAACATTGTCGATAGCTAATAAAATAGCACTTAATTTTATCGCACTATCTCGCCATTTCACCGTGGCTCTTTGGGTCGTCGCATTCACGTTAATACTAAGCAGGCCGGGTAATTTTCCTAACTTCATCTCGATAAGCCAAGCACAGGCCGCACAACTCATACCATCAATGCTTAGTATCGCCTCTTTACTTTCTTTATCTTGACTATCACCTTGAAAAACAAACTCACTTTGCAATACCGCTTCATCAAGTAACTTATGTTTTTGCAATTGTTCAGGCACTAAAGCTTGGCTTTTATGCGCCGGTTCAGTTCTTACGGCATAATATTGCGTTAAGCCATTATCAACAATGGTTTGAGCTACCGCTTGGCATCCCACACAACACATTATTTTTGCTGTGTTATTGATGGTAACAAACAGCTTAATACCCGAGGGAATTTCTTCATTGCAGTGAAAACATTGGCTAGTCATGGCTTACTTTCTTAAGGGCTGGGAATAAAATAGTGAGCGATAAGGTGCTCACTATAATCATTTAATGTTGCTATGTTTATACCCGTTACCAATCAAAGTGCAGGATTTCAGTGGGAATTAAAAGGACTTTAGGCAAGGAAAATAATGTAAGCATAGTCACTCTATGGTTTTATTATTTAACGCGGTATAAAGTCTTTTTAAACCCATCGAAGAAGCGTTTGAGGAACATCACTTCATCGTTGCTGTGATTTTATAATGGAACAACCATTATTTCATCACAGCGCCTTGAATTGACATTGCTCAAGCACTCTGAAACATGCATCTTGAATGGTATCGGGTATAGAGGCGTTTAACGTATTGAGCTTTTACTGAGCTTTAATCGGATTTGGAATTAAATCGATAAAATCACTTTGTGGTAAGCTAATGGTATCTTGAATTTTCCAATGACCTTCAAAGGGACTAATAGTGAGTTTCCACTTGCCAGTAACCGCTTGCTCAAAGTGGTGTCTGAAATAACCATTACCATCTTGTGTTAGCGCCAGATAAAAATCTCTGTCTTCAAGGGTAGGGTGAAAAAAAGTCACATTGAGTAAAGGAAAAGATTTTTCAATACCCGTTGGTTTAATTATTAACTCATTATCCTTTAACTGCAGCGCAAAACGCATACCCAATTTTTGCGCCATTTTTACTTTGCCAACTTCTAAGTTGATGGCTTTGCCTTTTTTATAATAATCACCAATGACTAAGGTATCGGGATTTGTATTGGCAATGAAATAGGTAGTAATACCTGCTACAACAGCAGTACAAGGAAGAAAAAAAATGAACCAAGCCCAAGGCTCGCGGTACCAAGAGGTTTTCATAAAATAGCTTATTTTAACAGTAGAATATGGGGGGTGATTATACCTTTTTTATCAACTTGCAGCTAGTTTTCTCCTCGGTTAAAGGCATAAAAAAACCCTTGGTTACAATGTGTAACCAAGGGCGTTTTAGTAGGCGTGGTTTCAACCGCGCAGCACTATAGGCTAATCTTGAGATAGACTATAAACATAGGCACTCACTAGGTGAACTTTTTCTTCACCAAGAATGTCTTTCCATGCTGGCATAACACCAGCACGACCATTACGGATAGACTCTTCAATTACCCGTTTGGAGCCACCGTATAACCAGATGTTATCGGTTAAATTTGGTGCTCCTAATGCTATGTTACCTTTGCCTTCAGTGCCATGACAACCAGCACATAAAGCAAATTTACCTTGACCCGCTTTCGCTAATTCAGGATCAACAGAGCGGCCACTTAAACTAATAACGTAAGCTGCAACTTCTTTAACACCTTGCTCGCCGCCTAATGCGCCTAGCCAAGCCATCATGCCCGATGATTTACGACCATTCATAATGCTTTCTTTAATGGCTTGCGGACTGCCGCCGTATAACCAGTCTTTATCCGCTAGGTTAGGGAAGCCTGTCGTACCATGAGCATCAGAGCCGTGACATTGCGAACAGTTTTGAATAAATATGCGTTGGCCTACTTTTAATGCTTGTTCATCAGTGGCTAAATCTTCAATGCTACGCGCAGCGTAAGCAGCAAAAATTGGACCATACTTAGCATCTGCTTGAGCCATTTCACGGTCATATTGCACCAAGAACGCAGAGCCTTCAGCTAAGCTTGCGACAGTTTTGGCTTTTGATTCAGCTAGGCTCAGTATGCCCTGGTTCGAGCTTTTCCAACCTAAAAGTCCACCCCAGCCGCCTAAGCCATAAAGTGACAGGTAACCAAAGGCCCAAACAATGGTACATAAGAAAAACGTGCTCCACCATTTTGGTAGTGGATTATTTAATTCTTCTATGCCATCAAAGGAGTGCCCCATAGACTCACCTTCTTTAACACCAGTATGGTCATTTAAGCACCAGCGTAGTAGTAAAAAGCAACCTACTAGTGAGCCTAGGGTAAGCACCCAAATCCATATGTTCCAGAAGCTAGACATTATTAGTCTCCTGGTTGTTATTTGTATCAAGATGGCTTTGTTTTATTTTTTTGCTTAGTTCATCTTCTTCAAAAATAGAATTAGCAATATCTTCAAATGCAGCACTGCGTTTGTTTGAATAACTCCACAGCACAATAATTATAAACAAGGCAAATATAAGGAGGGCAACAAGCCCTCTAAGTGTTCCGTAATCCATTATTACTCCCGCTACTTTAATGCATGGCCAAGTGATTGCAAGTAAGCAATCAAGGCTTCCATTTCTGTTTTACCTTTAACCGCATCTTTAGCGCCATCAATTTCTGCTTGAGTATAAAGCGGAATTGCTTTGCCATTTTCGTCTTTATGACTACGGTTTTTTGTTAACCAATTAAAGGTAGCTAGTTTCTTACCCGTTAATTCACCATCAAGGATATTCTCAGCTAACCATTTAAACGAGGGCATATTAGACTCAGGTACAACCGAACGAGGGTCTAATAAATGTGCTCGATGCCAATCGTCACTGTAACGGCCACCAACACGTGCTAGATCAGGGCCAGTACGTTTTGAACCCCATAAGAATGGATGTTCCCAAACGTGTTCACCCGCAACACTATAGTGACCGTAACGCTCTGTTTCTGCTCTAAATGGACGAATCATTTGGCTATGACATACGTGACAACCATCACGAATATAAATGTCACGTCCTTCCATTTGCAAGGCAGTATAAGGTTTTAAGTTATCAACCGGTTGTGCTAGCTCTTTTTGAAAAAATAAGGGGGTTATTTCGACTAAACCACCAATACTGATAGCCATTACTGTAAATAGAAAGAACAAACCAACATTCTTTTCAACTTTTTCATGTATGTTTTTCATCTTTGTTCTCCTTATGTTTCTTCAACAGGCTGCAGACTTCCGTCTTTCGCATAAATGGTTTTCAACATGTTGTAGCCCATTAAGATAAAGCCAGACACGACTAACACACCACCAATGAAACGAATAAAATAGAAGGGGTATGATGCGGTTAAACTTTCGACAAAACTGTACGTTAAGGTGCCGTCGGTATTAACTGCTCTCCACATTAACCCTTGCATGACACCTGAGATCCACATAGCGACAATGTAAAGAATAACACCCGAGGTGTGTAACCAAAAATGTACGTTAATCATACGAATGCTGTACATACGTCCTTGATTAAATAATATCGGTATTAAATGGTACATGGCACCAATTGAAATCATAGCAACCCAACCTAGAGCACCAGAATGAACGTGGCCAATAGTCCAGTCAGTATAATGAGATAAAGCATTGACTGATTTAATTGCCATCATAGGTCCTTCGAAGGTAGACATACCATAGAAAGATAAAGAAACAATTAAGAAACGTAAAATAGGGTCAGTACGAAGTTTATGCCAAGCACCCGATAACGTCATAATACCGTTAATCATGCCGCCCCATGAAGGCAGAAATAATACGATAGACATGGTCATACCAACGGTTTGTACCCAGTCAGGTAATGCTGTGTAATGTAAGTGATGCGGGCCAGCCCAAATATAAAGCGAGATTAACGCCCAAAAATGCACAATGGATAAGCGATAAGAATAGACTGGACGCTCTGCTTGTTTTGGGACGAAGTAATACATCATACCTAAGAAACCGGCAGTCAATAAGAAACCAACGGCATTATGTCCATACCACCACTGCATCATGGCATCAATGGCACCAGAATAAATGGAGTAGGATTTCATTGCTGAAATAGGTATCGCCATACTGTTACCAATATGCAATACCATAATAACAAGAATAAAGGCACCAAAGAACCAGTTAGCTACGTAAATATGTGAAACTTTACGTTTGACCAGTGTGCCAAAAAATACAATAGCATAACTAATCCACACCACGGCAAGAAGAATATCAATTGGCCATTCCATCTCAGCGTATTCTTTTGAAGAGGTATAACCTAAAGGTAAGGTTATAACTGCGGCTACAATGACTGCTTGCCAGCCCCAGAAGGTAAACGCCACTAACTTACCACCAAACAGTCGTGTTTGGCAGGTACGCTGTACAACGTAATAAGATGTGGCAAATAAAGCACTTGTACCAAATGCAAAAATTACAACATTAGTATGAAGTGGACGAAGACGGGAGTAGGTTAACCAAGGTGTATCAAAGTTTAACGCAGGCCAAATTAATTGTGCCGCGATAAGTACACCTACAAGTGTACCAAAGATTCCCCAGATTACAGTCATTACAGTAAACTGACGTACAACATCGAAGTTGTAGTCTACTGCTGACGTATTACTTGTGGTCATGTTAAGAATTCCGCAGTGTTATTATTAATCAGAAAGTATTTCTTGCTGTAATACCTAAACGTAAAAGTCTTAGATATAGGACACAATTTATACTAATTCTATGTGTTTGCTCATTGAGCCGTGAGATATGTCGCATCGCTGTAAGCAAATGTGTCGAAATCCCGGCAATTTTACCCTTTGGCGAGGCTATAAATCAACAACTATGCGCGTTTAAATTTGATGTAGATCAACAAATGATAATTACCCTTTAATTTTGGCTGGATATTAACTGAACAATAAAAATACAATAGTAAGCTCAATGAGTTAAAAAAAATTTAATGTGGCTGACTTTTTATCAATTCACCAACATTGCCACGCACCGGAATAACCTTATTTATAGACGTTTCTCAATAAATTAACAGTGCGGGTAAGCGATTAATAGTTAGCAAGGTGACTATTAATCGCTTTAGTGCGTTGCTTTGATGAATGATGTTCCGCAATAAGCTCAACCCGCTAAGACTAATAGTGGCTAGTTTACTGACGTTAGTAGATAATAGCTTTTTTTCACAGAAGGTAGGCTATAACGTGTTCAAACAACTCCCCCTGATCGGTTTTTTATACCTCATTAGTGCTTGTAAACCAGTAAGTGAACAGGGTTTGGCTGATAGTCTGCATACCTTAGCGCCATTATGCATTACTAGTCAGAGTCAATGCCAAATCAAGACAGAGTTGGCTGATTTTACCATTAAATTTTCGCAACCGCAGTTAGCCGATAAGATTAAAACTGAATTACCTTTTGTTATTGAATTGGCTGAGTTAACTGAACTCGCTGGATTAGCTCAGCCCCAACAAGTTACTAAGCAAAACATAACTCACATTTCAGCTTATTTAGAGGGTAAGGAAATGTTTATGGGCAAGGTGCCAGTTTTTTTTGAACAAACCGATAACACCGGGGTATTTATAGCGCAAAGCTTACTGGCCAGTTGTGGTGATGAACATATGGCTTGGCGTTTATGGCTTACGGTAGAGTTAAAGGGGCAGGAGCAAACATTTTTTGTCGACTTTATCAGTCAGCGCCAATAAGGAAAAAGCGAGCCGAATTGCTCGCTTTTTCGTCAAAGGGGGATAAGTTATTCCGCTAAGCGTTATATGTTATTAGTAACATCAACCGATAGTTTTAAGCGTTGACCTGGCTGAAGATATTTTTTTCTATCAAGGTTGTTCCACCGTTCAATATCACTGATACGCACATTAAACTTATCCGCTATACGAGCAAAAGAGTCACCCCGACGCACCTTATAAGTAATATTACGTATGATGGCATTTTCTACTATGTTACCCATTTTACTATTGGCATAGCTCGATGTCTTGGTGTTACTGGCATCCTTCTGCCAAATCACTAATGTTTGACCTAGCTTTAAGGTATCTCTTGGGGCAAAGCCATTCCAAGTAGCAATACTTTTGCTATTGACTTTATATTTACGGCCTATGTCCCACAGGTTATCGCCAGATTTTACCGTATGGACGATTTTACGACCTTTTTGTGGTCTGTTTTGTTTTTTTGCAATGCGTTGTGCTTGTGAGAACACATAGCTGTCGAGTGACTTCGCGGCTACCGGAATAAGCAAATACTTACCGGCACGAATTTGATTACCGTTAATATTATTAACTTGTTGTATTAAATCAACACGAGTAGTAAATTTATTGGCAATACCACCTAAAGTATCACCGTTTTTAATTTTATAACGTTGCCAAGCTAGACGGTCATTTTTACTGAGTTTACTTAAGCCCAGTTCAAATTTTTCTACCGTATGCGAGGGTAATAATAACCTATGTGGTCCGTCAGGATCCGTAGCCCAACGATTGAAACCTGGATTTAAACGTTGTAATTCTGCTAATGATAAACCTGCCAGAGAGGCCGCTTTGGCTAAATCAAGTTGTGATTTAATATCAACTTGTGTCAAAACACTTTTATTGTCTATGGGGTAAAGTGATAAATTGAAATCTTCAGGGCGTTTTATAATATCAGCTAAGGCCAATAACTTGGGCACATAAGCGCGAGTTTCTTTTGGTAAGTCGAGCGACCAAAAGTCGGTAGGTTTACCTAAACGTTTATTTTTTCTAACGGCATTCCTGACTCGACCTTCACCTGAGTTATAAGCGGCCAGTGCTAACATCCAGTCGCCATCGAAAAATTTATGTAAATATTTAAGGTATTTAATGGCACCCTCGGTCGAGGCGACAATGTCTCGCCTGCCATCATACCACCAGTTTTGTTTCATGCCAAAGCGTTCACCCGTGCCAGGGACAAATTGCCACATACCTGAAGCCCTGCCGTGAGAATAGGCAAAAGGGTCAAAGGCACTTTCAACCACGGGTAATAAAGCAAATTCAATGGGCATATCATTTTTTTCTAATTCTTCAACAATATAATAAAGAAAGGGCTCGGCGCGTTTAGCGACACGTTTCAGGTAACTTGGGTGGTTAACATACCAATTACGCTGCGCTATAAGGCGTTTCTCTTCAGGAATATCAAAGCTTAGCTGGCTGCGAATGCGTGACCAAAGGTTATACTGTTCAACACTGTCTTGGTCTGTTAAAACGATGTCCACATCAGCAATGGGGTGGATAACATCAATGTTTTCGTCGGCTAACAGTGCTTGATTGATTTCTACGGAATTTGCCGCTTCAAGATGGGTGTTAACAACGGAGTCATTATTGGCATTAACATCACTTGGGGAAAGGCTTTGACAGCCAGTTAAAAGAACAATTGCAGGTAATAATAAATACTTCATGGATAACCAGTAACATCAGCGGGAAATAAAAATGATTTAGCAGACTAGCATAATTCACCTAACTAGTCTTGGGCGGTAAATTACTTCTGCTATAAGCTAAGCCGCTAGAAATTATCTTTCCACGCTCTAATAGCGGCAAAAACTTCACTGTCGCTACTTTGACTTTGATTAGTATAAGCTTGTGCCGCTAATTTTATGCTAGCTTTATGACAGCGTAAAAAAGGATTGATTTGGCGTTCTAACGCTATATTACTGGGTAGAGTTGCTTGGCTTTGCTGACGTTTTAAATTTACCTGCTCTGCATAGGTATGCAGGTCGCTGTTACTGGGTTCAACAGCTAAGGCAAAGGCTAAGTTTGCTTGAGTATATTCATGGGCACAGTAAATTAGGGTATTTCCGGGTAAATTTGCTAATTTAGTCAGTGAACTATGCATTTGCTCCGCTGTGCCTTCAAATAATCGTCCACAGCCACCTGAAAACAAGGTATCTCCACAAAATAGCATGTCATTATTGTAATAAGCAATATGGCCGCTAGTATGACCGGGAAGGTCGAGTATGTGTAACTGACAATTGAGCTCAGTTAAGGTGACGATATCGTTTTCTTTAAGGGTGACATCGAGCTGAGCAATATTTTCATTAGCAGGGCCATAAACAGTCACCGGCCATGCCTTAGTTTTGGCATAAGTGAGTAATTTTTCGATACCACCGACATGATCGCGATGATGATGGGTGATCAAAATGGCTGATAAAACCAACTTGTTTTTTTGTAAATACTCAATACATACCAGAGCGTCACCGGGATCAACTAGGGCAATTTTATCATTATTTTTACTCGCTAGCGCCCAAATATAATTATCGTTAAAGGCCTTTATTGCGCTAACAATATGATGAGTATTAGACATATGAGATTTTACCTTTAGTTCGTTATATACTTAGTGCTTTACCGTGTTAACTTGTCGATAACGCTTTTACATTGGCGCTATTTTCGGCATCACCACAATTTTTCTTATTATACGCCTAAAGAAGACTCTATGAAACCAGCGTTAGCTTTTCGACAACCGTATTATCCAAGCTCGTGGCAGGCTTTACCTAATGGTGAGGTAATTAAAAAAGCCATTGAGCAAGAGCTTGCTCCTTGGTGGCAAAAATTCTTCGGTTATCATTTGGTTAAACTGGGTGCCTTAAGTAGTGAAATAGAGATAAGCAATTGCACCATAAACCATCAAGTCAGTATCAGCGGTAAAAGTAGTTTAGCTGATGTGCTCGGAGATATTGATGATTTACCCTTGCAAGAGCATAGTGTCGATGTTTGTTTGTTGAGTCACGCCTTAGAGTTTTCTCTTGATCCACATCATGTCATACGTGAAGCTAATAGAGTGTTGATCCCTAATGGCTATTTAGTGTTAACGGGCTTTAATCCGTTAAGTCTGGTCGGTTTAAACCGCTTATTACCCTACCGGCGCAGTAAAACACCATGGAATGAACATTTTTTCTCACCGATGCGAGTCAAAGATTGGCTGCACTTGATGGGCTTTGAAATTTTAGCCGACCAACGCTGTTTACACTCTGGCTTAACAGGAAAATTGAGCACTGACACCTTAAATAGCAGTTGGCATAATTTTGCTAAAAGCTATTTACCTGCCTTGGGCTCTGTTTATGTGATTGTAGCGAAAAAACGTGTGCTACCGCTAACACCCATTAAACCTAAATGGCAAATACGGCCTGAGTTTAATCCAGTAAAAGTGACTACTATGAATACACATAGAGAGTCAGTCGAACATAACAAAAAAACCCCTAAGAGTAGATAGCTATTTATCTTTTTAAATGAACGATTAGCTATTCATTATTGCCCATACTTAAAAAGTACCTGACTTATGCAAAGTAAAGATTTAGAAGATTATTTAACTGCTTTATTAAAGCCAGAGCAAATAAAAGACTTCACCCCTAATGGTTTACAAATTCAAGGGTGTAAAGACATCAATAAAGTGATCACTGGGGTTACCGCCTCTAAAGCCCTTATTGAACGTGCAATCAGTGAACAAGCCGATGCCATTCTGGTACACCATGGCTATTTTTGGAAAAATGAGTCCTATGTTATTCGTGGTATGAAGCATGACCGTATTAAGTCGCTATTGGTCAATGACATCAATTTATTTGCTTACCACCTACCGCTAGATATTCATCCTACCTTGGGTAACAATGCCCAACTTGCTAAGTTATTTAACATTGAAAATGTCGCGCCACTTGAGCTGGGCAACCCATTAAGTGTGGCTATGCAGGGCAGCTTTAAACAAGAGTGGCGTGGCGAAGACTTTGCCACGCTAATAAATACTACCCTTGAGCGCGAATGTTTGCATATAGCCCCACCGAGTAATAAGCCAATAAAAACCATTGCTTGGTGTTCTGGCGGCGGGCAAGGTTATATTGAACTTGCTGCTGAGCAAGGCATTGATGCCTTTTTAACGGGAGAGGTTTCTGAACAAACCACGCATATAGCTCATGAAATGGATATTCACTGCTTTGCGGCCGGTCACCATGCCACTGAGCGTTACGGCATAAAGGCGTTAGGTGAGCATTTGGCCAAGGAGCATGGTCTTGAAGTGCTATTTGTTGATATTGATAATCCCGTTTAAGGTTTGCTGGACTCAACTCAACTCAATAGCAGCAACTATCTAACGGGGAAGTGTCTGAGCAAACCAGCCGTACTAGCCATATTATTGCTCATTAGATGATATACACTGCTTTGCGGCCGGTCACCATGCCACTGAGCGTTACGGCATAAAGGCGTTAGGTGAGCATTTGGCCAAGGAGCATGGTCTTGAAGTGCTATTTG
>NZ_BDQM01000030.1 GCF_002207865.1 Colwellia marinimaniae
CACCGCCTTTGTTGACGGATAGTTTAAGTAGAGACGAGGTTTGCTTTTTCTGCCGCATAGCGGCTTCGTTCAACAAGCTGTTAAACAAGGACAAAATACAGTTGGCTTTTTGTCACTTCGTTCCTCATTTTAGCCAACTGCATTTTGCCTGTTAACAGGGCGTTATATTTCAATAGGTATCTATGGAAACAGAAGTGCTAGTAAAACGTGTTCTCGAAGAGCACTTTGGCTTTCAAGTTGAGAAAATACCCGAGTCAGATAGAAAAACTCCTGACTTCCTCGTTCACGATAATGAAAATGAATACTTGATCGAAGTTAAAGAGAAAAAAGCAAACCCTTCTCTAGACTTAGCAAGAGAAGCAGCTTTTGCTAAAGGTGAATTATTTGAGGTGTCTGAATCACTTGCGACTAAAAGTGTCCTTCAAAACATAGTTAGAGACGGTCGAAAACAAATCAAAGAGCACGTAACAGACGATTCAACTTTTAGGGTCGTTTGGGTTCATTGTACAGGTCTCGCTTATGATGCAACATTGGAGCAAATTATTACTGGTCTTTACGGCAGTAAAACCGTCGTAGACTTTAGCTCAGATAAAGGTTTTTCTGGAATATGCTATTACTTTGGTGATAGTCAGTTTTTTAAATACAGCGACTCTATAGATGCTGTCATGGTAACTGGTTGCGAAGGCGAAACTACACTCTGTCTCAATAATTTCTCTCCTCGTTATGAACAATTGAAAAAATCATCATTAGTAAAGCTTATACCTGATGGCGTTCGCGATCCCATTCATGAAGAAAAAGAGGGTTCTGCATTTCTAGTTGATGGGGAGGTTAACCGAAAAAACCCAAACGATGTATTGGGTTACCTTAAGGATAAATACAAAACAGGTAAACTTAACGTTATGAATATGCGGCATATGCAACTTCATATGGCAGTCCCGCATAATAAAATATAAGTCATTAAAGCAGGACAAATAACAGTTGGCTTTGCTCCTGCGTCGCTTATTTTAGCCAACATATTATTTGCCTCTTAATGAGGCGTTATATTTTTTATAGGGAGATTTGTCGCTGATGCAGAAAAACTGGAAGTTTAAGTTTGCTTATAGTGCTTTAATAATGGAATTGGATAGTTACAAAGCACATGTTAAAAAAGTTGACTCATTACTTGAAATTGAGAGAACTGATTTTGAGGGGCAACTGCAGTCAGATATTAATCAAATGGACGAGCTAGATGCAAAAGCTTATGTGGATTTTATGCATGAAGAACATTGGGAGCTATTAGAAACACTTCCGTCCATTCAAAGGAAATCTGAACTAATTAGTATGTATACAATTCTTGAAAACGGTTTAAATCAAGTGTGTAAGATTTTCCAAGACGAGATACAAAACCCAGTGAAGCTTTCAGACTTATCTTCTCATGGGATTATAGACAAATCTAAAAAATATTTAGAAAAAGTTGCGTTAATAAAATTTCCGTCAGGAGCTGGAAGTGACTGGGAAGAAATAATTTTCATTCAACAAATAAGGAATGCATTTGTCCACAATGAAGGCTTGGTAAAAGAAGGTAATAAAAAGCTAATCACTTACATCAATAACTCTAAATTTTTCGAATTAAAAGCTGATTCAAAATTGCTTATAAATAAAGGTTTTAGCTGGTATTGTTTACAAGTATTTCAAGATTTTTTTACTTCATTGTTTTCTGAAATAGATCGCTCAACAAAAATATAAGCAAATTAATCAGGACAAATAACAGTTGGTTTTTGCTCCTGTGTCGCTTATTTTAACCAACTATTCTTTGCCCATTATTTGGGCGTTGAGGCTGTAGAATAACTAATTCAGCCAAAACTACTAAAATTTTGTGCTCCTGTATCGAACTGTAGAGGATTAACTCGATATAGGTAATGCATTTACCACCTCGATTTTAGGGGGTAATTCATAATAAACGAGTTATTCTACAAGCTCGTTACGTGCTAGTGAGGTTTAATGAATATCTATAGCCATGAGATTTCATCCTACAAATTAGAAGTCAAGAAGCTTACTCAAGAGTATGAGTCAGGTAGCAATGGCGAAAATAGGACTCATTTTTCATTAGCTTTAAGTAATAGGAGCAACTTAATAATCATTGGATTATGCTCACTTATAGAAGCTTACTTATATGAAGTTGCTGAAAAAGAAGAAGAAAATTCTTCTTTCAAAATTGATGATATAAAAGGAAATGGCCTATCTAGATTACGTCTTTACCTATCACGTTCAAATAAGATTGATTTTGGTACAATGAAAAATTGGGGCAGTTTTAGTCAGGTATATATATTAAGAAATGCCCTTGTTCATGGATATGGTGGGTTAGTTGACTCAGTCGACATTGATAGAGTTAGAAAGGCTTTGAAAGTTTTAAAACTCGAGGAATGTTTAATTGCAGATAGGCGAATACGACTGTCTCCTCCTCATTTATTAAGCATTTGTTTAATCGTAGAAGACATAGTAGATAAGTTAAATGAATGCACGTAACAAGGCAAAGCAATGTGACTCCGCAATCTGTTTGCGGCGTTATCGATACAAAATCTAATCTAACCTGTCCAATTAGCCGTAATAGCTAATGCCCGCAAAGTGGTACTTACCGCCCTTAGCATCTAATTTTAAAAAATTAGTAAATTTCAAAGGAAGTAGCCCTTTTGTTAAAGGCAACTTGGTGGTAAAAGTGATCATTAGAAGTTAATTTCATTTGCGGATTGATAAACTCAAACATAATGCGCAGTCACAAATCATTGTAAATTAATTGTTAAATTTTCTCATCACATGACACATTTCTCATTATTTGTGACGATCCACACATAGCCCAGTGCTAGTCTAGGAAAAGTTAACAGCATAGCCATTAGAGTTAATACTCAATAAATGCTAATAAAAGTGCTATAATAGGTCATACCAGTAAAACCTACCTTAAGGCTTATTATGCATTTCCTTTCCCGTCGTCTTGTTATGCCCAATGATTTAAATTACGCCAACTCTTTATTTGGCGGTCGTGCCCTTGAATGGATTGATGAAGAGGCCGCTATTTATGCTATCTGTCAATTAGAAACTAATTGTCTAGTGACCAAGCATATTGGTGCAATTAGTTTTGAGTCTGCCGCTATGCAGGGTGATGTGGTTGAGTTTGGCTTAGAGACTAAGAAGGTCGGCCGTACTTCTATTACTGTCACTTGTTTGGTGCGTAATAAAGCCACTAAAAAAACCATTTGTTTGGCTGATGATATTGTTTTTGTACAAGTTGATCCGAAAACACGTTTACCTATTCCTCACGGTAAAACGCTGGAACTATTAGAGCAGCAAACAAAAATAGAAATTAATACCCTTAATATGTAGCATTAGCTGACACATCTCTATTGCTAAGCCCTCAGTATTGCTAAGTAAGGTGCTTAGCAATACACTAGCCTTATTGTTTACTTTATTATGTCCTGAAATCCTATGTCCTCAGATCGTTTTGGCACCAGTGCCAACTACAAACAACAAGAAAAAGGTTATCGTGACCGAGCATTAAAATTGTTTCCTTGGGTATGCGGTCGTTGTGCGCGCGCTTTTGAATTCTCTAACTTAAAAGAATTAACCGTACATCATGTTGACCACGATCATAGCAACAATCCTAATGACGGTAGCAACTGGGAATTATTATGCATCTATTGCCATGATAACGAACATGATAAATATACTGATCAAGCTAGGTATCAAAGGGAAGTTAAAGCGGGCGATACCAATCAAGATACTGCCACCTATAATCCCTTCGCCGATTTAAAGTCTATGTTGAAGAAGTAGCACACTCGTTCAACATGGCTTTTAGCTAAGGTACTGTTCATAGCCTGAAATGCCAAAAAAACGAATAGATTTATGCTGTTTGATTTTTTTGGCAATCAACAAGTCACCACAATAAATTTTTACTACTTGTTTATCGCCATTGCTGTCAGTTTCATAATCATGTTTACTGTTGAGTCTAAGGTTATCAAACTCAGTTTTCATAATCAGTTTCATCGCAAGTATTCACCTTAATAAGAGAAACAAAGAGTGATGCACAGCGTTAAAGGTTATTGATATCCTTTTGCACTTGGTAGCCTTCGTCGGTTACTATTTTTTCAAGAACTTGTACTCGTTCATTAAGCGCGTGTATTTCTTTTTTTAACTCATCATTCTTGTCGTCAGTATTGTCATTGTGAGCAAAGGTTTTGGCTTTGAATTCAAGATGTTTGTTATACATCTTATATAAAATACCACAGACCACACAGACAATAACGACCACCATAGTTGTACCACTCATAATCACTTCCTTCTTTATTTATTATTGTTAATGGCTGACGTATTGGTCAGCCGTTATCTTTTTCATCTTAGCAAGTTAATGCTTTACTTGCTCTTGCGCCGATAGCGCTTGCTGATGTTTATGATAAAACGCTAGCACCGCAAAAAGTACTAGGATAAAAGGAATGCTAGTTATCACCACCCAATGCCAGCCAGCATTAAATAGGACCCAGCCCGCTAATAGCGAAGCCGCCGCTTGAAAACCAAATAAAATAAAGTCATTGGTTGCTTGTACCTTATGACGTTCGCTGGCGTGATAACTTTGTGGCAATAAAGAGGTACCGGTTAAAAATAAGAAATTCCACCCAATGCCGAGTAAAATTAGTGCCCACCAATAATGCATCACCTCCTGGCCTGACAATGCTATAAAGGCGACTATGGCATAAATTAATATACCGATAAACATAAGGCCTTTTAACTGCAGGTGTTTGATTAACCAAGGGGTAAACAATGACGGTAGGTACATGGCGGCAATATGGCTTTGAATCACCCATTTTGTCTCTTGCAAGCTGTGTTCTTGCATATGATGCATGCTTATAGGTGTGGCAGTCATTAAATAACTCATCAGGGCAAAGCCGATAGTCGCGGTACAAATGGCAATTAAAAAAATGGGTTGCTTGGTGATTACCTTTAACGGCCTGGCATCACCCACTATTTCATCTTCATTCACTGGCGGGTTTTTGAAGCCTATCATCATCAGCATTGCGCAAAGGATAAGGATGGCCAGTAATAAAAAAGAGCCAGCATAACCATATGGAGAGCTTAATAAATCTTTACCAACTAATGCCACCTCAGGGCCTAAAAAGGCAGCGAAGACGCCGCTGAGCATTAATATCGATAATATTTTAGGCACATCGTCAGCATGCAAACTACTTTCAATCGCGGCAAAACGTAGCTGTTGAGTGAAGGCACCACCAACGCCAATTAATAAGCTAGCAAAACAAAACAGCTGAAACAGGGCGGTTATAGCAGCAAACATGGCAATAATTGCCGCCATTAAAGAGCAGCTTAAACCGGTATATACGGCAAACTTTCGACCTTTATTTTTAGCTAACATAGCCGCAGGAATAGAGCCTGCGGCAACACCGAGAATCATTAAGGTTAATGGCAGTGTCGCCAGCGAAGGATCGCTGGCCATTTTACTCGATAAAATACCACCAATAAAAACGATAATTGACGACGCTGACATCACTAAGGGTTGAGAGACAAATAACAACCAGATGTTTCTCGGTAGGGTAAATATTCGAGAAAGTATTAAGGCCGTTAACAACAAAAACGCGATAGTAATAAGGATATTCGTTGGCATGTTCTTATCCGTTTAATGTAGGTCCGTTCAATTTGAGTTCAGCTTAAGTTGATATTAGTTTAGTGTAAATCAGCCTAACCAGATTGCAGGGCAAGCAGGGCTTTTATGTCGATTACTTCGCTATAACGAATCATCGTTTCTTGGTGTTGCTTTCTTGCTAATACCGCCATTCTATCGGCTAATTCATTACCCTCTATATTGGCATGGGCTTTAACATGGCGAATAGTGATTTTAGTGTGCATGGTTTTATAGAGCGCATAACATTGTTGTACCAGCGCTAAATTTTTGACTTCTTCGCCTTTACCGCGAGTCCAGCCTTTTGCTTGCCAGCCTTTTGCCCACTTAGTGATGCAGTCAATTGAATACTTTGAATCAGAGAGGATACAAATGCTTTGCTCTTTATCTTTATCAATAAAGTGCTGTGCTAATTGAAAGGAAGAAAGTAAGCCATTTAACTCGGCAGTATTATTGGTGCCGTTTTTTTCATACAAGCCATAATATAACGAGGTTACTTTACCTTGTTCATAAACGGCAATGCCGGTGCCTGATTTACCTGGATTAGGTGAGCAGGCACCATCACAATAAATTTCAACATCGCTGGGACCATTAGGGCTGACAGTCGCTGTTTTAGCGCGAGTACCTTTGCTGCTACTGGCTTTACGGCTAGAGTTAGGTGCTGTACTGGCAGTCCCCTTGTTATTTAAGGAGCGCTGCATTAACGCTTTGGTATAAGTTGCGGCAAATGCTTGCTCCGCGGCACCTTTCGATTCAAAGCCCATATATTGTGCATCTGAGCGACCAGCAGTATGTTGCTGTACTTCAGGCCAAGTAGTGAAAATGCCGGTTTTTGCACCTTTCCAGATAACGTAGAATTTTTTACTCATAAATGATTAGCTAATTTTTATAAAGGATAAAGACAATTAATGGTTAGCATTATCATCAAAAAATCAATTCTTTGCTACTAAAAGTAGAGGGAAGTGGTAATAAATTAACAGCGAGTAATAACAGCAGAAAAGTCAGTATAATGTTCATTGAGTATAAAATTATACTGACTAACGTGGCGGCTTGCTAATTTAACGGTTAAAAGAAACCGAGTGAATTAACATCATAACTTACCAATAAGTTCTTGGTTTGTTGATAATGCTCTAAGGCCATTTTATGGGTTTCACGACCAATACCTGATTTTTTATAACCACCAAAGGCGGCATGTGCAGGATATAGATGATAACAGTTGATCCAAACACGACCGGCTTGGATTTTACGACCCATGCGATAAGCCAGGTTGGTATCTCGAGTCCAGACACCTGCACCTAAACCAAACTCAGAGCTGTTGGCAATTTCAATGGCATCTGCTTCATCTTTAAAGGTGGTTACCGAAATAACCGGGCCAAAAATTTCTTCTTGGAAAATACGCATATCATTTGTGCCTTTCAATAAGGTGGGTTGAATATAAAAACCCTGGTCTAAGTCAGTTGAGACCTGTTCAACATTACCACCCATTAATAATTGCGCACCTTCTTGTTTACCAATTTCAATGTAAGATAAAATTTTATCAAATTGCTCTTTTGACGCTTGCGCGCCGACCATGGTTTCAGTGTCTAGTGGATTACCGCGTTTAATGGCTTTAGTACGTTCAATCACCATTTCAATAAATTTAGGGTAAACCTCTTCTTGCACTAAAAGGCGGGAAGGGCTACTACATACTTCGCCTTGGTTAAAATAAGCAAGTACAGCACCTTCTACACACTTACTTAAATAGGCATCTTCATGATTTAAAATATCGTTAAAGAATATATTGGCTGACTTACCACCCAGCTCTACCGTGGAAGGAATAATGTTTTCTGCCGCGCACTTTAAAATATGTGAGCCAACCGGGGTAGAGCCAGTAAAGGCAATTTTAGCAATACGTTTACTGCTTGCTAAGGCTTGTCCCGCCTCACCGCCATAACCATTGACAATATTGAGTACCCCAGGTGGTAATAAGTCTTCAATCAGTTCCATTAATACCAAGATAGAAGCCGGCGTCTGTTCTGCCGGTTTTAGCACAATACAGTTACCAGCCGCTAAGGCTGGTGCAAGTTTCCAAGCAGCCATGAGAATGGGGAAGTTCCACGGAATAATTTGCCCAACAACCCCTAATGGTTCATGAAAATGGTAGGAAACGGTATGTTCATCAATTTCACCGACAGAGCCTTCTTGGGCCCGCAAACAACCGGCAAAGTAGCGAAAGTGATCAACGGCTAATGGAATATCAGCCGCTAATGTTTCTCTTATTGGTTTACCGTTATCCCAGGTTTCGGCCACGGCGAGTAATTCTAAGTTGTGTTCGAGGCGGTCAGCAATTTTTAATAGCGTGTTTGAGCGATCAGTCACCGATGTTGTGCCCCAGGCATCTTTTGCTTTATGTGCCGCGTCAAGCGCAAGTTCAATATCAAGGTGATCAGATTGTGGGATTTGGCAAATAATTTGACCATTTACCGGACTAATATTATCAAAGTATTTACCATTTTGTGGTTCAACCCATTGGCCACCAATAAAGTTTTGGTAGCGTGACTTGAAGTTCATTATGGCATTTTCTGCACCAGGTTTTGCATAAATCATAATATTTCCTCTGAGGTGTAATCGCTTATTTAGCTGGTTATTATGGTTGTGTTTTTGACTAAGTTTATTTACCTTAGTCAATAAGCGATTGCTTAACTGTGCTGTAAATTCAGAAAACTTGCCTACTAGTTCAAATTAGCGGATAAACTTTTATGATCAGACAAGCTATAGATAGTGTCAGAAACCCACTTAAGGTACTGGTTGAAAATAAAATCAGCTTTGCTGGGCCTGAATCGGAATTAAGTATTTATGATACTTATCAACAGGCTACGAAAGTTAAACTAGTGTCTGATCAACTACTTTTTTGTGCCATGGTGACAGGTAAAAAAGTGATGCATAGTGTGCAAGATAACTTTCATGGTGAGTTTTTGCCCCATGAATCCTTTATTATGGCGCCGGGCAGTTCAGTAGAAATTGATTTTCCCGTAGCACAACTTGCTCAGCCGACAAGGTGTTTAGCCATTGAAATATCAAGTGATAGGGTGCAGCAAGTTTCGGCCATGTTAAACCAGCAGCAACCGCTTAATAAAGTCTTTGGTCATTGGCACTATGATAATAAACTGGTGCATACCCATCATAATAGTGCCACACAAAGCGTATTAAACCGTATAGTGCACATCTATACGGAAAACCACCCAGAGCGCAGTGCCATGGTTGCTTTAGCGGTATCGGAGTTAACCATTCGGTTATTACATCAACAAACCCGTGAATTTATTTTGGCATTTTCACAGCAAGAGCCCGATAACAACGGCTTAAATGCCGCGGTAAACCATATTGAATTACACTTACATGAACACCTCAATATTGATGATTTAGCGCGGCTTGCTTGCATGAGTAGGACGAAGTTTTTTCAGGCGTTTAAATTGCATCTAGGCTGCAGTCCGATGGTTTATCAAAGCCAACGTCGCTTAAAAAAAGCCGCTACTCTGTTGAAAAAAGGTCAGCAGATAACTCAAACATGTTTTGCTTTAGGTTTTAGTAATACCAGTCACTTTAGCCGATGTTTCAAAAAGTTCTACGGTATCAGTCCTCGACAGTACAAAGAACGGCATTTAAGTGGTTTGCTATAGCTTGTTTGAACTAAATTGTCAGTATGGCTAGCCACCTGGGCTAAAAACTTGTTAAAATTAGCGCATTATTATTAGCTAGATTAGGATTTTCATGGCGATTAACTGGTTTCCAGGCCACATGCATAAAGCACAAAAAGAAATAAAAGAGATATTACCGCAAATAGATGTGGTAATTGAAGTGTGTGATGCGCGTTTACCCTTTAGTAGTGAAAACCCTATGATCACTGAGATCCGAGGTGATAAACCACTGATAAAGATCCTTAATAAAAGTGATTTAGCCGATCCGGCAATCACCAAAATTTGGTTAGATTATTTAGAATCTCAGCATAATGTAAAAGCGATTGCTTTAACCACGGAACAGCCGAGTGTAGCAAAAAACCTGGTCAAATTAATTCGAAAAATGGTGCCGAATAAAAATCAAGAAGGTAAACAAATTAACGCCATGATAATGGGTATACCCAATGTTGGTAAATCCACATTACTCAATACCTTAGTAGGTAAAGCAAAAGCTAAAGTGGGTAATGAACCAGCAGTAACTAAAGGCCAGCAGCGTATTCGTCTTGAAGAAGGTTTATACCTTTTTGATACACCTGGCATGTTGTGGCCTAAAATTTACAATGAAAACTCGGGCTATCGTTTAGCGGTATCGGGTGCGGTGAAAGATACTGCCTTTGAACATGACGATATTGCCTACTTTGCCGCAGAGTACTTACTGAAGAATTATCCTCAACGGCTAATGGATCGCTATAAGCTTGACGAATTACCTGAGCATGAAGAAGACCTCATTGAAGCCATTGGCAGAATACGCGGTTGTGTTAAAAGTGGTGGTCGGGTGGATTTATATAAAGCGTCGGTCATTCTGATCAATGAAATTCGTGATAAAACCCTAGGGCCTATTTCTTTTGAGTTACCAGATATGGTAGTGGCAGAGAATCTGCACTTTGCCGAATTAGAAGAGAAACGCATTGCGGCGCGAGAAGCTAAAAAAACGGCTCGTGGTCGTGGTCGTAAAAACAAACGTTAAAATTTTTATATGATGACTTAGTGTTAATGTTTGTACTATCTAGATAGAGTGATTGCAGGGCATACCGCTCTCATTGTTCACTCAATTAGAAGATAAACGCATTGTATCACGCACACACAGAAGCTAAAAAAACGGCTCGTGGTCGTGGTCGTAAAAACAAACGTTAATATTTTTATTTATAATATTTTGATTCATAAGGTTTTGATATGAGCGAAGAGATACTTTTTACCCTACATCCACAGTTGGCAAAAGATGGTATTGAGTTGGCCGATTTTCCTTTGTCTAAGTTGCTACTGTGTAATGATAGTGCTTACCCTTGGTTTATTTTAGTGCCAAAAGTAGCTGATATCAGTGAAGTGTACCAACTAGATTGGCAACAGCAGCAACAATTACTCAATGAGTCGAGTTTGCTCAGTGAGTTACTTATGCAAGTATTTAGCGGCGATAAAATGAATGTGGCAGCGCTCGGTAATGTGGTTGAGCAACTGCATGTCCATCATGTGGTGCGCTTTAAAGACGATGCTCAATGGCCAAAACCGATTTGGGGGCAACAAGCATTAACGCCTTATTCCGATGAAGAATTAACGGCATTAAAAGATAAGTTATTACCACAGTTAGCGGTGATTTTTGCGGAGAAGTAGTTTTACCGGTAAGTCACTTTATTAGATAAGTCATTCTTTTGAGTAGTAAATGTTATTTGTATTCATTAAAACCTCAATAGGCTCAGCGCCTATTGAGGTTTTTTATTAGCAGAAATCCAAACACTACCCCCTGAATTAACTCGAGAGGTTAATCACTGATAACATCCATGTACTTAAAGCACAGATGTCATGAATGCCAGCTAGGCAGCATTGGATGTTTTAGTGATAGGGGTAACATTATCGGCTTTACCTTGAGTCACCTGTGCTAAGGCTTGCGATAAATCAGCAATAAGATCGTCGACATGTTCTAAGCCAACTGAAATTCTGATTAAGCTATCGCTAATACCAGCCTCTGCTCGCTCTTCTGGTGTGTAAGGTGAGTGGGTCATGGACGCTGGGTGTTGAATCAATGACTCGGCATCACCTAAACTCACCGCAATGGAGAAAAGCTCCATGGCATCAATAAAGGTTGTGCCACCGGTGAGGTCGGTATTTAATTCAAAAGCAATGACACCACCAGCGGCTTTCATTTGTTTACCAATGAACTTGTACCCTGAGTGGCTTTTAAGACCTGGGTAATAAACTTCTTTCACCATTGGGTGTTGTTCTAAAAACTCAGCGACGGTTTGAGCATTGCTGCAATGTCTATCCATGCGAATAGGTAATGTTTTCAGACCTCGGATGATCAACCAAGCATCATGAGGACTGATTGTTGCGCCTATATCTTTCAACGTGGTCATTTTGATTTCGTTAATCATCTCAAAACTAGCACAGACTATACCCGCAACAACATCGCCATGACCATTAAGGTATTTAGTGGCGCTATGGACAACAATATCGGCGCCAAATTTTGCTGGCTGCTGTAATACTGGGGTAAGGAAGGTGTTATCTACGATTGACAATAATTTATACTCTTTGGCAATGGCGCAGATTTTTTCTAAATCTAATACGACTAAGTTGGGGTTAATGGGCGTTTCAAGAAAGATCAACTTGGTATTTTCTTTAATGGCCGCTTTGATATTTTCCGGCTCGGTCATATCGACAAAAGTTACTTCAATGTTGAATTTTTTTAGCATATGACTCATTAATGCAAAAGAACAACCATAAACCGCTTTTGATGAAATCATATGATCGCCAGCTTGCAAGTTGGTCAATAAGGCAGCAGAAACTGCAGCCATACCCGTTGCGGTTGCAGCAGCATCTTCCATGCATTCCATGGCAGCAACACGTTGCTCTAATTGACGGGTGGTAGGGTTGCCTAAACGGGTGTAGATATAACCTTCGCTTTCACCCGAAAATCGATCGCCACCTTGCTTAGCATTATCAAAAATAAAGGTTGAAGTTTGATATAACGGCGTGGCAAGTGAGCCAAATTGTGTGTCATCTATTCTGCCCGCATGAATGGCTTTAGTTTCTATATTGCTGCTCTTAAACTTGGTCATAGCTTCTCTTCCTAAATAAGGTGTAATTATTATTATTTTGTTTTATCTGGTTTTATTCTCTTTCAAGATGAGCAGGGTCAATACAGGTTTGCGATGTAAGCGGAGTGAATGGTTCACCGTTATAACGCTAACCTAGTCTTGCTCAATGGCATCTAATACTCGTTTACTCTTGCCATTAGCCTTGCAACTATGCTGCCAACAAATAAAGTCTTTATTTTTCAATGAGATAAATTTATCGCAAGGGTAAATAGGTTTTATTTGTAATATTATCATTACAAATAAACTTATTTTTAACGACAATTTTGGTAAATTATTGCTTCAGGCCTTTATTACTGCAGTCATTATGATTTGTACTATTTTTATTACTGTGTCATATTTATAGTACGATCTATTTATTAACATGTCTTTTTATGCGTATTGTTATTGAATCAAGCGACAGAATTGGTATTTCACAAGAAATATTAGCGGTGTTCGCCCAACAAGCTTGGAATTTAAAAGCGGTAGAAATCACCAGCTGTTTTACCTATCTTTATCTTGAGTATGATGGACTAAGTTTGGCGCAAATTAAGCGTTGTTTAGCTCATGTCGCGGGAGTGATAAGTGTCGAGTTAATTAACTTGCTACCTAGCGAGCAGCGAGCCAATCACTTACAAGCATTATTAGACAAAATGCCAGAGCCTATCATTGATGTTGATAGTCAGGGGCTTATTTTAGCGATGAATAAGGCCAGCCATAAACTTATGCCACCAGCCACGGGCGTTAAGCCTGATTTTATGGCTACGGATTACTTAGGCAAACCTATTAACACCTATATAGAGCAAATTAGTAGCGCCATGCTGACGAATACCGCAACGAGCCAGGCCATTACCATTCAAGGAAAAGCCTACATTCTTGATATAAGCCCAGTGTTATCGAATTCCGCCACGAACTCGACAGCTAATAAAGGCAAAGAAGTCAACGGCTCGGTCTTACTGCTGCGCTCTATGAATACCGTAGGACGACAAATATCGTTAATGCAAAGCCATCAAGAGCACAGTTTTGATAATATTATTGGTCAATCAAAAAGTATCCGTTTAATTAAGGCCCAAGGAGAGCGCTTTGCTGCCTTAGATTTACCGGTATTAATCAGCGGTGAAACAGGTACTGGCAAGGAATTAATTGCTCGGGCTTTACATCAGGCGAGTTCAAGAGCTAAAGCGCCGTTTTTAGCGATTAATTGTTCGGCATTACCGGAACATTTATTAGAAAGTGAACTGTTTGGTTATGAAAGTGGTGCCTTTACTGGCGCACAAAAAGGCGGTAAACCAGGCTTAGTTGAGTTGGCGGAAGGCGGCTGTTTATTTTTAGATGAAATTGCTGAAATGTCACCCTATTTACAAGCTAAGCTATTACGTTTTTTACAAGATCTGACTTATCGCCGTGTGGGCGGGACAAAGGAGTTGATCGCCAATATTCGTATTATCAGTGCTACTCACCAAAATTTAGCCAAGTTGATTAGCCAAAAAACCTTTCGAGAAGATCTCTATTATCGGTTAAATGTACTCAGTATTGAGCTGCCCCCCCTGCGCGATCGCATTGCTGATATGAGCTTATTAGCCAACTTATTTATTGACAATGCCGCCAAACAAGTCAGTCATAGTCAACCAAGTAAGCGTGCTAAACCTAAACTTACCGCTTCGGCACTGGCCTTATTACAGAGCTTTGCTTGGCCAGGTAATATCAGGCAATTGCAAAATGTTTTATTTAGCGTGGTAGCCTTAAGTAATGGTGGTGATATTTGTGTTGAGGAATTGTTACCTGTACTCACAAAACATGCAGGTCATAGTCATGCAGGTAATAGGGAACAAGGCGGTAAGCTAGCTATGGAAGATGTTAAAGATTGGTCAAGTGCACAAGCAGATTTTGAAGCTAAATTACTCGGGCATTTTTACCCCTTATTTCCAACGACGCGTAAACTAGCAGAGCGTTTAAAAGTATCACACAATAAAATTGCGATGAAGTTAAGGCAGCATGATATTCGATGAGCGCTGAGCGAGCTTGATAAACCGTCAGCCCGGTACTTGTTATTTAAACCGTAACTACCCCTTTAAGTAGAGACATCCCTGTAGTAAATATAAGTAGTAAATATAAATGGCAAATAAAAGTGACCAATAAAAAATTACAGCATTTCTACATTGCTCAAGAGCAATCCATTTACTTACTCAGTCATAAAGACGCGACTAAGTTAAAACAATGGGTGGAACTTTGCCAGCAGCAATTAAAACAACTCGGCTTTGAGGACGTTGCTCTGTTAGGTAAAGGGGCGTATGGCTTTGTTTTTTCGGCTATTAAGCGTAAAGGCTCTGTTGAGCAAACACAGCCGGTTGTCTTTAAATTCTCGCGCATTAATTTGCCTCAACATGTGCAAGACCGTTTAGCTGAAGAAGCCGATATTCAAGGTCAGCTTAAACACCCACAAATCCCTCATGTGATTGACTACCAAAAAATTAAACGCCAATCTATTTTGCAGATGACTCGGGCCCCAGGCATAGATTTAGAACAATTATCTTTACAAGTTGGCCCTTTATCGCCTGAGTTGGTGGTTAGTATTGCCTTACAATTGGCCGATATATTGCTGTATTTACGGGCAGAAAATAATCATAGGCAGCTAAAACCCATTGTTCATGGCGATATCAAGCCTTCTAACTTGGTTTATGATGAAAATACCGGCAAGGTACAACTCATTGATTGGGGCTCATCAGTGAGTGCACAACTTGATTGTCATCAGCAAAGTACAAGCACTAACGTGATGGAGCTGATGAGCAGTGATTTACAACATAGTAACGCCCGTTTAGGCGATGTCTATTTTATTGGGCCAGAGCAACTTAAGGGCGAATTATCTAGCCCTCGTTTTGATGAGCAAGGCTTAGCGGCAACCTTGTATGCACTAGCGTCAGGGCAATCATGCCGATATGGTATCAAAGTGATACCGCCAAATGCCTTAGGTTTACCTAAGTTATTGGCGCAAGTGTTAACGGGTATGTTAAGTGACGATAAAAAGCTGCGCAACCAAGCAGGGGATTACTTTTTTAATAACCTCAACTACCTCAAACAAGTTGTCTTGGCAGATAAACCGACAAAAATTGCCGCCATTGCCCAGATACCTATTTGGGTAAAACCTCAGAGAGAGCACATTGATACGGTAGTGTATGGCTCGCGCAAGTCATTTTTACGAGAGCAAAGCGGTCATGATAGTTTAGCGGATATTGATGATGCTCAATTGGATAAATACTATAAAAATTACCTTATGGGCATGGGTGATAATGAAAAAGCGTTTATCGCGGCGTTAAGCCGGCTAGGTAATTTCCCTGTGGTTGGTGGCATTGCCATTCGTTGGGCCAAAGAGGGGGTTTACATTGACTCTAATTTAACCTTATTTGATGAAACACTGAAAGCTTCATTTACCAGTGCGGTAAACAATATTATTTATTTGGCGCAAGGTATATTTCGTATCGGGGTCTTTAAAAGTTGTTTATTTAATGCCCGTAATACTTTGCATGTTGAGCGGCTGAGTGAAAGTCAGCCTTTTATTGCGGACAGTAGCCAAGAACTACCCTTTGAAGTAAGTGATGTCGCTGATGTTGATGATATAACCCGATTGCACTCCTATTTTGAGGATGGTAAAGATCCCGATGAATACTTATATCTACCCGATGAGTTAATGACGGTTTTAGCCAGGTTGAACTTAATTCATCATACCGGTTGTATTATCTTTGAAGTTTTGCCCAAACATTTAAAAATCCATAGTTATTTAATGCTGCTAAACCATGAAAAAGAAGCTGAATTTAAAGCCTGTTTGGCGAAAATTTTAACCTTATTACCTACTATCGATGGTATTGGTATTTCGGGCTTTATGAAATTACCTTATAAAGACACCCGGTTTTTTGAACATATTAGTAGCATGCCAGATAAGTTCTATCCAAAAAATCCTAAGCTAAACCGTCAAGCTAGTGAGCAACACTGATGTTGAAGTATGCTGATCTGCCAGCATAGATCCTTATATGCTGATAAAATTCCTGCTGGTACCATGGCATCAATACACTAAAAGGCGTGCTGACTAAGATTGTACCCAGCTCAGTGTTAGCCCAGTAGCCCACGGTTTTTAGGCTATTAATGACTTTGATTGGGCTGCTGCAGGCTACGCCATAAAGGCAGCATCAGCTCTGCGCCCGCAGGTGAACGTAGCAAAGGTGTAAACATAAAAAAGCCAGTAGTGATACTGGCTGTTAATATTTAACGTTAAGTTACTGACTAACTAACTGACTAACTAAAGTGAATAAGGTTATTTTACTTCTTCACCGGCCGCTTGTTTATCAGCATGGTAGCTTGAGCGAACAAGTGGACCACAAGCCGCATGTTCAAAGCCCATTTTGTGTGCGGCGCGTTCAAACATGGCAAAATCGTCAGGGTGAACATAACGCTCAACCGCTAAATGATCTTTACTCGGTTGCAGATACTGACCAATGGTTAACATAGTTACACCATGGTTGCGTAAGTCTTGCATTACTTCTAAAATTTCATCGTTAGTTTCACCTAAACCGACCATTAAACCTGATTTAGTGGTAACACTTGGATTTGCTTCACCAAAACGTTTTAATAGGTCTAGCGACCATTGATAGTTGGCGCCTGGGCGTACCTTAGTATAAAGGCGTGGCGCAGTTTCCATGTTGTGGTTAAACACATGGGGGGGATGTTGATTAAGGATTTCAAGCGCTCGGTCCATACGACCACGAAAATCAGGTACTAAAATTTCTATTTTGGTATTGGGTGCTTGTTTACTAATTTCTCTAACACAGTCGGCAAATTGTTGAGCGCCGCCATCTCGTAAATCATCTCTATCTACCGAGGTGATAACCACATATTTTAAGCCCATATCTTTTAAACTATTGGCAAGTTTTTTCGGTTCATCTTTGTTGGGCGGTAGTGGGCGGCCATGGCCAACATCACAAAATGGGCAACGTCTGGTACATAGATCACCTAAAATCATAAAGGTAGCCGTACCGTTATTAAAACATTCTGCTAAGTTGGGGCATGATGCTTCTTCACAGACCGAGTGTAGATCGTGTTTACGTAAATTAGCTTTGATGGCATCAATACGTTCACTAGAGCGAGGTAACTTGATACGTAACCAACTTGGTTTACGTAACATAGTCGCTTTTGTTGAGCTAACTACTTTAATTGGAATGTGAGCTAATTTATCGGCATCGCGAAATTTTTCGCCGGCGGCACGATTGGCTGTTTTTGTTACTGAGGTTAAATCACTACTCATGATGCGTGTTATTCTCGTTTGGTAAACCGCTTTGATAACTAACATTATTAGCTTCAAGTAAGTTTATTAAATGTTTCACTAACGCAGTACTTGCACTAGCGGTATCTTGTGGGCCTTGTAAATCAGCAGTTTGTATCATTTCTAGACCGGCATAACCACAGGGGTTAATTCGTAAAAAAGGTGATAAATCCATATTCACATTGATGGCTAAGCCATGAAAAGAGCAGCCTTTGCGTACTCTTAAACCTAAGGAGGCAACTTTTTTCTCATCAACATATACACCCGGTGCGTCGGCTTTGGCATAAGCGGCAATATTATAATCCGACAAAGCCGAGACAATACTGGTTTCGATCAAAGTGACTAACTGTCTTATGCCTATTTTCTTACGGCGCAGGTTAATCATACAATAAATAACGAGCTGACCTGGACCGTGATAAGTGACTTGACCGCCACGGTCTACTTTTACTACTTCAATATCGCCAGGTAGTAACAAATGTTCGTCTTTGCCAGCTTGCCCTTGGGTAAAAACAGCAGGGTGTTCTACTAACCATAATTCATCAGCAATGCTGTCATCACGATTATCGGTAAAGCTTTTCATGGCATGCCAAACTTGCTTGTAATCCATGGTATCTAATTGTCGGATGACTAATGAGTCGGCAAGGTTAATAATGTCTCGCTCGACTGTTGAATTTGACTGCACTGGGCAAACCTCGTTAATCTAGGGTGTTGAAAACTGATAGCGTTAAAGGGGGGTTATAAAACGTACCGTACTTGTTCAATAGCCATTAAGGTTTTATAGATAGTTTCAATGTGCTCTTTACTGGTAACGGTTACCGCAATAGAAACCGCATGATAAGTACCTTTGGAACTGGTTTTTATTTTGGGAGAGTAATCTCCGGGTGTGTGTTTTTGTAGTTCGGCAATGATCAAGTCCGGTAATTCGTCACAGGCAAGGCCCATCACTTTAAAATTTAATACCGTTGGGAACTCTAATAATTCGTCAAAATGGGTTTTCATGGTCATTTACTTCTTTATCTAGCGAGGTTTTTACTTTAGCGCCATTTTATCATCAATTATCATGTGCTGATATTGTTTTTATTCTCTGCCTTATATGTTTTGTTGCTAGGGCAGTATTAGTCGTGTTTAAGGGCGGCGATTTTTGCTTGCTAAAAACAAAAAAACCTCAATAAAGAGGCTTTTTTATGCATTGATTATTTACCATAATGAATGCTAATTAATTAGCAAACTGTAGTTTCACATAGTCAACCAAACGACTAATTAGGCTGCCTTCATTTACTTCCTCAAGTGTTACCAGAGGGTATTGTGCTATATCTTTATCATTGAGTTGTAAAAATAAAGTACCAACTACCGTGCCTTTAGCTAATGGCGCTGTTAATTGTTGGTTTAACTCAAAGTTTGCTTTTAAATTTTTACGTTGGCCGCGAGGAATAGTGATCGGGGTATCATAGAGAATACCTAAGTCAACATTCTCTTTGTCGCCCATCCAAACACGGTTAGAAATAAATATTTCACCAGCTTTGTAAGGTGTTATGGTTTCAAAAAAGCGGAAACCATAATTTAATAATTTCTTACTTTCTACTTTTCGTGCTCGCTCACTTGCCGTGCCCATAACAACGGTAACTAAACGCATATCGCCTTTAGTTGCTGAGGTCACTAAACTGTAGCCAGCATTTGAAGTGTGACCGGTTTTCATACCGTCAACGTTTAAGCTTTTATCCCACAATAAACCATTGCGGTTATACTGTTTGATATTGTTATAGGTGAAAGATTTTTGTTTATATATCGCATACTCTTCTGGCACATCGCGGATCAGCGCGATAGCTAGTGTTGCCATATCTCTAGGCGTAGTCATATGTGAGTCGCTGTCTAAACCGTGACTATTTTCAAAGAAGCTGTTGGTCATACCAAGTTGCTGGGCATGGGCATTCATTAAATCAGTAAAAGCACTTTCACTGCCGGCAATATGCTCAGCCATAGCAACACAAGCATCATTACCCGAGGCAACGATTATCCCTTGGTTTAATAAGCTAACCGTTACTTCAGTACCCACTTCGATAAACATCTTGGAGGAGTCAGGGAATTTTTTCGCCCAAGCCTTTTCACTGATCAACACTTTGTCAGTGTTTTTAATATTACCGTTTTGAAGCTCTTTACCAATAATGTAACTGGTCATTATTTTGGTTAAACTTGCTGGCGCTAACAGAGTATCTGCATTTTCTTCAGCAATAATTTTACCTGTGGTGTAATCAATTAAGATAAAACCTTTGGCATTAATTTGTGGCGCGTCGGGGATAATGGTAAGGGCATAAGCCGTTGGTGTAAGAATAACGGCCGCGCTAAAAACAGCGCCACTGAAAAAGGTAAATAAATTGTTGGCGCTATATTTGCCAGAAAGTTTTGTTGTTTTAGTCATAGTGTTAGTCGTGTGTGAAAAGTAAGGGAAAGCAACTGAACGAAAGTATACCACTTATAAAAAACTTGGCTACGGGAAAAAAACCGATATTATCAATAATTTCGCCGATAAAAGCTTATAAATGTAACAAGATTTATAAGCTTTTGTTGTAGATACTGCTGCTGGCTTCTTTTTAGCTTCTTTTTAGCTTTGTTATGGCGAGGTTCTTGGATAAGCATTAGGGTAGCCATTTTGTTTTAAGGCCAATAAAAGCGCATTTAACGTGGCAAGATCGCTAATAGGTCCAAGTTGAATACGATAAAGTCCTTGATGTTCTGCATAGTTAGTTTCTTGTTTGTATTGACTTTTTAGCAGCTTGGCTGTGCGGCTAGCTAATTCTATGTTGCGGGTTGCCAATACTTGAATAAAAGGTGTGGCAATGCCCATGTTATCTGGTGTGTTTGGGCTGACTGGCTTTTCCTTAATGGCTGGACTTACTATGACTTGAGATGTTGCTTGGATAGTAGTGACATCTTTAACTTTAGCCGTTTGTTTATCGAAATTAGTAATTGCGCTTATTTTAACGTTTGCGGTGCCGGTTTTTAACATGTCGAGCTTATAAGCGGCACTATAGGATAAATCAATAATACGTGACTGATGAAAAGGACCCCTGTCGTTCACGCGGACAATAACCGATTTATTATTGGCGGTATTGGTGACTTTTAAATAGGTGGGTAAAGGTAAATTTTTATGGGCGGCGCTCATGGCATACATGTCATAGATTTCACCATTGGAGGTGAGGTGGCCATGGAACTTTTTCCCGTACCAAGAGGCAGTGCCGGTTTGTTCAAAGCCTTGCGCCGTGGTTAATACTTGGTAAGGTTTACCAAATACTTGATAATCTTTATTACCGCCGCGACTATAGGGCTCTGCGCGGGCTATAGCATCTTTCAATTCTGCTTGGCTTGGTAGACGTATAGGTGTACTGTCATGCTTTTGTTGATAGCGGCCAGAGCTGCAGGCACTTAACAAGGTTAGCATGGATATTAACAAGAGCAGTAGCAGTCGTTGGTTCATCACTTTTATAAGTTTCATCAATTTTATAACGTTCATCAATTTTATAACTTTCATCGCACAGGGAAGAAGGGGGCTGGTGACTTGCTCAGCTTAAACATGGATACGCCTATGGGTACTAATAGCCATTAATATGCCAAAACCTAGCATTAATGTCACCATAGAAGTACCGCCATAACTAACTAAGGGTAATGGCACACCCACAACAGGCAATAAGCCAGACACCATACCTATGTTGACAAAAACATAAACAAAAAACGTTAACGTCAGGCTGCCCGCGAGTAACTTAGTAAAGGCGTGTTGAGCATTGACGGCAATCCACAAACCGCGCATTACCACAAATAAATAGACGCCAAGCAGGGCGGCAACACCAATTAAGCCAAACTCTTCACTGAATACCGAGAAGATAAAGTCGGTATGGCGCTCTGGTAAAAACTCTAATTGTGATTGGGTACCTTGTAACCAGCCTTTACCGTCAATACCCCCTGAGCCAATGGCTATTTTAGATTGAATAATATGGTAGCCTGAGCCTAGGGGGTCTTTCTCTGGATTTAGAAAGGTCATAACCCGTTGTTTTTGATACCCTTTCATTAAAAAGAACCACAAAATAGGCGCAAAGGCCGAAGCTAAACCAAGACAAAAAACAATTAACCGCCAACTGGCACCAGCAAGAAAAATTACAAAGATCCCTGAACTCGCTATAAGTAAGGATGTGCCTAAATCAGGCTGCTTAGCGATAAGTAATGTCGGTAGTAGTACCAGGATAAAAGCAAGCATCACCGTTGATATTTTTACCGGTAAGTTTTCTTGACTAACAAACCAAGCAATCATAATAGGGACTATCAATTTCATAATCTCAGAGGGCTGAAACTTTATAAAACCTAAATCAAGCCAACGCTGTGCACCTTTACCGACATGACCAAAAAGTAAGACACTGATCAGCAATAATAAACCTAAGACAAAAACCGGTACCGCCCACTTACGATATACCAGTGGCGGAATTTGCGCGACAACAAACATGCCAACCAGAGCTACACCTATACTTCGAGCTTTTCGATAAACCACGGCGGTTTCCTGACCGCCAGCGCTATAGACCAGAAAAAGCCCTAAAGCTAATAAGGATAAAATACCTAACAACAAGGGTATATCTATATGAAGCCGCTGGGCAAAACTGTGATTTTTTTGTTGCTCTTGTCTGTTTCTGCGCATTAGTCAGCCTCTTGGGGTAACATTGCTATGGCTGCAGGTATTTGGTATGTCATGGTAGACGCTTGGCTGGTAATCACTCTGTCACCAAAATACTGGTCCATAATCTGCCTTGCCACTGGCGCAGCATTAGTGGCACCACCACCTTTCGCGACATTTTCAATGGCTACCGCAATGACAATTTCAGGGTTATCAAAGGGGGCGAAAGCAATAAACATGGCGTTATCACGTTTATTTTCGGATGTGGTTTTAGCGTCATATTTTTCATCTTGTTTGATACGTGCAACCTGAGCTGAGCCAGTTTTACCTGAGGCATCATAGGTAGTGCCTTTAAACGGTTTGTAAGCGGTAGCACCAAATTTTTGCACGGTATTATGCATGGCATTTAACACCAGATCCCAATTTTTTTCTTGTTTTAATACTAAAGGTGCTGGGGGCTCATAGTTGGCGGGTATAATTTTATGATAAGTATTACCATTACTTTCAATAATCAACTCAGTATTAGCTTTTAATAAATGTGGAATTTTACGCTCACCATGATTTACTAAGGTTGTTAATGCTTGGGTTAATTGCAGTGGCGTTACTGTCCAAAAACTCTGGCCAATGCCCACTGAAAGTGTTTCTCCTGTGTACCAAGGTTGATTATAACGGGCGCGCTTCCAAGCGACACTGGGCATAATACCTTTACTTTCTCCGTGAATATCGAGGCCGGTACGCTCGCCAAAGCCAAATCGTTGCATCATATTACTGATTTTGGTGATACCTAATTTAAAGGCGAGATCATAGAAGTAGATGTTACAAGACTGCTCAATGGCTTTGCTTAGATTCACTATACCATGGCCCCAAGGTTTCCAATCACGATATTTATTGGGTAAACCTGCCAACTGATACCAGCCTGGATCATTAATGGTTGTGCTTGGCGTGATCACATTCTCTTCTAAACCGGTTAACGCCAGAAAGGGCTTAACAGTAGAGGCGGGCGGATAACCACTTTGTACACTGCGGTTAATAAGCGGTAGGTCCTTTGATTCAAGTAACTTTTTATAGTTTTTAGTGCTAATACCATGAACAAACAAATTACCGTCGTAACTTGGATTTGAATACATGGCTAAAATGCCACCAGTTCGTGGGTCCATAGCAACTACAGCACCACGTTTTCCTGATAAGGCACGTTTAGCTATCATTTGTAATTCAATATCTAAGGTCAAGGTCAGGTCTTTGCCCGGTATAGGCGGTGTGTAATTTAGCGTGCGGATCACTCGGCCTTGGTTGTTGACCTCTACTTCTTGATGGCCAATGGTGCCATGCAGCATATTTTCATAATATCTTTCAATACCCAACCTGCCAATAGCATAGGTGGCTGCATAGTTTTCAGACTGACCTGATTGCTCTAATTTATTGAGATCTTTTCTATTGATACGAGCCACATACCCCAAGGTATGGGTGGTTAAATCAGCAAAAGGGTAATAGCGTTTTAAACGGGCATTAACAAAAATGCCGGGGTATTTATGTTGATTTACCGAGAATAAAGCCACTTGTTGATCACTTAAACGTGAGTGCAATTCTACGGGTTTGAAACGACGTTTGCGTTTCATCGATTTGAAAAACTTAGTTTGTCTGTCTGCGCTGATATTTAGTAACAGGCTTACTTGCGCTATGCTGGCTTTTATATCGTCGACATCCTCGGCTATCACTTCTAAACTATAGACTGGCTTATTATCAGCAAGTAATACGCCATTTCTGTCATAAATCAAACCACGATTTGGCGCTACCGGCAGTAGCTTGATACGATTAGAGTTTGAGCGTGTTTGATATTTTTCGAAAGATTCAACTTGTAAGTTATAGATATTGGCAAAGAGTATCAGTAATACCAGCACCACGCCGACAAAAGCAATAAAAGTACGTCGGGCAAATAAGTTTGCTTCAGCGGAGCGATTTCGAATGACAATACGACGTGGAGACACTAGCGCACGCTATCAACAATAAAACTATTTACTAAAAGTATGGCCAAGGTAGTCATCAACACAAGCTATTCTCTATGATAAGGGTGGTTAGTATTTACACTCCAAGCGCGATAGAGACTCTCTGCAATGAGTATTCGCACCATGGGGTGAGGTAGTGTTAAGGCGGACAATGACCACTTTTGCTCAGAGGCTTTAATACAAGCGGGCGCTAAACCTTCAGGCCCACCGACAAGTAAAGCGACATCTCTGCTATCAAGTTGCCAGCTTTGCAGTTGTTTGGCAAGTTTTGCTGTTGTCCACGCTTGTCCTTCAACTTCAAGAGTGACAATACGGTTACCCTTGGGGATTGCCGCCAGTAACAATTCACCTTCTTTTGCTAGGATACGGGTGATATCGGCATTTTTACCGCGCTTGCCTGCCGGAATTTCAACTAGATGAAAGCTTAAATCACGGGGGAAGCGACGGCTGTATTCAGCAAAGCCTAGGCTAACCCATGCAGGCATTTTGTTGCCAACAGCATATAAGGTGAGTTTCATAAATCTATTTTGATTATTGGGTTTATTATCATCGACAAGGTTATTACATTCTTTGTTCGGTTAAAACTAACTCGCTGGAAAGTAGAGTCGAGCGAAATGCTACTGAACAAAGTAACGAGAGCCGGCGGTTGATAGAGGAAAGTACATCCTCTTGTTTAAAACCCAGCTGGCACTCGTCTTTTCATTAAGCAAAAGTTAACTATTCTGCCCAAAGCTGCTCTAGGTTATATTTATCACGTTGTTCATCCGTCATCACATGAACAATGATATCGCCTAAGTCGACTAATGCCCACTCGCCAACATCGTGACCTTCCATACCACGCGGCTCTTGACCTTGAGCTCGATACTCAATAGCTACCGATTGCGCAATAGATTTTACATGGCGTTTTGAATTACCTGAACAAATAATCATGTAATCAGCAAAGCTTGCTTTGTCGCTAATATTAAGAGCGATGATATCTCTGCCTTTCATGTCTTCAAGTGTTTTTATGACAAATGCTTTAAGTTGTTCAGTTTGCAAGGTGTTATTCCTATCGTTAATCGTAACGTTTGGGCTGCTCTTTACGAGCAACAATACATAATATTGCAATATTAACACTTTTTACGCTCAGGGTTAACGGTAAAGCTTATTTTTGTGAATAAATTCTGCTATTACCGGTAGTAGCTGCTGCTGACAACTTTGTTGTTGCGCCAAACGTTGACGAATTTGTGTTGATGAAATATCAACATAATTCGCTTGGGCAAAAAAAATATTACCACAATTATTACGAGATAACTGTGCAATATCAGTTGTTTGATAATTAGTGAGCAATTTTTTTGTGGCCTCATTAAACTGTGCCATGGGATAGTTAGGGCGGGTATTAACCACTAGGTGACAAAGGGTTAATATGTGCTGATATTGATACCAGGAGGTAAAGCTCATCAGTGAGTCCATACCTATTATAAAATAAATAGGCTGCTCAGGGTACTGTAGCTTTAACTCTTTCAGAGTCTCAACAGTGTAAGAGTGGCCAGCACGTTTTAATTCTCGTTGATCACAGCTAAATAGCCTACTGTCTAGGCAAGCAATTTCCACCATAGCGGCGCGTTGCTCAGCACTGGCACTGGGCACTAGATCTGCTGAGGCTTTATGAGGGGGAATATGGGCAGGAATTAACAGTATCTTAGTTAAGCCCAGCTCATTGGCAACCGCTTGCGCTGATTGAGTGTGCCCCAAGTGAATTGGATCAAAAGTACCGCCTAAAATACCTATACCCTTAGTCATAGCAGGCGTTGCTGAACTCATGTCACTAGTCATCAGTTATTAGCCATAGTTCAGGCTAAAGGCGGCAGTCTTTTCGCCGTGGTACACAGTGATACACAAGTCAGCCAACAAGATAAAAATATTAAATTCGCTGCTGGTTTTACTTAATAGGTCTATATCTGCAATACGACTCATGGCACGCTTTATGTTATCAAGTTTGATGTGAGTTAAGGCATGCTGGTACAAGGGTTTTCGCTTGTCCCAAATACGAAATTCTTTATAAATATTAGCAAGACTCTCACCTTGAGCTAATTGATTTAGCATGCTGTAGAGTTGGTTTATTTCTTTATGGAAAACCCAAATTAATTGTGCGGGTGCCATGCCTTCTTGCTGCAGTTGATCGAGCATAACGATACATTTTGCGCAATCCCCTCTAAGTAAGGCATCGATAACTTGAAAGGGGTTAAACTTTGCTTGTTTTAGTATTAACGGCTCGGCTTGCTCAATGCTGATGGGCTGTGAGCCAAATAATAAAGCAAGTTTATCTAGCTCTTGGGCAAGGGCGAGTAAATTACCTTCATACAGTTCAATAAGTAGCGCGTTTAACTCGCTAGATATATTAACTTGTCGCTGTCTGGTTTGATTATTCAACCATTGCGGCATGGCTTTTAACTCAATATCATACAAGGGTAAATAGCAGCCTAATTGCGATAGACTCTTAAACCACTTTCGATTAGCACTCGCCGCATCAAGTTTTGCGCCATGAAATATGAACATTACATCTTGTGGGGCATGGGCACCCGTGAAGTCTTGTGTTAATCGTTCCGCTAAAGCTAATAAGGCTTTATTACCTGAATCGCCTACTTTTACCGTAGTTAACTCCACTTCAATGATACGTTGACTGGCAAAAAGACTTAACGCTTGATACTCATCAAGTAATTGTTGCCAGTCAAAGCTGGCGTCACTGCTAAAACGAATAACTTCACTAAAACCTTGTTTTTTTGCATGAGCTTTAATAACCGCTAGGCTGTTATCTTTTTGCCAAGGTTCATCACCAAAAACCAACCAAACAGGTTTGAATCCCTGTCGTAAGGTATTGTCTAGCTGGTTATGGTAAATTTTCATAAATACCCTAGGTAAGTTTTACAGTAACTGGCTTTTTTTAACAAAAGCGCTTTGCGAATAACTAGCGTTGGATTCTTGCTAAATCACGTAGTATTTTATCGGCCGCTGATGTTCTCATTTCACTTAACAATAATGATAACTCGCGGCTTTTTGCTAGGGCGAGGTTAGGATCGTCTTGATAATCGCGATAGAGTTCAAAGCGAAAATCTAGCGCATCTTCGCCAGTAAAGCGTACTTGATAATGCACTGAATAAATCAATTCATATTCTGCCACCTGACCGTTAGAAAATACCGATAACGTCCGTCTATCTAATTTATCAGTAAGAATACGTAATTCAGGAATGTCAGTTTTAGAGTGCTTTAATACCTGAACTTGGTTGCGTGTTAAACTGAGTTTAACTAACCGAGTCAACTCACCGTGAACATCACTGGAACTAAGGTAAAGTGTTTGCAACTCATCGTCGAGTAAATAATCACCGCGAAGTTGAAAACCACAAGCAGACAATAAGCTTGTGGTTAACAGAGCGATAGCTAATTTTCTAAAGGTTAAGCTTTTAATGACAAGGCTTAATTTAGTCATTGGGTATTTACCACGTTAATTAGCGACAATATTAAGTAACTTACCTGGGATATAAATAACTTTTCGTACCGTTTTACCCGTGGTAAATTTCAACACGTTTACATCATTTAAACCCAGTGCTTCAACCTCTTCTTTACTGGCATCAATAGCAACGGTGATTTTTGCCCGTAATTTGCCGTTCACTTGTACCACAATCAATTTTTCATCTTCAACGAGAGCACTTTGGTCAACGACTGGCCAGCTGACATCTTCAACATGTAAGTCGCTACCGCCAACCGTTTGCCATAAGTGATGACATACATGCGGGGTGATAGGTGTTAGCATTAACACGACAGCACGAATAGCTTCTTGCATTACCGCTTTATCTTCAGCGCTTTCAAGTTTAGCTTTGCCTAAGTGATTCATTAACTCCATGATGGCAGCAATAGCTGTGTTAAAGGTATTACGACGACCTATATCATCGGTTACTTTAGCAATGGTTTTATGTAACTCACGACGTAACTTCTTCTGGTCACTGTTTAAGGTTAAGCCAGTAATATCAGCCACGGGGGTATAAGTGGTCATTTCAACGAAATCATGGGCTAATTTATAAACACGTTTAACAAAACGATACGCGCCTTCGACACCGGCATCAGACCATTCTAAAGTTTGCTCTGGTGGTGAAGTGAACATGATAAATAAACGCACCGTATCAGCACCGTATTTTTCAATCACTTTTTGTGGGTCAATACCGTTATTTTTTGATTTAGACATCTTGCTCATGCCAGCAGATAATACTGGCAGACCATCAAGTTTACTTATTGCTAAAGTAACATGACCTTTATCGTCACGCTCTAATACTTCAACATCTGTTGGTGCAATCCAATCCTTCGCGCCGTTGTCAGCTTCACGGTAATAAGTTTCAGCTAATACCATGCCTTGGCATAACAACTTTTTATAAGGTTCGTCACAGTTAACTAAGCCGACATCGCGTAATAATTTATGGAAAAATCGTGAATAAAGTAAATGCAAGATAGCATGTTCAATACCACCGATATATTGATCTACCGGTAACCAATAATTCGCTTTAACCGGGTCAATCATTTGGCTATTGTCATTGGGTGAACAATAACGGGCGTAATACCAAGAAGACTCCATAAAGGTGTCAAAGGTATCTGTTTCGCGTAAGGCTTCTTCGCCGTTATAGGTGGTTTTTGCCCACTCTGCATCATCTTTAATCGGCGAGGTCACGCCATCCATTACCACATCTTCGGGTAAGATTACCGGTAATTGATCTTCAGGTACGGGCACTGATTCACCGTTTGCTAGGTTAATCATTGGGATTGGTGTACCCCAATAACGTTGACGAGAAACGCCCCAGTCACGCAAACGGTATTTTGTGGTAACTTTACCTTTATTTTCACGGGTCAATTTATCGCTAATGGCTTTAAATGCTTGTTCAAAATCTAAACCATCGAACTCACCAGAATTTATTAAAGTCGATTTTTCTGTGATAGCGGCTTTACTAATATCATCAGACTCTTGACCGGCAATCACTTGCTCTATGGCCAAGCCATATTTAGTGGCAAACTCATAATCGCGTTGATCATGACCGGGTACTGACATAACGGCACCTGAGCCATAATCCATTAAGACAAAGTTAGCCGCCCAAACAGGCACTAACTTACCGGTAATAGGGTGAATAGCTTTAAGACCGGTATCGACACCTTTCTTTTCCATTGTGGCCATGTCGGCTTCAGTGGTTTTACTGTTTTTACATTCATCAATAAAAGCCGCTAAATCGGCATTATCTTTTGCTGCTGCTAGCGCTAATGGATGCTGCGCGGCGAGCGCTACATAGGTAACACCCATTAAGGTATCAGGTCGTGTGGTGTAAATATCAAAACTTTCTGTTGAATCTGCAAGCACAAAAGTCATCTCAACACCTTGCGAGCGACCAATCCAGTTACGTTGCATGGTTTTTACTTGCTCAGGCCATTCGGTTAACTGATCTAAATCATCGAGTAATTCTTCGGCGTAATCGGTAATTTTGATAAACCATTGTGGAATTTCTTTACGCTCGACCAGAGCGCCTGAACGCCAACCACGACCGTCAATCACTTGCTCGTTTGCTAGCACAGTTTGATCAACGGGATCCCAATTGACGGTAGAATTTTTCTTATATACCAAGCCTTTCTCAAAAAGTTTGGTAAAAAACCATTGTTCCCAACGATAGTAATCTGGCTTACAGGTCGTTAATTCTCGGCTCCAATCATAAGCAAAACCAAGTGATTTTAATTGATTACGCATATAATCAATATTTTCGTAGGTCCATTTTCCTGGCGCGGTATTATTTTTAATAGCCGCATTTTCAGCAGGTAAGCCAAAAGCATCCCAGCCCATAGGTTGCATGACATTTTTGCCCTGCATACGTTGGTAGCGAGAAATAACATCACCTAAGCTGTAATTACGCACATGTCCCATGTGTAACCGACCACTTGGGTAAGGGAACATAGCTAAACAATAAAACTTTTCTTTGTCAGGGTCTTCGGTCGCTTTAAATGTGTTGTTATCAGTCCAAAATTTTTGTACTGTTGCTTCAATAGCTTGATGATTATAAATGGCTTCCATTAAGGTTTTCTCGAATGCTTTTAAGGTGTTACCGGCTTGCTTACTACCCAAGGGGAATTTGCATGAATAGTGAATAAACCAATGTTAGATTATCGCAGTAGAATACCTTATCTCGTTGGGTAACAACAAGCAGATCTTTCAACTTTTCCTATACTTGAACCTATAGTGAAAGTAATACGCGTGAGGGAGAATATTAATGTCACATCAAAATGATTACTTTGCTGATATCTATAAAAATCTCAATAACTGGTTAGTCGCAGTAAAAGCTGAGCAAAAGCCATACATTGATGAATTTATTAAACAGGCTAAGTTGTATGCCAATGCCGCTGAAGCTATGTCTGAAGAAAAGCTGAAACAATTTGCCGATAATTTAAAATATGATCTGCATGACTTTTATCAATTAAATCGCTCACAAGTTAAACATTCGCTCTACTTGGGATTATTAAATGAAAGCCTTTGGGATACTCTCGCTAAGTTAACCGATAAATCACAAGTAGAATGGGCTGAACTGGTTGAAGATTTTAGTCATGATGGTTTATACAAAAGTGGTGACTTCATTGGTTTTGGCGAGCTGCAATGTCAACAATGCGATGAAAAAATAACTATTTTGCACTTTAGTGAAATTGGTGATTGTGTTCATTGTGGCTCAACAGAGTTTTTTCGTCTGCCGCTAAACCCTTAGTTTTATAATCAACTTGTTAGCCTAAATATTTGCCAGTACACTAGCGCAATTTTCGATACCTTAATTCGATGCAATGATTTCCAAATATTAGCGTCGATATGTTATTTATTAAACTCGTTATTTAATAACGCTTTTTAAAGGATTTATATGACTAAAACTTTTACTGCCCTTGCAGATCAAACCCGTATTGGGGTAGATGATCTAACCTCTCCCTTGTCAGCTTCATTATTTTCCGATAATCAAAAATCAGCCAGTAGCGCCCTTGATACTGACTCACAAGGCTTTGTTGGCCATGAACGGGCCAAAGAGGCCTTAGCATTCGGTTTATCAATGTCGACCATAGGTTTTAATGTTTTTGCTATGGGTGAACACGGCACGGGGCGACAAACATTAATTAAACAAATGTTAACTTCGCTGGCCACTGAGAAAAAGGCACCTGATGAATGGTGCTACACCAATAACTTTGAGGAAAGCCATATTCCATTAACCTTGTCCCTTAAACCAGGCGATGGCAAGCAACTATTATTCAGCATGAATAAGTTTATTGATGGTTTACTCAGTTTATTCCCTGATGTTTTTGATAACCCGGGTTACCAAAGACAAAAATCAGCCATTGATAGGGAATTTAATAAAAAATACGACCAAGCCATTAGTATTGTGGAAGAAGCGGCCTTAAAAGATAACGTGGTTTTATATGAAGAAAATGGCGAATTGGGCTTCTCGCCTTTGGTTGACGGTAAACCCTTAAGTGATAAAGAATTTGCTAATTTAAAGGAAACGGAACGAACCAAGTTTTATCAACTACTGAGCGTATTAGAGAATGTTCTTTCTGAGCAATTATTAGAATTACCACTGTGGAAGCGACTGTCTTTTGATCAATTAAGAAAACTTAAAAATGACACCGCTGAAAAAGCCATTAAACCTTATTTAACTGAATTGGAAAAATCATTTAGTAATAATCAAGATGTATTAAAATATTTAGAGACAGTAAAAAACCATGTAGTGGATGTGGTATTAGAGATTTTAGTCAGCGAATCTGATGATGCACCAACAGATAAAGAGTTACGCAAATTGATGGTGGAGCGTTTTTTGCCCAATTTACTTGTACCTCGCGATGAATCTCAAGGCGCTCCGGTCATTTATGAGCAAAACCCAAGCTATCAAAACCTATTTGGTCATGTTGATTTTGCCAGCTTTCAAGGCAGTAGTTATACCAGTTATCGTTTAATCAGACCTGGTGCTTTACATAAGGCTAATGGCGGTTATTTATTATTAGATGCCGATAAAGTATTAAGCCAACCTATGGTGTGGTCGCGCTTGAAACTTGCCTTGAAAACTCAGCAAATTACCATTGAGAATCCTTATTCAGACCTTAGTCAGCCAAATGGCTATAGCTTGCAGCCAGAAAAAATCCCCCTGCAAGTTAAAGTGGTACTACTTGGTGATGCTGAAATTTATTATACCTTACAAGATTATGATCAGGAGTTTACTGAACTTTTTCGGGTGTTAGCTGATTTTGATCGCCATCTCGATAAAACGGATAGTAATTTAATTGCTTTTGGTCGTTTAATAAGGCGACGTGCTAAGCAATATAATTACCCCGAGGTTAGTAATGAAGCGGTATTAGAGTTGGTTCGTTATGCGCTAAGACGCGGTGAACATAAACACAAAATTTCAGCCAATATAGTGCAAGTAAATGATTTACTCGATGAAGCAAATTATTGCTGGCAACAGCAAGGTGCTACGGGGAATTTAACCGCACAGCATATTGCTTTGGCACAAGCGGCTAAAAAACGTCGTATTGGTCGAATCAGTGAAACCTGGCTCAGTGAAATTAAAGAGCGGCAAGTTTTAATTAATACCGAAGGGGAATGCCTAGCTAAGGTAAATGGTTTAACTGTCTTAGAAATAGGTGATAGTGTTTTTGGTACCCCAGCCCGTATAACCGCAACCGTATATGCGGGTAGTGAAGGCGTAACCGATATTGAGGGAGAGGTAGACTTAGGCAAATCTATTCATTCAAAAGGGGTTTTACTGTTAACAGGATATTTAGGCCATAAATACGGGCAAACATTTGCGGTAAATATTTCCGCTAATATTGCCATAGAACAATCCTATGGCCATATTGATGGTGATAGTGCTTCTATGGCTGAACTTTGTGCACTTATCTCTGCCATTACCTTATTACCGATAGATCAAAGCCTAGCGATAACAGGATCAATTAATCAACATGGTGAAGTGCAATCTATTGGCGGTGTTAATGAGAAAATAGAAGGTTTCTTCCAGTTGTGCCAAGACAAAGGTTTAACCGGAAAGCAAGGGGTCATCATTCCACAAACCAATGTTATTAATTTAATGCTTAATGATGAGGTGATAGCGGCGGTTTCTCGCGGTGAATTTTCCATCTATGCCGTTGAAACTATTGATCAAGCGCTGGAACTCTTAATGAAAGTTGATGCCGGTGTTATTAGTCGAACCGGGCGCTATCCACGTAAATCTATTCATGGTTTAGCCCTTGATAAACTCCAAAATTTTGCCGATTTACTTAATGGTGCTGAGGAATAAATGGCGCCGAAGAGTCATCTTATCTGACTCTGTTGTAGTTGAGTGTTGCTGAGTAAACAAGCGAGATGCGTATACGCTCTTTGACATCCTGTCACCGCGATATACCGTTCGTCCTGAACATAATCCCGTCATGGGGCTCTACACAAGCATTAGGACAGTATGTTCCTGTACTGTCTAATCAGGTATATCCATTACCTTCATGCTGGTGAAGCTCGCTTTTACCACTTCAGCAACACGCAACATAAAATTATATAGTTACCATGTGGACCACAGTATCATGGAACATAGGCTATTATTTGTATCCATTGATAGGTGTAAATATAAGCTCTGGTAGCTCAATAATTACACTGCGTCCAGGTTTTTGTTATGGTGTTTAACCTAACCTAACCTAACCAAACCAAACCTGCGGTATAACATTTAAATGGAATTTTCGACGGAAGAACTGGATTTTTTCAATAATATTTTTACTAAAACATCAACTGATTGCATGGTGACGGGTACAGAACACCAGCTTAGTATGCAAACTGAGGTGCCACAATCGTTAAAACAAGTGTTAGTTGGCAGTAAATTAACACTATTAGCCGAAATTAGTCACTATCAATTATGGTTTCCTGTCTCGCTCTCACTGAATAACTTAGGTGAGTTCTCACCTAAGTTAGCTACCTCCGAAATAATTGATGTCACTTTCTGCCACTGGGTTAACGTTAAAAATGGCTAGCTCCGAGGGTAAGAACTTAGATTTACAGCAGGCTTCATTAGAAATGAGTTTAGCGGGCGAAGAGCCGCTAAACTCGAACTTGACTTGGTTCAACATGAAGAAAATGTTGTTGCCGCTAAATTTACAGACTTACAACAAGGTCGGCAGGCATTAAGAACGTTTCTATTTAATTCACACAAAATCAAATACCCCAACCTATATCAAGACGTTATTTTATAAAGTTCTTGTTAATTCTGTCGTTCTCTGTATAATGCGCGCCTCGATAACAAGGTGAATGTTTTTTACCTTAAGTTAGTCCGACGGCTTACTTATACTAATTATCAAATAGTTAAACAAAGGTATAAGTATATCGAGATGAGTGGGGTTTTACCGCCCAATAGACTTGCCCAGCTAATTCGCCCCTAGAATTAGCAAGAAATATAGCGTCAAGAGCACGCTATATGCCTAAAGTCTTCCTGGTGGTTTCCTCGTATATTTACGCAGGTTAAGACTTAGCAATTTAAATCAAATGCTATAAAAGTGCAGCTAATTAACAACCGTTAATTTGGCGGCCTCTTGGTGATTGATTTTTAATATTGCTCCCAAGTAATATGCCTGCCTTGAGAAGATGAACATTTATTATGACCGATCAAAGCAATCCCGAAAATACCGAAAATACTGAAGCTGTTACATTTGATTCTTTAGGTTTACCTGAAGATTTATTATCTGCGATAACGTCTATCGGCTTCACTTCAGCAACTGATATTCAAGCACAAACTATTCCTCCGCTTTTAGCTGGTAAAGATGTTTTAGGTGAAGCGCAAACAGGTACAGGTAAAACAGCTGCTTTTGGCTTACCTGCACTAGCAAAAATAGATACTTCAATTAAAAAACCACAATTGATGGTTTTAGCACCAACACGTGAATTAGCAATGCAAGTTGCTGAAGCCATAGAATCTTTCGGTAAAAACATGCAAGGTTTACGTGTTGCTACCTTATATGGTGGTCAATCCTATGGACCACAATTTCAACAACTAGAGCGTGGCGCACAAGTTGTTGTCGGCACTCCAGGTCGTTTAATGGACCATTTACGTCGTAAAAGCTTAAAATTAGATGACTTACGCGTTTGTGTATTAGATGAAGCCGATGAAATGTTAAACATGGGTTTCTTAGAAGATATCCAGTGGATTTTAGACCATTTACCAAAAACTACACAAATGTGTTTGTTCTCGGCAACTATGCCACAAGCAATCAGAAAAATTGCTAACCGTTTCTTAAAAGATCCGGAGCATATAAAAATTGCAGCATTAAAAAAATCCAAAGCAAATATTACTCAGTACGCATGGAAAGTAAGCGGTATTAGCAAAATGACGGCATTGGAGCGTATTGCTGAAACTGTTGAATTTGATGCCATGATTGTTTTTGTTCGTACACGAAATGATACCGTTGATATTGCTGAAAAGTTAGAGCGTGCTGGTTATCCTGCACTAGCCTTAAATGGTGATATGAACCAAGTACAACGTGAACGTTGTATTACTCAAATGAAGTCGGGTCAATCTTCTATCTTAGTAGCAACCGATGTTGTTGCCCGTGGCTTAGATATCCCACGTATTTCTCATGTAATTAACTATGACTTGCCTGGTGATAACGAAGCGTATGTGCATCGCATTGGTCGTACCGGACGTGCAGGTCGTGAAGGCACAGCAATCTCATTTGTTCGTCCTCGTGAAATGTATTCATTACGTCACTATGAGCGTTTAACCTCTGGCACAGTGAATATGTATGAGTTACCAAATATTGAAGAACTTGGTAAAAAACGTATTGAACGTGCTCGTGTTGAAATTTCGACTATTGTCAGTGATAAAGATTTAACTAGTATGCGCGAAATTATTGAAGCCATGGCTGCAGAGTCTGAGCTGTCAATGACTGATTTAGCCGCAGCTTTGTTATATCAAAAACAGTTAAAGCAACCACTACAGCCGAAAGAAGATCCTAAACCGCGTCGTGATACTCGTGATAATAGTCGCGACAGAAACAGCCGAGATCGTAATGACCGAGGTGGTAGAGATAATCGTCGTGACTCTCGTAGTGATAGCCGTGGAGAGCGAAATGGCAACCGTGGCTCACGTGATGACAGACCTCGTAAAGAAAAAGTAAACCGTAACGATGTTGATTGGCAGACTTACCGTCTTGAAGTAGGTAAAGACCATGGGGCACGTCCAGGTGATATTGTTGGTGCTATTGCCAATGAAATTTCACTTGATAGCAGTTATATCGGTGCGATTAACTTGCACGATAAACATAGTTTTGTGCAATTACCAAAAGGTATTCCTGCCGACTTGTTTAACAAATTAAAAGCTGTCCGTGTCCGTCGTCAACCTCTAGCAATCACTACTTCAGATGAAGTTATTGTTAGTCAAAAACGTGCACCTCGTCGTACTGACCGTGCACCACGCCATAGCTAATATTTGTTAATGTTTGTTAATATTTAATCTTTAAAAAGCGCCTGATGGCGCTTTTTTTGTTTTTTGTTAGCAGAAAAGCGATTTTAGTGGTTTTTCTGCTAAAAATTGTAAATTATTAACTCCGCAACCTTGTTTGCCTGTTGCTTTTTCTATTACTATAGAGCCATCTAGCTTAAGTCATCAATCAACTACAAAATAATACCCATAGTAATGTCTGAAGAAGTATCTAAATTATCAACCGTGCACCATTTTGCTATTCGTGTCTATTACGAAGATACGGATGCTGGCGGTATTGTCTATTATGCCAATTACTTAAAGTTTTTTGAGCGAGCACGTACCGAATGGTTACGAGAGATAGGGATAAATCAACAATATTTTTTGCAACAAAAACTAGGCTTTGTGGTCAGAAAGGTTGAAATGGATAACCTTGCCTCAGCCATGCTCGATGATTTACTTGAGGTGAAGTCAACAATAATAACCTTGAAACGTGCCAGTTTAGTGTTTCAACAACAAATAACCAACCAAGCACAGCAAGTACTTTGTACCGCTAAAATACGTGTTGCTTGTGTTGATTTTAGCCAGAAAAAACCCTGTGCTATTCCAAAACCAATACTAGGAGTCTTTAAACGTGTCAGCTGAAATTTCCTTTTTTCGCTTAGTCATAGAAGCAAGCATATTAGTGCAATTTGTTATGCTTGTTTTACTCATCTTCTCAATTATGTGCTGGGCAATGATATTCCAGCGGAGAAACGTACTGAAAAAGGCCGAGTTAGCGTTAAAGGCGTTTGAAGATAAATTTTGGAGTGGTGCCGATTTAAGTAAGCTCTATAGTGATATCTCGGCTAAACCTCAAGTGCAAGGTATTGAAACCTTATTTATTGCCGGCTTTAAAGAATTTGCCCGATTAAGAAAAAGTCATATTGATAACCCACAAATTATTATCGATGGTACTTATCGTGCCATGCGTGTCGCATTATCCCGAGAAGTAGATAGTTTAGAGACCCACTTGCCCTTTATGGCAACCGTTGGCTCTATTAGTCCATATATTGGTTTATTTGGTACCGTGTGGGGTATCATGAATTCATTTATCGCTTTAGGTGCGGTAAAACAGGCGACACTTGCTATGGTGGCCCCCGGCATTGCCGAAGCATTAATCGCTACCGCCATGGGTCTTTTTGCTGCTATTCCTGCCGTCATTGCTTTTAACCGTTTTAGTCATAAAGTAGAAAAGCTGGAGAACAGCTATGGCAATTTTATGGATGAATTTTCAAGTATATTACAACGTCAATCTGCCGCTGAGCAATCTGCACGTAAGGCATAACTATGTACAAAAGAGTTAGACGCCGTATAGTGGCTGAAATTAATGTAGTACCCTATATCGATGTAATGTTGGTATTGCTAATTGTTTTTATGATTAGCACCCCGTTAATTACCCAAGGGGTTAAAGTTGACTTACCACAAGCGGACGCTGAGCCCTTAGATGAGCAAAGTAAAACGCCATTAGTGGCCAGTATTGATGCGCAAGGACGGTATTACCTCACCGTCGGGGCCAACGAAAAAGAGCCTATGTCGGCAGAAGAAGTGGCAATATTAGTAAAAGCGCATCTAGCGATTGAACCGGGAACACCTGTGCTGGTAAATGGTGACGGCGCTGTTTCTTATAATGCGGTTATTCAACTTATGGTCTTGTTGCAAACTGTTGCCGGTGTGCCATCGATAGGTTTAATGACAGACTCTATAGGGGAATAGCGTGGCACAGCAACGAGCTTCTGTTTTTATTAAAAAATCGGCCTATTCTAAAGCCATAGCGTTCAGTATTGCTTTACACATAGTGTTACTTTTTGGCTTGTTTGCCGGGGATTTTTCCTCCATTCCCGAGCCGAAACCCACCCCGTCAGCACAAACTTTAGAGCCGATAAAAGCTGTGATTATCGATAAAGCAAAATTTGAACAAGCAATAAAGAGAATACAGCAACAAAAAACAGCACAACTTGATGCAGAGAAAAAACGTTTAAAAGCGGTAGAAAAGCGGGTAACTGATGCCAAAAAGCGTCGGGCCAGAGAAGAAGCTCGTATCAAGAAATTAGAGCGTCAGCGTAAGAAAAAAGAACAAGAAAAAATTAAGGCGGATAAAGCGGCTAAGTCATCGAAAGTAAAAGCGGCCAAAGCTGAAAAAATTCGCTTACAAAAAGAGCAAGAAAAGCAAGTGGCTGAAAAAGCGGCTGCCGTTGCTCGCTCAAAGCGTTTAAAAGAAGAAGCTGCAGCTAAAAAAGTAGCAGAGCTTCGTCTTGAAAAAATTGCTGAACGTAAGCGACAAGAAGTAGCCGCTAAAGAACAAGCAATTCAAGATGATATGTTAGCAAAACAAATGGCGGCTGAAATGGCAAGCCGTAATCAAGCTCGTCAGCAACAAGTGATGACTGAGATTGCACGGTATTCTGCCTTGATCACCCAGAGTATCAATCGTCATATGAGAAAAGATCGTAGCACCATGGCTGATAAGTCTTGTAAATTGACCATCATTTTGGCGCCTTCAGGCTTTGTTACCGACGTTAAAGTGGGGCAAGGTGATAAAACGGTATGTGCTGCGGCGAAAAATGCCATTTATAAAGCGGGAACTTTACCGGTATCTAAAGACCCTGAAGTCTTTAAAGAAATGCGTCGATTAGCAGTAACCGTTGTACCTGAGTTTTAGCATTTATTAGCGCTAACGTGGTGTTGAGTAAAAAATATTTAGTGCCGAACGTAGTTTTGCCCTAGGTATTACGTTAAAAATGCACCTAATTAAAGGGATAAAATAGAGAACATGAGATTATTACCAAGCATACTAATCAGCGCACTTATTGCGTTGGCTTCACCTCGTGCGATGGCAGCATTAGAAATAGTCATTACCGGCGGCGTAGATAGTGCTCGTCCTATTGCCATTGTTCCTTTTAAATGGCTGGGTAGTGGCGTCAGACCTGAGTCATTATCACAGGTTATTAGTGATGATTTATTACGAAGTGGTAAATTTAGTCCTATCGCAGCAGACAAGTTCCCTGAGACTATTGTTGATGAGAAAAATATTGATTACAGTGCTTGGGCAAGTTTGGGTGCTGAAGCCCTTGTTATTGGTCAAATCAAAGAAATTTCCATCGGCCGTTATCAAGTAAGCTACCAATTAATTGACGTTATTCGCGGGCAAATTACCGGCGGTCAAACGTCAATGCTCAGTAATGGTAAACTGGTGCAAGCACAAGATCATATCTTAGCGCAAAGCAGTGCCAATATTAATACTAACCAAGCTCGTCGTTATGCTCATAGCATTAGCAATGTTATCTATGAAAAACTCACCGGCAGTAAAGGCGCGTTTTTAAGTAAAATTGCCTATATTATTGTTCGCGATCAAGGGAAATATCCATATCAACTGGCTTTTGCCGATTATGATGGTTTTAACGAACACGTCTTGTTAAGTTCTAAAGAACCACTAATGTCGCCCACCTGGCGACCAAATGGCGAGCAGTTGGCGTATGTTTCCTTTGAAAATCGTCAAGCACAAATACATACCATTGATATCTATACTGGTGAGCGCAAGCTGATCAGCTCTTTTAAGGGCATAAACAGTGCACCTCGCTTCTCACCCGATGGTAAAAGTATGGCTATGGTACTGTCAAAAGATGGCAATCCGGATATCTATGTCATGTCGTTAGCGAGCAAAAAAATACGTCGTATTACCCGAAATAGAGCAATAGATACCGAGCCAAGTTGGACACCTGATGGTAAATCATTGATATTTAGTTCAGAACGGGGTGGAAAACCTCAGCTATATCGCGTAGATTTAGCCGGGGGGAAAGTAAGACGTTTGACGTTTGACGGCGAAATGAACCTTGGCGGTTCAGTAACCCCTGATGGTAAACAGCTGATCATGGTCAATAGAACTCGCGGTAAATATCGTTTAGCGAAACAAGACTTAACTTCTGGTTTATTCCAGGTATTAACCGATACACGTTTAGACGAGTCGCCAAGTGTGTCACCTAATGGTGGTATGATCATATATAGCACCTTATATAATAATCGACAAGTGTTGGGTTTAGTGTCGGTAGACGGACGATTTAAAGCTAGATTACCGGCACTTGATGGTCAAGTGAAGTCACCAGCCTGGTCACCATTTTTATAATAATAATATGTAAAAAAAACTAATTAATCTTTAACTTATATTTTTGAATAAAGGAAAATAAAATGCGCTTTAATAACATAGTAAAATGCTTAGCAATTGCTTTACCTCTTACCGTTTTGTCAGCTTGTAGCTCAAACTCAGATACAGATGAGCAAAGCCAAATAGATACTAATGCCCAAGTTACTCAAAATGCTGAAGCCGCTCAAAAAGAGCAAGAAGCCGTACTCGTTACTGCTGCTAAACGTGCTGCAGAAATTGAAGAACAAAAACGTCAAGAGTTAGAGACATTACGTGCTGAGCACATTATTTATTTTGACTTTGATGTTTCAAATGTAAATGAGAAATTTTCAGAAATTTTAGATGCTCATGCTAAATTTTTGACTGCTAATTCAGAGATTAAAATTTTAGTTGAAGGACATGCCGATCAGCGTGGTACGCCAGAATACAACATCGCTTTAGGTGAGCGTCGTGCTAAATCTGTCGTTACTTATTTAGAGAATATGGGTGTTGCCGCTAGCCAAATTACTGTTGTTAGCTATGGTGAAGAAAAGCCAATGATTAAAGATCGTAGCGAAAATGCTTTTGCTAAAAACCGTCGTGCGGTATTAGTTTACTAATACTTAATACGCCTCAACTAAACAGGTACCTGAATGAAACTAAATAAAGTTTTGTTTGGCATGATGATTACAGCTAGCGCCATGAGCGCGTTAGCTGTAGCTAAAGCGCCAGTCATTGATGTTAACGCCAATGCTATTGATTCTGCTGTGTTGATAGAGCAATTAAGCACCTTGTCACGTAAGTTAGACTCACGTAATAAGGCGCAAGTAAATATTCAGCGTCAGTTGGACCAACTACAAAGAGAAGTGAATGAACTTCGTGGTATAACAGAATTACATACTCATAAATTAGGCCAAGTATTAGAGCGTCAACGAGAGCTTTATCAAGAAATTGATAGACGAGTCAATGAAGTACTTGTCTCAACCAGTAAGCCTGCTTCAGTTGCTCATCGTCCTAGTATGAGTATTAATACGGCAGTCAATGCGGGCAGTTATAGCGATAATTTAACTGAAAATGAAGCGTATGACCGTGCCCTTAATTTAGTGTTAAAGGATAAACGTTACCAGCAAGCTATTCTAGAATTTAAAGGCTTTAATAAGCACTTTCCAAATTCTAGTTACGCACCCAATGCTCATTACTGGTTAGGTCAGTTGCTCTTTAATCAAGGGGAACTTGCCCAAGCAAGCCAAGAGTTTATCATTGTCGTTAACCAGCATAAAGAGTCATCTAAGCGTCCTGATGCGCTATTAAAACTTGCTATTGTTGCTCAAAAGCAAAAAGATAATAAAAAAGCCATTGCTCGCTATCAACAATTATTAGTAGAATACCCGGAATCAACAGCAGCAAAACTTGCCAAGCCCCGCTTAGCTAGTTTAACAAACTAAGCCAATTTGGACGAGAATCACCTTTATTGGCTTTTTGTTGTTGATAAAACTAGCGTATTGTTGATAAATCACACTAGCAGTAAATTATATCAATAAAAACGAAATTTATTGTTGCACTTAAATATATTATGAGTATTATATGCCCCGCGTTGAGGCAGTAACTCAACACAACGTCGGCCGTTAGCTCAGTTGGTAGAGCAGTTGGCTTTTAACCAATTTGTCGAAGGTTCAAATCCTTCACGGCCGACCAC
>NZ_BDQM01000031.1 GCF_002207865.1 Colwellia marinimaniae
CGTGAACTTGCAAATTACACAAAAAATTATTATAAAGCGTGTTGCTATACACGAGGAGTCCATATACGTTCCTCAAATATTTTAGCCAACTATTACTTAGCCGCTTATTGTGGCGTTGAGGCTGTAGAATAACTAATTCAGCCAAAACTACTAAAATTTTGTGCTCCTGTATCGAACTGTAGAGGATTAACTCGATATAGGTAATGCATTTACCACCTCGATTTTAGGGGGTAATTCATAATAAACGAGTTATTCTACAAGCTCGTTAGTAGTACATCAAATATTCATGACCAATTTAAGGAAAGCGTTAATGCAAAAGGATTCAACCTCTAAATCTAAATCTAAATCTTATTTTAGTGGTTCTTTTATCATGTTTTTAGGTTTAATCTACAATATTATTGAACAAGATTTTTTTGGTTCAGCAATATTTTTAATTTCATCGGTAGTATTTTTATCTCAAGGTATAATTAAAAAACGCGCAATAATAAAAGAAAGTTCGGTGAGCTAAATACTATAAGAATTTTCAAGTCGGACAATTAACAGTGGGCTACGTTTCGCCTCGCTACACAATTTTAGCTAACCATTACTTAGCCTGTTATTTGGGCGTTATATGCAAAAGGAACTTCTGCACATGGATATCAATGTAACACTGTTCGGTAAGATAGTTTTTTACTCTATGTTTATCGTTGGTGGCTTAAGCTATTACTTAGGTAAACGCAAAACTGAAAAACCTAAAGTGGCAATGCTAATTGGTGTTTTATTATGTATTACGCCGCCACTAAATATTGTCTACCTAATTGTTTTAATGTTAAAAAATGACGTTGTACCAAAATCAAATATTGAAACTTCGGTGTGATTTTCATATAAGAAAATGAATCAGGACATAATACAGTTGGCTTTTTGTTCTTGCCTCACTTATTTTAGCTAACTGCAATTTGCCGCTTAAAATGGCGTTGGCTCCAATGATTTTGGTTGTTACTTTAAATTTATATTTTAAAAATAACGGTGTTTTTCAAGGCAATTATGAAATTGAAATATTTAATCTGTATTATATTTGTCATCCCATTATTGGGCCTATTTATCGTAAATATATTTGCAACTAATTTATCTGTTTTTCAAGTTTCTTCGACCAATTTTGTTTGTTTGGCTGTGTTACTTATTGGTATTGTAGATATTTTATTTATTACCTTTAAACGCTATAAATTGAATTTTAATAAAAAATAATTTTGTTGTTTGGTCGAACTATAAGAAGATCAACAATGACACGTAACCGTTGGCTCGGTTCCGCTTCGCTTCACATTTTAGCCAACCATTACTTAGTCAGTTATTTAGGCGTGAGCTGGCCAATAAGTAACGTATATTGCACTGTCGGGGGAATGTCGGGGGAAATTCGTAACCGACATTAACAAAATCAATGAATACTTGTGATTCTTAAGTACAGAGGTAAGTTTAATGATTCTTAAAGAACTACGTATTAGCCATCACCTTTCACAAGATCAATTAGCTCAAATGTCTGGATTAAATGTTAGGACAATTCAACGGATTGAAAGTGGTTCAAATGCTAGTTTAGAGTCCCTTAAATGTCTTGCTGCTGCACTTGAGGTTGATGTATCAACTTTGAATCAGGAGAAACTTATCATTGATAAAAAATCAGATAATTGGAAAGCTTTACCTTTACTATTGAAGTGTTGGTTTGTCTTTAACTTTTTACAAACTCGACCGAGCAGAAAATCAGTATCTAGAGTTGAAACTATCGGTCACATAAGTGGTTTTATTTTTGTTGCTTAGGGCTCATAAGTGAAGCTGCACTTGTTGGTGGGCTACTCATGCTTGCTACTGCTTATTTATACCATTGGTTAAAATGGCAAGGTGATAAGTATGGTATTTGGTATGATAATGACTCAGTAAAAGGCAGCTAAGTAAATCAATGCAAGGCAATTATTGCTGTTTTTTTCGGTTTCCCCGCGGCTAACAATCGTTGATATATTTCCTTAAAAAAGGGTTACACTGTATTTAGCTATATTTAGCATAATGAATATTAGTAAAAATCTGTATCTATAATAAATTCAACAAATAACGAGATAATAACATGAACTTACTTTCAAAAAACTCAGAGACCATTTATGTCTTATTGAGAATCGTTTCAGGTGCTTTATTTGCCTCTCACGGTGCACAGAAAATATTCGGTTGGCTTGCTAGCCACGAAACTGTTTTAGGCTCTCAAATGTGGTTTGGTGGACTGATAGAATTAGTCTGTGGTTTATGTTTAATACTAGGATTTCAAACTCGCATTGCAGCTTTTTTATCTAGCGGTACAATGGCTGTAGCTTACCTACAATTCCATTGGGCTTTCCGGTTTGATGAAAACTTTTTTCCTCTGATTAATCATGGTGATGCTGCAATACTTTATTCTTTTCTGTTTTTGTTTATAGCGAGTAAAGGTGCGGGTAAATGGTGTTTGGATAAAATTGAGAGTACCAATACGACTGACTAACCGCGCATTAAGTAACGATCTCACTTTAGCCGCTTAATATAAGCGTTATATTTTCAATAGGTCTTAGTATGAATCAAGTCAAAGGTTTTGCTTTTTCGTTTGTGATAGTCATTATTTCATTTTTAGTTTCCGCCATAGCGGCGGGAATACTTGCTGATTTAGCTGGTATTTGGAAAAAACCCGTTATTGGTGCTACTGCTGCTTTTTGTGTGGTTATTGCTGGTTATGTCACCGCACCTAGCCATAAACAATTAGCATCCGTCGTTTGGTTAATTGTAGGACTTATTGCTGCTTGGGATTTAGCCGGTAATTCATACTTCCCTGAAGGTTATGAACATGCCTCTCAGCCGACATTTATTCCTTTGTTCGCCACCTATATCAGCGGCCTAGTTGCTTTATTAATATGTATGGCGTGGCACAAAAAGCATAATAAAAAATACACCAGCACACCTAAGGGCTGATTTAAGTAAGCTCCAGCAACGCTGAAGGTGTATAGTAGCGTCAGTATTTTTAACTAGATAGACCAACAATATGCCCGAGTACTACCTTCATAGCATAAATGCCCAACAGGCGTTGGAGGCCATAGCCCAAGGACTATCCTGCGTCAGGCTATCCACTGATCTGAACCTTTCAGAACGGGACTTTTCCTTAAGTGATCAGGGCCTAGTGCTCGACCAAGACAATCAACTGTCCATTGAGCAACTTAAAAAAATCGTCAAGAAGACACAGAGGATCTACCTCTGTCGCGATGGCGATATGACCCCACTTGAAGACCGCAGTTCTGGCTACTACAAGCTTGTTCCCACAGCTGGTGCACCTCTGCTAGAAATTAGTGGTGTTAAGATGCACATATCTAAGGGAACCGACCCCTTTGTCAGTGCCTCTGCGATGGCTCAACAGGCGGTACGTAAGGGTGATAAGGTATTGGACTGCTGCAGCGGACTGGGTTATGCGGCCATTGCTGCCCTTCGACTAGGTGCAAGCGAGGTACTTAGCATCGAACTGAGCCGTGAAGTAATGGGGCTGCGCGCGCAGAACCCTTGGTCAAAAGATTTGGCCCTAGAGGGAATTGTGCAACGTCAGGGCAATAGCTTTGAGCTTATAACTACAATGCCGGCAACTTCCTTCGATTCAGTCATTCACGATCCACCGCGTTTTTCCCTCGCTGGAGAACTTTATAGTGAAGAGTTCTACCGGCAGATTTTCCGAGTACTGCATCGGAACGGACGGCTTTTTCATTACACTGGCAATCCACACGTAGTAAAGAAAGGCAGCAGTTTTGTCGATGGTGTCATCCGACGGCTCAAAGCGGCAGGCTTCAAGCGTGTGGTAAAGGTAGAACATTTGATGGGCGTCACTGCACAGAAATAATAGTATAAAAGGGCGCGGTGACATTATTACTGATACTTAGTTCTACTGGTATCTGCCCCTTTGCAACGAACAATACCGGGTGAATAAAGCCACTGATACTACCGAGTACTCAACACACTTTTTATAAGGGAATATTATGGAAGTTAAAATATTTACTAAAATTTTACGAGCTAAAATAGGTTTTCTGCCTAAATCTGATGTCGCAACCGATCATGGTTTAGAGGGTGAAATTAATCTTTGGTTAGCCACACAGCAAAATATCAAAGTTCATAATATCACTCAATCACAAAGTGGTGGTTCCTTTCAGCCGGCAACCATTGTGGTCAGTATTTGGTATAACTAATGAAAATAATGGGCCGATAGCCTTAACCTCAGGTTGTTCCCCTGCCCTACTCTGTGCAAGGTAATGTTTCGATGAGCAAATTCACCAGCAAGCGCATAAGCAATGTTTTATCGCTAATTCAGTAAAAACACAAATTGTTACAGAGATCATCCGCTAATCTGGCAATATGAACCGTATAACTTTATTGGCTAGTATTCTTAACTGACTAACCAAGCTAAGACCTTTTAATCATGCCGATGTCCCCTTGTTACTTGCTTATTTAAATGTTCAACAAGTAACACATATATTACCGCCGCCACCCCTTAACCCTACACTGCTGATGATGCTCTTTGCTGGGTAAACATTGGCAGCCAAGCTGACCCCATATCAAAGCTATTGCACTTGATGGTAATTTGGCCGGGATGGCATATTAATAATGGCCAGCTTCTTGATGAATATTTATTTTCAAAACTTAACTAGTCCCTGATTAAGTGGTCAAGAGTTAGCTAATCAAATAAAAGTCCGTCACTTAATTAGTTCACGGCTTTGTTGTTGTTCGAATTAGAGTATTTTCCAATGATAGAAGTATTTATTTTAGCCTTAGCATTAAGTATGGATTCTTTTGCGGTATCCATTGGCTTAGGCGCAAGCAAACAGCACGGTAAAATCGCTCCTTTAGGGATAATAGTTGCCCTGTATTTTGGCCTATTTCAAGGAGTCATGCCAATAATAGGTTTTCTAGGCGGTAAAGGGCTGTTAAGTTGGACCGATTCCTATACCCAGTGGATTGCATTTTTATTGCTTTTTCTTATTGGCACAAAAATGATTTATGAGTCTTTCTCAGCAGGGATAGAAGGAAATTTAAGCAAAATTACCCATCGCGTTTTATTAATTCTTGCCATTGCCACCAGTATTGATGCGATGGCAGCGGGCTTTAGCTTAAACCTTTTGCCGGTAAACCCTTTCCTTGCTTGTTTTATTATTGGGATAATTACCTTTTTCTTTAGCTGGCTTGGTGTATTGGTGGGCATTAAGGGGGGCACATGGCTAGAGAGTAAAGCTGAGTTTGTTGGCGGTATCACCTTGATTATGATGTCAATAAAAATACTGTTAACGTCTTAACTCGGTACTAACGTCAAAAGAAAGCAAATAACAGTTAACAATATCGCCACTATTCATTATTGAGAAAATAGTTTTAGCGTAGTGGCAACACTCTAGGGGCAATTGCCTACTTGAGTTTAATGACTCGATTGTTGTTACTAAACATCATAATGATAGCCCCCAGCAACGCACTTGCGCCCGCCATCATAAAAGCGGTTCCTGCGCCTAAGCCATCTAACCATATTATACCGGTAATATAAGCTCCAATAGCACCACCAACGCCATAAACACCACCTAAATAGATGCCCTGCCCGCGGCTTTGTTCTGTTTTACTAAAGTGCGAAGAGATAAATTGCATGCTGGCACAATGATAAATAGCAAAGCTCGCCGCATGGCTTAATTGAATCAGTCCAAGCCATAACACTGAGCCAGCCACTTCTGGCATTAAAAACCATCGTAAGGCGGTAATAGCTAAACTAAAGACCAGTAAGCTAGTTAAAGCGAAACGTTTAAACAGCTTGCCCATATAAATAAAGGCAATGACTTCGGCGACAACGCCCATAGATATAAATAAGCCAATCGCTAAACCAGAGTAATGAAAGTCACGTAAAAATAGTGCAAAAAAACCATAATAGGGCGCAAAACTAATTTGTAATAATAAACCGGCAATGAAAAAGCACATAAAATGCCTGTCCATAAGTTTAGGCAAAATGGCGCCCTGTTTGTTCACCTTATCTTTAACAGCGGTTACTGTCTTTAACGGTGTTAACATTAAGGTACTAACAAATAAACCAGCCAATATTACCATGCCAATACCGGTAAAGCTTTGATAGCCAAATACACTCATTACCTCACCAGCGATGATTGCTAACGCAATAAAACCCAAACTGCCCCATAAACGTACTCGGGCATATATTTTATTGCTGTGCCGCAAAGACGTTAAGGTATGTACTTCCAGTTGCGGTAAAATAGCGGTCCAAAATAGGGTAAAAAGAGCCAAACAAAAGGTAATTGGCCAATAATGATTAAGCCAAAACAGTAAGCTAAAACTCAGTAGCGCTAAAAAGGCACCCAATCGAATAATAAACAACGGCTTGGCGGTTTTATCTGCCAGCATGGCCCACAAACTAGGGGCGACGATTTTTGTCGCGGTGATAATGGCAAGAATTTCACCTACTTGCCGGGAGTTAAAGCCCTTACCATCGAGGTATATTGATAAAAAAGGTGAGATTAGGCCAAGTAAGGCAAAATAAAAAAAGTAATTTGATGATAATCGCACAAACATCATCTTAAAAAGTGCCAAGCTAGTGAGCCTTATAATGAGTGATAACTAATAGATAGCTGATTGATAGCTGATTGATAGCTGATTGATAGCTGATTATTAGCCGATTAACATCTTGGTGATAATCGGTTAATAAATATAGTGAATTAGCTAAAAACAGCTTGAGGGTGTTTTATCATTAGATTACCCTCAATCGCTGCTCTTACTTGCTCAACTATAGTATTGCCATATTAGGCTTCAATGTCTGGAGTGCTACATTGCACATCAGCATTTTGTCCACGGTTACGTAAAAAATGATCCATCAACGTCAGTGCTAACATTGCCTCAGCAATAGGCACAGCGCGAATACCGACACAGGGATCATGACGACCTTTAGTAATGATCTCAGTCGCTTTGCCTGTTAAATCAACTGTTTTACCACTTATACCAATACTTGAGGTCGGTTTAAGTGCTAAATGAGCGATGATCTGCTGCCCTGATGAAATGCCGCCAAGAATACCACCGGCGTGATTGCTTGAAAAACCTGCTGGTGTCAGCTCATCTCTATGCTCTGAGCCTCTTTGATTTACCACGGAAAAACCATCTCCTACTTCAACACCTTTTACCGCATTGATACTCATTAAGCCATGGGCAATATCCGCATCTAAACGGTCGAAGATGGGTTCACCTAAGCCGACAGGGACATTAGTCGCCACCACAGTCACTTTAGCGCCAATAGAGTCTTTCGCTTTAATAATGGCCCTAAGGTACTCACCAAGTTGTTCAAGCTTAGTATTATCGGCAAAGAAAAATGGGTTTTCTTCGACGCTTTGCCAATCAACCAAATTAACATCAAACGGTGTGCCATTAGGACCACTGGCGACAATATCACCAATTTGCGTGACACACGCTTTAATGGTCATGCCAAATTTTTCCGCTAAATATTTTTTTGCTATGGCGCCAGCCGCAACACGCATAGCGGTTTCTCGGGCAGAAGAGCGACCACCACCACGATAATCTCGTAAGCCGTATTTTTGCCAGTAGGTATAATCTGCATGGCCTGGGCGGAAGCTTTGGGCAATGTTGCCATAGTCTTTTGAGCGTTGGTCGGTATTTTCAATCATTAAACCAATGGGTGTGCCGGTGGTTTTTCCTTCAAATACACCAGAGAGAATTTTGACTTCATCAGCTTCTCTACGTGCGGTAGTGTAACGTGAGGTGCCTGGACGGCGTCGGTCTAAATCGATTTGTAAATCAGCCTCAGATAACTCAAGCCCTGGCGGACAACCATCGATAATTGCGCCTAGACCTAAACCATGACTTTCGCCAAATGATGTCACTGTGAATAATTTTCCGAAGGTATTACCTGACATTAAACATTACCGCCTATTAATTTATTGTTAGAATTTTTACTATTACTCTAGCGTTTATTGTGACTATTATTTTATTTATTCGGTGCTTTACTGCTGACTTATTACTCAGCTATGACAGCGCCAGTAAATAATTTTGCATGTTTTTCTAACTGTGCTTTTTTTAACATAAACACCCCGTGCCCCCCACGCTCAAAGCTTAACCACGTGAAATCCACCTCAGGGTAGAGTGCTTCAACATGATATTGTGAGTTACCTACTTCACAAATGAGTATGCCATCATCATTGAGGTGCTGAGCACTCTCCGCCAATATTACTCGCACAATATCTAAGCCATCGTCACCACAGCCTAAGCCCATTTCTGGTTCATGGGTAAACTCCGTCGGCAGGCTATCAATATCTTCTTGATCAACATAAGGCGGATTAGTGACAATTAAATCATACCTTTGGCCAACAACCCCAGAGAAAACATCAGATTGAATTGGCATAACTTGTGCACTAAAACCATGGTTTTCAATATTCATTTGGGCAACATCTAAGGCATCAAGCGATAAATCAACGGCATCAACTTCCGCCTCAGGAAAATAACTGGCGCAAGCAATGGCAATACAACCACTGCCAGTACACAAGTCTAATATCTTTTGTGGCGGATTTTTCTCACTAAAATAGGGTTCAAAGTGTTTTTCAATCAGTTCAGCAATAGGTGACCGTGGCACTAAAACACGTTCATCAACGTAAAAAGGTAATTTCGCAAAGTAAGCAAGATTGGTGATGTAGGCCACAGGTTTCTGAGTATCAATGCGTTGTTGGAAAAAGGCCAAGATGTCCTGTTTCTCTTGCTTGAGTAGACGACAGTTCATCACATCTTCACTCATTTCCTTAGGCAAGGAGATGGCAAACATCACTAAGGTAAAGGCTTCACTTAAGGCATTGTCATTGCCATGGCCATAAAAAAGTTCAGCTTGATTAAACAAACTGGCGCCATAACGACAATAATCTGCAATGGTATGTAGTTGCTCGGTGATGTCTTCGAAATCGGTACTGCTCACATTATTTTCCTTATCTGGTATTTCTCCCGAAATGTCTTCATGGAGATTTCTATATATTGCCTACTAGGCACTCTGGCTGTTGGTAAAAACCGCTTTAAATGCCTAGGTTTGAGCTGTTTTGTATCACAGTTATCTTACTTTGCTATTACGGTCTCGATGACGCCATATCAAGATTAATTGATATGTATTGATACTAAAATGTTTTACACTGCGCGGATGAATAACAAAGCCTTAAAAACCAAACTCTCGACCCTAAAAGCTAAGCTGCGTGCGCAAAGTATCAAGCAGCAAAAAAAAACGGCTGAGTCGTTAAATAAAGTGGCTGAGTCAGCTAAAGAAGTGCCAAGTGACCAGCAAATTTTTGCTGATGTTGTCAGGCAAGTTAAGCCGTTAATCAACGACAAAGTTCGGTTAGTAAAAAGTGCTCACAAGTCTAACACTTCCCTAAAAAATGACCAAGGGCATAACCAGGCAAATCAAGCCATTGCACAATTTCATTTTTCCGATGAATTTGAGCCTAACTTAAATAAGCAAGGCCCAATGAAATATGTTCGTGAGGGTGTCGATAGCTTTGAAGTGAAAAACCTACGCCGCGGCCATTACCAACCCGACTTAATCCTTGATTTACACGGCTTAGATCAACACCAAGCGAAAAAAGAACTAGCGGCTCTGCTCTTTGCCTGTCAAAAAGAACACGCTCAATGTGTCTGCATAGTTCATGGCATAGGCTCACATATTTTAAAAAATAAGGTACCACATTGGTTAGTACAACACCCCGATGTCATGGCTTTTCACCAAGCACCTTTAGAATGGGGTGGTAATGGTGCCCTACTCGCCTTAATTGAATTAAAAGATAAATTTAATCGCGACTAATACTCTGTTGAACATATTACTTGAAAGCTTACACCGTCAAACTTAGGTTCTGTTGTGGTTTAGTGTGGGTGAGTAAACAAGCGAGACGCATAAACCCATCCATGGGGCTCTGCACAAGCATCAGGACAATATGCTCCATGCATTGTCTTATAAGGTACATCCTGTACCGTCATGCTTGTGAAGCTCGCTTTTATCACATCAACAACACTCACTGTAAAATCAATAGGTTACGATGTTGGCAACACCAAACTACAACACAGCCCAAACTTAAGCCTGCAATAGGCAAACTATACTAGGCCATTTTATCCTATAACATGCGCTTAGTTAACATAGGTCTAATGGCGACACCATGGCGAGCAACTGGCCCTGCATGGCGTCAATATCATAATCTATATGAGCAATACCGGCAGTGGCGAAAATGGGGGTATTATTCGAGTGCGTTAGCTGGGCCACTAAGTAGCTAACTAAAGGCATATGAGCAATAATTAATAGGCTCTCGTCCTGCAGCTTTACTACCTGCCCTTGCTCACTACACCAGCCATCAATAAAATCATGTACTTGTTTAGCATCACCTTCAGGGGTAATAAAATCTAGGGTAGTAATAGCCGTTTGCATCATAGCCGTTGTTATAGCACAGGTTTGCTGAGCCCTAACATAGGGGCTAACAAAAACTTGCCTTGGCTTGATTTTCATTTTTTGCAACCAAGTCGCCATCATTTTTACTTCTAGCTTACCTTCTGTGGTTAACGCTCTTTGACTGTCATCACGACTGCCCTGCTCAACAAAATTTTTAGCTTCACCATGGCGCATTATAAAAAGTTGCATTAATTCTCCCGCCCGTTACTTAATAGATAACTTGGCAGATTATGTTCGCGGATAAATTCAAATTTTAACTTTTTTTATAAATTTTATTAGCTAAAGTATTGAGTCTGAGTTATTTTTCCGGCTATAGTAATAGAAATGAACTCGCTTTAGTAACAACAGTTAAGAATAAATAGTTTTATTTATTCCTTTAAGTAATTAAGAAATTACTTTATCTCCCTGTTAATTTCATAAGCTATCCAATTCTCGTTATACGCTTTGCAGTTTAAAGTGTTCTTAGGAGCCTTAGTGTTGAAGCAAAGTCCCAATGATTTTAAACAATATCAAGCCATTACTCTAAACAATGGTTTACGAGTACTACTTATCCACAATGATGATACCGCTAAATCGGCAGCAGCATTGGCGGTAAACGTCGGTCATTTTAATGATCCCAAAGATAGGCAAGGGTTAGCACATTTTTTAGAACACATGCTTTTTTTAGGGACAAAAAACTTCCCTGATGGTAGTGAGTATCAAAAATTCATTAGTCAACATGGTGGCAATCATAATGCTTGGACTGGCACTGAGCATACCTGTTTTTTCTTCGATATCACCGCGACACACTTCACCGCAGCCCTAGAGCGTTTTAGTGAGTTTTTTATCGCGCCTTTATTATCCGATGACTTTGTTATTAAAGAACGTGAAAATATTGATGCCGAATTCACCTTAAAGTTAAAAGATGACATCAGACGTTTATATGATGTTCACAAAGATACGGTTAACCCTAAGCACCCTTTTTCGCAGTTTTCTGTTGGTAACCTTGATACCTTAGCCGATCGAGACGGTGACAATATTAGCCAAGAAGTACGAGCCTTTTTCCACCACTATTATCGTGCTCAGTACATGACCTTGGCCTTGGAAGGTCCACAAAGCTTGACCGAGCTGAAAGACCTTGCTGAGCAACTTTTTGGTGGGATAAAAGCAGCCGACACTGCGCTGCCGAAAATTGAACAACCTTTGTATTTACCGTCACAGCAAAAAATTAAAATTGATGTCTGCCCAGTGAAAAATGATCATCAGCTAATTATTAGTTTTGCCATGGAAAGCATTGACCAATATTATCAAGACAAACCTGAGTCGATACTTGCCTATTTATTAGGTCATGAAGGTGAAGGCAGTGTTTTGTCCTTGCTCAAAAAGCATCAATGGGCCTTATCATTGACTGCTGGCTCAGGTATTAATGGCTCTAATTTTAAAGACTTTAATATCAGCATTGCCTTAACTGAATTAGGTGAAGCCCACCTTAATGCAGTGGTCGATATAGTATTTGCTTATATTGCCTTGCTAAAACATAGCGAAATAGCAGCACACTACTATCAAGAAAAACAGAAAATCAGTAAATTAGCCTTTATTTATCATGAAAAAATGCGTCCACTAGACAGCGTTAGTCAACTCGTCATCAACATGCAGTATTACCCAGAAGAAGATTATATTTTTGGTGATTATGTTATGTCGGGTATGTCGCGAGCGAACATAAAAAAATTACTCGGCTATTTAAGCGTCGATAATATGCGACTGATGCATGTTAGCCAGAAAAATACATTTTCCAAACATAGCTTTTGGTACCAAGTGCCTTACCATGTTACACCAATCTCTGAGCACCAATTAGCCTCTTGGCGAGCTATTGCCGCAACAAATAGTGCCCATATTCAGGGTTTATATTTACCTAAGGCCAATGCTTACATTGTTGAAAAACCCACTGTTTACCCCAGTGAGCCCCTTATTGAAACGGCTGCAGTCAAAGCAAATATTCCTGAAAAAATCATCAATAAAAATGGTTTAGTGGCTTGGTATAAACAAGACAGGACCTTCAAAGTACCCAAGGGTTACTTATATATAGGTATCGACTCACCTTTTGTGGTTGCCAGCATAGCCAATATTGCCATGACGCGTTTATTTGTCGATTTATATACAGATACTGTCATTGAAGAGAACTATGATGCCGAGTTGGCGGGTATTCATTATCATTTGTACGCTCATCAAGGTGGCGTTACCGTACAATTATCAGGTTATAGTGAAAATCAGCATTTACTGTTAAGTAAATTATTACAGCGATTGAAAAATCATCAAGTGTGCGAGGAACATTTTAATTTACTACAGCAACAGCTGATAAAACATTGGCAAAACAGTGATAAAAGTAAATCAATATCACAGCTATTTGCTACCTTAAGCTCAGTCATGCAACCCAATAACCCGGCAAGTAAAGCCTTAGCACAAGCGCTTAGTCAGGTAAGCTTTAGTCAATACCAGCGCTTTAGTTTACAACTGTTTGAACAAGTAACTATAGAGGTGCTCATTCATGGCAACTGGTTGCTTGAACATGCACAACAATTATGCCAGAGCATTGAGCAGGCTTTCCACGGCAAGGTTAATAAAAGTCATGCCATAAAATGCCCAGTAACCGATATATCAGCTAAAGAAACGCTACTCTTGCCTATTAGCTTACCTGATCACGATCATGCTAGTGTGATTTATACAGCCTTTGCACATAAAGACGATAACACTGTCGCCCTTGCTATGATCACTAGCCATATATTATCACCGTTATTTTTTCAGCAAATGCGCACAGACAAACAATATGGCTATTTAGTGGGTGTTGGTTATGTGCCTATCAATTGCTATCCTGGTATTGCTTTTTATATCCAGTCGCCCCATTGTGATGCCTTTACCTTAGCACAAGCCATGGATGAATTTATCAGTGACAGTATTAGCGTACTCAATGATATTGGCACGGAGCAGTGGCAACATTTGCTACAGGGTTTAGCCAGTCAATTACAAGAAAAAGATCATAATTTACGTATTAAAAGCCAACGCTTTTGGGCCGCAATTTGTAATAAAGATGAAGCATTTCAGCAAAAAGAAAAATTACTGCAGGCAGTGCTAGATTTAACCTTAGCCCAGGTAAAAAACTTTGTAGAAACAAACTTAGTCAGTGCTTGTCAGCCCGATAGGTTTATTCTATATTCCGAAAGTGATTTGCTGGCACAGGCGAAAAAACCCAAAGGCGAAACAATCACGGATATTGATGCCTTTATTCAAACGAGTCCGACAAAATTCTAACCGGCTATAGCAGCATAATCACCTGATTACTCGCGCATACCTAGAGCTTAACTAGAGAATAACAAGCAAATAAAAAAGGCTGTTGGGTAAAATTGAACCATGACGTTCAAAGTACTCAACAGCCTTTTAGTTACTTAAAACAGCTTAAGCTATTTTATAAGTCACAGCCTTTATTTAGGGTAACTTTATCCGTAGTAACTTTGATCATTTTCAGCCATAGTGACTAACGCCTGACAAGGACTATAGCGTTCACCATGTTGCTCTGCCCATTGGCTTAATTGTGCAACCACAGACTTAGCACCAATTTTATCAATATAGCGTAGTGGACCACCTAAGAATGGTGGAAAACCAATGCCGAAGATTGCGCCAATATCACCATCTCTGGCATTACGCACTATGCCTTCATCAACACAGCGTGCTGCTTCATTTAGCATCATATAAGTACAACGTTTACTAATTTCCGCCGCAGTTAAACTTCCCGCTGGTTTAATATTTAATAAGTCATAGATAGTTTCATCCACTTGTTTGTGTCCCGACTTAATACCTTTAAGGGTATTAAGTAAGGTTTTTGCCAAGCTTTTCTTTTGATAGAGGTAAAAGCCTTTCTTCACTTTTTTACCTAAACGACCATCGGCGAGTAATTTATCAAAAGCCGCAGGTGCGGCAAAACGCTCACCAAGTTCTGCCTGTAAAATTGGCCCAATTTTAGCGCCGACATCAATACCAACTTCATCAAGCAATTGCATAGGACCCACAGGGAAACCAAACTTCACTAGCGCCTTGTCGATTTTATCAATGGGTTCGCCCGCAAGCAGTAAAATAGCCGCTTCGTTCATGTAGGGCGCCAAAATACGATTGACATAAAAACCGGCTTTATCTTTAACAACAATAGGTGTTTTACCCTGCTTTTTAGCAAAGGCTACCGTATTGGAGATAGTTTGATCAGAGGTTTTATCATGGGGGATTATTTCCACTAACGGCATTTTATCAACCGGCGAAAAATAATGTAGGCCAATAACATTTTCCGGACGCTTTGCCTTAGCAGCAATTTGCCCTATAGGTATGCTAGAAGTATTACTGGCAAAAATCGTTTTATCATGGCCATGTTTTTCAACTTCTGCCACCATATTTTGCTTTAAGGTTAAATCTTCAAATACCGCTTCTACAACAATATCAAGCGCTTTAAAACCAGTGTAGTCAATACTACCCGTGATCATGGCTAACTGCTTTTGCATCTCACTGTTAAGTAAAAAACGACGTTTCACTTTTTTATTGAGTAGTTGATAGCTGTACTTTAATGCTTGGCCAATACCTTTGTGGTTAATGTCTTTAACTCGCACCGGTATGTGCGCTTTAGTTGCGGTGACAAACGCAATACCACCGCCCATTAAACCGCCACCAAGCACACCGGCTTTGGCTATTTTTTCGGGCATAACATCGGCAACGCCCTGCTCTTTTTTCATTGCTGTGGTGGCAAAAAATAACTGACGCAGTTGCGCTGATTCATCACTCATGACCAGATCGGCAAAATGCTCTGCTTCTAATTTATAACCACTTTCAGATGAAACCTCGATACCTGTGCGGATACAATCAATGATTTTAGCGGGGGCAGGATAATTACCTTGGGTTTTAGCCAGCACAGATTTTTGTGCTTGTTGATAGACAATATTTCGCCCAACAGCATTATTCTCTAACAATTTATCCACTAGGCCTTGTTTACGCTTAACGATTTTTTTACCCTGTTGCTGCAAAGATATCGCCAGTTGCTCGGCAACGTGCAGTAAAACAGTGCTGGGCACAACATCGTCAACTAAGCCATATTTTAGCGCTTGCTTGGCGCGTAATTGCTTACCGGTAAGCATCATGTCTAACGCTTTTTGTAAGCCGACTAATTTAGGTAAACGCTGAGTACCGCCGCTACCTGGTAATAACCCTAGCTGAACTTCAGGTAAACCCAAGGCTGTTTTGCTATTATCACTACAAACTCTAGCATGACATGCCATAGCTAGCTCTAAACCACCACCTAAACAGGTACCATCGATAGCGGCAACAATAGGAATAGGAAATTGCTCTAGCAGAGCAAAAATACGTTGCCCCTGTCGAGATAAAGCGACAACTTCTTCACGGCTTTGACATGCTGCCAGCATATTAATATCGGCGCCAGCCACAAAAGAGTCTTGCTTACCACTACATAACACTATGCCAGTGATGGTTTTATCGGCTTTAACTTCAGCTAATACCGCATTAATTTGCTCAGCAAACTCAGGTTTAAGGGTATTAACCTTTTCACCAATAACATCAATCACTAAATGGGCAATACCATTGTCGTGACGTACTAAAGTAAAAGCACTGACCACTGATTCTTCTGGCGTAGCATTACCATTAGTGGCGACTTCAGTCACGACACTAGTTGCAACATCGTCAGCAGAAACCTTCGCTTCAACGTTTAAGGCCTCGTTATTGTGTTCACTATCATTTGAATGAGTTTTTTCAGTCATTAATCTGTCTCCAAAATCATTGCTGCGCCTAAACCACCTGCGGCACAAGCCGTTGTTAAACCAACTCCACCACCACGGCGATTTAATTCATTAAGTGTTTGGGTGATAAGTCTAGCGCCTGTTGCGGCAAACGGATGACCGTAAGCGAGTGAGCCGCCCATAACATTAAACTTATCCATATCAATCTCACCAATAGCTTTATCACGGCCAAGGTGTTCTTTAGCAAATTTGGTACTAGCGAACATTTTCATATTCGCTAACGCCTGAGCGGCAAAGGCTTCATGCATTTCAATAAGATCTAAGTCGGCTAAATTCATGCCCGCACGCTGCAAAGCAAGGGGGGTAGCATAACTTGGACCCATCAACATGTCTTGCCAAACATCGATAGCAGTAAAGGCAAAGCTACGAATATAACCTAATGGCTTATAACCTAGCTCTTTGGCTCTGCCTTCACGCATTAATAAAATAGCAGCACCACCATCGGTTAACGGCGTACTTGTTGCTGCGGTCACTGTGCCATGTTTACGATCAAATATTGGCTTTAATTTAGCATAACTTGCTAAATCAGAGTTTTCTCGAATACAGTTATCTTTATCAATAAAGTTTTTATAAGGTGCGGCATGAGCCGTCATCACTTCACCATCTAATTTGCCATCTTGCCAGCTTTTTGTCGCTAAGGTGTGCGACCTATGCGCTAAAGCATCTTGGTCTTGACGAGATATATTATAAGTTTTCGCCATTTGCTCCGCGGTTTCGCCCATTGAAATACCAGTAGAGTATTCTGCCACGGCAGGAGATACTGGGAATAAATCTTTAAAGCCAAGGCGACTAAGTAACGAAAGCTTTTGTCCTAAGCTTTTTGCTTTGGTCAAGTCGACTAAAGTACGAGCAAGCCTTTTAGAAACACCTATTGGCGCTACGGATGAAGAGTCGGCGCCGCCCGCAATACCCACATCTACGTGGCCAGCCATAATAGATTCAACAACATTGACCGTTGATTGAAAACTGGTGGCACAAGCGCGAGAAACACTATAGGCATCGGTAGTGACCTTCATACCCGTACCCAAGACGATTTCGCGAGCAATGTTTGGCGCTTCCGGCATTTGCACTACTTGACCAAAAACAAGTTGGTCAATTATAGCAGGGTCAATATCGTGTTTTTGCAATAATTCGTTAACAACGATTTTACCCAAGTCAACGGCTGGTACACCATGAAAAGCCGTTGCCTGTTTAGTAAACGGTGTACGCAAGCCAGCAACGATTGCTATGCGCTCACCGCTCGAGGTTGTTAGTTTTCTTATTGTCATTTATTACTCCACACGCTTAGTTATAATGTAATTTTTAATTAAAAACCCAAGAGGTCTGACCTCATGAAACTCCCTTGATTTTAACTAACTAGCGGGAAAATTCAATCATTACCTGAAATCAACCACGACAAATAACATTTTTTCCCTTAGTTGATAACAATTAGTATTAAAATTTTGTTACCTATCACTTGTTTTCTTTCACAAAAACCTAATATAAAATACCAGGTGTTGTTAAAGCTGTCGTTTATAAAGCTATTGTGCTTGAAAAAGATGGCAGCCGAGGCGGTTAAGTACGTTTGCTGATAACAAATACATCATTAAGCAACAACGCTTTACGCTAGGCCAACAGCACCGAGAACAACGTTTACTTAGTATAACCGCTTGACAAAAATGTACTGTAACGCGAGTCTAAGCCAGATTATCACTAAGTTTCACTTTATAACCAACAATATTAAAAAGAATTTATCAGTATGGCAATTGAACATTTTTCTACGTTAAAACAACATTTATCTTCACAAATCATTGGTCAAGAAGCGTTAGTTGAGAGTTTGCTTATTGCCTTACTGGCTAATGGTCATTTAATTGTTGAAGGACCTCCGGGTTTAGCCAAGACTCGCGCCATTAACGCCTTGGCGCAAGGATTAGAGGCTGATTTTCACCGCATCCAGTTTACCCCTGATTTATTACCTGCCGATTTAACCGGTAGCGATATTTATCGTCCAGACGATGGTACCTTTGTCTTTCAACCAGGCCCTTTGTTTCAAAACTTAGTGCTTGCCGATGAAATTAACCGAGCACCCGCCAAAGTACAATCGGCTTTATTAGAAGCGATGGGAGAAGGTCAAATCACCGTTGGTCGTAAAACCTATGACTTACCTAAGTTGTTTTTAGTGATGGCAACACAAAACCCCATTGAGCAAGAAGGTACTTATCCACTGCCTGAAGCACAATTAGATCGTTTCTTGATGCATGTTGAAATTGGTTACCCAGACGCAAAAGCCGAGTTAGAAATCCTGAAACTAAATCGTAGCGAAGCGTTAAAAGCCAATGCCAATGACGGCCAGGATACAGCGACTGAAAAATCGACTTTACGGGTATTAAGTCAAAGCGAAATATTTTCAGCGCGTGAGCAAGTGCTAAATATACATATGGCTCCTACTTTAGAGGACTATATAGTCGATTTAATTATCGCCACTCGCCAGCCAGAAAAGTATGATGACAAGTTAAGTTCTTGGTTAGCGTATGGTGCTAGCCCACGTGCCACTATTGCGCTTGATCGTTGTTCCCGCGCTCGTGCTTGGTTACATAATCGAGATTTTGTCAGCCCTGAAGATATTCAAGCGGTGTTCCATAATGTCCTTAGACACAGAATTATACTCAGTTATCAAGCTGAAGCTGAAGGAATTACCACGAATCAGGTACTAGATCATATTTTAACTCAGGTTGCTGTTGCCTAGTTACTAATGCCTAGCCGTAATAGCTGAGTGGCTAATAATTAGCGCAATCACTGTTAATCCAAATCGAATTATCAAGTAGAGTTACTTTATGTGGTTTAATCGTCAAAAACAATCACCTGCAATTAACGCCAGTACCGATTCTTATCAATCCATACTGGCAAGTTTGTATAGCAATGGTATTGATTTATCTATGCAGGAGTTATTACAGTATCAAAGTAAAAGCCGCTTAATTGACTTGGTGGGTAAAAAAAATATTCAAGGTAAACAATCTGGTAATTATCTGTCGCGTAGCAAGGGTCGCGGCATGGAGTTTGACGAAGTACGTCATTACCAAAGCGGTGATGATGTTCGCGCCATTGACTGGCGGGTAACTGCACGCACGGGCACAACTCACACTAAACTTTTTCGTGAAGAAATTGAAAGACCAGTACTGATAGCCACGGATTTAAGCCGGAATATGTGTTTTGGTAGTAAATTGCTCTTTAAAGCGGTACAAGCTGGCCACTTAGCAGCTCTCGTTGCTTGGCATGCAAAAAGTCGTGGTGATCGTATCGGTGGGCTAGTATTTTGTGATGAACAGCATATAGAATTAAAACCCCGTAGTCGTAAAGCGGGTGTGCTGCATTATTTACATGCCTTAACCACCTTAAATAATCAAAAAAAACCAACGGCCAATGCCGCTCAAACGGTCTCATTAGACCCTGAAGTCCCCTGCAGCCAAGAAGGCAATAAAGCTGAAAATCAAAGCGTGACAGGACGACCGAAAAGTCATTACTTCGATGAACACTGTGCCCGTTTAAGATATCTTGCTAAACCCGGTTCACTGGTTTATTTGATCACCGATGGTCAAGCCCTTAGCGATGAACAAAACTGTCCACATGCCTTACGACATCTAAGCCAAATTAGTCAACATTGTGAATTAGTCGTATGTTTAATTAGTGATCCGCTCGAGCAAGAGCTTCCTCAAAGCACTAGGAAGTTAGCGGTAACCATTACCGATGGCTTTAATCGTCAGCAGTTAACCTTGGGCGATAAAAAAACCGCCGAGCAATACCAGCAACAAGCCCGTAAACAGGCGGAGAAATTGCAGTTGCTGTTGCAAGCAACCGGGGCCCGCATAGTACATTTTAGCGCTGGAAAATCCCTTGAGCAACAATTAAAATACAGTGGGGTCTCTTTATAATGACTATAAACAATGCCTCGGTGCCAACGGGTCAACCTTTACCTGAGCAATCATCACCATTACAATTGCACGATATCCATGTACCAGAGCAAGTGAGTAACTTGCCTATCGCACCAGGTTGGTGGCTACTGCTGGCACTTATCGTTATTGCGGTTTTGTGGTCTTATAAAAAGCGTAAACAAAATAGACAGTTAAATGCCAGTAAACAGCAAGCACTAGCCGTGCTTGCTAACAATCAAACAATGAGCGCTAAAGCGTGTCTTAACTTATTAAAATGGGCGGCTATGCAATATTTTAGTCGTCAACAATTAGCACAATTATATGGTGATAATTTTCAAACTTTTTTAATGCAACAATTACCGGAAAAATACCAAGTGAAGTTTACTCAACTCAGTACAGCCGCTTTTCAACAGCAATATCAAGCGGAACAAGGCACAAATACTGATATCGATAGCGATTGCCAGCAAGCAACCAAATTATGGCTAACTCATGCACTCCCCGTTAATAAAGCGCTAAGCAGTGCTAAGGTTTTACCGGTAGAAAAATCCTCTGCCCTCAATAAACTTGTGCCAGTAGATAAACCATTTACTGTTAATAAACCTGTGCCTACAGAAAAAACCTCTACATATAATAAACCTGTACTTGCAGAAAAATCTTCTGCCCTCAATAAAGAAGAGGAGATTAGCCAATGATAAGTTTTGCTTGGCCCTGGCTATTTGCCTTATTACCTCTGCCCCTGGTTATCTATTTTTTACCCGCTAAAAAGAATGGCAAGCAAGAAAGTGCCCTGATCATGCCGACGCTAATTAATGTCTCAAGCAATACAGTGAGGGTTCAGCAAAAAAGTAATACGCCATTAATTGTTTTATCACTTTGTTGGCTGTTGCTGGTTATGGCTATTAGCCGACCACAATGGCTGGGTGAAGCTATTGATATACCCAGTGAAGGCCGTGAAATGATGATTGCCGTTGATCTTTCTGGCAGTATGGAAATAGAAGACATGAGACTTAATGGTCGCAATGTCAATCGTTTGCAAATGCTTAAAGTTGTCCTTGGCGATTTTATCGAGCGCCGTGTTAGTGACCGTCTCGGTTTAATCTTATTTGCCGATGATGCCTACATGCAAACGCCGATGACCTTTGATAGAAAAACCGTCAAGCAAATGCTCGATGAAAGTGAACTCAATCTTGTCGGTAGAAAAACAGCCATTGGCGATGCCATCGCGCTCGCGGTTAAGCGTTTTGATACCAAGCAAGACTCTAATAAAGTCTTGTTATTATTAACTGACGGTCAAAATACCGCGGGTAAAATAACACCTGAACAAGCATTAGAATTAGCCGTTGCGAAAGGAATCACTATTTACACCGTCGGTATTGGCGCAGATAGTATGCTGCAACAATCACTTTGGGGTACACAACACATTAATCCTTCAAGTGATTTAGACGAGCAAAGCTTAGCTAACATCGCCGAAAAAACCGGTGGTCAATATTTTCGTGCCCGTGATAGTCAAGCCATGAGTGAAATATATAGTTTGTTAGATCAGCTAGAGCCTGTTAAGCAAGAGCAGCAAAAAATGCGTCCGCTGAGCGCGTTATACTATTGGCCACTAGCATTAGCCGCGCTCATTTGTTTTGTTTATTTACTCAGTTTACATGTCAGCTTTTTATTGCCCAATTTTTTATTACACCACAAAACCATGAATAAAAATGATGTTCACGCTAAGTCCTATGCTGAGGGTGGTAAATAATATGTCAGCACAACAAACTAATTTATCAACTGATTTAAGCCAAGTAGCTAGCAATTTTACTTTAGATAGTCTCAGCTTCGAAGGCATAGTCAATAACTTTCACTTTATTCGACCTTGGTGGTTACTCGCCTTTTTCGCTTTATTAGTGGTGTTATTTCTGCTGAAAAAGATCCGCTATTACCAATCACCTTGGCAGCATTTCCTCCCTGCGCATTTAGCCAACGCCTTATTGGAAAATACGCACAGCCAAACAACATCAGTTACCTCATCCCAAAGCTCTTATTGGTTAAAACCTTTTGTTATTGGCAGTGCTATTATTTTTGCCCTAGCAGGACCTGCTTGGCAAAAATTGCCACAACCGGTTTATCAACTAGATCGTGGCTCGGTACTTATCATGGATATGTCTTACTCCATGCTTGCTACCGATGTAAAACCCAATAGATTGACCCGTGCTCGCTATAAAGCCTTCGATTTACTGAAAGTAATCAACGAAGGTGATATTGGTTTAATTGCCTATGCAGGTGATGCCTTTATTATTAGTCCATTAACGCAAGATATTAGAAATATCGAGCTACTGTTACCGGCATTGTCACCTGACATTATGCCTGTTTATGGGGCAAATGCTTTGGCAGCCTTAATCTTAGCTGATCAAACTCTTAAGAATGCCGGTCATATTAGCGGTGATATTTATTGGTTGACTGATGATATTGATAATGAAGAAATGTCTGATATTTACGCTTGGGCAAATGGCAACAGCCATAAAGTGAATATTTTAGGTGTCGGTAGTAAAAATGGTGCCCCGATAAAACTAAGTAGCGGCAAGTTACTCAAAGATCATAAAGGCGCTATCGTGGTGCCCAAATTACCCGCGGCTAGACTGGCGGCGATTAGTAAGCGTAGCCGAGGGGTTTATCATACCATGACCAACGATGACACGGATATCAAAGCACTGACGGCTCATTTAAGTAATAGCCTTGAGGACAAGGTTGGCTCAGACAATAAACAACTAGGTAAAGCTCAAAGTAAACAAGCATTGTTAGGCGACCAATACCAAGAGCAAGGCCCTTGGTTACTCATCATTATTGTGCCCTTGCTATTAAGCTACTTTCGCCGCGGCACCAGTATATTAGCAATAACATGGCTAATGCCACTGACGTTAGTATTGAGTTTAACCAGCCTAAGTCCACGCAGTTATGCTGCTGAGCTGAACACCAAGCAAGAGCCGACAACATCTAGTTTGCACACCACCACTGGCACTAATAGCAAGAGTGATGTCTACGCCAATGCGACCATCAGTGGTGCAAATCAATTTTGGCGAGATTTATGGCAAACCTCAGACCAACAAGCGCAACAATACTATCAACAAAAAGATTATCAACAAGCGGCTGAGCAATTTGAAGATAGTCAATGGCAAGGCAGTGCTCACTACAAAGCCGGTGATTATGAACAAGCATTACAAGCATTTAAAGCAAGCGACAGCGCACAAGCATTGTATAATCAGGGCAATGCCCTAGCACAGTTACAAAAAGTTGATGAGGCTATCGAAACTTATAAAAAGGCGCTAGCAAAAGAGGCTAACTTGACCGATGCCAAAGAGAATTTAGCCATACTTGAAGCGCTGAAAAAACAGCAAGAACAACAGTCTGAAGGTGATAAGAAAGATCAGGACTCACAAGAACAATCACCTGGCGATAAAGAACAAGAACAGCAAGGGGGCCAAGAAAATAAGGACTCACAAGGGCAGCAACCGCAAAGCGAGCAACAAGAAAGCCAACAAGCTGCTGAGGAGAATAAGCAAGAGCAACAAAATGAACAAAGTAAACAACAAGAAGAACAGCAAAAAAAACAACAAGCAGAGCAAAGTAAAGCTGCCGACGATGAACAACAGCCAAGCGATGAAAAATCGCTAGCTCAACAAGCCAGCGATAACAAAGCACAAGAACTTGAGCAAAAACATCAACAACTTTTAAATAAGGTCACTGACGATCCTTATTTACTATTACGAAATAAAATGCGCCTCGAATATCAAAAGCGCCGACATGAGGGTTCGCCTCAAGGAGTAACTAAAAAGTGGTAAGTAATTCTTCAATGCCTTTAACAGCTAAGGTGCCCTTATTTCTTTTACAGAGCCTCATGCTGTCCCTGTTACTTATGGCGACACTCTTGTTAAGCAATAATGCCTACGCTTTATCAAAAGTGACTGCCACTATTGATAAAAATCCAGCGATGATTAATGAGTCGATAATATTAACGGTAATTGCCGATGACGATGTCGGCCCGAAAGCTTTAGATACCCGTCCCTTACTTGGTGATTTTATTATCGGTCAAACATCGGTTAGCTCACAAACCAGTATGATCAACTTTAAAACCACCCGTATCACTAAATGGCAAATAATTTTAATTGCCCGTAACCCTGGGCAATTTATCATCCCTGCCCTTAAGGTTGCAGACCGACAAAGTGACCCCATTGAGCTGACCGTGGTGGCAACAAATGATACCAGTAGCAAGGCACAAGCTGATATTTTTGTCACCAGTGAGTTATCCAGTACTGAGGTATATGTACAACAGTTATTGACCCTATCAATAAAGCTACATTTTGCCGTAGATCTTAAAAGTGGCAACTTAACTGAGCCCAGTTTACGCGGTGCTACCATTGAAAAAATAGGCAAAGACAAGCAGTCTGATAGCATTATCAATGGTAAACGTTACCGGGTAATTGAACAAACTTATGCTATTACCCCGGAACAAAGTGGTGAACTTAGGTTAAAAGCACCGCTATTTTCCGGTGAGATATTGCAATCATCTACCCGGCGTTCAAGTTTTTTAAGCTTTGCGCAAACGAAACCAGTGAGAATTTTAGGCGATGAACTTCTCTTAACTGTCTTACCCATACCGGCCAACTACCCAAGCAACACCCCATGGTTACCGACTGATATATTAACCTTACATCAAGAATGGCAAGCAGGTAATGCTCAATTTACCGTCGGCGAGCCTATTACTCGTACTATCACTTTAACTGCTGCTGGCCTTTCAAAAGCACAACTGCCCAAGCTTGAAATGAAAAGTAGCCCTGGTTTGAAAATATACCCAGATCAAGCTGAGTTACATGCCAACCTAAGCAACAATCGCTTGGTCAGCCAAAAGGTACAAAATTTTGCCCTAGTACCAAGTATGGTGGGGGACTTTGTCTTACCCGCTATGAGTATTACTTGGTTCAATACCATCACCAATAAAATTGAACATGCCACCCTGCCAACACAAACTATCTCGGTACAAGCAGCAGAAGGCAGTTTTGCTACCGACCCGTTCAATGATCCTACAAAAGCAATAAACGACACCGCTAACGCGGCCAATAATATGGCGAAGAACACAGCTAATAATGCTGAAAACTTTTCTGAGCAGACTGCCCTCGCCACCTCAGTAGCAGCTGTGCAAGATAAGCGCTGGCAATGGCTATTTCTTAGCTTATGGCTATTAACGAGCTTAGCATGGCTTATTCAAAGTATTTATTTACGGCAAAGCCGTCATAAAAATAAGCCGGCTCAATTTAATAAGGTAACAAAAACCTTTACTTCGGGTAGCCACTATCTTGCTCTGTTAGCCGCCTGTAAGAAAAATAATGCCGAGCAAGCGCTACATTTGATCTTGCCTTGGCTAAGACAATTACTCACCAGTGATAGACCTGGACTAAAAATCCATAATATTGCCCAAGCGCAAGAGTGTATTCAAGAGCAAAGCTTTGCCACCGCATTGAATGATTTACAGCAGCACCTTTATGGCAAGAGTGCTATTGATGGCGCACCGTCATGGCAAGGTTTGACTTTACTCACCGCCATTCAAACGGTGCAGAAACAACAAGGTGAAAAAAATAATACCAAGCACTTATTAGCACTTAACCCTTAAAAGCGCATATTTGTAAGCTAATTTTAAGGCTCTGTTGTTGTTTAGTGTGGGCGAGTAAACAAGCGAGACGCATAAACCCATCCATGGGGCTCTGCACAAGCATCCATGCTTGTGACGCTCGCTTTTATCACACCACCAACACTCACTGTAAAATCAATAGCTTACTATATTACCAACACCTAACTACAACATAGCTAATTTTAAAGGTTAAGCATTAGCTATAATAAATTGCATAAATTAAAAAATTTACCGCCGCTTGAAATAAACTTGCCTATGCTAGGGTCTATAACCATATGATGACAAAACAAGTTAGATATGAGGCGCTAGTAAAGGCGCTACACGGTGATTTATACCGTTATGCCTATTGGCTCTGCCACGAAAAACAAGTGGCGGAAGACTTGGTGCAAGAAACCTTTTTACGTGCTTGGCGAGCCCTTGATTCGTTAAAAGATGAAAAAGCCGCCAAGTCCTGGTTAATCACTATATTACGACGAGAGAATGCCCGGCGCTTCGAAAGAAAGCGTTTTGAGATGAGTGAGTATGAAGAGGCAAACATAACAGATACTCAATCAGTGACCACAGAGCAGGAGCTTGAAAACCACTGGTTAAGAGAAAAAATAGCGCAACTGCCGCCAGAATATTCAGAGCCGTTAGTTTTACAAGTATTAGGTGGTTTTAGTGGCGCCGATATTGCCACCATGTTAAATCTAAATAAAAATACTGTGATGACACGTTTATTTAGAGCCAGAAACAAATTAAAAGAAGTGTTAGCGGCACAACCGGTAAAACGAGGTATGTACAATGGATGATTTGCAATTTCGACGTGCTATATATGCCGATCCCAATAACCAAGATGCTGACACTATCGCGGCGCAGCAACAAGATCCAAGCAAAAAACAATTTGCCCAAGAAATTTGTCAATTAGATGAAAAAATCATGCGCGCATTACAGGTGCCAGTACCTGAAGGTTTAGCCGAAAAACTGATCTTACGTCAAACCTTGGCAAGTCACCAAGTGCAAAAGCGTAAAACGCGTGTGCATTTAGCGATAGCAGCCTCTGTCGCCATTGTTGGTGGCTTAATGCTTAACTTTATGCAGTTCTCCAGTGCTTATAACAATTTAGGGGATTATGCCCTAGCCCATGTTTATCATGAGCAAGGCAGTTTTGCTAACAATGCTACTAGCCAAGTGACCTTAGCGTCATTAAACCAGAAGATGGCGACGTTTGATGGCAACTTCAGTCAATCCCTAGGCAAGTTGTTATTTGCCGATTATTGCCGTTTTGATGGTATGAAAAGTTTGCACTTAGTTTATCAAGGTAAAACCAGCCCTGTTACTGTCTTTATTGTCCCTAAAAATGAGCAATTAAGCTTTAGCCCTCATTTTAATGACAAAAAATTGTTTGGTAGCTCGCTTGAGTTTACTCACAGTAATATTATTGTCGTTGCTGATAAAAATGAGTCTTTAGGACAATGGCAACAAAAAATCAGTGAAACTGTGTCTTGGCTTATTTAATCTTGCAATAAAAAAGCCCTGCTGTCGCTGTCTTATTAACAGTGATAGCAGGGCTTTTTTGTCTTCATCATACGACGATTAGAATGGTCGTGTTTATAAGTGCGATACAAAAAGCGCGGTACAAAAGTCAAACATATGACTTATGCACCGCACAAAGACTAGTCTATAACGTGTTTTCAAATAACTTATAGATACGACGGTACTCATCTAACCACGAGCTTGGTTGCACAAAACCATGTGGCTCTACCGGATAAATAGCTGTTTCAAAATTTTCTTTCTCAAGTTCAATCAAGCGTTGTACTAAACGTACGGTATCTTCAAAAAAGACATTGTCATCAACCATAGGCGCATTGATGAGTAAGGGTTTATTCAGTCCTTCAGCAAAATAAATCGGTGAACTGCGTTCATAGGCTATGGCATCATCTTCAGGAGTATTTAAAATATTGGCAGTATAACCATGGTTATAATAAGCCCAGTCAGACACTAAGCGAATTGCCGCCCCTGAAGCAAATAAATCAGGGTCGGTAAATAGAGACATCAGCGTTAAGAAGCCACCATAAGAGCCACCATAAGTACCAACACGCTTGGCATCAACATTGGCATTTTCAATGAGCCAATTAACACCATCACGCATATCTTCTACTTCCACTTTGCCCATATGACGGTATATCGCGGTACGCCAATCTCGTCCATAACCGGCTGAGGCGCGGTAATCCATGTCAATAACCACATAACCTTGTTGAACTAACATGGAATGGAACATATATTCACGGAAATAACCTGACCAACCCAAGTGAGAATTTTGTAGGTAGCCGGCACCATGAGTAAACATAACAGCACGATTTTTATCGGCAGTTTTATCAAAGTTTTTAGGTAAATATACTTTTGAATAAATTGGCTGTTTTTGTTTACTTGAAGGTATAGCAACAACCGTTGGTGCCGCCCAAGGCATAGCCAAAAATTGCTTAGATACCGTATAAGTAATGCGCTTAGCAGTGCCTACCGCATTTATATTTTGCACATATAGCTCAGGCGGCATAGTAACGGTAGAATGCTCAATTAACAGTTTTGATTCATCTGGGCTAAGCACATAATCGTTTTTACCCCCTAAGTCTGTTAATGCAATTAGATTCTTAGCCATATCCACTTGGTATATTTCATAAATACCTGGGTGTTTTTTATTGGCTTTAAAAATAAAGTGCTGATTATCTTGCGTTAGCGTAACACTGCTCACTTCAAAGGCACCAGACGTTAGCTTAACCGCCTTAGCGTTTAAATTTTTGTGATATAAATGAGAATAGCCAGACTCTTCCGATAAGTAATAAAGGCTGGCGTTATTATCAGCATTTAACCAACCAAATTCATTAAAGTTCCAGTTAATCCAAGCATCATCATGGAGTTTATGTTGGCTAACTAAGGTATTATCAGAGAAATTAACCGTGGTTAACCAACGTGTTTTGTTGTCCCAAGCCTCTAACATTATCGCCAGGTGTTGACCGTCTTCGCTCCACTTAATGGGGTTATACATACCAAGCACATGAATGTTACGCGCTTTTTTCTCCGACTTATATTTCTTGCCAGCACGAGCATAGTTTTCCGCTTTAACACTCGCTAAAACATCTTCATCAAAACCCGGTAGGCTGTCATAACTTAAAGCTTGTTGTGTACCTGTTACTAAATCAAGTATAAAAAGTTGTTCTTTATACTGTCGGTTGTTGGCTACACGAGCACGTACTTTTTTAGCGACAATAACACCCTCTTTAGTAATGTAATTAGGCATAATATCGCTTTTATCACGGCTAGATTTTGCCAAGGCTATGCTGACCAATAATTTATCACCTGCTGGTGACAGGCTAGCATAGGCTACTTTATTATCTTTACCAAAATAAAATTTACTGTCGGTTACCGCAGAGTTTTCAGCGGCTAAACGCTGTTTTTGCGCGTGCTTTAACTGCGCATTTCTCTGCTGTAAGGCAATATATGCAATGAGCTTATGCTGCTCTTTAGCTAGGTAGCTTTTTGGCTCGGTGACGCCCGCGGGTTTGTCTGACATGTGCAAACTTGCCAATTCTTTAATTTGACCTGTTTGGCTATTGTGGCGATAAAAAACATTAGCCACTTGATAGGCAATATCGCCATTGGTCAAAAAGAATGCCTTACGCTCAGTGTTTGAGGTGAATGTTAGCTGTTTTACCGTATTACTCGCTAAGGTTTTAACAAAAACATCACCATTAAAAGTATAAACTTTATGGGTACGCGCTTGATTGAACTTGGCATTTTTATCGGCAACTTTATGCTTAATCGATAAATCTACTGGCGAGGTCTTACTACTATTAGCCAGATCCAGGGCATACAAATCACGTAAAGGGTTGCCTAATTGTTTTTGCTGATAATAGACAGTGTTACTATCATCGCCCCAATACCATGATTCTGGTGCACGACCAAACCAATCAGGGTCTGCCATCACTTGCTCTAAGGTAATAATAGTGCTTGCTTGTGCGTTAACTGCCACAGTACTGGGCACTTTGTCTGGCGCAGAGGTATTAAGCTGTTCACTAAGCTGAGTATTACTACAAGCGGCTAATGAAAAGCTAAGCGCTACGGCAATGAGTTGTATTTTCATAAAATAAATTCTTTTGTTGAGTTTTTTTGTTAAAGAATAAATGCAGAGTGCCAAGTTAACGCACACACTGACTGCTCTGCTGTTATATTAAATTAGTGTAATTAAGTTAGCTTTACTCTGAGGCGTTATCCTAATCGAAAATAAAATAAAATAAAATAAAGGGTAAGATAAAACGACCAATACCGTTTTATATGCGTTAAAAAAACGCTAAAATAACAGGCTTTACTGATACTACCATCATTGGACACTTTGTTATGCTTTGCCCGTGCGGTTCAACCTTATTATTTAATGCTTGTTGCCAACTTTATATTACACAACAGCAGCAACCCAGCACGGCTGAGCAATTGATGCGCTCACGCTTTAGTGCCTACGCAACAAAAAATGGTCAATATATTTTTGCTACCTATGGCGCTGCTCAGCAACTAAAGCAGTCGCTAGGAGAAATTCAAGCGTGGGCGGATGAATGTTTGTGGTTGGCGTTAAAAATACATGCCAGTAGTAAAAACACGGTAGAATTTTCAGCCTATTATGTCGTCGATAATACCTTATGGGAATTACGAGAAAAGTCTAATTTTACTGTTGAAGAAAACCAGTGGCGCTACCTTGATGGTGACATTACTGAGCATAACCAGATAAAGAAAATTAAACGCAATGAACTATGCCCATGTAACCAATATGCAACAGCTTGGTCCGCTAAAAAAGGCAAAAAGTTTAAACAGTGCTGTGCTAAATCGCAGGTTCGATCATTCTAACTAGGCTTAGTTAAGTAGTGGTGCTTTAATGAGTGCTTGCTGAATGCCATCTAACCAGGCCTGAGCATTGAAGTTCAGTGGCTGACTAAGCGGTTTATCCGCCTCGTTATTCGTTCCAGGCTTAGCTGGTGTTGCCGCTGCGGTGATTTGCCTGTGCTTAAGCTGAGTAAATAAACTGGTATTTTGCAGCACTTGCGTGTCGATATGGCTTTTATCATCACGAAAAGCTAACGGTTTAGCTTTCATCGCGTTAGTTAAATGTATATTGGCTAAATCGTTATCGACAATCGTTTGTACTTGGTTGAATTGCTTAACATCCTCTGGTGCAGACAGTGCTAAAGGTGCTGATGCAGCTAGGTTGAATTTTTTTCTCAAGGCAATATTACTTAAGTCTGCCGTTATAGGCTCGGCTGCTTGAGGTAATAAAAATTGGCTTTGTTCACGGACATCATCCGTTAACATTGCCAGCATCAAGGTAAAGTCTGCACGACGTGTTTGTCCAACACTTTCATTCAACTGCTCACCAAGTTGCAATTCATGTAGCAATACATTAGTGACTGAAAAATCAGTGACCAAATGCTCAGCACTGCTCTTACTCACTTCATTATCTGGAGCGAAATTATTGCTTGAAAACTGTGGTGATAGCTCTACGGCCACTGCGCTATGCTCTTATTTATGCCTTGATAAATAAGTTATCGGCTAAAAGTAAAAAACATTTAGCCGATAAGAGCATAAATTTACAATTAATTATTACACTGCTTTATTAAGCGATTTTATGGCCAATAATTATTACCTTTGAGCACTACGTTTAAGTACTACTTTTACTTACCGCTGATAATAGTTAAGTTAAGTTAAGTCACTTGCTTTATTGGCCACGTAAGTGTGAAGGACGCACCACCAAGCTCACTATCACCGATAGCTGCATGCCCTTGATGCCACTCCATAATGCGAGCAACAATAGCTAAACCTAAACCAAAACCACCGGTTTCACGGTTTCTTGATTGATCGCCACGTGAAAATGCATCAAAAATAACTTTCTTAAATTCATCAGAAACACCATCACCATTATCTTCAACACAAATTTGGCATTGTTCATTTTCTAATGACAGTGTCACTCTCACTTGGCCATTACCATACTTAATGGCGTTGCTAATAAAGTTATTAACCGCCCTATCGATAAAGTGGTCATCACAACAAACAAGGTTATTCGGCAGTTTATTAATAAACTCTATCGAGCTGACAAACTGATCATGACTGGCTATTTGTAAGCTCACTAACTCGTTCAAGTCAGTACGGCTAAAGTTCAGTTCAGGTTTGTCATTATCAAAAGCAGCATATATAAGCATTTCATTGATCAGCTCTTCTAATTCACGCACATCATTACTAATTTGTTGCTGGTACTTTTTTCTTTTTTCATCATCTTTAATTGTGTCAAGCATCTGTAAAGCAAATTTGGTTCGCGCTAAAGGCGTTCGTAACTCATGGGACACGGCATTGGTTAACTCTTTATGGGCTTCAATTAAACGTCGAATACGCGCTGCCATCATATTAAAGGAGGAAATCATCGGCGCTATCATGGTTGATTTTGCCGCAGGGGCCTTACTATCAAAATTTCCTTGACCAAACTCCTTGGTCGCTTTTTTTAATAATTCTAAATCCCGTGACATCGGCCATAACCAAATAAAAATGATAACGCCAAAACAGGCTAATATTAACACGCGGTAAATGGCCTTTAATCTGGGCCTAGTTGGCATTTTTACCGGACCTAAGGTAAGAACAGAGTCGGAGCCTTTAAGTAAATAATGCAGTACGACATTACCATCAAAATAATAAATATGGGTATTAGTATGTGTTAACGAATTATGTTCGGTGTGATCTATGGCATCAACTTCTGCTAAAGACATGAGTTTTAAAGGTAGTTCCCATTTTTCTCCGGCACCCGAAACTATATCCTGCCATTCGTTTTCTGGATGCTTTTGAACATAATCCCCTAAGGCCATCATCATGGTTTTATAACCGGTATAGGATTCAATATCTTGCTCTAGATAAGATGCCCACACTTCATCGAGTGCCCAAGAAAAAATGATAAAAGTGGATATGATAAAGAAATAGAGATTAAAAAACGAACGACCTAATTTCATTAATGTGCCTTAATTAACAGAATGGAGTAAAAGTAAGCTTAAGAAAAAGGCTTTGTCACTGGCAAGAAGTAAACAAAGCCTTGATATTTTAGTGGTTATATAGCAATTACCAGTAAAACCTGCACTTTGAGTGCAAATGGCTAATGGCTACAGTGACCTATCCCCTAGAGCTAGCCCCATGCGTCTGGCACAAATAAGTAACCCTGGCCCCAAATAGTCTTGATCCTAAATGGCGTTTCAGTGCTGTCATGTAATTTTTTACGTAAGCGAGAAATTCGCACATCAACACTTCTGTCTAAGCCATCATATTCACGGCCAATTACCGCTTTATAGATATAATCTCGATTTTGTACTTCACCTGATTTACTGGCCAGTAACCATAATAAATCAAATTCTTGGCTGGTTAGGTCAATATTTTCACCTTGCAAAGTCACTTTACGTGAGGCTTTACTGATAAATAAACCACCACAGTTAATTTCAGCTTTCTCTTCATTTTGGTTAGGTAAATCGCCGCGACGTAATAAGGCGTTAACTCGCGCTAATAATACTCGCGGTTCAACTGGCTTGATAACATAATCATCAGCGCCAATTTCTAAGCCTAACACTTGGTCAAAATCAGTACTTTTTGCTGTTAACATTAATATCGGGCCGGTAAATTCTGGGCGTAAATCACGGCAAACACCAAAGCCATCTTTACCGGGTAACATTACATCTAAAATAATGATATCTGGCGAGAAAAGCTTTACCCGTTTAGCAACGGTATCACCACGATACTCTTGCTTAACATGAAAGCCTTCATTGGTTAAAAAGTCGGTGACTAAATCGGATAATTGACGATCATCTTCAACCAATAATATTTTTTTTACGTTTGGGTTACTATCTGGCATATACATTTCCTTATTTAATACGTGTTATTTATGCTATTGATAAATAACGGTACGAATAACGGTACTGATAACTGTATTAACAGTTATGTTGTGTTGCTCATTTAGGCTTAGCTTAAACAAGTTATTACGGTTAAACAATAGCCTCTACCAGTTGTTACGTTTAAATTACACTTTATAACATCAAGGGCTGTGGCTAACGTTCACACTAACGGAGTTAAAAAACGTCAAAATCGCGCTACATCAGGCAGTTTGTCAGACCATGCTTAAGCATATATACCCGTTGCATATTCAGGAGCACAGCACACTCTTTGCGCCTTGTTATCTCAAAATTGTTCAATAGCAGAGACTAAAATGAAAATCCCACCGCACCTTGGTAAAATAAACCTTGCGAGACGATAGATAAACACGCAAGATCAACCGCTTAATTTACCCAGCAATACATATCGATATTGTTCGCTAAAATTCATTAGGAATTCTATGAAAATTATCAGTTTTAATATTAACGGCCTTCGTGCCCGTCTTCACCAACTGCAAGCGATTATCGATAAACATCAACCCGATATTATTGGCTTACAAGAAATTAAGGTACATGATGAAGTTTTCCCTTTAGCAGCGGTTGAAGCCATGGGTTACCATGTATATTTCCATGGTCAAAAAGCACATTATGGCGTCGCTATGTTATGTAAAAAAGCAGCAGATACCGTGCAGCGCGGTTTCCCTAGCGATGATGATGAAGCACAACGCAGAATGATTATGGTAACAACTACCAACGATAAAGGTGAGAAAGTTACGGTATTAAATGGCTATTTTCCACAAGGCGAAAATATTAGCCACGAAACTAAATATCCCTACAAGCGCAAGTTCTACCAAGATTTAATGAACTACCTTAATGACAACCACACTAATGATGAAAATGTCATCGTCATGGGCGATATCAATATTTCACCACTTGACCTTGATATAGGTATTGGCGAAGTTAACCGTAAACGTTGGTTGAAAAGTGGTAAATGTTCTTTCCAAGACGAAGAACGTCAATGGCTAAAAACCTTAATGGATTGGGGTTTTATTGATACTTTTAGAAAATTACACCCTGATACTAGTGAACGATATTCTTGGTTTGATTATCGCTCACGTGGCTTTGATGATAACCGCGGCCTTCGTATTGATGTTGTTCTAGCAACTAAAGATATGGCAGCACAATGTATTGAAGCTGATATTGATTATGAATTACGCGGCATTGAGAAACCTTCAGATCATGCACCTATTTGGTCAACATTTTCTTAAGGTTCACTCTACATGCATACTGAAAACCTAGCGCAATACCGATGCCCGCTTTGCCAACAAGCCTTGTTACTTACTGAAAAGAGCTACCGTTGTATAAATAAGCACAGCTTTGATCAAGCAAAACAAGGCTATGTAAACTTATTGCCGGTTCAATTTAAGCACTCAAAAGAGCCTGGCGATAACAAGGCAATGGTACAAGCTAGACGGGCATTTTTAGATAAAGGCTATTACCAGCCCTTGCTTGACAGTATGTTAGCGCTCTATCAAAAGTATGGTGATAAAACCGCCGCCGTTTTTGATGCTGGCTGTGGTGAAGGTTTTTATACTCATCAGCATAAAACTGAGCATAATAGTGTCTACGGCGTTGATATTGCCAAAGAAACGATAAAAATAGCCGCAAAACGCTATCAAGATTGTTTTTATAGCGTGGCAACACTTGCTGACTTGCCTTTTAATGATGGCCATTTTGGCTGGCTATATAGTGTTTACGCCCCCATTTTAGAAAATGAGTTTACTCGTATTTTACAAGACAAGGGTTATTTGTTGACGGTTACACCGGCCGATAACCATTTATTTGAGCTTAAAGCACTGATATATCGCCAGGCGAATAAACATGACACTGCAAAACAAGTAATTAAGCAATTAACCTTGATTGAAGAACAACGCTTAAATTACCCGATGAACTTCTCTAATAGTGACGATGTGTTGAATTTATTAGCAATGACACCCTTTGCCTTTAAAGCCAGTAAAGAGTTAATTAACCAATTAAAGCAACAAAAAGAATTCAGTTGCCAAGCTGATTTTGTTCTGCGCTTATATCAAAAGTAATAATAATCAACAGTATGGATAATCGGGGAAGTCACTTTTATCACAACAAACGTTTACGCTAACAATAAACAAAGTAGCGAGAGTTACTTTGTCGTTGCAAAGGTTAATTGTAAAAGTTGCGCAAGATCGATATAGCGTGGTTTATAGGTTGCTAAGCTAGCAATCGCATTTTTATTACTGTGACTATAGCTACGACCATTACTTTGCTCATTGTTACGATCATTGCTATAACCGACTTGCTCAGCAGTTTTCTCTTTACCCTGCTGCTTTACCTTTTCTAAACCACTGTGATACCAAGAAGCCAGTGATGGTGGTAACAACTTATCAGCTTTTACCCCAGATAAAACTAAGGCCTGTACTGGCATACTGATTAAAAACAAACCATAGACCAGCGCTTGCGGTAGTGCATTTATGGCATTATTTATCGAGCCTTGGCCCAATGGATACCCTGAGGCTAAATAAAGCTGCATAATGACAGTAAACATGGCTAAGGCAGGGAAATATCGACAAATAAAGCGGGCGCTTTGTACTGCTCGATAATCCTCAAAATACTGCATTAGTTCTGGCTTGTCAGGCCAAAGTGCTAAATATTTTTGCCCCAATTTAATGAGTTCTACAACGGAGATATTCATATCACTACTATAGCAGTTAGAGCTTATAAGCAACAGTCAGAAATGTAACTAACTAATGAGTACGAATAGTAATCATTAAAACGCCAATAAAACAGTCTTTTATTACTTTGCATCAAGATTTTTAAGCAAGTCCAGCGCTATAATGAAGACACTAATATTATTGCATCTATTATCTCTAAACCTTTTCACTTTTTTAAAAGACAACATACATGACCCAACAAAAATCGCCCAGCCAAGTATCAGTTAATACAACTGCCATTTTAGTGATTAATTGTGGCAGCTCTTCCGTTAAGTTTTCCTTAATCAGGCCATTGACTGGCGAAACGCTATTATCAGGTTTAGCCGAATGTCTACTCAGCTCAACGGCTAGAATCACCATCAAGCAGGGTGAGGAAAAACAGTCTTATAAACTAACCGCTCCCTTTAATCACCAAGCAGCACTGACTGTCTTAGTAGAGCATTTACGACAGCTTAATTTAGTTCAATATATCAGTGCTATTGGTCATAGGGTTGTTCATGGTGGCGAACATTATTCAGAGCCTAGGTTAATTACTGAGGTGGTAGAGCAAGCGATTGCTCAATTGGCAAAACTAGCTCCATTACATAATCCAGCGAACCTTATTGGTATTAAATCATGCCAGCAAGCTTTTGCCGACTTACCGCAAGTAGCAGTATTTGATACGGCGTTTCATCAAAGTATGCCAGAAAAAGCCTACCTCTATGGGCTACCCTATTCACTGTACAAGGAACACGGCATAAGACGTTATGGTTTTCACGGTACCAGCCATTATTTTGTCGCTAAACAAGCAGCAAAATACTTAAATAAGCCGCTAGAGCAATGTAACTTGATCAGTGCCCATTTAGGCAATGGTTGTAGTGTTACCGTTATTAAAAATGGTAAGAGTGTTGATACTAGTATGGGTATGACACCTGGCGAAGGCGTGATGATGGGCACTCGTTGTGGCGATATCGATGCCGGCATTCTCTTTCATCTAGTAGATAATTTAGGTTACGCCATTAATGATGTCGATAAATTAGTCAATAAGGAAAGTGGCTTATTAGGTGTTTCCGGTTTAAGTAATGATTGCCGTACCTTAGAAAAGGCCATGTTAGAAGATAATCATGTGCAAGCCACGTTAGCACTGACGGTATTTTGTTACCGTATTGCTAAAAGCATCGCCTCATATAGCGCCAGCTTAACTCAACTAGACGGCCTTATTTTTACCGGTGGTATAGGTGAAAACTCAAGTTGGGTGCGTACTGAAATAGTGAAACAACTTGGCTTATTAAACTTTTCTTTAGATGAAGATAAGAACCAAGCAACTCGCTTTGGCGCCTCAGCTAATATTGCCACAAAAAACGCCAGAGCTATTTGGGTTATTGCCACCAATGAAGAATGGGTAATAGCCGAACAATCAGCGCTGTTATTAAAAAATTTAGCCAAGTAAATGCTCCATATCACGTTAAGTAGGATTTAATTTATGCCCCATAGAATTATGTTAATCCCTGTTGGCTCAGGTGTCGGTTTAACCAGTGTCTCACTCGGTTTATTACATGCTTGTCAACAAAAAGGTATTAAAGTTGGACACTTCAAACCCATTAGCCAACCTTCGCGTAATAGCTTAGCTAAAAAGAATAAAACCATTGATGCTATTAGCTTATCGCAAAATAGCACTAGCATATCACTTAGTTATGTCGAAGAAAAAATGGGCGATGGCCTGCACGATGCCGTGTTAGAAGAAATTGTTGCCAATTTTAATGCCTTTAAAAAAGATCACGACGTAGTCATTATTGAAGGCTTAGTACCCACAGCAAGACAACCCTATGCTGGGCGTATTAACCGTGATGTCGCCCAAGCGCTCGGTGCCAACATAGTATTGGTTGCTAGCCCTGGCAATGACAGTGCCGAAGAGTTTGAAGACCGACTGCTAGTCACTGCTGAAACCTATGGCGGTATCAAAAACAAGCAGCTCATTGGCTGTGTAATCAATAAACTCAATTGCCCAGATCAAGACGAATACGGTTTATTGCCAAAAGAAGAAGATATAGAAAGTGATTTCAAACTAAAAGACTGGTTAGATTTAGCCATTTTTAAAGACCGGAACTTTGATTTACTTGGCACCATAATGTGGGACATAGACCTCATTGCTCCGCGCATCTGTGACATAAGTAACTACCTTGATGCCAAAGTCCTTAATCACGGTGATATGGCACATCGCCGCTTTCGCAGCGTTGCCTTTTGTGCACGAACCGTGTCTAATTTAGTCAGTTATTTAGTCCCTGGCCGCCTTATTGTTACCCCTGGCGACCGCACCGATATTATTATTGCCACCTGTTTATCAGCATTAAATGGTACTAAATTAGGCGGCATGATATTAACCAATGGCTTTGAACCATCAAAGCAAGTTTGGGACTTATGTAAACAAGCGCTTGAAGCAGGTTTACCGGTATTATCTGTACCCTGGGACACTTGGCAAACATCACGTCACATCATGAGTTTTAACCCAGAAATACCGCAAGATGATATCCAACGTCAAGATAAAGTAAAGCAGCATGTTGCCGATAATTTAAGTAGTCATTGGCTCGAAAGCCTTACCTCAAAAAACAATAGTTATAATTTATTATCACCCCCAGCCTTTAGGCATAAATTAACCGAACTTGCTCGCAAGGCAAACAAACTAATAGTCCTACCTGAAGGAAACGACATACGCACAATCAAAGCGGCAGCAATTTGCTGTGAACGTAATATTGCGCGCTGTCAACTTATGGGTAATAAAGAAGAAATTCTGCAAATAGCCGAGCATCAAGGTATTACCCTTCCTGATAACTTATTAATAACGGATCCCGATACCATTAGAGAAAATTATGTTGGCCCTTTGGTCGAGTTGCGTAAACATAAAGGTTTAACGGATGTTATTGCACTGGAAAACCTCAAAGATAATGTTGTTTTAGCTACTATGATGTTACAACTTGGTCAAGTTGACGGCCTAGTTTCAGGGGCGGTTAATACCACCGCAAACACCATAAGACCCGCATTACAATTAATTAAAACCGCTGCCAATAGCGCTTTAGTTTCATCGATATTTTTCATGTTACTTCCTGAGCAAGTGCTTGTTTATGGCGACTGTGCCATTAACCCAGATCCTAATGCCGAACAGTTAGCCGATATTGCTATTCAATCTGCGGACTCAGCCAAAGCGTTTGGTATTGAACCCATAGTTGCCATGATCAGTTACAGTACTGGCCGTTCCGGACATGGGGCTGATGTAGAAAAAGTCGCTAAGGCAACTGAAATAGCCAAGGCTAAGCGCCCTGATCTTATTATTGATGGACCTCTACAATATGATGCCGCCATTATGGAGAATGTCGCCCGGAAAAAAGCGCCAAACAGTCCGGTAGCAGGGAAAGCGACGGTGTTTATATTCCCAGATTTAAATACTGGCAATACCACCTATAAGGCGGTACAGCGCTCAGCTGGTCTATTAAGCATAGGCCCTATGCTACAAGGCATGAATAAACCCGTTAACGATCTATCACGGGGAGCATTAGTGGATGATATTGTTTATACCATAGCCTTAACGGCAATACAGGCGACACAATAACCTTAGCCCGCTTTATCAATGCTTGTTAATAAATACTCATCTAAAGGTTTAATGTGCAGTTAAAGTGACTTTAAACCAGTTTAACCGCAATAAAACCTTAATTCCACCGTGAAAAGGATCCAACAGGCTATTTTGATAACTTATCTTATTTATTTGTATTTACCACCTAACTAGTCAAAAAATGAGCTACTGGTTTTTTCCTTATTTTTCAATGGCAAAGCTAGTTACCACAAGATTACTAACAATTCTATCCACAGGTTTTGTGGATAGAAAATATCAAGATAACTGTTAACATTACCCAAAGGAAACCTAGTAAAAGCTTCGTAAATGGCCACTATAAATAACTTTCAGTGAGAGCTTGCCATTTTCAAATGCTACTATCAATGGCATGTAAAACAATCAGGATAAATTAAGCCTGACGATAACTAACAAGTGCTATAGTTAAGGTCATATAACAATTTAAGGGCCTTAATGACACAGTTAACGCTTAGACTGATTAACGAGCACTTTGCCATTCATAGTTTATCCAAAAGTGCGATTATCCCAAGTGAAGTATTTAGCGCCAGTATCTTTTTTATCGCCAAAACTTTCGATGAAATATCCATCGTTTTACCGCAAAATATTACTATTGACAGTGATGAAGTGGAATTAAATTGGCAGGCTCTAGAGGTTGTTGGCCCTTTAGCTTTAACAATGACCGGCATTTTATCGAAAATTTCCACGGTATTAGCCAATGAGAAAATTAGTATTTTTGCCATTTCCACTTTCGATACCGATTATATCCTGGTTAAAGAAGAATTTATCAACCAAGCCATTGCAGCGCTACGGGCTAATCAATATATAATAATATAATGCCAAAGCAATAAATAACCTGCATATTGGAAAACTATGATCACCTTATTACTAGTGCCGTAAACTGTCATCACCCCAGAACAGACCTCCCCCCTAAGAAAGACGATCATTCACTTATAAATTAGGTGAAGTTTTAGTTCTGCTATTACCACAAACAGGTCTAAATTTGTTGTTAAAAATCATCCAGTATAATGACCACTTTGATACGATAGCTGACCTTATTAAAACTCTATTTTAATACTGAATTTGTTCTTTTGGCTTATAAAATCAGAGGCAACGAGGGGCAGCTTTCCATTCATAAAGCTGACATTTCCACTTCATACTTCTGTGGCGTTCAGGGGCTCATAGCGCCTTAGGAATATAGTGCCAATGTTGGCTTAGGGGTTAGGTTTTATATGGGTGGTGGCGAATATTAGCGCCGATATCAAACAGTAATTAAGGTATTAAATGCTAAAAAAACTAGCCCTAAAGTAATGATAGGGCTTTAGTTTTTGCTGACTATCATCACTTTTTTAACTCCGATAAAGTGGCTCTGTTCCATCATACTGTTGTCCACATGGCAACTATATGACTTAATAGGAAGTGTTGCTGAAGTGATAAAAGCGAGCTTCACAAGCATGACGGTACAGGATGTACCTTATAAGACAATGCATGGAGCATATTGTCCTGATGTTTGTGCCGAGCCCCATGGATGCTGACGAATCCCCATAACTTTTTAATCTTAGTTGGGTTTAATTCCCCAGCGCTTACGGTGAAAAAAGATGAGATAAACTAACTAAAGATACCCTCTCTTTTCGCAGAAAATTTCGCCTAAGTGAAACCCTTGGGCCGGGAGACTCATTAAAAAAAGCATAAAAATAGTTAAATAAGGTTAGGTGTACCCATGAATATCGGCGATTATTAAATTCTCTAAAACCCAATTGACGTCAATATTCATGAATACATCCACTATGTTACACACCTTTTTCAAAATGTC
>NZ_BDQM01000032.1 GCF_002207865.1 Colwellia marinimaniae
ACACGATAAACACTAAATAGCACTGTTACTTTGCCATGAGAAATAACACGGTAACCCTGCCTTATAACCGACAAAAATAGTAAGTAGTAATTAACATGATAGGCGGTACGTGGAAATGGTAACGCTCAATATAGACACGATAAACACTAAATAGCACTGTTACTTTGCCATGAGAAATAACACGGTAACCCTGCCTTATAACCGACAAAAATAGTGAGAATAAATAAATGTGGAAATGGTTACACCCTTACGCAAACCCGGAAGTATCTTATCGCCTCACCAATAAGTTATTACCTTGGCTAAGTGCGCTTGCGGCAATATTCCTGAGTATAGGCTTAGTATGGGCACTACTATTTGCCCCTGCTGATTATCAGCAAGGTGACAGCTTTCGTATTTTCTATGTTCATGTACCGGCAGCCTCTTTGTCTATGGGCATTTATTTTGCCATGGCCATCGCAGCATTTAGCAGTTTAGTATGGCAATTAAAACTTGCTGATGCCTCTGCTGCTGCCATGGCGCCGGTCGGTGCTGCATTTACGGCTATAGCGTTAATTACCGGTGCTGCTTGGGGTAAACCTATGTGGGGCACATGGTGGATTTGGGATGCACGTTTAACGTCAGAGCTCATTTTATTGTTTTTATATTTAGGGGTTATTGCTTTACACAATGCTTTTGAAGATAAAAACTTAGCCGGTAAAGCGGCAGGAATATTAACCCTAGTTGGTGTGGTCAACATTCCAATTATTAAGTACTCTGTTGACTGGTGGAATACTCTTCATCAAGGATCAACGTTAAGTAAGCTAGAGAAACCATCGATGGCACTTGAGATGTTATGGCCATTTATCTTTTGTTTTATTGGATTTTCTTTATTAGTTGCTGTAATTATCAGCCTGCGTTTTCGTAATGAAATTTTAGCGCGCAATAGTATTCGTCCTTGGGTGCGTGAGTTAGTAAAAAATCATACCCGTTAATAATTAGCATCAAGTTGGAGAGCACTCAATGCAATTTAATAGTTTTAGCGATTTCATCAATATGGGCGGATATGGTTTCTATGTCTGGCTTTCTTTTGGTGCCACCGCTTTGATACTTAGCCTTTTATTGATCAGCTCTAAAGCTGGTCATCAGCAGATCATCGACCAAATAGCTAAGCGCAAGCAGCGAGAAGATAAACTCCGCCAAGCCAAAGAACTGCGCAAGCAACAACATGAACTCCACAATAGAGAATTAAATAAGGTATCTGAATAATGAATCCACGCCGTAAAAAACGTCTGGTTATGGTCGGCTCCGTCCTGATTGGCATCAGCGCTGTCTTTGGTCTTGTTTTATATGCATTAAGTCAAAATATTGATTTATTTTTTACCCCTTCTGAGATCACTCAGGGTAAAAAAGAGACCGGTTTAAAACCAATTTTTGGCCAACGTCTTCGCATTGGTGGCTTAGTGGTCCCTGGAACGGTAAAGCGCGACCCTGAGAACTTAAAAGTATCATTTAAGCTCAGTGATATGACCATGCCTATTGTCTTCAAAGATAGCGACATTACGGTTACTGTCTATTATGAAGGAATCTTGCCAGATCTATTTCGTGAAGGCCAAGGCATAGTCGCCAATGGCACGCTAGTCGACCACCCGCTTACTGGCTTAAGTATTGAAGCCAGTGAAGTACTTGCTAAACATGATGAAAACTATATGCCGGCAGAGCTAGCTGAGGCTGCTGGTAAAAAACATGAAAAAGCCACTTACACTGATAAACAACTACAAAGTAAAAGTACTAACGGCTATTAATGAGATAGACACAACAAAGGTGACATTGCTGTCACCTTTTTTTGTTTTTTTTACTTAACCACATTATCAATAGCAGTGTTTATTACTGCCATTGTTTATCAATGCTAATACTCATCAACAAGTTTATCACCGACGCTATTAATCACGTTAACGTCACCGTCACAAACCGCCACTATGGTTTTACCACGTTTAAATTCTTGTGGAATGATCATATCGCCATAGGCGTTTAGGTTAAAGGTTTGTGTTTTCCGATACATAGCTAAGTCGTCATCACAGCAATAGATAACGGTTACTTTCCTTTTAGCTGCAGACATAATTAAATCCTTTTAAATCATTTAAAGTTTAGTTTTTTTATTTACTTCCCGCTAAAGTAGCTAGCCACTTTCATTTGCCAAGGCCATAAAAGTGGTCAGACCTTAACCAGTGAGCTAATACTATAATGGTTCGACCAGTACGTCAACACCTGGACCAACCAGTAAGCCATGTTTTAAACAATAATATTTCATATGCTATGACATTATTCACTATAGGTTAAGCTATTGAATTTTAATCATAAAAAAACCTCAAGCTTACCTAGTTTAAACAAGGCAGCATTGAGGTTATTGTTACTAGTGTTTTAAATGCCAGCCTAAAATAAACGTAGCAAGCACTATTTTAGGCAATTATTTCCAAGATTTCATGTTACAGCCTTTAACAGCGTAGAATAAAATAAACAAATAACAAGGTAACATAACAATATAACCGCCTTGAAGATCTACCGCTTGACCGCTACTACCACTTGCTATACTCCAGAATAATGGACCAAATGCACCACCTGAAATCCCCATAACTAAAAGCGCAGAGCCAACACTGGTTAACTTACCCATACCTGAAAGTGCTAATGGAAAAATAGCAGGCCAGACAATGGCATTAGCAAGTCCTAAGAAAGCAATTAAAATCAAGGTATCGGGTAATTGCGCACCACCAAGGATAAAGGACAGTGAGTTAGCAATGGCAAACGAATTGTTATCACCCAAAATAACACCCAAACTTAACACTAAACCAAAAACGGCAGAAACCATCAAGGCTTTTTGTTGCGAGATAAACCTAGGGATAAGGGTAATACCTAAAATATAACCAAATACCATACAAGCCATGGTATATGAAGTCATCACACTATAGCTTTCAACCCCTAAAGCCAGTGCGAAAGCACCAATAGTATCGCCGGCGATAACTTCTACTGCCACATATAAAAATAGTGCAACAACACCAAGTGCCAAGTTAGGGTGAGCAAGCGCCTCTTTTAGTTGACCTTTATGTTCACCCTCTTCTTCTTCACTCGGTAGTTCAGGTAAAGGAGCTTTTTTGATGCCAAAAGCTAATACACCAATAAAAATAGCAAGTCCTAAATACGGGGTAATTAAGCTATTTGCCATGTCATCAATTTGACCTTGTGTTAATTCAACACCAACGGTATCAGTAAAGCCACTTAAGATTAAGGCAGTAAATACGATAGGCGCTACCACACCAGCACCTTTATTTAAGATGCCCATAATTGAAATACGTGCTGCCGCTGACTCTTCAGGGCCAATACGGACAACGTAAGGGTTAACGGCTGTTTGCAGTAATGTTTGTCCTGCGCCCATTACTAATTGTGCTAACAAAAATAAAGGAAACATTTGTGTTTTAGCGGCGGGAATAAACAATAAAGCGGCAAATGTCATTGTAGCTAGGCCTAGCGCCATGCCATTTTTATAGCCCACTTTACGGATAACCAAGGCAGAAGGTAGCGCGGTAAAGGTCACCGCGATATAAAATGAAAATAATATAAGTGATGCTTGAAAGGGGCTTAGTTGCAAAACCTGTTGCAAGTAAGGCATCAAGGAGCCATTTAACCAGGTGACGAAACCTAGAATAAAGAATAGCCCAGCGACGATTATCATCGGCACGACATTACTCTGTTTTTTCTCTTGTTTTTCTTGCGTGAGTGACATTTCCATAACTTCCTCGTTATCTTGCATTGTTATTATAGTTTTTGCGTAAAATTATTAGTGTAAATTAAATTTTCCGACCTGAAATCCAAGTCTCTTTTACCGATAAGTCATCATTTAATACCACCATATCAGCTTGTTTTCCTGGCATAAGTTCACCACGAATAACAGCTTGGTTTTGATATAAATATTGTGCCGGGTACAAGCTGCCCATACGAAGTGCTTCATCTAAAGGAATACCCAAGCCTTGGTGGGTATTTTTAACGGCACTAGCCATATCTAACGAAGAGCCAGCTAGCTCCCCCGTGGTTGAGGTAAGTTTGCCATTATCAACATAAACAGTGCGGTCATATAAAGCGAATTGAGTTAGTGTGGTACCCACTGGCGGCATAGCGTCAGTGACTAAGAATATTTTACCTCGGGGTTTAGCTTGAATCGCTAATTTACAACTGGCGTAATCGACATGAAAACCATCAACAATTAAGCCACAGCTAGTGTTGTTGTTTAATAGCGCCGCGCCAACAACGCCAGGCTCACGCCCCTGTAATGGCGACATAGCATTAAATAGATGAGTAAAGCCACTAGCGCCGGCATCGATTGCTTGTTGAGTTGTTTGATAATCGGCATTGCTATGACCTAAGCAAACTTTAATACCTAACTTAACCATACGCTTAATATCATCAGTACTGACTGTTTCGGGTGCTAGGGTGACAATAACCTGGCCAATATCTTGACGGGAAAGAACCTGCCACTCTGCGGAGGAAAGACCGCGGATATAATCAGCACAATGAGTGCCTTTTTTCTCGATTGATAAATGTGGCCCTTCGAAATGAATACCAAGAATACCAGCGACACCAGTTGATATTGCTTGGGCAATAGCATCGGCGGCTTGCTGCATTACTTCAATTTTATCGCTAATCAAAGTGGGCATCATAGCTGTAGTACCAAACCGAGCATGAGCAGCCATGATTATTTTTAGCTTATCAACCGAGGGTGAGTCGTTAAATAATGCCCCGCCACCACCGTTAACTTGTAAGTCGATATAACCAGGAACCACAAGTCCTTTCGCGGTAACATCTACCTTACTGGTGTTTTGGTCAATGTCGGTAATTTTACCGGCCACTATAGTCAACACTTGATCATCAAGAAAAGCATGTCCGTCAAATAGTCGTTTAGCATGGAAGCGCATTGGTGTCATTAGCTGTCCTAATTTATCAAGTTCAAGTGGTTATATTGAATTATACTGGCATTACGCCGATTACTGTGCCGACTGTTTAGCTTGTTGCTGCCGAGCAAAAAGTATTGAACCAACTTCCGGTGGGTTTAATGGCTCAGCAAGATTCGCCTTTATATCGCCTGCTAACCAAGATTTTAATCTCGGTGTTAGTCCGCCAAGCATAGACATACGTGGTGGCTTTTTTTCCGCTAAAGTCCGAGCAATGGCGTTAATATATTCAGCACCCTCATAGACAATAGCCAAGGCAACTTTATCGCCTAGCTCTGCGGCATCAAAAACTAAGTTTGCTTGCTGGGCATAGTAGGTCGCCTTTTGACTGGCAACGGCTTCAACTAAATCAGTATCGTCTTTGCAGTTAAGTTTTTTCAACAATACAGCTGACATCAAGGTTGGTGCGACCAAGCCATCAAGAGATAATAATACCTGTTTAACCCCTTGTAAGCCAAACCAAGCACCGCTGCCTTTATCGCCATGGGGAAAACCATGAGCGCCAACGATAGTGTGTTGTTCATCGACACAAACAAAGCCACAAGAACCGGTACCGGCGATAATCACCGCGCCATCACTACCGTTATGGGCACCTAAACAAGCAATTAATAAATCGGTCGCTAAATGCATCGCTTTAAAAGGATGCTGCCAAGCAGCCATTTGCTCATAGAGCCCAGGTAAATTAACACCCGCTAAACCAACACCGGCAACTAGCTCATCCAGTTTGATATGGGCTAAACCTGCATCAGCTAACGCCAATTTAGCCGACTCAGTAATAGAATGTGTTGCTTGCTCAAAACCATGCAAGGGATTGCCGGGACCTGACATGCCTGTACCAAGTATTTCATTATCTTTATTCATAATAATGGTTTTGCATTTACTGCCACCACCATCAATGCCTAAAAATAATTCATTGTTTTTGTCACTACTTGTCAGCATACCGATCCCATGTTAACTGTTCATATTTTTATTTTTTGATTTTTTCATCTTAGCTACAAATGACAGCGTTGTCATTTGTTTTTTTTGATAAAAATTAAGCTTTCATTACAAGTGTAATTAAATGTAAATTAACTGACTGATAATACTAGATAAATACCAGTCAGATCATTTTAGCGTTATTATTTTACTTGGGTGATACGGCTGGTTCTCAAACCATTGGTACTACGACTGCGGATACTTACCTGACCAGAAACTGCAATAGGATCTTGATAAATAAGCCAGTTTTCGCCGTTTACTTGATACTCTATGGTTAAGCCTGGGAAGGCAATATTGGCATGTAACTTCCCTGCTTGCACAATAGCGCCTACGGTAGGTAAACGGTAATCGACTTGAGCTAACTCAAGCTTGGCAAACTCTTTTTGCCCTAAGGTATTAGCAAATAAAGACCATTGGCTATCACGCAGGGCTTGCATTTTTGTGGTGAAGGTATTGCTCTGTGATGAATATTTAGCGCCTTGATAGTTATAAGGCACCGCCCAGTCAGCTAGATGCCAAGCACGCTCAGCTAAAGCTAATAAACGTGGGAAAATCTTATGCTCCACCATATCATCAGTGCGAACATTTTCACTCCACAATTGCCCCTGAATACCTAAGAACTTTTGCCCAGCGGCCAATGGCGTTTTGGTATCGTCAGCAACATAAGTATTATCTTCTCTATCGAGCCAAAATTCAGCATGAACAGGCAAGTTATCCGGCATAAATTGGAAGACTTTTTCAGTATTGGTATGACGTGATGCCCAATAGTAGCCATGCTCCTTAGGATCCGCTTCATGGGGGAAATCAAAATATAAAACATCAGGACTAGAAATAACCACTTGCCAATCTCGGTTTGCTAGCTGGTGAACCTTATCGTGACCGCCCCAAAATAGCGTGTCCCAAGCATTAACTTGCACAATAGCTGGCATATTATCGACGTTAGTATGCTCCATACCATCACTCCAACCCGCTGTTTCAATATCAAGCTCTGATAAGATACCGGCAACACGTTCAATGAAATAAGCCCCTAACTCACTCATTTTAGTGACACCTTTATCATTATTAGCAACAAAATCTATACAAGCAGGAGAGTCTAACCATGCCCCTGCGGTTTCATCGGCGCCAATATGATAACGGGTCAGCGGTTGACCGGCATCGGCATGAATCTTCTTCACCTGGGTCATCACTTCAATGACAAAATCATAAGAAGACTCTAAACAAGCATTGATGGTGTTATCAGCATAAAATTGCACCGATGCATACTTGGTGGTATCTTCAAAATCTTCTAGTAAGAACTGTTTCGCTTTTGCTTCATCTTCTAAGGCTTGATATTTTTTATAACGTGCCGTCATCGCCTTAATTGCAGCACGAGAATGACCCGGCATATCAAGTGATGGGATCACTTGAATATGACGCGCGCTTGCTGCTTGTAAAATTTCTTGATAATCACTGACGCTGTAATAACCATTTACCGACGAGTTTTCATCAATGCCTGCACCTAGTTGCGGCATTAAGCAATGCTCTTCAGTAACATCAAAACAGCGCTTGGCGCCAATATCCGTTAATTCCGGTAAGCTTGGAATTTCTAAACGCCAGCCTTCATCATCACCTAGATGTAAGTGTAATTTATTTAATTTGTAAGCTGCCATTTGCTCAAGCAGGGTTAAAATAAATTCTTTTGAGTGAAAATTACGCGCCACATCAACTAACATGCCACGAAAAACATAATGAGGTTCATCATCAATCACTAGCATGGGTATACGCGACTCGCCCACGGTCACAAGACTGGCTAATGATTGCAAGCCATTAAATACGCCATTACCGTCAACACCCACTATGGTAATGGCTTTTTCTGTAACCGTTAAGCTATAGCTGCCGATAACTTTATCGTCATCTTTAATAATACTTAAGCGTAGTGGTAAGCCGGTAGTACTTTGCTTCACGCCTAAAGTACTTAAACGTGAAAGGGCCGCATCAACATCAGCGTGGTTAACATTGCCTAAAGATACAGCAACACCTTGGCTAATATTGGCATAGCCCCTATTAGCATCGATACTCACGGATTTAGGCGTAGGAATAATTGCTTGGACAACGCCGAGCTGGTCTTCAGTGAGCACAGCGTTACGTTGATAGAGTTTTTCCGGGGTTAACCATTGCGTCTTATCGGCGGCGCTGCGCTTAAACTGGCGCTCAATATCGGTAAAGCTAGCAACATGAGGCAGCATTTCTAAGCCTGAATCGGTATCAATAAATGGCTTAGTGCTGGCAATTACCCTAGCCTCTAGACCGGGCGCACTGACAATGTAATTTGGCATCACATCGGATTCGGCTAATGACCAGAATTGTGCGCGAAAGAGTAAGCTTTTACTTTCACCCGCAGCAAAGCCGGAAAAATTATCTTTTAAGCTGATCTGATGTAAATCACCGTTTAGGTGTTTTACGCTGAAATCATCACTTTCAAAAGATTGAATTGGGGCAATTTGGCTAAAATGAATGGTCCAGTCTTTTGCTGCTATGGCTTGTTGCGCGGTAAAGGTTAACTCCACTTCAAAACAGGCACCATCGGCAACTTCACGGTCGCATTTATCACTGGGGATATTAGTAACCACACGATAGTTAACCTGTAAATGCTGGGCTATTTTATCAATGTCACCTTGACTGACTGAATAGATGGCTTGTAAGTTAATTTTTTCCCCGGTATCAACGGCTGGCGCTGGAGATTTTTCACAACCGAGTAAAGATAAGCTAGCGGCAATAGTAAGCGCTAAGACTGTTTTATTCATCTTGCTAATGTGCATGTTAAAGGACCTTTTACAGCGTTATTTGATAAGCTGCTCTGCTTTAGATATTATTGTTATCATAACTATCTATAATTTTGACAGCGCTGTCAAAAATATAGAAATTAAATAAATTAAAAGATAATCTAATTACAAGATTACCCACTTTCTTTTGTAAAACTTGATTGTTTTATCTTCACGCAGCCACACTACGATTTAGAATTCACCCTATTTTTCAAGCGAACACTTGATATACTTTTTGCCGACTACTGCCATAAAAAGACAGCTGACAGTGGTAAAATACTCATTTGCATCTATGGAGAATAACGACATTACCAAAGCCCTGTTTTTGATAACCCCCAACAAAAGTTGCAATAACAATATCAAAAAATCAATTAAGATTTCGATTTTTCCATTGCACTCTTTAGCCCCATCAACCAATCCTTGTGTTTTAATAAGTGCTGGTCTGCTTGTTCGACTAAACGATCATTGTTTTTTAAAATAGTACGACTCATTTCTATTTCTTTGTCCGATAGTATTGTCTTTTGTGTCTCAAATTTCATACCGTATAAAACATAAAGAAAATTTTTCTCATTAAACAAATCAAATCGACTGAAAAAGTCAGACTGTTGTGGTGGGCAGAGTTTAAATTTTTGCAAGCGTTCTTTTAACTCAGCTGATAAAAAAGTTTCATCTTGGTTATCTAACCAAAAATCAGAATCAGTTCTATCAGACAAACAATAATGTAACTTGATAAAATCGACAGTTCGTTCCCACACATAAGTAACTACCTTATTGAAATAGGGAGCAATAGTTTCAATATTTGTTGAGTCGCGTGGAAAGTTTTTTGCTAATAATTCAGCTGAAAAATCAGAAAGTAATATGGAGGTTGCTTCTAAGGGCTCAAGAAACCCCTGAGCTAAACCTAAAGGTACACAGTTTTTACACCAAAACTCTTTTCTGTAACCAACCGCCATTGGCAGTTTTTTAGGCGATAGATCTTTTTCATTTACACCTAAATACTCAGCATATAAAGCCAAAGCCTCTGACTCACTCATATACTTGCTTGAGTATACAAAGCCGGTGCCCCTTCGCGTTGTTAAAGGAATATCCCAAATCCAACCTGCTTTATGTGCTGTGGCGGTTGTATAAGGATTAATATCTTCATCGGATTTCAGTGGCATGGGTTGCACAAGCGCAGTATCAACAAGCAGCTCTTTTGCTTTACTTTCAAAGGGAACCGCTAAGCCTTTACCGATAAGGACAGCAGAAAACCCACTACAATCAATATAAAAATCAAAAGCTAACTCATCGCCATCCGCTGTTATTAAGTGGCTGATATTACCTTCATTACACCTTTTAATTCCTTCAATGGTGGCAAATTGATGTTTAACCTTAAATCTTTTTTGTGCATTCGATGCCAATAAATTAGCAAATTTGGCGGCATTAAAATGGTAAGCGTAAGATAGCTCCCCCTCATACTCACCAGAGTTTTTCATTTTAGGCGATAAACCAAGTTCCGATATTCTGGCTTGAACCCCTATATCATCAAAAGATTTACTGCCCTCATAAGAATTCCAATAAGGCGTTACATTAAAGCCATTGGGATAGGGGTCATCGAACGAATGATAATAATAGTTTTCACCATGTTTAATTGGGTCGAGCCAGTTAACAAATTTAACACCTTGCTTGAATGTTGCATCGCAGCTATTGAGTAATTCGGCTTCTGAAATACCAAAGCGTTTTAATCCCTTCATAATATAAGGGACTGTGCCTTCACCGACGCCAATAGTAGGCACGTCTTTTGATTCAATAACTGTAATTTCTATCTCGGCATCGGCACTGAGTTCACAACCAAGATGGTTTGCAGCTAGCCATCCCGATGTTCCGGCACCAACTATTGCTATGCGTTTAATTTTCATATGCTTTCTCCGCAATATATTACTAATAAATTAAAATTACATAAAAGCCATTTTTTGTACATAAAAAAAAACCCAGTCGAGACTGGGTTTTCATCATTATACTCAGTGATTAGAACTTATAGCTAGCACCTAGCTTGTAAGTTGTTTCACCGTTGAAAGACCAAGTTGGGTAACCGTCTTGTAAAGCAGGTTTAACTGCTGTACCAACAGCAGCGGCACCGTATTGAATATCGTCTTCAGCAAGTACATTAACAACTTCAAGTCTTAAAGTAAGACTCTCTGTTGCATTCCAACCGAATGTTAGGTCTAAAGTACCAAAATCATCATGCATACGGTTACCGTAGTATTTACCATATTCACGAACCATGTACTCTGAACGCCAGTTATAAGCAGCGCGTGCTGAGAAATCATCATTTTCCCAGTAACCAACTAAGTTGGCAGTATGCTCTGAAGATTCTGTAAACTGACCAATTCCATCAGTATAAACTTCAGCAGGAGCACTACCATCAGCATAGGTGTAGTTAGCATTAATACCAAAACCATTGTCCCAAGCTTGGTTTATTTGTAGTTCTATACCATGAATTTTACCACCACCAGCATTTTTGTAATTATTTACTGTCCAATCATCCGCAGCAGGGTCAAGGTCATTGTTAATGACACCAATTTGTTGATTATACTCTGTAGTTGCTACGATAAAATTTTCTATATCTTTAGTAAATAACGTCGCAGAAACTAAGTTACCGTCACCATAGTAATATTCAATACCTAAATCAGCCTGAGTTGACTTCATAGGCTTTAAACCAGGATTACCATAAGTAATTTCTTCATTGCCTTGACGATCATCTGGATAACCAGAAAGACTTGATAAGAATAAATTATCATAGTTTGGACGAGTTATTGCTTGCGATGCTGAGAAACGTAAAATCACATCCTCAGATAAGTCATACGCTAAGTTAAAGCTAGGTAAGAAATCATCATAGCTATCTTTAACACTATGTATTTCTTCACTCCAACCTTCGTTTACAGCGAGAGCATCAGCAGGAGAGTTATCTACAACATGGCCATTAGAAGTTACATCAGTGCTAATATAACGAACACCGAAGTTACCGCGGTAATTATCACCTTCAAAAGTGAACATTCCGTATAACGAGAAGTTATCTTCTTCAATTAAACCATATGCAGAACGGCTATAGGCAAATTGATCAACTAAGCTGATTGTAGCGTTAATCATTGCATCTAAATTTCCTTTAGGTACAGTGTAACCCGCTTCACCTATTTCCATTGTGCCACTGTATAGGTCTGAAGTATTGAAAGAGTTCTCGCCATCACCGTAAATTGCACGGTATTCAGATTTTTCAAATTCATGTTGAGTATAACGAATGCCTGTTTCAAACTTAGTAATTACACCTAAGTCTAAATCAAAATCAACATCTAATTGTACATAATTCTCTTCATCAGAGTTAGGACCTTGAGTACCAGTCCATTGAGATGTGCCAACAGTGGTATCAAGTTGATCTTGAGTAAAACTCATATCACGACCGTTGATATCGATTTGTTTACCCGTAGCGTCAACTTGACCAGCCCATTTGACTTGACCAAAGTTATCGCCCCACCAGCCATAACCAAAGTTAGCAGTCATTTGAGTGCCACCTTCAGCACTAGTGTTACCAGCTACTGCAGAAATAGCGAAACCATCACCTTCATATGAACCATTAATTTCAAAGGTATTAGAGGTCATTTCGCCTGTACGTGCCCAGTTTTGGAAGAATACACGAGATGCATTCGCTTCAGAAGTATCACTTAATGTACAAACACCAGCATTATTGAACTGCTGACAGTTACTAGCACCGTCGCCCCAATCGGTATCAGTTTGAATGTACATGTTAGCACCAAGACTATCAGCGCCAAGTTTTAAAGATAAAATGTGAGCACCAAACTCTAAATTATCTGTTGGGCGGTATTGAAGAGTTGCATCTAAGGCTGTGCGCTCTTGGTTTTGTAAGAATCCTGAAGGTTGAATAGACGAACGGCCACCCCAATCTAAATCAGACTCAGTACCACGACGTAAATATTCGCGATCAACATAAGAAGCAGAAACTAAAACACCGAATGTTTCATCATCATTTTTCCAGCTGTATAAACCAGATAATTCAGGGCTAACAGTTTCGTTAATTGAACCGTATTCACCTTTAACTGATATAAAAGCTTTGTTCGCTTCTAAATCGAAAGGCTTAAGTGTTTTAACAATAACAGTACCACCAATACCACCTTCAACAAGGTTGGCTTGGCTAGATTTATAAACTTCAATACCTCCAATAAGTTCAGACGGAAGCATTGAGTAGTTAAAAGAACGGTCAATATTTAATTGATCATACCAACCCGTTGATGCTACGTTTTGGCCGTTTAATGTTGTTAACGTCATTAAAGGGTCAGTACCACGAATAGAAACTGATGAACCTTGACCGAATGAACGACTGACAGTAACACCAGGGATACGACCTAATGCTTGACCAACATCTGAATCTGGGAATTGGCCAATATCTTCAGCGCTAATTGAATCAACAATAGCATTTGAAAAACGTTTGGCATTTACGCTAGCTCTGTTAGAACCACGGATACCGGTTACTTGAATGACTTCTACTTCATCTTTATTTATTTTTGAAGCTGTTTCTTCGGCTGCTATAGCTTGTGATGATACACCCGCTAGGATCATAGCAATTGAACTTGCTAACACGCCTTTTTTAAATGTTTTAATTGACATCGACTTTCCCTTACACATGTTTTGTTTTTAAAATGTTTTTATTTTATTTTATTTATAATATTTTTTGTTTTACGACAGCGCTGTCAATATTTAATGACAACGCTGTCATAAGAGCTAAGAAACCATACCGTTTATTTTTACGTTTGACCAGAATAATTTAACCAATAGTTACATAATGACTACATAAATTCACAAAGAGTATGAATTAATAGGTTTTTTTTAATATATTATTTTGTTATTAATTACTGAACTATCTAAGATCATCACTTTCTGTATAAAAAAAATACGTAAAAGGGCACAAAATGATTTTTTATTCTACTTTATAGAATAAAAAATCAGCTGGTGCTAGAGGATAAGGCAAACAGATATTTTACTGACTTAATTGATTTGTGGATAAAAAAAAGCTAATGCCACCCTAGGTAGACATTAGCTTTTAATAGTGTGCTTTGCTTTTAGTAACGCTTTAAAGGTTTAGTTTTACTTGCTGGCGCTATTTTGCTGACTGATAAAACTTCAGTAAGCTTGCCGTTGAACAATCATGTTGCTCAGAGATATTGTTAGTTTCTAATTCGTCTTGAATTTCTGCCGCTAGCCCCTTACCAAGCTCGACCCCCCATTGATCAAATGAACATATTTGCAAGATGATACCTTGTACAAAAATCTTATGTTCATAAGCGGCAATTAAGCTACCAAGGTTTCTAGGGTTGATACATTTTAATAAAATGGTATTGGTCGGTCTATTACCCTTATGGACTTTATGTGGTGCAACTTTATCGATGTAATCTTGAGTACGACCTTTAGCTTTAAGATCAGCACGGACTTGCTCTTCATTAACACCCGTCATTAACGCTTGGGTTTGGGCAAAGAAGTTTGACATCAGCGTTTCATGATGTCCTTTTACCGGCGTTACACTTTTTACCGAGCCAATAAAGTCAGCGGGTACGACATTATTACTTTGATGTAGATACTGATAAAAAGCATGCTGGCCATTAATGCCAAGCTCTCCCCAAATAGAGGGCACAGTGGCATAGTCTACTTCATCACCATCCCAAGTCACCGACTTACCATTACTTTCCATTTCAGCTTGTTGTAAATAGGCGGTCAGCATATGCAATGTTTGATCGTATGGTAAAATAGCTTGTGACTGTGAGCCAAGGAAGGTGGTATTCCAAACGCTGATCAAGGCTAAAATAGCAGGGAAATTATCTTTTAATGGCGCGTTGATAAAGTGCTGATCCATATCATAGGCACCGCTGAGTAACTCTTTAAATTTATCAAAGCCTAAATCAAGAGCGATGGCAAGACCAATAGCCGACCATAATGAGAAGCGACCACCAACCCAGTCCCACATATCAAAAATATTTTTCTCTTCAATACCAAAACTCATGGCATTTTCTTTATTTGCGGTTACGGCGACAAAGTGTTTAGCAACCGAGTTTTCGTCAAAAGACGCGCTGGTTAACCAATTAATAGCAGTACGAGCATTGGTCATGGTTTCTTTGGTGGTAAAGGTTTTACTTGAAACAATAAAAAGTACTTTTTCAGGCTCTAGTGGACGTAGTACTTCAACAATTTGCGCACCATCGACATTAGAAACATAGTGAACATTAACACTACCATCACTATACTGTTTTAATGCTTCGGTAACCATTTGAGGGCCAAGATTTGAACCACCAACACCTATATTTACAATATCGGTAATACGCTTACCAGAGTAACCTAACCATCGACCTTGACGGACCTTATTAACAAAAACCTCCATCTCGCCGAGCTGTTTTTGCACCTGATCGGTGACATTTTCACCATCAACAATAAGAGGTTTATCATGTGGACGGCGTAACGCGGTATGAAGTACCGCGCGATCTTCAGTTTGATTGATTTTCTCACCAGCAAACATCTTCGCGCGCCAATCACAAACTTTTGTCTCTTCGGCTAAAGCAAGTAATGCAGTCATGGTTTCACTATCAATAAGGTTTTTAGAGTAGTCGAGCAGCATGTTGGGTAATTCAATAGAGAACTTATTAAAACGTTCACTGTCTTGTGCAAACAAGGTATTCATGTGCTGAGATTTTTTATCTTTGGCAAGTTGCTGAAGCTTTTTCCAGCTAGCTAATGCTTGACGAGATGACATACAAGTTCCTATAAGATGATTTAGACACGATTATCGACTTTGCCACAAGTTTCAACTGAGTGTTTACTCGATTTAATCATTATGACTTGCAAAAATTACATGATACCCTATAAAAAAATGACAGCGCTGTCAATTGTTAATACTCTACAGAATACTGTAAAAGCAGGTAGATTACCACCGAACAGCCATGTAATAATAACAAAGCATCTGGTAGAACCAGTCAATTTATAATAATAACTGCAAGGTTACCTGCAAATGAAAGCGACAATAAATGACGTAGCAAAACGTGCCGGCGTATCAATAAAAACGGTTTCTCGTGTTATTAATAATGAAACTTCAGTACGCCAATTGACACGAGAGAAAGTACAGTTGGCTATTGATGAACTTAGCTATCAACCAAATTTATCTGCTCGTAATTTAGCAGGGGCAAAATCCTACTCAATTGCCTATATATATGATAATCCCAATGCCTATTACATTATTGATATGCAGAAGGGCATCTTATCAGCCTGCAAACAACATGGTTTTGAGTTATTAATTCACCCTTGTGATGCAAAAGATAAAGATGTTAGCAAAGAGGTGGTAAACATGGTCAAGCATGCGCGTATTGCTGGCTTAATTTTAACACCGCCTTTATCTGAAATGCCTGACTTTGTAAAATCGCTAGTAGAGCTTGATGTTAAAGTTGTCCGTATCCTCTCTGGTGATGTTGCCCCTGATGATCTTAGCCCTTGTGTTATGGTCAATGATAGAGATGCTGCGCAAACGATGACCCAACACCTTATTGATTTAGGCCATAAAGATATTGCCTTTCTAGCCGGTGACGCGGAACATATGTCGACCATAGAACGCTATAAAGGCTATCGGCGAGCACTAAAAGCCAGCAATATTGAGTTTAATAAAGCCCTTGTTATTGAAGGTGATTACTCGTTTGATTCTGGTGTCAATGGTGCGAAAAAATTAATGTCTAAGCAAACGGCTAATACCCGCCCTACTGCCATATTTTCGTGTAACGATGAAATTGCCGCGGGGGCATTATTTGCCGCAAGATTAATGAATATCTCTATTCCAGAACAATTATCTATTGTTGGTTTTGAAAACAGTCCCTTTTCCCGCCAAACTTGGCCTAAATTAACTACCGCTGATCAGCCAAATAAACAAATTGCCGAAGATGCGGCAAAGTTACTTATTAGTCAAATTCGTAAGCAAAAAAATCCGATCACTATAAGTCAATATGTACCAAAAATTATCGTCAGAGATTCTACCGCTAGATGTTAAATAGCTGACTTGTTTTAGGCTTTACTCGACGTGTTTTAGCCGATAAGTTAGTTTTAAGGTAGGGAATTCAGCAAATAAAAAATCTTTATGCTGTTAACTCTGCCGGCTATGCTTAAATTGAAAATACAGATTAGGCTGATTGTCGCCCGTAGCAATGCTCACCTAGTGAATGTTATTGATTTTAATTGCTTGAAAAGTGTTAGTCATAGTAACGTGCACACGCTTTATTTGATGTTAAATGAATCATCTATCTTTTTCATTTTAGCTAAATGATTTAAGTGTGCTCTTCTTGCGGCAAAAATAAAGATACCGACAACAACAGTAATTGAGAGAACTAATACCAGAGGTTCTTGTGACAGAGATTTACTAAGCCATTCCATGGTTTACTTTCCTTAGTGTCTTTATGTACTGATAAGTTAGCGAGCAACTGGCTCTATATTAGCGCCAGTGACATTGCTGAGATATTATACTAGCGAGTAATCAATCCACCTTATGATATTTAGCATATATGTTCAAGTTTATTAGTACATTACAAAAAATAAAAAGTTATTCTTCAAAATACGTGCCCCAACCATCGTAGTCGACTTTACATTTTTTTGCCAACTCAAACATAACTTTAGTTTCTGTTTTAATTAAATCAACATCCAGCATCTGCTCAGTAACTATATCAAAAGCAAAGACCTTATCACCATTTTCTAATTCGGCTTCTTCCGGGTCTTCAATTTCCAAGCCGAGCTTAAATGCCGCAATGGCTGTCTTCTCTAGCAAATCAAAATCGCTACTGGCAAAATGGTGCTCTATGGTGTGGTAAACCTCGTCGTTAGTACCATCTGCAAGTAGCTCACCAACAAGTACTTCGGTATGTTTAAGCCAGTGCTGTAATTCTTCATCTATCATTTTAATACCTATTTATATTGACTCGTAAAATTCCCCATTAATACCCGCGTTATTTATTATGATAAGCCGCGGCTTCAGCAGATAATTGTTCAATTTTATTTTTCATTAATTCATGGACCTGATGCACCGTTTTTCGTAAATTTTCACGACCAGTATTTTCAATATACAGCGGTTCAAGGAACTCAATAATGATTTTACCATTATCCCAGCGGTTTAACTGAATAGTGCCATGTTGGTTACTGGCACAAACAGGTACAATAGGGACACCAGCCCGCATGGCCGTACGAAAAGCGCCCGTTTTAAGCGGTAATAAACCTCGACCACGACTGCGGGTTCCCTCGGGAAACATCCATATCGAAAGTTTATCATTTTTTATTTTATTTGCTGTTAACTCTATGGTATTCATAGCTTTATTTGTATTATTACGGTCAATTAAAATATTACCGGTTAACCAATACATTTGTCCGAAAAAAGGAATCCACTTGAGACTTTTTTTACCAACACTGACAGTACCAGGTAACACCGCATTGGCATGAGTAAAAAGATCATAACTATTTTGATGATTTGCCAGCCAAACCACAGGGCCAATATTTTTAACTGATTCAGGGATTCTAACTTCCACTTCAACACCCATTAGTTTAGGGATTTTCCCTAAAAAACGTGCCGTATGATAGACATTATCACGATGAAATGGACGAATTAAACAGTAAAAAATAGAGATGATGCAAATAAACATCAAGGCTAAAATTATTAAAATAAAACGGATTACAGCTAGCAAAAAAAGCTCCCATATTGGTAGCTAGGAAAAGACTATGGGCGAGTATACAGAAAAATCAAATAATAGGGTAAAGCTATTAGCTATTTAAGCTAAAAATGGTTCTTGAGCTAATAATAGTCAAATAATAAGGGCGGTAACACCCCTACTATTGCACACCATTTAGCCGCTGAAAAAAATACAACTAAGAGGATAGATTATTAAACATATAACCTTGCCCCCAAACCGTTTCGATTTGATTCTTCTTCATACCAGCCAAAGTCAATTTTTCACGCAATTGCGACATCCTGACATCAAGCGTACGCTCAACCCCGTTGTATACCCGCCTAAGCAAGGTGTTATAGAGCTGATCTCGCGATAAAATTTTACCTTGATGTTCAAGTAGTACTTTCAATAACTTGAATTCAAAGGTAGTTAATTTCACCAGTGCACCGTTGATAAAGCATTTTTGAGATTTTGGCTGTAAACAGACATCTCCCACAGTTAAACTAGCTAAGGCAACCTGGTTGCTTTTATTATTTTGCCGACTAAATAACGCCGCTATGCGCAACATTAAAATACGATTATTCATCGGTTTAACTAAGTAATCATCAGCACCTAAAGTAAAAGCATCAATTTGTTCTTGTTCACTATTTTTACTGGAAACCACCACTAACAGACCGTCAAATAGCGCACGAATATCACGAATTAGCAGCAGTTGTACACTATCGGCAAAACCTACATCTAAGACAATCATATTGGGTTGATTATCAACTAAATAACGTGGCAATTCTTTGCTAACTACCTCACCAGTACTAACCTTTATCGTTTGATAGCCAAGGTTAGTACCATGAATTGCAAAAGCTTCGCTTAGGTATTGCTCATTTTCAATCAACAATAATTGTTGTGAACTTTGCTCATTCTGGTTAGTTTCAAGTGGTGTTGTATTTTCAACAAGCTCTATACTTGATGGCATGACAGACTCCTTAAAATTAAACGACTTAGATTTGATAACTAAAGTATAAAATCAAAGTCGATAGGAGACTGTAATAGCTTGTAAAGGAGCTGTAACAACTTGCAGCGCTGGTAAGATATTGAAGGTTAATTACTTTTGCTAAAAAATAAAAAATCATGAGGTTTAACACTTACCGATACTTGTTGCTTTAATGACAGCACCCTATCACTGTATAAACTTAATTTGCTAAAAGACAATGCCTTGTCAGTCACTGCACTGTCTAGGCTACTTAAGTAATAATGGTAACCTTGCTCGGTCACACTGATGTAGTCAACTTGTGCATTGGCCAGATGATCCCCTGCGACTACCGTATTGAGTAATAGCTGTGCTGGTTTTACCAATAAATAAGCCAACTTATGCTGCTCAAGGCACTTTTTATCGAGAGCAAGTCGACCCAGTAAACTCTGTGCCCCCGTAGCATCAAGATGACACGGTAACCAACTGCCAAGCTGAAGAAAGTCAGCAACTTGATAGCTATTAGGTTGCTGACAAATAACGCTTGGCGTATCAAATTGAAGTAACTTTCCTTGTGCCATCACCGCCATTTTATCGGCAAAAGTAAAAACTTCATCTTTATTATGGGTAACAAAGATAGCTGTCATATCAAATTGCTTTAATAGCTGTCTTATTTCCACCATTAATTCATTTCTAAGGCGCGCATCTATATTGGAAAATGGCTCATCAAGCAAGAGTAATTTAGGTTTTGGCGCCAGCGCACGGGCAATAGCAACACGTTGTTGTTGACCACCAGAAAGTTGATGAATATAACTATCACTATATTCTTTTAGCTTTAAAATAGTGAGTAACTGATCAATTTGTTGATTTTGCTCTGCTTTGCTTAATTTACTAATACCAAAGGCGATATTCTCGTGTACCGTTAAGTGTGGAAAAAGGGCATAATCTTGGAAGATCATGCCTACTTGACGATTTTCCGCTGGTACGCAACAGTTATCATCACTGAGTAACAGTTCATCAATAACTATTTTGCCCTGACTTGGCTTATTAAAACCAGCGATGGCATTGAGCAAGGTAGTTTTTCCGCAACCACTTGCGCCAACAAGTCCTAAAATATCACCTTTATTTAAGCTAAGATCTAGCTCAGATAAAACAACATTGTCTTGTAATGTTATCGAAAGTTGTTGGATAGTTAACAACGCCGTCATACTTTTTCCTTGCTCTTATTTAGTAGCACTATCGGTAATAAACCAAACAACACAATCATGATTGCCCCTAAGGCACCTTGCTCTAGCATTTCATCCGAAATAAGCTGATAAATTTGACTACTTAATGTTTCAAAATTAAAAGGCCGCAATAATAATACCGCGGGTAGTTCTTTCATCGCCTCAACAAAAACTAATAACCATGCCACCAGTATGGCGGGGGTTAAAATAGGTAAGTGTACCCTAGTTAAGCTGCCCGTTAAATTAACCCCTAATGATGCCGGAGCATAATCGAGTGATTGTGGAATTTGTTTAATAGCACTGACAATAGTGCCATTGGCTATGGCAGAAAAACGTACTACTAGTGCAAATATAATGGCAAATATTGAACCGGATAAAATTAAGCCTGGTGGGGAAAAACCCAAGAGCTCTGCTAGATCATTTAGCCAATGATCTAATGGCCCTAAGGTCGACAACATCGCCATGGCAAGTACTGTACCCGGTACGGCATAGCCAAACCCTGATATATGATGAGGTATATGACGAAACTTGTCACTATGTAAGCGCTGATATAAACCTAATGATAAAGCAATAAGTACCGCAACTGTCGCGGCAATGACTGATATTTTCAATGAATTAATACCGGTAGATATTAACACCGATAATTGCGCAACATCACTGTATTGCACCGCCATAACGATCAATAAACTAATAGGTAGTAAGAAGCCAAAAATAACCAGTGCCCAGCAAAAAATACTGCCGATAACTTGCTGGCTAAAAGATAATTGTATTAACTCTCTGCTTAAATTAGGTCGAGCGCTTTGATGGCGTAATCCTGCTCTACTGCGTTGTTCGGCTAATACCACAAACAGCACTAATAGCATCAAGACACTTGCTAGCGCATTGGCCGCACCAAGATCACCATAACCAAGCCAAGTATCGTATATCGCTGTCGTTAAGGTATTAACGGCAAAGTATTGCACCGTAGCAAAATCAGCTAAGGTTTCCATCAACACTAGGCTAGCGGCAACCGCAATAGCAGGTCTAGCTAAGGGTAAAGCAACTTTAAAGAAACTCTGCTTTGCCGTTAAGCCCAATAATCGACTGGCGCGAATTAAGTTTTGATCTTGCTGCTCAAAAGCGCCTCGAGTCAGCATATAAATATAAGGGAATAGTACCAAGGCTAGCATTAACGCAGCGCCAGGTAAGGTACGTATATCAAAAAACCAATAGTCATTGGGCGATTGCCAACCAAACCAAGAGCGCAGGCTACGCTGTACCGGACCAGCGTAATCGAATAAATCGGTATAAAGATAAGCAACTAAATAGGCTGGCATCGCTAAAGGTAGCAGTAATAACCAGCGTAACTGCTTTTTAAAAACGATATTGGTTTGGGTAATGAGTGCGGCACTGAATACACCAAAGATTAACGCCAACATCACCACCCCAAAGGCGAGTAATAAAGTATTTTCAAGATACGTTGGCAGTACCGTTTGCCATAAATGGGCAAATAATTGCGTTGAAGCACTAATACCGCCGACTAGCATAACCAGCACTGGTACCATAAGTACCAGGGCAATTAAATAGCTAGAAAACTTCCATGTTTTACTATTATTCAGTGCTATCACAAATCAAACTGTGCTTGATCTAATAACTTTAATGCCACTTTACGATTTTTTGCTATCTCTTCTAGCGGTAAGCTATCAGCTTTATAGCTGCCCCATGAGGCAACAAGTTCAGAAACAGCCACATCCGTTCGAACTGGGTATTCCATATTCATTTCTGCATATAGCTGTTGCGCAGGTTTAGACACTAAAAACTCCATTAAGGCTTGGGCATTTTTTGCATTCGGTGCATATTTAGCCATAGCAATGCCGGAAATATTTATATGAGCACCACGATTTTTTTGATTAGGGAAGTTAATATAGACCCCTTCAGCCCACACTTTTTGTTTGTCATCTTTTAGCATTTTGCCAAAGTAGTAACTATTACCTAATGATATATCACAAAGGTTTTGATGAATAGCTTGCACTTGACCACGGTCACTGCCCTGTGGTTTACGCGCTAAGTTATTTTTAAACTTTTTTAACCAATCTAAAGTATAAGCTTCACCATGTTCACTGATCATCGAAGCAACTAAAGCGACAGTGTAAGGGTGTTTACCACTACGAGTACAAATACGACCTTTATATTTTTCGTCCGCTAAGTCTTCATAATTTATATCAATTTTACCTAAACGTTTCGATGAATATATATTACGAACACGAATAGTTAAGGCAAACCACGTATTATCTTCTGCTTGATATTGCTTGGGGATAGCACTAGTTAATATCGAAGAATTAACCGCTTGCACTAAGCCTTTATCACGTAATTCAATCAAACGACTAATGTCTGTGGTAAGTAAGATATCTGCTGGACTATATTTACCTTCACGCGCTAAACGTTCAGCCATGCCTTTTTTGGCGAAGACCACATTAACTTTGATACCGGTTTTTTCAGTAAACTTATCGAACAAAGGTTCAACAAGAAAAGGCTGGCGGTATGAATAAACATTAACTTCTTCGCTAGCATTAGCGATAAAACCTGTCATAGAAAAAAATACAAAAAATAAGGTTATCAACATCTTTTTAAACATATAAATAGTCTCGGTAAAATAGTATCCGCGAATTGTACAAGGACAGCAAAGGCTGTCAAGGCATTTGAGAATTATTCTCATTAAGATTTGTAACAGATCATTATTTCTTTACTTACTTAACTTAACCCCACGGCAGCACTTATCAATAACCAAGCAGCAAAAAACAATTTCAACTTAATTGCCGATAAATGTGTCACTAACGTTTTAGCAAAAATACCACCTAATACGGCACCAGGGCCAGCAAATAAAACCACTTGCCAATAAACATCGTTATGGACTTGGGCAATTGCCGTCCAAACACTAATGGCGGAAACGATAACCGCTGCGGCTACCGCCATGCTGATATCAAAGTGGCGTAATAGCAGATAAATAACTAATAACTCACCCACACCAACACTTAACCAAGCCGTTACGGCGCCGCCAAATAAACCAATGAGCACAAGAGCAATATAATCTAGATAATATAACTGACTACGCTCGCGGTGCGGTTGCAGTAAATAGATAGTTAAGATAATGAAAAAGCCGAGTACTAATGAAAACCAACTAAAGCTGGTATGCAAAGATGCTGGAGAGCTTACTTGCCAATAAAACACCACATTTAAGCCAATAATTGCGGCAATGGTGGTGACAAAAATGATACGTTTAAAGCCCTGCCATAAACGTAAGTCAGTTTTTTCTGTTTTATAATGATGCCACCAAGTGACAGCACCTGCGGTCATGCCAAAACATTGAATGGCAAAGCTGGTCGCTATTGCTTGCTGTTCAGAAAAGTTAAGTTTAGCAAACATGGGAATAAAAACCACACCACCGCCAGCTCCGGTTGAGTTAGCAAAAATAGCCCCTAAGGTACCTAAAAAGGTAAATAAGACATAGTCCAGCAGCTCGTTCATGGCATGGTTAGAGCTTAACAGTAAGCTGGCCCATAAGACGATAAAGAGGCCAATAAACTTGGGGTTTGATAAGCGCATAAATGCTGGTTTGGCCATAACTATCCCGAGTTAACTTAACTTAGCTGACTTAACTTAAGCAACAACTGGGTTTTTCTGGCTGATAAAGGCAATAGCCTCATCGGATAAGCAACTTTTAGAAATATAACTCTTACTGGCAATATTTTTGCCCATTGCCGTTTTACCCAAACTAAAAAAAACAACAAAACCTAGCTCAGTTTCAGTGACGATAGTAACATCGGTCCATAAAATGCGATTATTTATATGAAATGACTCGGTCAGTATGCCTTGCTCATCAATAGTAAGCTTCACTTCACTGCCAGAGGCCTTACTAAACATCTGCCTCATCACCCACCAAGGTTTATGATAATAAACACCCAAGGTTTCTATAATACCTAAGACAATGACAAACCAAGCAGCATAAGGGTTAACCGGGGTAAATAACAAAATAATCAAACCAAAAACAGTTAGAATATTCGCTTTAAAATAGGTTTTTTTATTATGTGTCAAAGTACTAGATTGGCTATAACATTCAGTATAGTGCGCTTTATCTAGGGTAAAGCTGGTAGAAAAGGAGCTTGTTTGCATCGTTGCAGGTTGAGTCATTAAATTTACAGACATTAAAGTCGGTTCACAAAGAAAGTTAGCGCTAGTTTATCAGAAGACCTGCTAAAACGAGTAACTAATTGTCTCTATATTTACAAAGAAATAGCGGGCAGTGTCTATGGCATAAAATACTATTTCATACTAGTTTAACGGTACTTGATCATGGTTAAACACATATTAAGATGATCAATAAAGCTACATACTTGTTGAAAGTCTTGCGTGGCTATCTTTTGCTTTGGCGTAAGTAATTGCAAACAGATGACCCCTATAGCTTTACCCGCTATTTTTACGGGTACAAAAGCTATGGCACCATGAGTAATCAAATCACTGATCTGTTGAGTAATTAAATCACGCCAACGAACTTCTTGATGATCATTAATCAGCGCAGCGGTATCCGTACTGATCACCCTAGCAATAACATTATCACTGTTTTTTAGATCAATATTGATTTTACCGGCTTCGCTTTGGCCATTGTTGTTAACCACCAAGCGAGACTTAACACTAGCTCTCTCATCAACCAGCAATAAGAAAGAGCTACGATCAAAAGCAAAGGTTAAAGCAATGTTCTCTAGTGCTAACTGTAGGTATTCATTAAGATCTTTACTTGTCTTCATCAAGTTAGTTAGCTTGATAAAGCCTGCTAATAAGGCTTTATCTTTACTAGCAGGCTCCGTAGTACTAGCAATATCGCTCTGAGCTTCGAAATCTTTACTAGCAGGTAAGCTTTTAATTAACGGAATTAAAATTTCTGCACCATAAGATGACAGTAACTTATCGGCTTGCTCACGGGTATGGTCAACTCTCACCGTTAACTGCCTTACCGAAATATTCATAATGTCAGCTATATCGGCCAGTAAGCGTTGATAGTCTGCACCACTACCTTCTGGCTTGGCAATAATAGCGCTCAATTTATCGGCAAAATAAATAATTTTCACCTCATCGGTACGATTGGTGGGCTGATCCAAGGCCTTGATTAATAAATCACTCAAGTTCCACGTACTGGCAAGGCCTTTACTTAATTCAGTAAAGCTGGTGCCCATTTCTTGTTGACAATATTGCTTAAAATCTTGGCTTGATTTTGCCTGATAATTTGCTAGTTTTTTGGCAACGTCACCGCCAGCACTCCAAAAAGCGCTTTCGCCAATACGATATAACATCGCAGCTAGGTATACTTCTTCTTGCACTTCATCACTGTAAGTAGGCACCATCATTTTAGCTAACATACCCGCGTAAAATGAATTAGCCATCAGCTGAGTTAATTTTTCATAGACATTAATATCAAGGGTCTTGGTGGCCAGTAAACTAGAAACTAATTTTACCGTTAAACAGATATTTTTAACCGTTTGAATACCTAATACCACAGTAGCCCGAGATACTGTGGTGACTTTATTAATACTGATGTGCTGAATATTATTGGCAACTTTAAGCAAGCATGAAGATAACCCTTGATCATGCAAGATAGCTTCACTTAATTTAGGCAATGACGATTTATCATCGTTGGCAAATTTATCCAACATCTTCGCGGTAGAAGTAATAGCCGGTAGCTCACTATTAGCGATAAGTTCAATCCATTGTTCTGTTGTTTGTAAACCTCTATAGTTCATAACATTTTCTCAACGATTATCTTTACTATGCATAAACTAACTATGCGATCAATAAGCGGATATGTCTAAATTTTTAACACAATAAAACAATTATTTATGTTTAGAAAAACACTGATAGCTAGATATATATATATATATATCAACAGACAGCATTAGTAATTGACAGCGCTGTCATTTTTCAATAGGGTGATAGTATATTTATCATATTATAAATTTTATCGCTTACACTATAAGCGTACAGTGCACTTTTATTTAATTTCATTTTTCTAAGGAAAAAACATGCAAGTTATTATTTTTGATAATGCACAACAAGTTGCCATAAGTGCAGCAGAATGGGTTGCAGAGCTAATCAATAAAAAATCAAACCCTGTTATAGGTTTGGCAACAGGCAGCACACCTATTAGCCTTTATCAAGAATTGGTTAATAAATATAAAGCTGGTGAGCTAAGTTTTAGCAATACCACCAGTTTCAATTTGGATGAATACTTAGGTATTGATGAAAAAAATGCACAAAGTTACCGATATTTTATGAATGAGCACTTGTTTAACCATGTTGATATCGATAAAACCAAGACCTTTTTACCTATTTGTAACCAGGGTGAAAACCCAAGAGTACAAGGCTTAGCATACGAAGATAAAATTGCCCAAGCAGGCGGTATCGATCTACAAATATTAGGCATAGGTGCAAATGGCCATATTGGTTTTAATGAGCCAACATCAAGTTTAGCCTCTCGGACACGCATTAAAACACTGACTCAACAAACCCTTGATGATAACAGTCGTTTATTTTCTGCTAATGAATTTCAACCTACGTTAGCCATGACCATGGGTATTGCCACTATTCTCGATGCTAGGTATGTACTTCTTATGGCAACAGGTAAAAACAAAGCCAAGGCAGTAAACGATATGGTAACTGGTGCCTTATCGGCAGTTTGTCCGGCATCGTCTTTACAGCTACATGAAAATGCCATTGTCTTACTTGATAAAGCAGCGGCTAGTGAATTGGCAGATCAAGAGTATTATCTGTGGGCCGATAAACAAAACGGTAAGATAAACCAAGAGTTTGGCTTGTATCATAATTACTAATAAACAATTACTAAAAATATAATTACTAATAAACAACTACTAAAATCATAATTTAGTTGCATTTAAGCAAGCATTCCTTGTTAAAACCAAGCTAAATATTAGCTAATATCGGTAAAGAAAAACAAAAAAGGCGCAGGTTAATCGATTGATTAACCTGCGCCTTTTTTAAGGTATTCATTGGCTGAGTAGGCACTAAAGAATGCGAATATTATTTTGCTATTTGCAGTAGCTCAGGTAAAAAGTTCTCACTTTCCAGCGCTAACTGACATTGCTGCTCTAATATATCTTGTAAAATTTCTTTCGTGGTTAATGGGTTGGCCAAGACGACTCTAAAAACTATTACTTTTTCACCGCCATATTTACCCACTTCAATACGAGTACGTGAAACAAAAGAGCGACCGTCTTCGCGTTGGCGTTTTTGAATAAACTTGGTTAACTGACCAAGTAGCAAATTCACCGATTTATTGGCGTCATTATCATTACGAGCCAACAGTGCTTGTACTGACTTAGGTGCATAACGGTAGGTTAACAGACACAATTCAGGGCGGGTAATTAACTCAAAACTATCATGCTGATTAATGATCTCAGCAAAATACTCCGCTTTTTCAATAGCCTGATTAATCAGCATTTCATAACCTGGTCGGCTAATAATATGCAAACTGGCATACACTAACATCGCCATGCCCGGGCGAGAGCCTTCAAGGGTATGACTACCTAAATCTTTTGAGCCTTTACGTAATATATATTCGGCGTGATGCTCAATGGCACTCACCGAGCCAGGGTCTTTAAATATAACGATACCAGCGCCCATAGGCACATACATCTGTTTATGCGCGTCAATGGTTACTGAGTCGGCTTGTTCGATGCCTTTAAGCAAAGGACGGTACTTATTCGATAACAATGTAGCTCCCCCCCAAGCGGCATCAACATGAAAATGACATTGGATTTTCTGAGCAATGACAGCCATTTTATCAAGAGGGTCAACATTACCGGTTTCTGTGGTACCGGCAACACCAACAATAGCGAGTACTTTGATATTTTTAGCGCTAAGTTGCTGGCATTTTTCTGCCAGCTTTTGACAATCTATTTTATTATTTTCATCGGTGGCAATGGCAATAACATTCTCTTGGCCTATACCGAGAATATCAGCGGATTTTTTCAGTGAGTAATGACCACGTTCCGAGACTAAAATAGCTAAGTCTTGATAGCCATAATGTCTCATAGCACGGTGTAAGCCTTCTCGAGCTACGCCTCTAAAGTCACCGTCGGCTTGCAGTAGCTTATTTCGTGCGACCCATAAAGCGGTAATATTAGCGACTGTGCCACCGGAGCAAAAAGTGCCCAGTGAATGCTGTGCGCTATGCATCCAACTTTTATAAAAATCATCATCCTGTTGATAGATCAAGTTATGCATCATACCGATAACTTGACGTTCTAGCGGGGTAAAAGCCTTAGAGGTTTCAACTTTAACTAGGTTCTGATTTAAACCCACCATCAGCTTAGATAAGGGTAAAATAAATGCTGGTAGCGCTGAGGTCATATGACCAATAAAACTAGGACTAGAGGTATGTACTGATTGCGCGACTAATTTATCGAGCAAATGATGCATATGATCTGAGACAAATTCTGGCTGCTCAGGAATATGAGGATTAACAAAATCTTTCTCAATGTCCGATAACGCATTTTTACTGGCAACAATATGGTTGTTTAAAAAACCAACCAAATTTTGTGACATTTCTTGCTCAAGGCGCCCCAAAGTAGAATCAGGCGCTTCGGCAATAGTAAAAATTCGATGTAATGACTCTTGCGTTGCCTCGGCAATGCGCTTAGTTGCTCTCATACTGTTCACTTAACTGTTCACTATATTGACTTGCTTGACCAATTACTGTTATGCCCATACGCAAGTTTAATACTTATTGGCTATTTGTAGCTAACACGAAAAACGCACTTTAATAAAAAACAGCGCAAAAGTCTTGTGATTTCGTCAACATTACTAACTATATTCATTATCTATGTAGGATTAATTGCCAACAAACTTGTCCACTAGCTTGGTATTTTGCTTCAAACGGCGTCAGTGCAGACGAGGCTTCGACTACCGTTAATGAAGAAATTTCACCGTGCAAATTAACCTGCTTAGCCGCTTGTTGAAACTCGGCTAAGTAGATCCGCCAATTACTGCGTAAAATAAGCTGCTGACCAATACTGGCCATTTGTGGAAATACGGCACTACCATGCCAACGGCGCTGTAAATGCTTAGACTTAGGCCAAGGGTTAGGATATAAAATGTAGTGCTTTGATACCGGCCAATTGGCGCTTTTCACCAAACGATAGAAATCATTAAGATCGGCGCGCACTAAATGATAGTTTTGTGCACTAAAACCATCTTCCGCAGCAAAGCCTTCAACATTGCGATTAATTCTATGAGCTGACTTATCCACACCAATCACTAATGCTTGTGGGTTCTGCTGAGCTAAGATGCGGGTACTTTGTCCGACACCACAACAAGCATCTAAGATGATTTCACCCTCAGGGTTAGCCACTAAAAAATCTTGTACCAAAACATCCATTTGCGCAAAGGCGGCTTGCGTGTGTGCTTGATAAGGTTTTTGAAATACATGGCTAAGATGCTTTTTCACCACCTCATCAAGCTTCTCATGAATGCCCGCTTGATTACTAATAATTGCTTTAGAGTCACCCAATGCTGGTTGCGAGTTCAATGTGGTCATTTTTCCGGTAATATTAGCTGTCATCTTTTCTGTCATGTTAAGTTCTAAGTCCTATACCTTTAGAGATAAGTACCATGGCAATGGTAAATAAAGTGACAATAAAGAAAATAATCACGGCAAAAGCAGTCACAAGACTAACATCTGATATCCCTAAAAAGCCATACCTAAAAGCATTAACCATATAAACAATCGGGTTTGCTTGCGAAACGCCCTGCCAAAACTCAGGCAGTAAACTTATCGAATAAAACACACCACCAAGGTAGGTTAACGGCGTTAAAATAAAGGTCGGAATAATAGAAATATCATCAAAGCTATTAGCAAAAATAGCATTAATTAAACCGCCTAAGGCAAACGTTGCCGATGTAAGTACCACAGTAGCGATAATCACCCAAATATTATGTAGTTGAATATCAACAAACAACAAGGAAACCAGGGTAACAATCAAGCCAACTAGCATACCACGACACATACCGCCGCCAACATAGCCCGCCACAATCACCCAGTTAGGTACCGGCGCTACCAGCATTTCTTCAACATTACGCTGCCACTTGGCGCTAAAAAATGACGATGCCACATTAGAGTATGAGTTCGTGATAACACTCATCATAATAAGACCAGGCACAATAAACGACATATAATCAAAGCCGCCCATTTCACCGATACGCGAGCCAATTAATGAGCCAAAAATAACAAAATATAAGCTAATAGTAATAGCTGGTGGTACTAAGGTTTGCACCCAAATACGCATAAAACGCTGAATTTCTTTGGTTAATATACTTTTTAAGGCAATAGAGTTATTCATTTAGTTTGCTCCGACAACAGCACTTTGCGGCTTAGTTTGCCTAGCGCTGGACTTTTTATTGATCAAACTCACAAACAAGGCTTCTAAGCGGTTACTTTTATTGCGCATACTCTGTACCTCAATATTAGCCACGCTCAATTGTTCAAAAACCTGATTAAGGTTTTGCGCCTTATTTAAATCCATCTCCAAGGTATGATCATCAATAAGTCGATAAGTAATGACGGAGGATTGCTTAACAAATTGCTCAAGTTTACTTACCGCGGTCCCCTCTTTGATATCAAAAATAAAGGTTTCAACATCTAATTGTGCCAGTAATTTTTTCATACTGGTATTTTCAACAATTTCACCACCATCAATAATGGCAATATTGCGACACAGCATTTCAGCTTCTTCTAAATAGTGAGTGGTGAGGATAATAGTAATGCCTTGCTGATTTAACTCACGTAAAAAACTCCACATCGAGCGACGCAATTCAATATCAACGCCAGCCGTTGGCTCATCTAATATCAACATTTTCGGTTCGTGCATTAAAGCACGGGCAATCATTAAACGACGTTTCATACCACCGGAGAGTGTCCGCGCGGGTGCATCACGTTTATCCCATAGCTCAAGTTGCTTTAGGTACTTTTCTGCCCGCTCTATAGCCACAGATTTAGTTACACCATAATAGCCAGCTTGATTCACTAAAATATTCATCAAGGGCTCAAACTGACTAAAATTAAACTCTTGTGGTACTAAACCGATAAAGCTTTTCGCTTTTTCCAAATCAGTATCGATGTCATAACCAAATACTTTTACTTGACCGGCCGTTTTATTCACCAGCGACGTTATCACGCCAATAGCTGTAGATTTACCGGCACCATTAGGGCCAAGCAAGGCAAAAAAATCGCCCTGTGATACAGTTAAATCAATACCTTTTAAAGCTTGAAAACCGCCTTTATAGGTTTTTTTTAATGCGCTAATTTCTAGTGCGTAGGTCATGTTAGCTGCCAGTGAAATATGGATGGATATAAATATGGAGCCTAACTATTTATTTTCAATAGCGCAAATATTATATTTAGCCGCTAAAGCTAGTTTATCGTCCCCTTTATCACTAAGCCTCTGCTGTCTGTCGGCTAGAGACTAGTGATATTAAATTGAGCACAATAAGTCATTTGAATTTATGACTCCTCATCGTAGCCACAGTATAAAAGAATGTTCTGGCACTTGCTTGCCTTATAAAACCATGAAAACTGCGTTTTTTAAAGCACACTTGTAGCTCAATACGTAATAATTCAACATGCCTATGTAGTTTACTCAGGAACTTTTTGTATACGTCATCTTCGAAGTCTCTGATCGAAGAGCCATTGCTCTTTATACACTGGCTCCCCGATTAAAACACCACGGGGATGACGATCCTGAGCCAAGTGCACAGGCATGTAATTCAATAAAGAATAGCGCAATAAAAAAGAACCATAGCAACAGTACCTCACAAGATGCTCTTAACTATTAGAGCCAACAAAAATGAGGCACTAAAAACTGGGCATCAAAAAAGGGCAAGGAGCTTTAACTCCTTGCCCTTTTTATGGGGAAATTAACGATTAGCTTGGCTTTGCGCGGGTACTTTTACTAATATTTATTACTTCTATTCTTTCTTATAGTTAGTAAAAGACGATTAGAGCTGTCATTACTATGCCCTTCTATTATAAGGCGACTACTTATTGTGCCACTAGGCTTGGCTGGTTCAAGTTGCTTAACAGCTTAATAAAGCTCTCAGCCTCTGTTAAGCTGCCAAAACGGCCAATAACATCTTCATTGTGGTCTGCCACCTCATAAGAAGTTCTTATAACCTTGCCGCTGTTATCCAAGATATTTATTTGTACTAGAGTAAAACCAGATCTACTTGTTAGTGTTTTTCTACTTTGCATAAACTACTCCGGTTGCAAATATTGGCCGCAAATAACATTGAGCCCTTTTACTTCCTTATAACTTATGCAACACCTTGAAAAATACCGTTAACTTCTAATAAATGAATTAACGCCATCGCTATACCCTAGGGCAAAAGCTTGATGAACACTTTTATAGCCACCATCAGCACTGACCTGTGCGTCTCCTAAACTGTCAATATCCAAGCTAATGAAATTTTGTAACAGCGAGCCTTGCTTGAAGCCAGAGTTATAAGCGCAATGGCAACACTTATGTTTACCTTTACCATGCATTTGATACTCAGCTAAGGTTGTCAATGCACTTTCGTCAAACTGCCGCTGGTGATCTTGCTGGCATGACATTTTATCCTGCCTACTTACTTTGGTTAAGCTTTGTGAGCCAGCAATAATGCGGGGTGCTGCAACTGCAACCTCATTGCCTAGGTTAAAGTCAAAAGTTAAGTCTAAGCTCGCTGATAACATTGCACACATTTTTATTGCCTTCCTCGCCTGCGAATATATAAATACTCTTAGGGAAGTTAATGATTTTTTTCCTTAATGCACTATTCCATAGTTACAAGAAAAAAAACATTACACACCATTACAACAACAATGACATTACCCTGACATTAAAAAAATCAATGATTTTTACCGTTAAAATCGTACAAAAAATGACAAGCCCTTACGAATGAGAAAATATCAGCCATAACTTAAAAAAAAACATGCTAAATAAATAATAATACTAAGCAATGATTAAATAACAAGTTATTGCGCATAAACACATTGAAAAGCAAGATAAATAACAGTATTAAGTAAGCTGTAATTAGCTGTCATGGTTTGCGAGGCAGTAAGTCTGTAAATTTATGTTCAGCTTTTAAGGGAAACTCATTCCAAGTACAGAAATAGTACTGAAATTCAGCCATAAAAATTAAGTAGGATATGTCATGAACAAAGTTATTAAAGTTTTATCTCTAGTGTTGGTATTAACTAGCAGCGTTTATTTACCTAGTGCATTTGCAGTAACTGCTAACAATACGGCTAGCACTACCGAGATGTTAATCACCCTGGCAGAAACTGACCCAGTTCTCATTGACAGATTAAATGACATTGCCTTAACGGATAAAAAACTGCTCAAGCAATTATTGAATATGGCTGAGTCAGAGCCAGTAAAACTAGAAAGATTATTAAACTTAGCAGAAAGAAATGCCCATATGTTTTGGATGATAGCGAATATTTATAACGCACAATCGATTACATTAGAACAGCCGGTAGACGAACAACCATTTTCAACCTTTGGAGCTATTAGTGATGGTGGAATTATTCAAAATTAATTTTATTAACTCATGGCGATAATGAAATGGGTAAATCATAGTAAAATAACATCAGCTTAATTTATACAACGCTCAGCATTATCATATTTTTGCATTAATTGTTGAAACTCATCTGCTGCACATAAACCATCAAACCAGGGAAGGTTAAACCACACCACACCTATATTATCCTGCAAAGCGGCTTTGACATGGTGAAGCGCCGAAGCATTTTCTTTCAACAAACTATAAACAATGGCTGATGTATAAGCGACTTCGCCACTTTCAGGAGCTAAGGTTTGCGCTTTATTTAACGCTGCTATCGCCAGGCTCGCTTGATTTAGCTGGCTATAAGCTTGCGCTAAATATGTTAAAGACTTAACTTCATCTTTCTCTGCTAAAATGATAACTACTTTTTGATAAAGTGAAATAGCCTCCGATTCATTACCTAGGATCATTTCAATATCGGCTAAATTTAATAAATTAACAGGGTGCTTGGGACTTAACTTTAACGCTTTCTGGGCAAACTCTAGTGACTTAATATATTGCTTATTTAATGCGTAAGCCATGCTTAAATTGGTTAAATCAGTGCCCTTATTTAAGCTAACTACTATTTTTTCAAACGCAGAAATAGCTAGTTCAAGCTTGCCTTGCAGTAACCAAATATTTGCCTGTAAACTAATTGCATTATAATTATTAGGGATAATTTTTAACATTATATTTAATGATGTTTCTGCTTTAACGAGATCCCCTAAGCGCCAATAACTAAAGGCAGTGTTATACAATAAATTTGAACTAGGACGTAACTTAAAAGCATTAGTATAGGCGTCAGCCGCTTGTTGATATTTACCAGAGCTAAAAAACATAAAGGCATCAAAACCTAAAATGGTTAACTCATCAGCGCCCCTTCTTTTTGCTTCACTTACTTGCAGTCGTGCATCTGCCATGTTCTCCCTATTTGAGGCTAACCAAAAACTATCTATGGCATGGTAAACACTGTATCTATATTCAGGCGGTGATTTTTGTAATACTAGTTCAAGTCGTTTCAGGTAACTTTTATCTCGGGTATCTATATATAAATTTGAAGCTGTTTCGCGGAATAAACCATAAGCCGCATATAAATAAGGTGACCTTGTTAACAAGGCTTCTAACTGATCTAAACTGTCAGCACTGTAATTGCCATGACCTTTAATTTGGCTATAAAGTTCGATGTAGTCTCGATAATCATCTTCATTAATAGGCCGGTGCACTAAAGCTGATTGGTTTACTTCGGAATGTTCAGGAAAAAGTGAAGCAAATTGCATTTGGCTGGTACTAAAAATGGCATTAAATTTATCTATCGGTGCTAACCAATTTTTCTCAGATTTCACCGCTAACCTATCATCATTATTTTCGTTAGCCACCAAACGGGAAAAGCTCACCTTGCAGCGACTGTTATCACACTCTAGCTCGGTGGAAATAATATCTGATGCACCTGTTGCTTGCCTTAGTTTATTCAAATCATCTGGATATGCTTTAGTGATGGCATTCACTTCTCGTTGCGAGATTAAATACATGTCTTTAGTATTTATCACTGCCTGCCGTAAAGCATCTTCTACCGCTGAAGTAACCAAGTCTTGTTGCATTGGTGCCATTATTGAACTATCTGACAACGTTGGCTTTAATATCACCACTTGTTTGCTTTCGACTTCATTCGCCTTATCAAACCAATAAAGTAAAATCAGCATAATACACAATATGGTCATGCTAGTAATGGCTATATTGCTCTGTCTAAACCAGGGTATTGGTAAGTTTTCAGTTGGCTGAATTTGCGTACTTTGAGGAACAAAGCCTTGCTGAATAGGCTGGGTAGCGTATTCATTCGCTGTTAGTTGAGCAGATAACGGCAACTCACCCAAAGGTACTTCACTTAAAGGTATGGTTGCTTGCTCACTTATCTCAGCTTGTATTAACGCGGTTCTAATATGTTTTAAACGATTTTCTATGGCGCTAGCCGTTAAGGTTCTATGCTCAAGAGGTTGGATTAACATTTCCATTAACAAATCGGTTAAGGCACTGGGTGCATTAAGCATTAAGTTTTTAGCGTGTTCCGGCGTTTTCTGACATATTCTTTGAGCAATATCAGTGGCTGAGCCGCCATTATTACCAAGAGAAAAAGGATGGCTACCCACCACTAATTGATAAGCAACAATACCAAATGAGAAAATATCACTACGATAATCTAAAGGTTTTTTTTGTATTTGCTCTGGCGACATATAAAGCAAACTACCATATTGCATGCCTTCAGCACTGTCGGCCTGCTCATTATTAATTTCGTTGCTTGCTATCAAGGCGATGCCAAAATCAGTAATTTTAAGCAGTCCCTGAGCATTCACTAAGATATTGTTCGGCTTTAAATCACAATGAATAACATCACTTTTATGCGCCGCGGCTAAGCCGGCAGAGAGTTGTTGCAACAAATCTAACTTTTTTACTAGGGTGCAGTAGGACTCAAGCAGAAATTGCGTCAAGGTTTTACTATTGAAATACTCCATGACTAAGGAGATATGATCACCTTCATCATGGACATTATAAATTTGGATAATATTAGCGTGGTTCACCCGCGCTAATAAACGTGCTTCTTGTAGGGCGTGATTAACCTCTCCATCTTTCGGCTGATAGGTTAATTCTTTAATCGCTACTTGTCGTTGTAATTGGTTATCTTGGGCTAGGTAAACCTTACCCATACCACCCTCACCCAATAATCGTTCACGGCTGTAATGTGGTAACTTATTATCCATGTAATACCGTAAGAGAAATCTTATCTTGTCCGCGATTGACAATCAGTTCATTGCCTTTATAAATACGATAAAAAATACCAGCAAAACGTATTTTTTTACCTTTACGCTCAATTAATTCATCACCGTCACAAGCGCCATCAAGCATGTCTCTAAATTGCTGTTTAGCGCGACAAACATGGGTATTAAAAAGGGTGATATCACAGCCTAGCTCTTTGGTTAAAATTTCTGGCAAGCGCCAACCTTGATTATCTTCATCAATACCATTTTTTGCGTCTTCATCACGATGTCTAGCCAAGCTCAAGGTTAAGTAATGATGTGCTTTAATAGCTAAAGAGAATTTTTCATCATCAGTCGTTACCGTCAATTCGGTATTTTCTTCATCCTGACTTAAATTAAAACGATATTTTATCTGATGAGCTAATAATTTAGGTTTAGCCATTAACACGGTATTTTCAGTTAAGGGAATTAATTTTAACTGCCACTTTTGATTCGCAAAAAATATTAAATCCGAATTTACCACAGGATAAGCACTGCCGTCGGTATCAACCAAGAACTCTTTATACCACTGGTCTTTACTCGGCACATAAAACAAAGCAATTTCAGGATTTTCTTCTGAGGGCAGTAAATTGCCATCGGATAAAATAATGGGTGTTTCAGTAGCGTGCTCACCCTGTTGCTCAATAGGCAGTAACATGTTTTGCGGAGGGCTCAAGTCTTGTATGACAAAGCCGTGGCTATCACTTGCAGCAAAAAATATCTTATCGCCGACCTTGAGTTTATGCGGGCTATCTTTAACTAATTTTTGGCTGTTTACCCAGGTACCATTATTACTGATATCACGAATAAGCCATTGGCCGTGGGTCCAATCAACTACCGCATGTATGCGAGATACTTCCTGAGCATTGATAACAGTATCAACATTAGTCGGCGAACGGCCAAAACAATGACAGGCATTTAAGTAACTTAACGCTTTGTTTTTACTACCAAGTTCTAAAATTGAAGCCATATTATTATCATTGATACGTTAAGTTGATACTGGGATGCAAAATGCATGGAAAGGTTGATTGTATATAAATACAAGTGACTCTTCTAGTGAATATACTAACTTCTCGTATTACGCGCTAGTAACTAACTAAAAAACAGCCTAAAAAAGCATCGAGAATACAATACTTTAGTCCTTATTTACTCTTACCTAGCTAAGGTTCAAGTAACAATTAACAACGAAATATCTATTTAAATCAACAGTAATATTGTATTAGCTAGTCTGGTGCAGGCATAATAATGAAGGTATTCATCACTAAGGAAGTGAGTGCTAAATCAATACGTTAATTAAGAATAATAAACAGTTATGATTTATTTTTTAAGCGCATCCTAGCCAAAGTTACCGTAAAAAGGTAAGAAAATATGATGGCGAGTGTACTAGCTTGTTTGATAAGACCATGAAGACTGAGCTGGCAAAGAGTATTTATCAAACCGTTAAAGAGCTCACAAAAATGTAATAATAAGAGGGCAACCAGTGTTGCGTTAGTTGCTCTATTACGTTATTAAACGAGCAATTAAGGATGTCTTGGTTGCTAGTTTATTTAGCGAGTCTTGCATCAGCCTATTTATTTTTAAAATGAACTTGGCTTCGATTGGCTGACATTCACCACGGCATCATAAGAAGTAACCCCTGAATACTTAGCTGCAGCTGCTACATCTTGTTTCACTTCAGCGATGATTCTTGCTTCTGTTACCGAGTCTCTATAACAAGTGAACCACGTTGTCGTGACCTTAGCTAAGGTCATCCAGCCACTATCTCTTATGTGCGCATAAAATTTTTCACGTTGCTCTGTCGAAGTCTTTTTATCTAAATCTAGGGATAGCATTGCATGCATGATTTTTTGTTTCCTTGCCCACAAAAGCGTGGGAAATATAGAGGCCTACATCAATGTTGATGACGAATAACGCTAGCGTTTGATAGATTAAGAGCTGTGACTCTGTCCATGTATTGTCAATATCTTTAGCAATTTCTGTCAGCCCATCGCCACTCATAACAATTAAAAGTAATTAATATCAGTAATGACTTAAAAATAATTACTGGCTTTGGCCCTTATTTTTCATCTTTTTCACAAGACGGAAAAGGCATGCAAAAAATGATTATTGGCGTTTTTTGCTCGCCTTTGGCGGTGCCGCTGAAATCATGTTCTTGACCAGGGCTTTGAGCAGAAGCAGTGCTAATGAATAGCGTAAGGAATAACAGAGTGATAACAGTAATTATTTTATTCATGGTTTCCATCTTTAAAAATTAGCGCTTAGATGGAGTTAAACTACGGCAAATTAACGACAATAAATAACTGCCGTTTACTGCTTTTTACTGCCGTTGTCGGATATTTGTGCAATATATGAATCGTTAAGTACTTTTTCACTGAAGTAGAGCTTTGCGTCTAATATCTTGAACTCTTTCAGATTTATGTTGCTCATGTGTTTTACTGGCTCAGTACTGCCATTAAGTATTGTTGAGTAAAATGCTCGTTGATGGACAAAGTAAGCAACATCATTATCTACTAACCATTGCCTGCCACTACCCAAATAATAATCTGCTAAATAGGGTATTGCTTGAATATTCTCAGATAAACTCTCGGGTAACTTTTCGGGTAAATCACCAAGTAAGTGATTGGCTAAGTTACTTAATAAATAGATGCCAAACTTTTCTTCCTGGGTAACATAGTATTTATCATTGTTACAATCTGCTTTAATGCCCGTGACTCCTTGCAAGAGAATATTAACAGTGCCGGTTGATGGCTTAATTTCAGCTAAAGACCAGACATCCTTAATCTTGGTCGAAGCCAATATGGTATGGTTATTACAGTGCCAGATTGGGCTTCTAAATAACGCATCACTGCTAGCTACTTGTTGATAACGTGGTTGCTTTGGTTTTAAATCCATCACATTTAACCTTGCATCGGTTAAATAAACTAATGCGCTAGCATTACCAGACAAATTGAGTTCTTTAATTGATAGCGACTTTTGATAGTGGGTCAGCTGTTTTAAGCTGCCATTATTATATAGCCAAATTTGTTGTAGCCCAGATCGATTGGAAACAAAAACATATTGCTCCGGTGATGTGCTTATTGGTGTAATTGAATGATCATTAAAATAGCTTTCTTGCAGCTGTACGGTTTTATAAGAGCCTAATGTCGCCTTATATAAATCACTTATATAAAACTCACCAAAACCCACTAAAAAATGATGGTCTTTAATCACTTGAATGGTTTGCGAAGGTTGGCTCAGTTTTGTTATTTGGCGGTGAGATTTTTTAGCTAGATTAAATTGCACAATATAAGCGTCTTGGTCGATATAAAAGAACGATTCCCCATCCTTTGCCCAAGATACATTATATAAAAGGTGACTATAGCTAAAGGCTAAAACTTGCTCTTTAGTTTGCAAATTCATAAGGTAAGCACGACCAAGAGCCGCAGAGTCAAACGTTAATATAGCTAAGGTTTTTCCATCAGGACTTAAGCTTAAACTGTAGTCACCGTAGGCATCTTCCGTTGGACTAGTTAGTTGTTGCACTTTCTCAGTATTTAAGTTGATGCGCTTAATTTGCATTGGCTTATTTAGTGCGGTTTTATAAGAGAAGTACAACCACTCATTATCATTATCTACCACCACTGGGCTTTCGCTTTTTTCTTTACCGCATGACGTAATAATTTCGGGTTTCGCAAAAGTCATTTCACCAATAAGTTCTACCTTTTTTACCCAGCATTCTTCTTGTGTAAAGGCCTGATAATATAAAGTTGAACCATTACGACTCCAACTAGGCGTACTTGAAAATTCTGCCTCATCCACCGATAAGAACTGATTACTCGACAATAACTTAACTTTAACCTGATATTGCAAGGTTTTACTTTTAGCATGAGTAAAAGCTAGGTATTTACCATCAGGAGATAGACTGGGGTTCAGCTCCTGACCTTTAATATAGGTAATGGGTTTTGTGGTAAATGTTTTACCATTTACTGAGTGGTCAGTACTAAAGTGGACATATAACATGATTATTAAAGTTAACGTTAGCGAAACGTATAAGGCGGCATATAAAGGTTTAACAATAGTGTTTGTTGTTATTTTTTCAGCGAGTGTCTCTGCCGGTTTATCGATTTTTTCCTCGATTGATTCAATGAGTTCGGTTACTTCACAAACTAAGCGATAACCTTCACTTCTTTCATTTATAAGGTTTTCATCTGCTTGCCAACCTAAACTTGCTCTCAGTTTTGTTAACGCCGCCTGCACCGTTTTATCTTCTACGGTACGTTTCTTCCAGACACTGCTATGTAAAAGCTCAGAGCTAATCAACTGGCCTTTATTTTCAATAAATAAAGTTAAGATATTGGCTAATTGTGGCCGTAACTTTTCAACAGAACCGTCCGCTTTAACCACGGTTTTAGTCGCCGGGCAAAAGGTTAAATTAGCTAGCTGATACTTCATTCTCAAGTTTCGGGGTTCACTTTTAGCCAATAAAAGTGAATACCCCCTCATTCTAGGGCTTCTTGTCGTAAGGTAAAA
>NZ_BDQM01000033.1 GCF_002207865.1 Colwellia marinimaniae
ACCAATTTCATTAAATTATTGCCCACTTGTGCTGGTTAAAATACTCCAAGGCGGCGTTGCTCTCAATCCCAATAGCCTGCTATTGGTCAATCGAGCGCCTTGCCCTGATTTATTTTCCCTACACACAACAAGATCACAAACTTAATGAAAATGGTATTACTCAGCAAAACTAAACTACAACAGAGCCATAAAATAGTATGATTAATCTGTTAAAGTGATAACTTCACTATAATGAATAAGACAAGTATGTCATTAATTAATAAAAGGATACGTTATGTTTTTTAGTAAATATGTATTTGCATCTTTATATTTTTCCTGCCTTATCTTACTCACTACTTATACTGCAGAGGTTCATGCTCAGCAAAAATATACTATTTATCTTGATGCTGATTTTAGTGGTGCTAAAGCTTCGAGTTTAGCTATACAGCAAGGTATCAATACTGCATTGGCTGAGGTTGATTATCAACTTCAGGGAATTAATTTTGATGTCATTACTAAAGATCACCGGGCTAACTCATTAAGAAGTAGACGTAATTTAGAAGATTTCTTGCTAGATAAACAAGCATTAATGGTGTTTTCTGGTCTCCATTCGCCGCCCCTCTTAGCGAATAAAGATTTCATTAATGAAAATAAAATTCTTCTTTTAGATCCCTGGGCAGCCGCTGGGCCAATCACTCGCAGCAGCTCAGCGCAAAACTGGATATTTCGCTTGTCGATTGATGACAGTAATGCCGGTAGCTTTATTAGCAAAAAAGCCATTGAGCAAGGTTTTCGTAAACCTTACTTATTATTAGAGGACACCGGTTGGGGTCGCTCAAATGAAAAAACAATGACACAAGCCCTTAAGGAAGCATCGATAACACCTGTGGGTTTGTCTTGGTTTAATTGGGGCACTGGGAAAAATCATGCCAAAGTCTTACTTCGAGATATTAAAGCCAGTGGTGCTGATGTAATATTTTTTGTGGGTAACTCTGCTGAAGGCGCTACCTTCACTCATGCCATGGTTGAATTACCACAAAACATTCGTTTACCTATTAGGAGCCATTGGGGGATAACTGGCGGGGATTTTACTGAAAAAGTGTCCGCAAGTCAGCGGGAAAAAATAGATTTACAGTTTATCCAAACCAATTTTTCATTTCTAAATGAAGATTTATCAATGTTTGCTAAAAACGTGTTAGCGTTAGCCATTAAGTCAAATAAGGAGCTAAAGCACAAAGGGGACATAAAGGCACAAACAGGCTTTATTCACGCTTATGATCTGACTAAAATTGTCATATCTGCCATCAAACAAGTTAAATTAACTGGGGATAAAGATAAAGATAAAATACTGATTCATCATGCCTTAGAGCATTTAGCCAAGCCGGTGCTAGGACTGTTGAAAAACTATCAGCGACCATTTTCCCCTTATAATAAGCAACAATTTAATGCTCATGAAGCACTAACTATTGACGATTACTCTATGGGGAAATTTAACCATAAAGATGAAATTGTCTTACTTAACTAGTAAATAACACCTAATCGGCATAGTGAAAATTATATTGATGAAACTAATAATAATGAAAATATTGGGTGAAATAAATGGTTAAGACTGGGGTATCTTTTGCTTTAGCACGATTTGTTTTTATAAGTTGCTTAGCTTTAGCGGTAATAATTACCAGCTTAGTGGTCAATCATGTGGTTGAATCAGTGAACACTGAATATGAAAAAATAGCCCATAGAGAAATTAATACGTTAAGTAATAATTACCGAGTGTTTATTAATCATCATTTAATTTTATTAGAAGAGCAAGCTCGTGCTTCGCTGTTTATACAAGCATTGATGCAACCAAAAAGTAACCTTGGCAAGATACAAGATTACATGGCAGGATTAACATTATTAGGTCAAAAATATGATGAAACCTTACTCGATTTTGAAGGTAGTACGTTATATTCCACCTCGCAATCTGGTATTAATTATAGAGAATACCCCTGGCTTAAAAGTATCCTGAGTGGCGAGGTTTCCAGTTCTATCAAAGTCTTAAATATTGATGGAAAATACTTTTGGTGTTTAGCTTATCCTGTTGTTTATAATCAGTATGTTGAAGGTGTTTTGTTAGCCAATATACCGTTAAAAGCTATTCACGCTAGGCAAGGTGATGTTGAATTACTTGATGGCTTAATGATTGAAGTGGTGCAGGCGGGGCAAACTATTGCGACTTTTGGCAAGCAAGTCATTGGCACTAAGCAAATGATGCAATGGCAAGATGCTGGAGTGAGCTTTGCCTTTACTATCGATGAATCCTATCGAAATGAAGCCTTGTCAAAATTAGTTATTCAGCTAGCCAGCCTTATTATTGTTGCCATTGTATTGACGACACTCTTGGCTTATTTCTATGGTTATCGCTATTTTGTTAAACCTATACTGGCCCTTTCTCAGTTAACGTCAAGCCTTGAACAAGGCAATGAGCCGCAAGCCTTGCAAGAAGATCTAAGGTTCAAGGAATTTGCCGATTTATTTAAACAGTTTAATCATATGAGTGAAAAAGTAGCCAAACGTGAGCGCGCGTTAAGGCAAAGTTATGAAAAACTTTCAAATACCAATGAGGAATTAAAACAGAGTGAATCACAATTAGTACACTCTGAAAAAATGGCCAGCATAGGTGTACTAGCCGCAGGTGTTGCTCATGAAATTAACAACCCCATTGGTTTTATTCGCAGTAATTTAGAGGTGTTAGCCGATTATTTTAGTGATATTGAAAAATACTATCATGAATTTAACGAAACGCTTGCTAGTGACGAAGAAAAAGAAAACCATAAGCGATTAGCAAAGAAATATGAGCTTGAATTTCTTTTTAAGGACTCACCGCCTTTAATCAAGAGTAGTATTTCTGGCGTAGATAGAGTGACCGAGATAGTAAAAAGCTTAAAGACTTTTGCGCGTGTTGATCACTCAGAAAAAGTACTGATCGATGTCAATGAAGGGTTAAGGGCCACCTTAAATATGGTTCACAATGAACTTAAATACTGTTGTCAGGTACATGTCGACTTACAGCCTTTGCCAGCCATACGTGTTTTTCCGGGAAAATTGAATCAAGTATTTATGAACTTGTTGATTAATGCGGGCCAAGCTATAACGGATAAAGGCGATATCTATGTCAGGAGTTTTGTTGAGGAGAGCAGTATTATTATTGAAATTGAAGACACTGGCATGGGAATAGATGCCGATAACATAGCACAAATATTTACTCCTTTTTACACCAGTAAACCTGTTGGAGAGGGAACTGGTTTAGGTCTGTCCATTAGCCATCAAATCATTGAACAACATGACGGTAAAATTATGGTCAAGTCCGAAATAGGCAAGGGCAGTTGTTTTTCTGTGCACCTACCGATAAATTGACCGGCAGGGCGCTAGTATTAGCATTGAGCGCAACCGGTGTTGGTAAAACTCGTTACTGTTGATTTTAGCAAGCCATAGTGGCTAAATATTTATGCAGACTGTTAGTCAGTACAAATTCAACGTTGTTAGCTTTCCTAGCACATTACTAAGTAACGTTGCACATCCATTGCTCTATTCTCCCAAGATTCATCTTTTACGCATGCCTTTCGGCATTGTTTTACTTGAGTCAGCGCAAGCAGGTCATTTATATCCTCTAGCTTATCAAAGTTAACTACTGGAGTTATCTCAGCATTTGCTAGCAGTATCGCCTGATAAAATGGCTTAGCCGAACTCGATATTTGCAGATACTTTCGATAACCATTTAAAGCATTAAAATCAGTGGTGACAATGGGGGTGCCGCTAGCTATATACTCTCTTAACTTTAACGGGTTACACATTTGAATTTGCTTATTGTTTACAAAAGGTAAGATGGCAACATTCCAATTTTGAATATACTTAGGTAATTCTGTATGGGGTTTTTCCCCAAGAAAATATACATTAGGAAAGTGCTTTAATTTATCTACATTACAGCTTAGCTCGCCAATAAAAACAAAACTCCAATGGGGTAGTGCTGTGATCGTTTGCACTAATAAATTTTGATCTAACCAGGTTGAAATGCTGCCATAAAATCCGGCTATAGGCTTACCTTGTGGTAAATCACTCGGGGTAATATTAACCCGCTCACTAAAGAGTGAAAAGTTTACCCCATGAGGAATATTGACTACTTTATCACGAGGGAATTTCTCTTGCAGTTTTTCACTGGCGGTAAAAATGTAGTTTGATTTTTCAATTAACTCAAGCTCTTTTTTTGCCACAAATTCGTGATCTACACCGGCAAGACTACTAAAGTCATCCCCACAATAATACACACAAGGAGCATTGCCAAATAGTTCTAAATAGTCGACCGAAGTGGGTAACGATGTCCAAATAATAGGATTGCTAATGGCCAATTTTTTGCAGGCTATGCGGAATTGATACTGTAAAATATATTTACTCACTTTCAAAGCAAGCCAGCTATCTGCACAAGGGATCACCAGAGGATTAATAATAACGAAATGACTACTATTGTGCACATTGACTTCATCATGCTTGTTTTGAGCAAATAAAAAAGATTTCACTTTATTATAAAGTCTGAACAAGTCATGCCGAGTAAACTTTGGCTTTCTTAAGCCAATAGAATTAAACCATATAATGGATCGAGTTTGTCCAAGTACCTTAATTAAATGTTGAGTAGAGCTGGGGTGTGCGCCCCAATCTTCACCAAAAACCACAATAGGTCTATTTTTACCTGCAGATACTGAAGACGTTGAATTAATCATGATTATCCGCCTCAATTGACTTTATAACTCTTGCTGGTACACCCGCAGCGAGGACAAAACTGGGTAAACTTTTGGTGACCACACTGCCTGCAGCTACTATGGTACCTCGGCCTATAGTCACGCCGGGCATCACTTTTACCCCGGTGGCTAACCAGACATCATCTTGTAAAGTAATATCGCCTACTTGCGATTCATGGTCTGGTTTGCCTAGCGCCCGTAATTTGGCATTAATGGGGTGTCCAGGATAACCCGCTAAGTAGCAATCACCAGCAATTCGGACGTTATTACCTAGGGTTATTTTATTGCCCACGGATATTGAGGTACGCCAGGCAATACCAACATTATTGCCAATAACTAATAGCGGGATAGTATTACCAACGGCTCGACCACTTATTGTGGTCATAGCCGCTAACCTGACTTTGTCGCCCATAATTATGTCTAGACTGCCGATAACAACGGGTAAACCACCATACAGATAAAGCTGTTTAGGCTGGTTTTTTAGCCTAGATTTAAATAAAGGTGTGTAATAAAAAATGCGTAGTACATCCGCTATAATCTGTTTTAAAACTATATGAATGATATAAAGCAGCTTAAATATAACGGGAATGTTTGGCATTTCTATGGTCTTGATGGTGAACCAAAGTTTTTTTATCAGTTGAGCTGAGACACTATCACTTGTTTTAGCCCACTGTTTTGCGTGGTTAATGTTAAAAGTAATCATTCTACTGTCACCGATTTAGCTAAATTTCTGGGTTGGTCAACATTTTTTCCTAGCGTTTGAGCACAGTATAATGCGAGCAATTGCATTGGGATAACAGTGATAATGGGCTGTATGGACTCTGGCGCTGGGGGTAACTCAAAAAATTCATCTTCTTTTAAGTTGATATAATCCCTGATAGAAGCATCGCCAATAATAAATAATGGCGCGTTACGAGCTTGTACCTCTTGAATGTTTGACAGTAATTTATCGGTCAAACTGTCCTTAGGTGCTATGACGACCACGGGCATTTGCTCATCAAGCAAGGCTATTGGTCCATGCTTTAATTCCCCTGCCGCGTAAGCTTCGGCATGAATATAACTAATTTCTTTCAGTTTTAACGCGCCTTCATGTGCTATGGGCGTTTGTATACCGCGACCGATAAATAGTATATTTGAGTATCTGCTGAGTTTTATCGCCAGTAATTTGATTTCTGTACAGCGTTGTAAAATTTTTTCAATTAAGTAAGGTAGTTGCAGAAAGTTTTGTTGTAATTGTTTTAACTCATCGAACTTTATAAAGGCTCTTTGTTGTGCTGCTTCAAGACACATTTTATAAAATATGGCTAACTGACAAGTAAAAGCCTTGGTTGAGGCTACGCCAATTTCTGGACCGGCATAAATTTCAAAGGTAAAATGGGCTTCTCTCGCTATGCTACTATTCGCGACGTTGACTAACGCTAATGTTTGTACTTTATTCGCTTTGGCATACTTTAATGCCGCTAAGGTGTCTGCTGTTTCTCCCGATTGAGAAACAAAAATGGCTAACTCTTTATGGGTCATTACCGGCGAACGATAGCGATATTCAGAGGCTATATCGACTTCAACTAAAATATTAGCGTACTTTTCAAACCAAAATTTTGCCACCGAGGCTGCGTAATATGAAGAGCCACAGGCAATGATAGTAATTTTATTGAAGTCGTTAAAATTTATCGTTGAATAGTCGCTGGCGTGACGGTCAACTGACAAGCTATTAAGTAGATCAACTTGTTCAAAAATTTCCTTTTCCATAAAGGAACTATGTTCACCTTTGGATACTATCTTTGAGCAATAGCTATTGTTGATATAATGGATTTTTCTATTGGCGCTTGGGTTGCAAAGCTTGATGCCGTGACTCGTTAGCTTGATTAATTCATTGTCTTTAGGATAATAAATTTTACTGCTATCCGGCCCTAAAGCCATGGCGTCTGATGCCAGATAAGCGCCGTTAACCCCCTGTGAGATAACTAAGGGACTGCCTTGTTTGATGGCATAAAGGTTATTACTGTCACCATTGATTAGTACACCCAAGGCATAACTGCCTTTTAATTGTAAAATGGTTTTCGCTATGGCATCTTCTTCAGACAGGTGTTGCGATAAATAATGATTTATTAAGTGAGGAATCACTTCACTGTCGGTTGAACTGTTAAAATGGTGGCCCCATTGCAGTAACTTTTCTTTTAAGTGTAAGTAGTTTTCAATGATGCCATTATGGACAACAGCCACTCGCCCACATTGATGTGGGTGGGCGTTGCTTACCGTGGCTTTTCCGTGTGTAGCCCAACGGGTATGACCGATACAACATTTACCCTCTAAAGGCTGTTCTGATAGTAAACGTTTTAACTGATTAAGTTTACCCTGTACTTTTCGTGTTTTAATTTCGTTATCGGCTAAAATTGAAATACCAGAAGAGTCATAACCGCGATATTCAAGCCGACTTAAACCCTCTAATACTGGTTTTATTGCTGAGTCTGCTACTGCCCCAATAATGCCACACATAACAAATACCTCTTTACATTGTTATCCTACTATTGATTACTAAGCATTTATTATGCCAATGAATATATTCAATAAAATCAAAGTGATATATTGGGAAATATTGTATTTTTGCACTTTGACAAGGCTATTTTGTTAATTGCGAATGCTTTTGAGAATGTGTGCATAACAACTACGATGGGAATAGTGTTGGACCCTAAGTTTAGCTTGCTGAGCAATGTTCAATAATAAAGTGGGATCATTTATTAGTCGGGTTAACACTTGCACTAAACTTTCCATGTTATTAGGACTATATTTTAGGCAATCGTAGTTATTTGTTAGCTGTTGATCCCAATAAGCATTATCAGCGGGAATTACGATGGCTAGTCCAGCAGCCATGGATTCTAAAATTGATAGGCCAAAAGGCTCATGTTCAGCAGTAGAGATAAATACCGATGAGTTTGCTCTAATTTCATTTAAATTGTTAGGGTCCGCATACCAGTGAATATTATCAACCTTAGCAAAGTCAGCTATATCTAAATAGCTGTCATTTTTTGGCTCAATATAGCAAACGCTGGCAAAATATTTATTAACATCTTCATAGCTACTATTTAGCTTGGTTATAGCCGCGATAAAAAGTTCTATATGCTTCCATTTTAATAAAGAGGCAGCCCATAAAAAGCCAATTTTATCGCTACTTTTATTATTAGTATCCTTTACTTTGATGGTTGAGCAGTTAATACCATTCACAAAAGGGATATACTTATTGTTCGCTATATTTTCCTTATTACTATGGCATTTTAAGGCATGGAAAATGGAGGCATAAGTGGATGGTAAGTAAAACACCTGTTTTGCTCGCGTTAAACCAAAACTAGCAACTTTAGAGTTAGCAATATCACCTTGAATAAGTTGAATAATATCTATGTTAATTATCTCAGTGAGCAGATATAGTGAAAAATCAACGTTTGGCCCGGAAAAGCCGATTATTTTGCTGAATCTTTTCAGTTTCATCATCTTGGTGATTAACGAAAACAAATAAACAAAGTGCTTTAGAAAGTAAAGCATGCCAGTGGTTTTATTTTGCAGGTAAAGAGGAGAAAACAATGGAACGAAGTGTACATTGAAGTTACACCAAGAGTCGCTGTCATTGGAAATAACCCATACCTCAATATAGCTAGGTAATTCAGCGACTATTGTTTTCATCACTATTTTAGAGCCCCCCTTAAAAGGCACAGGATCATAAATTAACACACGTTTAATCATGACTCTTCCCCGATGAAAGCTTTAACAGTATGTGGGTATAGCCTTTAGTTAAAAATGCTATTAGCAAGGTCTTAGTGTGTAAAAATATAAGTTTCGTCATACTGTGCTTGCTGTCACGCTGTAACAAGGATTGATAAACAAGATTGAAGGCAATGAACTGTCGCTTTAAAGAGAACATTTTTATTATATGTTTTTGTGCCTTGCTAGCGAGGTTCTTTCTTAAAAGTGGCCTGTCAATTAAGGACTTTATTGCGTTAACGAGCTCATCAGTGTTGTTAGGTGAGACTAATAGCGCATTTACCTGGTCGGTATATATTTCATTAATTCCAGGGATATTACTGGTGATGATGGGCAGTTTAGCAAAACTTGCTTCGGCCAGCGTTAGGCCAAAAACCTCTTCCAACGGCACTGAAATAAAACAATCGGCATTGCTTGAGTATATTTCAGCGACCTTATCGCTCGCTGAAAAGAATTTAACGTTATGCGTTAAATTTAACTGAGTAACTAAATGAGTTAACTTGGCTGCTTCACTGCCAGAGCCAACAATGGCAAGTTTTACTTGATAGTGTTTTTTTAATTTAGCTAGTGCATACAGTAATTGCTCTACTGCTTTTCTAGGAATTAATGAGCCTAGGTATAATATGACAAAGTCAGTATCTTTTGCCGATAACTCAGCTCTAATATTCCTCGGGCAAGGGCTTAATATTCGCTGTGGGTTAATGCCATTATAGATAACTGCCACTGGTTGGCTGTTAAACTCATTATGCTTAAATATGTCAATGACTGATTGGCTAACACCTATGACGCTATCGGCCCCGTGAAATAATAACGTTAGCCTGTCTCTATACATATACCTAGCATGTAAATGCAGCAGTAAGGGCATAGCCATAAATTTGCAAACAGGTACCATCCATTGGCAAGGTGCACCATTATTGCAGTGTACCAAGGAAATCTTATAGTGCAGCAATAACTTTTTCGCTTTAAAAAGTAATTTAAAATACTGGTGGAAGTTCCACCGTGGTGTGGTCCAATAACCAAGACAAACGAAGTTATCAATAATTACCTCAATACCTAGTTTTGTCGCCTGCTTTGCTAACACCTCACTATTGCACCACAATACGGGTGAATAGTGATGCTGTTTCGCTGTGTTAAGTAAATCTAACAGGACAATTTCACTGCCTCTGAGCCAGTTTTCGCCATAGTGAACGTATAAAATTCGGCTATTAACCCTGTTCTCTTGTCTACTAAAAGCTGTCATGTTTATTTCCTCAGATGTGCGGAACATTACAGTGATTGCCAAGCTGATTTCAGTTGAACCCTGCCTCTTCAGGTCGTTCGGCTGCCACTCATCGGCTGCAGATAACGATTTAAAGCAATGACTAAAGCAACTTGTAAATATATTGGCCAGATAAAGCCTTGAGTTAAGAAGGTACCAGAAACGATAAAGCCAATAATACCAGCAGGAGCAGCATTGAGTGCTACACGTATGCCAGGAGTATGATCTTCAACCTTGATTGTATTCAACATTTTTAAAGACATAAGTAAAGTGCTGACAATTAAAGTAACAAATAGTATTAGCCCAACAAAGCCGGACTCGGCCAGTACACCAAACCAAGTAGAATGAACGGCATGGTTTAAACCGTCCCAATGACTGCTATAGAAAAAATAATTGTAATAAAAATTATTAATGCCTACTCCTAGAATCGGATTATCCAGCGCCATATTCCATGCTGCTTGCCAGGCGTAAAGTCGCCCCATGGCCGACTCGTCTATCCCAACTTCAGCCGCTCCACCTGATGCTCTTTCACTGATCTTTGCGACGGTAAATAAAACAGTTAGGGCCATTGCGCCCCCGGTAAACAATAATACTTTCGAACGTATGCGCTTATAGGCAAATAAACTTATTACCGCTAAAAAGCCCAGTAAGCCGCCACGACTTTGCGTCGCTAATAGGGCATAGAGTAAAATGCAAAAAGTAGTCAAGCTAAATAACCGTTCAAATTTAGATAATGATTGCTCTAAAAAAGTGGCTATAGCGAAGGCCATAGGATACAAAAGCACCAGCGCTAAATCATTTGGGTCGCCAAGTAAAGACCCTATATCTCGGCCAATCGTGACCCGCGTTCCCTCCACTAAGCCGATACCGTTGAATTTGTTATATAGGGCAACAAGTCCAACAACAGCACCAGCAAAGATAAAGACACGGCTTGCGCTAATAAAGTGACTCTCCTTACGCATCATCCAAGCAATAATAAAGGTAATTAATATAATTTTGCTGTAAACCCCTGTCCATGCTTTTGTTGCCACCGCGACATTACTGGCAAAGGGGACAGCAATAGTTACCAACAAAGAAAAGAGAATTAAATAGGTAAATTGAGGGCACCAATAAGCATGAAGGTTTTGCAGGATGCTGGCTCGTAAAAAAATGATAAATATCGCTGCTAATGCCAATAGTAAAGGTAGTTTCAACGGTTCTAAAATAGGAAAAACTTCATGAATTCGAAAAAATGAAAAAATAATAAAAGCTAAGACAATCGCAAAAGAGAAGTTGACCATGCCCCACAGAACAAAGGGAGCTAGCCCGATAATAATTAGGATAATAGGGTGTGGAAATAAGTATAATGTCAAGGTTGACAGCATTAATAAAATTGCCAGGCCGGTAATATTTAAGGGGGTATAAGTCATAAGTCACCTTAGTTTATTTGACCAATGCAAGTCACCACAAAAGCGGCACTGATTGCTGAAAATAAATAACCCAATTTATAGGGTAGATAGACTTGTCGTTGACTGAAATAATAGAAAAGTGCCATACGTATAGCATTAGCTATAATGAGCGCTGCAAGTGCGCCTTTAATCATAAATAAGGGCACTAAAATAATAAGCAATAGTCCACCAAAGCCACTGGCCACTAAGTTAATATTCATTTGCACTTTGGAGCTTTTTTCGACAAAACAGCCAAGGTTTAATAAGTCGGCTAACATTTTCAATAGGGTGCATAACAATAGCCAAGGTAATATACCTATGGCAGCGTGATAGCTAACAGGGGTTAACCATTGAATTAATACCGGGCCTAATAAGCCAATGACACCACAAATGAGTACCGAAATAATGGCACCAAGTACGGCAAAGTGAGCATTTAATACCTTACCATTATGCTCTTTTAGTAGCGAAAATCGTTTAGGAAACCACCAGAGGGTAAAAGGTTGAATAAGCAGAGTTGGTACTAAGGCGAACTTGATCGCTATAGCATAGGTGGCAATTTCTGTGGCACCAAAATGATCTGCCAATAACCATCTATCCATACCTGATAAAGTAAATGTGGCGACACCACCAATAAAAATAGGCCCCGCATAGGAGAGTATGTTGCTCATTTGCTGCAGTGAAAAACTGATTTTTGTTTCCTTTAATTGAATAACCGATAAAATAAGCGCGACAATCACAGCAGACACAGCTCCTGCGGCTAAAATACTGGTGATGCCCCAACCATTGACTAACCAATAAAAAGTGAGTGTGACTTGCAGCACTACCTTCAACATGGAGATACAAAAGAATAGCCCAGCTCGATCCGTGATCCGTAACCAAGCCAAAGGAATATTGATTAAACCACCGACACAAAGCGCAATGCCTAATAAATAGAGTTCATTTTCGGTAATGATGCCAGGTAAAAACAAGGCCAAGTCTTTAGAGTAAAAGTGAAAAAAGGCATATGAAAGAATCGCTATAATGCCGGCAATAAATAAACATTCAGCGGCATGGCGTTGCTTTTTTTCGATGCCATCGGCTAAGCCAACAAATCGATATAATGCTTCTACTAAGCCAAAACCTAATATAATCGAGACCACATTAGAAAATACTACTAACACTTCGAGTCGGCCATAATCTTCGGGCGTCAGGTAATGGGTATATACAGGCAGCATGAGCAAGGAGATTCCTTTCATCAGAAAAATGCTTAAGCCATAGAGTGCCGATTGGTTTAATAGGTTTTTATAGCGACTAATGTTCATGTGAACCTCCTATTAAGGCTTTACGGTAAACCTTGAAAATTTGAGGAATAATGGCGTGAGAAGAAAAATTGTTTTTAATATGTTGATAAGCAGACCAGGACATTTTTTTTCGTTGCTCACTTGACAACATTTGTCCCTGTTTAACGGCGTCAATAAAGGCTACTTCGTTTAAGGGTGGTATTAGCCAGCCATTGATATTATTGATAACGACAGCTGAGATGCCACCAATATCATAACTAATTACGGGTATCCCTCTCACCAAAGCTTCAAGGGCAACCAGCGGTAAACCTTCTTCACGGCTGGTAATACACAACAAGTTTATCTTGCACCAGTGTTGCTGCATGGAATTAACGTGCCCCATTAACATCACGTTATTTGTTGCCGCCATGCTGATTTCTTTTAACATAGGGCCGTTGCCATATATTGAAAATTGGTACTGTGGTAATTGCTCGGCTAGGCGTAAAAACAAATCAGGACCTTTTTCATAGCTTAATCGCCCAACAAAGGCTATCTGGCTAGCGAGTGTTGTCTCTGTTAAGGTTTTCTCTGGTAATTCGACAAAATTTTCAATCACCTCGGCGGTTAAGTTGGCCGACTTTTTGATTTGTTTAGAGACACAAATACAAGGGCTATAATGGGCTGTCATACGGTCAAGCCAGCGGTATAGTCTAATTTTAATACTACCTTGCTCGCCAGAGTGGAAAGTTGAAACGACCGCTTTATTCGCTAATTTGCCAGTAAGTCGACCAATAATTCCCGCTTTGTAACCATGGGTGTGTACTAAATTAATGGCTGAATATTTAATTAATTTATAAAGTGTCGCTGGGTTACCGTCTAGTTTTACCAATATTGAACGCAGGAATTTATCTGACTCAAATACCGGATGTTTACCATAATTGTTTAGCAAAATAATTTGCACATTATGACCTGATTTATGCAGGCCTCTAGCAAGATTGACTACATGAGTTTCTATGCCACCATAGTTTCTACTATCAAGCAGTAAAGCTATGGTTAGGGTTTTAGCGGCCATATTAAACCTAAAATTCAAAGTGTCATAACTTTAAAATGCATAAAACAGACCAGTTTAAAATACAGCTTACTAGCATAGTTAGTGGCTAAAAGTACGACTTTAATCGCAATATGCATAGCCAGTTAGAGCTTTGCAAAGCAAATTAGTAATTTGACTCTATTGTTCGCTTTAACTTAGCAGCGGGTGAGCTATCCAGTGAAGTATGGTATTTTGCGCTAACATTTAAGGATGAAAGTCACAATTATTCAGTCAAAAGGGCAAGTATCTATGGAGATAACGCTAGTTATTGCGTCAATACTCATATTTTTGCCAAGCATTATTTGGTACTTATTGAAACAGGCGCACTCACCTTGGTGGCTTGAGAATACTTTTTCAACGCCTTTTATTGTCTTGCCAATATACATTGTCCTAATGTTCGTGCTTATTAGCTTACTCTCCTGGCAAGATTGTCTGGGCTATTTATTGATTAATTTCATTGTTGCACTTTGTTTAAATAGCAGCGGCAGCTTTAATAATAAAACCTGTGTTGATCCCGTTAGTTTTTTTCAATTTAACATCAAGTACCATGAGGGGGAAAATGAGCTAGCTGAGTTAATAGCTCATCTTAAGGCGGAACACTATCATTTAATTACCTTACAAGGCGTTAGCCAGCAAGCAAAGAGCCAACTGATAGCGCAGTTAACGCCGTATTTTCCTTATTTTGTCAGTGGTGAAAGTCAGCTACAGCAGATTTTTAGCGATCAGCTATTGTTTAGTCGCTACCCATTTACGCATATTAAATATTATAAAAGTGGCCATAGTGCTTTTTTAATCACCAGCCGATGGCAACTGCCGGTTAACGACATTAACTTGCTTACTTTACATCCGCCTTCGCCACGTAATGAAAAATTATGGCAAACCAGGAATAAAACTTTATACCAATTAAAGCAATCACTTAAAACTACCCCCTTGACAAAGTCGTTAGTGATAGGGGATTTGAATTTATCAAAACATTCAAGACGAATGGATAAACTGATGGTGGGCATGAAGAGCGAATTTGTTAATTCATGGCCTAATATACCTTACAGTTTGCCTGTTTTTGGTTTAGCCATTGATCACTTTTGGCTTTCAGCACCAGCAAATATTTGCTCTCGACAGCGTATTAGCCAGTTTAGTTGGTCAGATCATTATGCGGTTAAAACTCAGGTTGATTTTAGCAAGTAGTGGAATAGGTTCACAATTCAAGACTAAACCAAATCACCTACATCCATGTAGGCGGGCATTGATTTGGTTTTGTTAGAATTTTATATTGCAAACTTAAATATAGAGTTTTACCAAAACTGACAACTAAGAATACTAAAGCTTATGTCTTTTAAATATCTTTTTTGTGGTTCTATAGCAGTTTATGTGCTGGCTATAGAAAATGATTACAAGTCAGTGTCTCTATGGTGTTAATCACCAAATAGCATGTTTTGTAGCTGTGTTACGGTAGTTAAATACAACAATTATCACTACTATTTTTGTATCAATGTCATTAGTTACTTGCCATAACCTAACTAATATAATGTTTTAAATCATCAAAGTTGTCTTTATTTATTTTTAATGATTTCAAAATTTGTTGCACATTTTTACCACATTGATTTCCCTTTACACTAAGTGGGTTAGAAAAAACCAAATCACCTGTTAACTTATCGTTTTTTACCTTCCAATCAACATAAACCGCTAATGGGCGATCACCATCCCATTTGTCTTTACTGGCTCTATAGTTAAGTGCTTTACATGCAAAATAGATATTTTTATTTACTACATAATCATCAATAGCTACAAGTTTAGATATATAATAATTAGCTGGTTTATTGATATTAGGCTCTGTTTCAAGTATATATTCTGCTATACCGGAATCAACAACTCTAGTACCGTTTACCAAACAGTTCGTTTTACTTGAATCTAAATTAGTACCTGAATAAACATCAATTTTTTGTTGTTTATTTAAATTCAACAAAGCTGATTTTTTACCTGATAGCTTATTAAATAATTCAAATTTCCAACCCAATGTAATACATTTTGCTTCAGTTCTTCCTTTTTTTTCAAAGTTGATTAATACTTCATCTTCGAATGATTTTTTAATTTGTAATATAGATTGCTTAATAATGGTTTGTGCTTGGCTACCGAATATTTCTATAGCTCTTTCAAGCTTAATTTTATTTTCCAAAAAATCAGCATTACTTTGTTTTACTGAAATTTTGAATTCTCTGTATTTATCGTTACTTTCTGCAAGAATATAAATATCGGTTTTGCATTCACCTTTACTAGGGCTAGGCTTTCCAATTTGTAATATTTTGTATGTTTTATTATTAAATTCGAATACTTTATTGTCTTTGAATAATGCTATGAGCGATGATTCAGTCTCTGAAAATTTTACTTTTGCCACTTTAATCCTTTAGTATATTAGGGTGAAATTGGCATCAGTATATCAAGTGTTTTTTATATGTATGTAGTTAATTCCTTCATTTCATAGGTTTTTTAATAATTATGAATGGGTTGAGAAAATGGGATGGCATAATAAAACACCTTTGGAAGCACTAGCGCTTATAGCCTCCGATGTAGGTGAGCTATTAATGAATGTAGAAATGATTCACCTACAGATGCTTTTGGTGAAGAACTTGCTGATATTGTGTTGCGTGTCTTAGATCTTGCCTATTGGCAAGGTATTAGTATTGAAAAAGAAATTTTATTAAAGATGAAAAAACACGACCAACGCGGCTCACGTGGTCGTTTAAAGTAACTTTTTTAGATGATTAAGCACTTAATTGCGCAAGACCTTTTGTCCGTCTTCTCACAATTACAGCTTTACCATTCTTTGTTGAAAGGTTGTTTTTATTTTAATTCATAAATATTTAATTTAATTGTATGTAAAATATAGATTTTTCAGTGTTTCATCAAGTAGTGTTTTACACTCATTAATGGCTAAATCATTACAATGCTGTTTTATATGAAATTTTCATTTCTAAGTGTTCTAAGATGCTTTTTGCTATTTCCTTTGCAAAGCCAACAGCTACAGCGTTACCTATCATTTTATAACCATTAGCAACATTTTTATAATAGAAGGTAAAATCATCAGGAAACCCTTGGATTCTTGCACATTCTCTGACACTTAATCTTCTATAGTCATAGCCTTCAGCAAATAAGAATTTATCTTTTTCTGATTTTTTCATTACAGGTACACCTGGGTGTATTGGTGCATGTCTACCGCCAGCTTGTATTGTAAATGATGGTTGGTCCCATGTTCTAACTCTATTTCTAGACATATACATTGTAGAAAAACCACCAATCATATATTCGTGATTAGGTATCGATAAGTTTAAATTTGGTTTTTGTTTTTCCATTGCAGGTGTTTCTTTGCCATCTAAATCTTTAATAATATCCTTTAAAGTTATTTTTTCTGTTAGTGGTTCAGGAAATGTAAAATTAATATTTAAATCTTTTCTAAAGCCAATGAAAATAACTCGTTTTCTATCCTGTCCTACACCGTAATCAGCTGCATTTAGTAATTTAAAAAACAAATCATAACCAGCTTCAGAAAATGTATTTTTTATGTTTTCTAGTGCATCACTATGTTTAGGATGTAGCATCCCACTAACATTTTCCGCTAAGAAAAACTTTGGCTGTTTGTCTTTAAGAATACGAATAAAATCATAAAACAATTGTCCTCTATCATCTTTAATACCTCTTTGTGCTCCTGCTTCGCTCCAACTTTGACAAGGTGGACCACCAATGATTCCATCACAATCAGGTACTTCACTAGAGTCTACATTTGTAATACTTCTGCGATCTAAGGGTGTTGACAAATGATTTTTTTCGTAGGTTTCCCAGATATCTTTATCATATTCGTTTGCATATACAATAGAAAAACCAGATTGTTGAAAACCTAAATCAAGTCCACCAGCACCTGAAAAAAAAGATGATATTTTATACATAATATTATAAATTCTTTTTGATATTGAGTTAATTAATATAGTTCAAAATGCACTGTATGTAAACACAGTATTTGTGCGTATATGATAACATTGAAAATCTAAATGTTCTATTAAAATGCTATTCTGAAACCAATCAATTAATTTTTCTATAACGTATCGGTATTCTGCTGATGGATAGTACTAGTAAAAGTGGATTGTTCTAATTCTAAATAAATTTTTTGTTTCTTTTTTATTTTATCCCAGCAATCACCATTATTAATCCCATTTACTCTCTCACTATATTTTATAAGTGATCGTTCAAATACTCTAGACATTGACACCTTACCCTCTACTTCTAAGTTATGCACAAAACATAAATAAACCCAGAGTATGTCACCAAGCTCATCTTCAAGAAAACATTGCTTTCCTGAGGATAACTCTTCTTTGACTTCATTGATTTCATCAAATAATGCATTCAGGTAAGTAGTACTTCCCTTAGACCAAGTTCCTTTTTGATCTCTAATTATTTTGATTTTAACAACGTCTATTAATCTTTCTAATTCACCTAAATTCATATTTTTATATTTAAACTCTATGTTGGTTGCTTTATTTTTTGAAAAAACTGTCGTTGGTAAATACAATTTAGTGGCTCTAACTTTGTGTTTTATTTATACAAACTTGCGTCCTTTAACTTACTTGTATCCAGTTCCGTATCCTTGTAGACTTTTACTGATACAAAAAATCATTATTAAATTCATAATTTACTGTTAGATCTATTTCTTGATAACACCATCGGATTTAGTATCCATTGCTATACCGTGTGAGTAAATACTTCTCGCTATTATCACTATATTTAACACAAAATAAGTTCATTTTAAAATTTTTAGCTAATACCCATTGTCCAGTAAACGTTAGATTATATAATATAAAATAGTCATTAAAATATTGATATTACAGTTAAATGACTAGTTCTAAAAATTTTCTTGTTATTGACGCTCTGATATAGATTTGAGGTCAGAATAAATGTAATAGAATGGGTATAAACATTTAGATCGAGACATTGAGTAAAACGGTGGACGCTAATTTTTTTCTTAGCTTGCTCATCAATACCGGGCATAGCCAGTTAAGTCGATGGCTTTCTCGCTGCAACTCGACTAATAACGAAGGGTTACTTTTATCATTCAATACGGAACCGATTAAATTAACTTTTTTATTTTTAAGTTTTTCAATGCTCTCTTGTATTGAACTTGCGGGGGTTCTGCCCGCTTCTATGACCAATATGGTACCCTGACAAACTTCACTAATGATCTCTGCGGCTATATTACTTTGATTTAATGATGTTAATGCTGAAGTATCAAAAATAATACAGTCAAAATCTACCAACCAACGCTTGATCGCGGCAAGCAGAAATTTGCTTTCCCTATACTGTAAGACATCGCGGATATTTTGCGGGGCTGGCAGCAAGCTATAACCTTTACTTTCGATGGCAATTATTTCATTTTCAGCGACGTGGTTGTTCATCGACATCAATAATTGTTCAGACAATGCTGGATTAAAAGTGTTCATTTCAACGAGTAATACTTTTTTACCAACAATTTGCGCGCGTTCAACAATCGCTTGCGCTATGGTGGTTTTTCCTTCGCCTGCTATAGCAGAAGTGACGGCTAAGGTTTTATAGCCTGAGCCAATTGTTTGATTATAGATAGCTTCAACTTCAGCATAATGAATAGGTAGCACGGACATGTTATAGCGCTCCCACAATGGCCACGAGTGAAACGATACTAACGATGTCTTTGACATTAGCCATAAATATATTCCAGTTACTTTGCGATAAATCGGGGACAAAAACAGTATCGCCAGCACGCACTAAGGGTAAAGTGTTAAAATCTGGATGTTCAATAAATTCTTCTAAGTTAAATATATGACTAACATTTTCTTGTGTTTGACTGCGAGATATATTAACCACCATTATTTTTTCTAAATAGGCCGTTTTTGTCGGACCGCCTGATTCAGCCAGTAAGTCTAACAATGTCATATCAGGGCTAAATAAATAACGGCCAGGCTTCGCCACGGCACCTATGATGCGCACCGTTTGTTCTTTTTTATAATCTAACCAGGGTCGGTCCCTTTCTGGCACATAGATACTGTCCCCTGATTTGACTATGGGTAATAAGGTCTCATCACCTGTTTCAAAGTACAAGCCTAAATCAAGCGTTGTTACTTTGCTTTGCACGCTATTGCGGTGGGTAATTTTAATATTATGAATATCTGCTCGTTGATTTGGCCCATCAGCGGCGGAAAGTATATCTAAAAAATGCATTTTATTATTAAAAGCATATCGACCGGGTTGTCCTACTTGGCCAAAAACATAAATAGACGATGCTTGAGATTGGCGCAACCATCGTGCCTTGTTATCAATAACATCACGAGGCCGCTCACTGACATAAATAGTGTCTCCTGCGCTTACTTTAGGCAAAAGAGAAAAGTCACCACCTTCAGTAAAGAAGTGTTCCAAGTCGAAGGGCTTCATCCGTTTACTTTGGCCTTTTTTTATTATTCTAATTTGCGACATATCGGCATCTTGCGTTGGGCCGCCAGCATGAGCTAGGATATCAAGAAAACTCATTTCGTCGCCCCATTCATATCGGCCGGGTTTGTTCACGGCACCTATCACTCTTATGGCTCTATCAGGGGTGATTTTAAGCCATGACTTTTCATTCATATCCGTTTTTTCAGGTACAAAGATAGCGTCACCTGGGTACACTTTTGGTATAGCTGCTTGGGTTAACCCTTCGGTAAATGCCTGTAAATCGAAAGCATCCACTTGACCCGTAGCGCGTATAATTCTGATTTTTCTTGAGTCGGCGAAACGAGTGGGCCCACCCGCATTGGCTAGAATATCAAAAAACTCAGTGCCGGCTGGCGCTTCATATGCTCCAGGCTTGAACACCTCCCCCATAACATAGACGGTTCGTAAGCCACGTTTAACTTCTTCTTCCCGTATGGGCACAAATAAAGTTGCGCCCGCGGTGATTTTTGGTATAAGAGAGGCATCACCCGTATCTAAATATCTCTTTAGGTCAAACAGTTGCGGAGTGCCATTATTAATGACTCTGATATGTTCTACACCGGCATAGCGAGTGACGCCACCAGCTCTCATCAGCATGTCAACAATGGTATTGCCTTCTTTATATGAAAATATGCCGGGCTTGATCACTTCACCAAACACCTTGATTGCCGTTTCTGCGGCTGAGCCATCGCCACTGGCGGATAATGTCGCGGCATCAAAATCCATTTGCACATTACCAATCAAGGGGGATGCTGGGACAAAAATAATATCTAATGGGCTTATATCCGGTAAAATTGAAAAGTCGCCGGTGTCTAAATATTTTTTATAATCAAAAATGGTGATTACACCCTGGCGATTTAATTGTAATCTGTCTAGCTGGGCACCTGAACTGGCGCCACCTGCTTTTTGTAGCGCCATTTGTACATTCGCCCCCTCAGGTAAATCGACCATGCCGGGATTATTAACAAAACCTAATACCTGGATAGGTATGCGTCTTTCAATTAAGTACAGTTGAAAGTTGTTGATGGCCCGATATTCTTGACCTAATAGCTGAGCTAGGTCTAGGCTGGCTTGCTTTAGTGTTTTACCGGCAATGGATATTTTACCTATCTCAGGTAAGTGTAAAGTACCATCTCTTTTCACTTGGAAGGGCTTTTCAAATTCTATTTCACCAGGGATTTCAATTTGTAGTACGTCGCCAGGGCGAATGGTAATGTCACTTGCTTGCACATAACTCGTCATAACAAATAAGCAGGTTAAAAAAAACATTGATAATTTACCCATGAGCAACCTCCTAGATTGTGCGTTTATCGCTAACAATTTAAAAAACTAAGGTAATAGAAGTAAAGCGATTAAACACTCGGGCAACATCACTACGTTCTAATTCCCTGAGGCTCCGCTCTCCTTGGCTTTCAATAATTATTTTTGATGCCTCAATGCCATGGTCAGTAAAAAATTTTGCCACATTATCGGCCCGTTTTTGACTTAATTTACTGTTATAGGCTGTGCTTCCTTTGCTATCTGTATGGCCAATAATATGTAATTTTGCACTAGGGTAGTTTTTAATTAAATCAATAAGCCTATTGAGGGATTGATAATATATCGGTTTAATTTTGTCTTGGTCAAAGTCATGTAGTGTTTCGGTGATAAAAGTGTGCTTTATATCAATGCTGCTTTTAGCCATCGATGGGTTTTTACATTGCTCAAAATCTGCTTCACGATACCAGCGTTTAAGCACTGTGCTTTTATTGGTATAACCGCAGCCTATGTGGCCATTAATATATTGATTGATACAACGAATCTTGCGTATTTGCCGGTCGAGTTCAACTAAGGTTATAAAAGCATCCTTCTCCATCTCTGCGTTATGCTCTTGGGTGGCTAGCGCTAGCAATGATTCGGCTATGGTTAATTGTCCCAATATACAATTTTTAGAGCCCTGTTGTTCTAATGCCAATAGCCGAGACTCAGCGCTAACAATATAGTTATGCATACGCGTTTTCTCACTGCTCTTTGAATAAGTAACCTCTGAAAGTAAGCTGGTCTTGTTATCAAGTGTTGTTGATGAACTACAAGCTGACACTGCTATGGCAGTGCTGAGTAACAATAAAATAGGCCGAATCAGCATTAGCTGGCAACGAGTATATTTGTGGTACTCGCTAGGTAATCGTCGAGAGTTTCATAGCAATTTATGGTTTTATCTAGAAACAACATTTGAAAGAGCTCCAAAGGTTGTTGTGCTAAGCCAATAACATATACGCTATAACCTTTAGTGATCATTCTTTTATATAAAAAGACAATGGCACCAATGCCGGAGGAGTCAATAAAGTTAACATGCTCAAGATCAAATATGATGTTAGTAGCGAATTTACTGTACCTTTCTATATCATCTTTCATGATCTTTACTGCCTCAGCATCAAAGTTATCATGTAGTTTAATAATAAAATCGTTATTGAATTCATAGGTTTTATTTAACATAACTAATCTCACAAATTAAGTTAACACATTTATATAATGGCAATGTTTATGCCATGTATTTTTAAGTTAAAATACAATGGCTTATGTTTTGTAGATTTTTATGTTTGTCTTTAATTGCAAATTAGATTGCAAATTGCAACCGAAAAAAAATCAGGAGAAATACTAGGGTTTTAGTAAGGCAAGTAACTGATTCCGGTAGAATCTATATTGGTGTTTACCGTGTATATCGGCAGGCAGTTCGGCGATTGTGTATGGCTGACATAATTCGATAGACTTAGGTACTCTATGGCGAGGAATCAAGGAATGGATCTTTTTGACTAGTCCAAGCTTTCGAATAAATTCAAGATGATAATGTATTTCATCGTATTGATTGTTAAATTCATCTTTAACATTGGCGATAAAATACACGGTCAAATTATTGTTGCGGTTAATGACATCAACTACGGCGGTCATTAATAGGCTTGGTAAAGTGCTGGTATAGAAACTGCCAGGACCAAGAAATAAAACATCGGCATTTTTCAAATTTTGTAATACTTCTTTACTTGGTTTTACCATAGGGGTTAAACCAAGTTTATTGATCTCTTGACTAACATTATCATCAATCTCTACTTCACCAATATAGCAATGTTCGGATGAATGACTTACTAGTTGGGTTATGGCATCGGACATAGGTAAAATATTTGTTTTAATACCTAAATACTCTCGCATTACTTGTACCGTTTCTGTTGGTCTAATGCATAAAGAATCAACGGCGCAAAACATCAAATTACCTAAGCTATGTCCTGATAAGTCACCTAGGTTATCGAAGCGATATTCAAATAACAGTGATTTAGTCGATGCCTGCTTGGTTAATCGTGATAAACAATAACGAATATCCCCCCAGGAAATGGTTGCGCAGCTATCCCTTAAGCGGCCGGTAGAACCGCCATTGTCGGTAGTACTGACAATGCCGGTTAAATTGACAAAGTCAAAATCATCAATAATCGCTAAAAGGTGGCCTAAGCCGTGGCCGCCACCAATGCAAGTCACATTAATCTTTGTCATAGGCTTAACAAGCTCTTTTATTGTGGTGGCTAGATTATTGTCCACGTCCCAGTACCATTATAAGCAAGGTTTTGAAAAGTATCCTTATATCCATCAATAACCAACTACCTAGTTTAGTGAGTGATAGCGAGTAGGCAAAGTCATAAGCTATTTTAGTTTTAACGTCGTCAATACAGGTATCATACCCCTGAGAAACCTGTGCTAAGCCGGTAATTCCAGGAGTCATCTGATAAGTTCTCTCAGAATAAAAGGGGATTTGTTTTTCTAGGTTTTTGACTATTTCAGGCCGTTCAGGTCGAGGACCGATCAGCGACATTTCACCTTTAATGACATTAATAAATTGCGGTAGTTCATCTAGTCGGGTTTTTCTCAGTAACTTGCCTACATAGGTAAGCCTTTTATCATTAGCGATAGCCCAAACAGCACCCGTTTCTGCCTCGGCATCATTAATCATGGTGCGAAACTTGATCATGTAGAAATGTTCTACTTTTCTTGATTTAACTTTACCTACCCTTAATTGGCAATAAAAAATGGGACCTGGCGTTGATAGTTTTATCATCAGGGCTATAACCACAGCCAAGGGGCAGGTGAGAACCAAGCATATGATGGCAAAAACTATGTCGATACTTCGTTTCAGAAAAGAAATTCCGGGGTGAATAAAACTGGTTTGTTTCATGGTAGCTCCTAAATTTTAGTCCAAACTTTTTCTTGTCGCCCAAAGATAAACTTTAAACAACCTTTAAGGGCGACCCAATAGCCGGTGATTAAATAACAGAGTAGTTTTAATACTTTTAACTTGGGTGCTAGGTGAAAGACATTTATTAACCAGACCATACCGTATAACAATACTTGGCAGACAAATAGCGCCAGAAAAAAGCTGTAAAAGGCAGCTAGGTACATATTGCTGATAAAGATAAGCACTAAAATAAAAGGCGTTATTGCTCTTAACGCCTTGCCTGAAGCAAAGTTTATTGCATTCCAGCCATACTTTGGTGATAACAAGGGCAGTAAATAGATGAGTTGTTGGAAGTTACCCGCCGCTATTCTTAAACGTCGGGTCATATCTTGTTCTAAATTGACTTGCTCTAATTCAATGGCCACGACTCGAGGTTCGTAAATTACTCGATAGCCCTGCTTAATAACATTCATGGGGATCAAAAAATCATCATTAATAGTGTCCGCTGGAATGTCTTCATAACATGATTTTCTTAGTGCATAAAAAGCACCGTGAGCACCCAATACACTAGCCAGAGAGCTTTCTCTTGTTTTGACCATGGATTGATATTGCCAGTAATATTGCTCACCTGCGGTGCCTTTCTTGATGAATTTATAGCCACCAGAGACCGCACCCACTAGGGTATTGGTAAAGTGGCTATCTAACATAAGTAAACAATTCACCGGCAATAATGCCGAAACATCACTAAAGACAATGTTATCAAACTTGGCTTTTATTACCCCTTCTTTGAGCACCGCCACTTTTCCTCGATTGTCTTGGAAATTTATCAATTGGCAGTTCAAATCTTGGCAAGCAAGCTCAGAAAGGGTTTGCTTGGCAATGTTATAAGTTTCATCATGGCAACCATCGCATAATAAAATCAGTTCATATTTGTCACTTGGATAGTCAATAAAGCTTAAGTTTCTAATTTTCTCAGCAATGAATTTAGCTTCATTAAAGGCGGGAATAACAATTGAAAAACTATTCAATTTTTGGTCCTCGGCACTAAAAATGTAACGACGTTTTTTTATGCTAGGGGGGCGGACTTTATTATTTCTAGTGGCTAATTTGAGCAGCACCGGATACAGTAGGTGGTGATAAATCACTAAAAATATTGCCATTGCGAAGATAGTTATCATTATCATGTCTAACATAGCTTACACCTTAACTCTAGTTGGATTAATGAAAGGTATTGCTTGATCATATTATTGATAGAACGGTGGTTTTGGATGAATTGTCTGGGTGAATGATTACTTTTTTGGTTTAGTGAGCGTATTAATGCTTGTGCTAATAAAGTGGGATTATTGGCTTTAACCATAATGCCGGTTTTACGACAAACGGCTTCCTTGCAGCCACCAACATCAGTTAACACCACGGGCACCCCACACGCCTGAGCTTCCATCGGCGATAAAGGTAAACCTTCGTTATTCGACGATAGACAAAAAACATCAAGTAACGGATAGAATGAGGTCATATCACTAATATGACCTAAGAAGAAAACTCTATTTTCTAAATGTAATTGCAGCACTAATTGCTCTAATTGTGCTTGTAAACTACCGGTACCAGCAAGTAATAACGCAATATTATTGGGCAGTTTAGCCAAGGCTTTAATAAGAACTTCATGTGATTTAACGGACTCTAACCTTGCTGCGCAACCAATAAACTTGAACTGGCTTGGTAAGCCAGCCTGTTGCTGTAGTTTGTTTTTATTGAGCACCGAGGGTTTAAATTTATCAGTATCTACGCCGTTGGTAATGACGATAGGATTTAATGACGGCATTAAACGCTTAACTTGTTTAGCAACAAAGTTGGCATCAGCGACATAAATAGGGCGAACCAAGGTGATAATAAGTTGTTGCAGCAACCTAGGCCGAAACTCTGCTAGGTGCCAGGCATCATGTTCGGTATGAATAATATGATTAATATTGGCTAGTCTTGCCGCGATACCACCATAAATCAGTGGACCTATATGATGAGTATGCACATAGATAGGCTTAATTTGTTCAAATAATGTTTTTAGTTGCATGAAAATATTAGCTTGCCACCCCGGCTTTTTGTCTAATATATGGATAAATTTTTTACCACAGTCAATATTATGCCAATAATCTTTAACGTGGTGATTTTCTAGAGAAATAATATGGACATCAAAAAAGGGTTGCGCGGCACGTTGAAATTCTAGCGCAAAACTTTCTATACCACCTGGTTTTAAGTGTTGTACTACATGAACAATGACAGGTTTCATCGGGCTTCTCCTATACTTTGTTGACGCCAATATGGGGTAATCGCGTTATGACGGGAGCTGAGGTGATTAATTCCAGTTGATATTTTCCGCGGATTGAGGTGTCAGCTATTTCAGCAAATAGCACTAAGCCACCACCTAAACTAATACCACCGATAATGCCGGCTAAGAGAAAAATAGACAGCGGGAAGTTGGTCGGAGAGCTAGGTCTAAAGGGTTCATCGATTATTTTGATTCTCTCAGGCTGTTCAAACCGGCCGAGGGCACCCGTTATTTTTGCCTTTTCAAAGCGGTATAGTAAATCACTGTACAGATTCCGTTTTACCGTAAGGTTTCTTTCTAGTTCTAACAGTTGTCTTTCCATTTCCCCGGTACCGGCAAGAGACGCTTTTAACCGTTGTGTTTGTCTTTCGATGGAATGTATTTCTTCTTTTATCTGCTCTACGTGACCATCGGCGAGTTGCAGTTCTTGCAGTTGTGACACCAGTAATAAATGGTGATTATTATCAACCTTGCCATCCTGCATATTGCTGGCTATTTCCCATAAACGATTTAGGTCGACCTCGTTTATTTTGTATGATGCTTTACTTTGAATTACCCGTTCATTTTCCAGTTGGGTTAATTTTCTCAGTGCTATTTCTACTCGGCTATGTCTGTCAGTGTAACGCGACCTCAATATGGCTAATTCACTTTTTGTATTCACTATGCTTTGTTCTATCTCACTCATTACGGGGTCAACCTGAGCGAGTCTGGTACGAATGGTTCTTTTGGCGGCAATGGCTCCCGATAAGGCGATTCTTCGTTGCTCAAGCAAATCACTTAATTGGCCAAAACGGCTGCTATTGGTATTATAAAGTCGAGGTAAATGCTCAGCATTAAATTGTTTAAACTCAGCTAAACGATATTCTGCTGCTTGTAAGTCAACTATTTTTATTTTTAGTTGACCAGTTAAAAATGTTTCTGATGCGTCTAGTGCCGATAATTCGGGCGCTAAAAGGGTCTCTAAGAATCGTTTCCTCACCATAAGTAAAACATTGACTATATTTTCAGGTGAGTCGGTAAGGTAAATAAGTTTAACCAGATCTTTGCCGATAAGTTTTACCTTAAGCGCCGCAGACAATTCCTTCACTAAGTTCTCTTTTTGTAAGTCACTTGAGTCTTCATCAATCAGTCCTAAATCTAGCGCAACATTGATCAACATATGTCGGCTATGAAGTAGGGTATCTAATGTGGTTATTCTATTTTCTAAATCTGTTGATACCGATAAGTCTTTAAGGAATGGATTCATTTTGGCACTTTCTTGCACCAATATTGTGGTGTGCGCTTGCCAATTTCTTGGGGTAATGAAGCAGGCGATGACGGCAATAAGTGGTAATGTTATTATCGGAAAAATAACCAAATAACGATGACGCCATATCGCCGCTAAAATCAGGTGAATATTTATAATTATTGATGTCTGCATCTTAGGCACCAATACTTAAGTGAATAGTGTCAGTTGATAGGTCAGGGGCAAAGATGATAGTTACCCCTTTATTCCAGCGTTCAACGTATTGACGAAGTATTGTCGCGCGTTTCATCGCAAGGCTTAATTGCTGTAGTTGACTTTCTCCTTTAGCGGGGGCGATATTAATGATGATAGGGTGTTTATTTTGTACTAGTATTTTGGCCAGTTTGATTCTATTGCGGTAGTTTAATTCTTTATCATGCAATTCATAAGTGAAAGTATAAGTGGTGATATGAGTGTGCTGGGCCATTTTTTGCGCTGCTCGTAAGGCTTGAATACTCATTAAAACTTTTGTGTTAACCACTTGGCTATTTTCTCGGTTTTCCTCGCGCTCAATTATGGCTAATGAATCACTGATGAACGTTGAAGTACAGCCAGTACAGGTGAGTAAGCTAAGCGAAAAAATGCAGTTTAAGAAAGTTTTATTCATGTGCTATCACCTTATATATGCAACCATACCTTCTGATATACAAGTTACGAGCCATGTTTTAAGTTGTTGTTAATTGGGATATTTACTGGCTGCGTTGTTTTTTTATCGCGATTACTGAATCGTTTTTGCGTTTTGCTTGTTAAAATGCAATTAGGCTCGGTAAATACCTTAGTGGCAATAAAGTAAAGCCTTTGTAAGAGCGACTAATTTCCTTAAGGAATAACCTCTCAGCCAGGTCCTTTATACTGCCCATCAAAATCAAAGATAGAGGCAGAACTCAGTGCTAACTTTTTTAGAAAGTAATTTGCCAGTTATTGCCTGATGCAGCGATATGCCAGTAGGTAGTTATTGGTTGGGCGTCATTTTCAATGGGCCAAATCTGGGCGATTAATACTTGCTCGGTCACGCTTAAAGACAAAGTGAATTGTTGCTGTTGTCTGGTGAGGCGTGCTCTTAACTTGCAACTTTTATAATTGATGGTAACAACATCATTTTCATTAGAAAAGTCGGTGCATATATTAATAAAGTAGTTAATTTCTTCGGTGGGCGAGGCGGGTAACGTTAGCTGTAACTTAACAACAGAGATAAAGTTAAACTCTGGCGTGCTAATTAACTCACTGGTGCTTATCACTGTTTGGGGTTGACTAGCTGTTGATGGACTCGTGGCGGGGATTTCTTGTGGCACGACATTACTTTCTTCACTGTCTGCCTCATCACCGCCACAACCAAACATTGTCAGTGTTACCAGTACAAGGGTAATTAAAGTCGTTTTCATCAGGTGAACTCCTCTTGGTATTGTCAATAGTATTGTTAATCGTTATGTTAATAAAGCTTAGAATTAACCGCATTACTTTGTGCAAACCAGCTAGTGGCTTTATTACCATTACTTTCGATGAATTTTTGAAAGTCTGGGTATGCGTGTAAAATGTCGACCATTTCACTGGGGTGCTGCCACTCTTCTTGTGAGCCAGGATTTATTGCCAGTGCCCAGGGTAAACCCTTGCTGGTTTGATAGGTGTTTTCGCCACTAACTTGAGTCCTGTCATCGGCCAGGCCAAAAAGTGAGTCATCTGCTTTAGAGGTGGGTTTTTTATTTTTTAGATGAATCTCTAGCCCTCTACCTGGATGGAAAAAGAGATCGCCATGATAGGTGCCCTCTTGAGCAAATATAAAGGGGTTATAAGGCGCTTGAGGGAATTGCTCTAAGGCAATAGCAGTGATAAAGGGTACCGTTACGCTAAAGGTCATCAGAGATGAGTTACTACAGTTACTCTCGGTCCGATAATATAAGCAGTCTTGGCTTAATTGAATGTGATTGCGTAAATCATCAGTAATGTTAATCACTAAATATTGAGTGCCCTCTTCAATGGCGCTGCTTTCTTGTAACACACCATTGATTTCAAAACGCACTAAGCTGGTGTCGACATTGCTAGCGAGTATATTATCTAGTTGAATGGCAAAGCCATTATGATAAGAAGCACCTAGCGCTTTTACTTCCCCTTGAAATTCTATTTGTTTTACTGCGTAGGTGTCTGTTAATAATAATGATGAGTTTTGCAGGATAACTACGTCATTCATATCGTAATCACCTTGCTCTGGCCAGCTGTCCTCAAAAGCAAGGTAATAAGGGGTATCTTGAATTTGGCTATTGCCTGGATTAGTCACAAGTACGCGGTAGTCCTCTACTTCACCGTCACTGACACCGCCACTGGCAACTACAGCCGCTACTGTGGTAAATCGCGCTCGGGTCCAAGTAAAACCATTTAAGGCCGTTAAAGGTGTATTGACCAAAATCACTTCTGTGGTGTCAGCCATATATTTATCAGAGATGAGCTTTTCATCGGCGGTAAATTGACCGTCACGATCCCAATCAGCCCAAATATTAAGGTAGCCAGCCCCGGTGACTTGCACCTGAATCAAGCTATCACTGCCGGCCAATAAGGGCGTTAAGAAAATTATGCCATCATCTTCATCTGTTTTAGGGTAGACCTTGGCATTATGCTCAGTGGTTATACTAGTACCTAAGTAATTATCACTAACGCTATGTCTAGCACCATTACTAAACAAAGTCGTACCATAACTGTCTGGGGCATCACCGTAATCTGTGGTGGCGGCTACGGATTCATCAACAATAGGGGCAAGAGCACAGCGGGCGCCATCGTTTTGCGAGGCACTGGGGCCATAGGCGAAAAAGGTTGCTTGTGGATTTGAGTCAGCAACATCAATAATAAAGACATAGCCATCACTATTTCGACTGATATATAAGTAGCCATCAATATCAAAATAAACAGCACCAAATGTACCTTGCTCGCCGACATTAGCCAGCGCAGTCGCGACTCCGCTAGTGACATTAATTTGGTATAGTTGACCATCTCTATCAACTGTGTACAGCAGGTTATTAGTAGGATGAAAAGCAAAATCAAAAATGGTTAACGACAGGGCTTGGCCATCAATGACTTTAATTACTTGCATATAATCGTCTGATTGCACATCAAGCGACACCTTGTATAAACCATAACTGGCACCTTTTTTATAAAAATAATAACTATTTTCATTGAGTGCGATATCACCGACATAAAAGTTTACCCCAGGATTATAGAGTAAGGTAATGGGTGTCGCTTGGTAGTCGCTGCCAATACGCACTAAGGTGCCCCATTCGTAGCCCCAGCCGTAAAGGTAATTGTCGTGAAAGTTAAAACCAATGGCGTTTATTTTACCCGTGGTACCTAAATCATCGGATAGCAGTGAGTAATTGCCGGTCACTAGGTTTACCCCGTAAAGTTTCGCAACTTGCTGTTGCATTAAAAACGCTTTAGAAGGACAACTTTCAAAAGGAGCGGCGTTTAATGATAAGTGAAATATCATTAAACCCGCGAAAGATAAAATACGAATTTTTTTCAGATAGATCATGAAAAACTCCCTCAACCCTGTTTATGAACAATTAAGCAAGGAGCGATCCGTTTGTTTTTTTATTTTAAAATTTTAAGATATATCTTAGGGCAACCCCGGTCTTTAAAGGTTTAGTCAGCTAGATTTTTTGTTCTAAGCGCTCAGCCAGCGTTAAAATCACTAGTGTATTTAATTTATTGCAATAAAGGATTATTTTGCAAAATAGTTCTTTATTTGCCATGTACAAAATAATAATTAATCGTAACTAATTGATTTGTTATTATTATATTTTTGGCATGTAGTTTGCTCTTTAAACCGTAAGGCTGTTGGTTATGGCGGCGTTAGTTATGAGAATAACCAGAGAGAACCTTGTCAACGCCGCCATCATAGAGTGTCAGCTCCATTGTTCGTTAGTGTTAACCAACAGCCTTACTTAATGCAAGTGAGCAAAGCCAGCTCTTTGTCTCGGCTTTATCATCGCTTGGCAAAGAGGCTATGAGCTTTGATATATTGGCAGAGTCATTATTTACCAGTTAAGCTTTTTTCTATAAATGGTTGAAGGGCTGACTTCTAATAAGGCCGCCGCTTTGGGGATATTGCCCTGGCAATGCAATACTGCCGCTTCGATAGCTTGTTTTTCAACTTGCCAAAGTGGTTGAATAGCGGTGTTTTGGCTTACTTGTGGCTTAGCCGCACTATAGATGTTTTTTATATTTTCAATAGGAGAAGTTGGTTGAATGGCACTATAGCTCCTTACCGTCGTTGATAACGACTTAATGATCATTTCGGAGGTTATTTGCTCACCACTGTTGAGGATCACCATGCCATGAATTACATTTTCTAATTGACGTATATTTCCCGGCCAGTCATAAGAGCAGATAATTTGAATAGCATTACGAGAGAATTTTTTAAAATGCTTATATTCTACTTTGTTGTATTTTTTTAAAAAAAAGCTGGCGATATGGACCAGGTCACCGCCTCGTTCTCTTAAAGGAGGTAAAGCCATGGTAATAACGTTTAAGCGATAATATAAATCCTCTCTAAAATCGCCATTTATTACCGATTGTCCAATAGAGTTCGAGGAGGCAGATATAATTTGCGCATGAAATTTTATTACTTCATTTGTGCCTAGCGGGGAAAACTCCCGCTCTTGCACTACTCGTAACAGTTTTGCTTGCAGCGGCTTTGATAAGGTGGTTATCTCATCTAAAAACAAGCTGCCTTGCTTTGCGGCAGAAAATAAACCTTCTTGATTGGAAATTGCGCCAGTAAAGGCACCTTTAGTATGACCAAAAAGTTGCGATTCCATTAAGTTTTCACTGAAGTTTGCGCAGTTAACCGCAATAAACGGTTGATCTTTATGGTAACTTTCATAATGACAAGCTTTAGCAACTAACTCCTTACCCGTACCTGTTTCACCGGTAATAAAAATGGGCGCATTAGTACTTGAAGCATGTCTAATACTGTCAAATAGTTCATGCATGCTTTCATCTTCTGCAACCATGCCGTGAAAGTTAATTAAGCCAGTCACGGGTACATTTCCGTCATTAGTAGCAGACACACTAATATTTTTTTGTCTACTAAGGGCTTTATCGACGACAAACTTTAGTTCTTTATTTATCCAAGGTTTACAAATGTACTTTTCGACCACGCCAGAGCTAAAAGCAGCGGAGATAAGGTCAAAGTCTTGATAGGCAGATAAAATAATACGCTGAGAGTTAGGCCAGCGTTTTTTAATATGCTCTAATAGTTCGCAACCATTCATTTCCGGCATTTGTTGATCTGAAATAATGACATCAGGCTGATTTACTTGGCAATACTCTAGTGCGGCAAGTGGTGAGTTAAAGTCAATGATAGTAGCCTGAACACTGTGTAAAGCTCTTTTTAATGCTTGTAATATATTGATGTCATCATCAACAAGCAATAAAATTGGTAGCGGGGAAGTGTTATTGTCATTTTCCATAATAAATGCCCGATTAAAAAAGTTTATCTTTTAATCATAGAAGATATTTGCAATATCATAGGTGTTATTTGCAATTTGCATCTTTTTTTAAAATGCTTAAACTATAGTTATAATTTTAAGGCTATGATAAAGACGGTAGCGGTTTGAAAACCGTATTCACCAGCTAGGGAAGAATAAATGGACAAACCTTCATTACTAATACTTGATGATGAAAAGGAAGTGCTTAACGCGTTAAACCGTGTGTTACGTAAACATTTTCAATTGTATTTGTTTTCAGATGCGAATGAAGCCATTGGCTTTTTCCAAGATAATCCTAATATTCCGCTCATACTTACCGATATGAGAATGCCGATTATGGACGGTGCGACATTCTTAGGGAAAATTATTGATATAAACCCTCACTGTAAGCGATTTTTACTGACCGGACATGCCGATATTAATTTAACGGTAACCGCCGTTAATGAAGGGAAAATATGTCATTATTTTTCAAAGCCATGGCATAATGAAGAATTGATCACTGAGCTGACAAGTGCTTATGAACTGTACTTAAATGAAAGGAAAACTAAGCAGTTATTAAAAATAAATTTGGCTAAAAATGCCGAGCTGTCGCTTATTAATAGCTCTCTGGAATTAGAAACCAATAAAAGCAAAAAAAAATTACTGCTTGTTTCCGCGCGAGAAGCTAATGGTTTTGTTCGGCTCAAAAAAACTTTTTCGACCTTTATTGATATTTATGCTGAAACCATTTGTTTGCATACTCAAGATGTTACTCGCCATAATTTTCGTGTTGCCGCCCATGCTAGGTTAATCGCAGAAAGTCAATCTTGTGATAAACTCACCACGTTTCAAATTTATATTGCTGGCTTGTTGTATGAAACGGGAAAATTAGCACTCGAGCAAAGTTTGCTGAAAAAGCCTATTGATACTATGTCGCAACATGAAAAAAATCTCTACAGTGGCTTTTATCAAAAAAGTTATGATTTACTCAATAAGGTTGATGAGCTTTCGTTTGTTGCCGACATCATAAAATACATCCCGGAAAACTTTAATGGCAGCACTGCACCTGAACATTTAGTGGCTGACGAAATTCCGTTAGGCTCGCGTATTATTGCTATTGTTTCAATGTACGATAATTTAGTCAATGGTCGTCAATCACCGGCTAAAATGACAACAGTACAGGCCAAAAATCGTGTTAAAGAATTAGCGAAAACCATGTTTGACCCAAGGTTGCTTGATCACTACTTGACCCTTTTAGATGAACAGCCAAATTCAACGGAAGGGCGAGTTGAGTATTTATTAAATAGTAGTGATTTACGTGTCGGCATGGTGTTAACCCAGGATATTGTTAATACCGATAAAAATCCTATGTTGACTAATGGCACAAAAATAGAGCAGTACCATATTGATAAACTACTTGCCATTGAAAAAGAGCAAGTAGAAAGTTTTTTGATTTATGCACATTAATATAGCCACTAACCTTGCTCAGAACAGCATGGATTTTGGCTATATTTAGGGCGTTTCTACCTAGTTAATAGGCACCTTTGACTAAAAGCACAAAAATAGAGCAGTACCATATTGATAAACTACTTGCCATTGAAAAAGAGCAAGTAGAAAGTTTTTTGATTTATGCACATTAATATAGCCACTAACCTTGCTCAGAACAGCATGGATTTTGGCTATATTTAGGGCGTTTCTACCTAGTTAATAGGCACCTTTGACTAAAAGCACAAAAATAGAGCAGTACCATATTGATAAACTACTTGCCATTGAAAAAGAGCAAGTAGAAAGTTTTTTGATTTATGCACATTAATATAGCCACTAATCTTGCTCAGAACAGTATGGATTTCGGCTATATTTAGGGCGTTTCTACCTAGTTAATAGGCACCTAGTACCACAGAATATCAGCAGGTGAATATTACCGCCCCTAGGCAATATACTCTTATCTAACGCTATTCTCCCTAGTAAACACTTGCTATAATGCGGCTATCTTGGTGCGCAAAATGCACTTTATATAGTAAATAGACCAGTAAATTTGTCTGCTTGCTATTCGTTTTTTTCAGAGGTTTATTTTCATGTCGGATGCCGAAAACCGCCCAACAAACTTTATTCGTAATATCATTGATGCTGATTTGGCTAGCGGTAAACACACCAGTGTACAAACACGCTTTCCACCAGAGCCAAATGGCTTTTTACATATTGGCCATGCAAAAGCTATTTGTTTGAGTTTTGGTATCGCCCAAGATTATAACGGAAAATGTAATTTGCGTTTTGATGATACCAACCCTGAAAAAGAAGATATTGATTATGTGCATGCCATTCAAAAAGATGTTCTGTGGTTAGGGTTTGAGTGGGCAGGTGAGGTTCGCTATTCCTCTAATTATTTTGAGCAGTTACATGGTTTTGCCATTGAGCTTATTGAAAAAGGCTTAGCGTATGTGTGTTTCTTAACTGCGGATGAAACCCGTGAATATCGCGGCACTTTAAATAAACCAGGTAAAAATAGTCCTTACCGTGAAACGTCTATCGCAGACAATTTAGCTTTATTTGCCAAAATGAAAAATGGCGAAGTCAAAGAAGGCGAATGTGCACTACGTGCTAAAATTGACATGAGCTCAAGCTTTATCTGTTTACGTGACCCTATTATTTATCGAGTACGTTTTGCTCATCATCATCAAACGGGAGATAAGTGGTGCATTTATCCTATGTACGATTTCACTCATTGTTTGTCAGATGCCATAGAAGGCATTACCCATTCTATTTGTACCTTAGAGTTTCAAGATAACCGCCGTTTATACGATTGGGTTATTGAAAACGTCTCCGTACCGTCTACGCCACATCAATACGAATTTTCTCGCTTAAACCTTGAATATACTCTGATGAGTAAACGTAAGCTAAATACCTTGGTCGAAGAAAACTTGGTTGAAGGCTGGGATGATCCTCGTATGCCAACGATTGCAGGTTTTCGACGACGTGGTTATACCCCGGCTTCAATTCGTGAGTTTACTAAGCGAATTGGTGTGACTAAAATGGAAAACACCATTGAAATGAGTGTTTTAGAAGCTTGTATCCGTGAAGATTTAAATGATAATGCCTCACGTGCTATGGCTGTACTTGCTCCGATCAAACTGGTTATTGAAAACTACCCAGAGGATAAAAGCGAAGACTTAGTTGTTAAAAATCACCCCAGTGATGAAAGTCAGGGCACACGGATTGTCCCTTTTAGCAAAGAACTTTACATAGAAGCAGAAGACTTTAGAGAAGAAGCCAATAAGAAATATAAACGTTTGGTTATTGATAAAGCGGTACGTTTACGTGGCGCCTATGTAGTCACAGCGACACGCTGTGATAAAGATGATCAAGGTAATGTTACTACCGTCTACTGTACTTACAATGAAGATACTTTAGGTAAAAACCCAACAGATGGTACTAAACCTAAAGGGGTAATTCACTGGGTTGATGCGGCTAAGTCTCTTGATGCTACGGTGCGTTTATACGATAGATTATTTACCGTAGCAAACCCAGCCGCAGAAGATGACTTTCATGCGGTAATTAACCCTGATTCTCTAATCGAGATTACCGGGGTAAAAGTTGAGCCTTCATTAGCGGATGCCAAAGCTGAAATTGCTGTTCAGTTTGAGCGTCAGGGGTATTTTTGTTTAGATAATGATATTAAAGAGCCAGGGGCGCTAATTTTTAATCGTACGGTTGGTCTGCGAGATACCTGGGCTAAAATCAGTAAATAGCCTGAACGTATTGCTAAAAGCATAAGCCAAAGTAGGGTAAAGCAATTGCGCGCATTGACTGTGTATTGAGTGTTATTGAGCTGAGTTCTTTTTACCTAAAGCCAGTAGTAAGTTATTTAAACTTACTACTGGCTTTTTTTTTGTTAAATCTGTTAACCTTATATAAATAATTATACTCCATTAATTAGGGCTTATTTAATGAATAACCAGTTAGCTGCATCAGTATTTTTAGGTGTTTTTTTGCTACTTGCCTTAGCCGGCTGTCAAGAGCCGCCCTCAGTAGCCGCAGATGCTAAAACAGCGCTAAATAGCCAAGATAGCCCGAATGCTAGCAAAGATGAGTTAAACTTACTGGCTCAAAAAGTCGCAAAAAAAAGTATAAGCGCTAGATCCTGGTCCCAAATCAAAGCCTCAGGTTACATTAATGCGGTAAAACTTGATTGGCAGTTAGAATCGGCATTACCTCGCGCAGGCTCGACCAGTGCCTATCATTCTATCTTATTGCAGCGTTTTGCCGATGAGCGCGGCTTAAAGATTAACTGGCTGCGAGTGAGTAACTTAGCCGCTATGTTTAGCAAACTAGCCACTTTTGACGTTGACATTATTCCTCGGCATTTAACCATAACCGCGACACGTTTAGAAAAATTTAGTTTTTCCTATCCCTTGTTACGTGATAGAGAAGTGGTGATCGCTAAAGCGGGTAACGATAGCTTTAATAGCAAAGACGATATTACTATTACTCTCCCTATCGGCTCAGCTTATATCGACAGTGTCAGTAAACAGTTCCCCCATTGGCACATTAATATTGTTGAGGAGAAAGTCAGCTCACAAGAAATGGCTGACACTATTGTCGATGGAGCAATGAAATATACCCTGATTGATGTTTTTGCTTTAGAAACATTGCAGCAATATCGTGATGATATTCAAAGTGTCTTTATCCTACCGAAAGCAATCACTCTCGCTTGGGCGGTTAATTTAGATAATGATAGTTTTTTACATGAATTAAATGACTTTATCTCGGTTCATCATGTTATGCAGGTAGTTGAGCCAGAACGTAAAATTGACTTTGATCAGTTAAAAAAAGACAAGCTTACTTTACGGGTTATCACACGAAATAGTCCGGAAACCTATTTTTTATGGCGTGGTGAATTACTCGGTTTTGAATATGAATTGATGCGTAAATTTGCTGATATCAACAAGGTGAAATTGGTTATTGTTGTGGCCGATACTTATGACGAAATGCTGACATTATTAGCCGAGGGTAAAGGCGATATCATTGCTGCCGGTCTGTCTCGAACACAAGCACGAACAAAAAAAATAGCTCAAGCCGGCTTAGCCATTAGTATTCGTTATAACCGGGTAAAAGAACAATTAGTGGCTCATCAAGATAGTTTAGCTATCAATGAGCTAGCTGATCTTAATGGTCGCACTATCACCATAAGGAAAAGCAGTAGTTTTTGGACAACGGCGCAAAGATTAGCGCAAGACTTTGGCGCTAACATTGTTATCGCCAACGAAAATATCGCCACAGAGATATTAATCAGTCAGGTGGCCGATAAAGAAATTGATTTAACCATAGCCGATAGTAATTTAATCGCTATTGAGAGCAGCTTTCGAACAGAAATTATTACTCCGTTAACGTTTAAAGAAGATGTGCCTTATGCCTATTTGGTTAGGAAAAACAATCCGCAATTACTTGCCAATTTAAATGAGTTTGTTAGAAAATACTACCGCGGGACTTTTTACAATGTCGTCAAAAATAAGTATTTTCACAATAAAAAATCAAAAGAAAGTCATAAAAAACACCGTTTACTATCAGGTTCAAGCTTGTCGCCCTATGATGATATTGTCCGCTCTTATGTCAAACCCTATAACTTCGATTGGCGTCTGATTGTCTCGCAAATGTATCAAGAAAGCCGCTTTGATCCACTCGCCAGTAATGCCTCCGGTGCTTTTGGTTTAATGCAAATGTTACCTCGCACTGCCGCAGAGCTTGGTGTCGAGGATTTAAAAGACCCAGAGCAAGCCATAGCGTCCGGTGTGCAATATTTAAACTGGACCCGTGACCGATTTTCTAAGGACTTACCGGTACAAGAGCAAATATTTTTCTCCTTGGCATCCTATAATGCGGGTTATGGGCATGTAAAAGATGCGCAGCGCCTGGCAAGACAGCTCGGCTTAAGAAGTGATCGGTGGTTTAACAATGTTGAAAAAGCTATGTTACTCCTGCAGCGCCGCCAGTATTATCAAAAGGCCAGATTTGGCTACGTTAGAGGCCGAGAGCCAGTAAATTATGTGCGTGATATTCATCAACGCTATTTAAGTTATATTCGCATTACAGGTTAGCATCTTTACTGTATTAGGCATTACTTTTGAGCGTATTATTATTTATGAACGTCAGACTATTTACCTTTATCATACTATTTTTTTGCACAAATTCCTTCGTCAATGCTGACGAAATAGAGCCAGTGCATTATGCCTATGCTAATTATTTAGGCAGTGGTATCTATCGAACCACAGGGCAAAATGCTAGCTTGATCAGTATGCCGTTCTCCTATGAGCTTGGGCATAAGGGCAAGCTAAGTTATGGCTTACGCTTACCGGTTTCAATTGGTTTTTTTGACTTTGATTTTGCCGACTTACCTAACCTAGATTTACCCGATGAAGTCGGCACGATAACCTTTACTCCCGGCATAGCCTTTAACTATCAATACAGTAAGAACTTGCTGATAGAAAGCTATATTGATGTCGGCTATGGCCGCAACCTAACCACCAATAAAGGCGTTAATATTCATTCTTCAGGTGTTTCTGCGCTCTATCATTTTGAAATAAAAAAGTATGACTCTATTTGGGCCAATAGAATTTATATTGCTCGTTATGATGGTAATGGTTATGATGCCCAAGACTCTTATGCCGCGTTGCAAATAGGGTTAGACACAGGGTTGCCAGTGCAATATCAAATATTAGGTTATCAATTTCAGCCAAGAATTTTTGCCACGGCTTTTTGGTATTTTAGCGAAGTTGATTTTTTCATGCCGCGCACTCAGGCCCTTGATGAGGGTAAAAATATTAGCCTAACTAATAGTATAGAATTAGGTTTTACTTTGAAATTTGCCAAAACCCTCGGCTATTCTTGGGCGGGCATTGATAGACTCGGCTTGAGTTATCGTTATAGCAAAAACTTTAGCGCCGTGCGTTTGTTGTTTAGTTTTCCTATATAAAGTGGGGGCTTACAGCTTAGCTGCCAAGGTCATAAAAAATCCATTATCAATGAAGGAGTAATGGATTTTCCCAGACGTTAAGTATCGCTGCACGGTTCATGTTCTTAATTGAGCCGCATTAGCCAGAAAGACTCTTTTTAGTGAATAACTTTATCGGTTATACCCGGAGCGCTTTATCACCACGCGCCATACCGACACAACCTGAACGAGCTGTTTCAATAATTTCCGTCTCATTTTTAAGGGCATCAATAAAGGCATTGAGCTTGTCAGCATTACCGGTAAGTTGTACGGTATAAACCTGCTTGCCAAGGTCAATAATATTGCCACGAAAGATATCCGTTATGCGTTTTACTTCAGTGCGAGTTTTATCATTCATAGCACCAACTTTTACTAGCAGTAATTCACGTTCAATATGTTTTCTGTCGGTAATGTCAGTGATTTTAATGACATCAATAAGCTTATTAACTTGTTTAACAATTTGCTCTAATACCTTGTCATCGCCCTTAGTCGCAATGGTCATACGGGATAAACTATTATCATCAGTTGGGGCTACCGTTAAGCTTTCAATATTAAAAGCACGTTGAGAGAATAGCCCAACAATACGTGATAATGAGCCGGGTTCATTCTCCATCAAAATAGCTAAAATTCTACGCATTAAGATTTACTCCTTTATTCGCTGACTTTTGATTGAACAACAGGAAGTAGTTACAACTGTGGGGTAGTGAACAGACTTCATTTTCCACTAACATAAGAAACATAGCTAAA
>NZ_BDQM01000034.1 GCF_002207865.1 Colwellia marinimaniae
TGGTATTGGCTCCGTTTGGATTGGCGTCTTCACCTTAGCCTATTAGGTCAAAGGTGAGGAGTCCATACCATTGAAAAACAGCCAACTGTAAATTTTCCGTTTAATTGCCTTGTTATAAGCCACTTTGCTCTATTTTTGTTTGCAGTAAGGTAATGCGAGAATTTAGCTTTTTAAAAGCCATTTGAGCATAAAAATAATGCAGTAAAAAAGCTACAAAGCCAGAAGCTCCAATTGCAAATACAGGCTTAGTGTAAAACAGTAAAGTCAGAATAATTACTGAAAATGTAAGACATAATATAAAAAAGTGGCCTGCACCAAACATTTTTCTATTTTGCTTTTCTAGTTGGGTGATATGTGAATTTAAATCCATTGCCTAAATCTCCGTGGCATATAACGAGCTTGTAGAATAACTCGTTTATTATGAATTACCCCTAAAATCGGGGTGGTAAATGCATTACCTATATCGAGTTAATCCTCTACAGTTCGATATAGGAGCACAAAGTTTTAGTAGTTTTTACTGAATTAGTTATTCTACAGCCTCAACGCCTTGCTAAGCGGAAATTAATGGTTGGCTATAATCGCGAAGCGATGGCCAACTGTTAATTTTCCGTTTAAATGACTTGTGTACGCCCAGCATGGGCATGAACTAATGAGGTGAAAGTCCTCTGTAGGAAGGTCACCGTTTAATTAACATGTTGTTATTAAACGCTAACTACTAGCGAATGGCAAGGGCTTATCCGTGAGGATTGGTCTGAAGGAAGCCGCTAGCAAACTTGCGAGCTGATGAACAAAAACATCATATGAGGCGTAGGCTAGAGGTGAGTTGGCACAAGACGACGAAACCACGTGATCTAATGGCCACCGTAAATGATGCAGCAGTGCAAAGAAAGTACATGTTCTTATCTGGGGAGATCTGTTTAACACGCGATCGAAAAGCAACCAGTAAGGCTCTGGTTAATAAGTGCCTTGGCTTTTGGCGGTCATCGAGCCAAAAGAGCGAACCGATGAAAACGATAGCGCATGATTAGGTAACTAGGCATGTGATTAAACAGAAGTCAGCAGACGGTATAGTAGCCAAATGCCCATCGTAATGGTTGGGACAAGGTGAAGGCCTGAACATTTAGAAGAAAGAGGAGTCTTGTTTAACTTGCCTATACCCACTACGCCGTCAGGCGATTACTATAAGCAGCGTAATAACCCGCAGCCAGCTTTCAACCAAGATCTATTTCAACAACTTCTTGAACCGATGAATTTACAACGCGCTTGGCAACGAGTTAAAGCCAATAAAGGAGCCGCAGGTATTGATGACATGTCCATTGATGCTTTCAGCTTATGGGCACAACAAGGTGGCTGGCAAACATGTAAAACTCAATTGGAACAAGGTGAATATCAACCGAATGCAGTCAGACGAGTGGACATTGATAAACCTGATGGTGGTAAACGCCAATTGGGCATACCCACTGTGCTTGACCGTATTATTCAGCAAGCAATAGCCCAAGTGCTAACGCCCTTGTTTGATCCATTCTTCTCAGTGAACAGCTTCGGCTTTCGTCCTAATAAGAATGCTCAACAAGCGGTGTATCAAGTGCGAGAAATCATCAAGACGAAAAGGAAATTCGCCGTCGATGTTGATCTGTCTAAGTTCTTTGACAGAGTAAACCACGACTTATTGATGACACAGCTAAAGCGTAAGGTGCAAGATAAACGCCTATTGGCGTTGATTGGCAAATACCTACGTGCTGGTGTGATGGTGAATGGTAAGTTATTGCCCAGTCATGAAGGTGTGCCTCAAGGAGGTCCACTCTCGCCTTTATTATCGAACATTATGTTAGATAATTTAGATAAAGAGTTGGAAAGCCGAGGGCATAAATTCGCCCGTTACGCGGATGACTTTATCATCTTGGTCAAGTCAAAACGTGCGGGGAAACGGGTGCTAACCAGCATTACTCGCTACCTAGCCACGAAGCTTAAACTGGTAGTTAATGAACAGAAAAGCCAAGTGGTTAAGGTAGGCGAAAGTAAATTTCTCGGTTTTACCTTTAAACGAGGCAAGATCCAGTGGCATGCTAAAACACTGCACATTTTCAAACAAAAGATGAGGCGTCTGACGAACCGAAATTGGGGCGTCAGTATGGGTTATCAATTATTTAAAGTGAGTCAGTACTTGCGAGGCTGGATCAATTACTTTGGCATAGCGAATGCGTATCAAGCCTGTGTTGAACTCGACCACTGGATCCGCCGTCGAGTAAGAATGTGTTATTGGCGTCAATGGCGTAAGCCTCGGACTAAGGTACAAAACTTACTCAGACGGGGCGTTAAGATCCAAGCAGCGGTTGCTTGTGGTATCACCAGCAAAGGGCCGTGGCGAAGTTCTAAAACGCCGGGTATCCAGCAAGCACTGAGCAATAGTTATCTGGATAAAGCGGGTTTGTATTCACTAAGAAATGGATGGATAAAGGTTCACTACCCTAACCAGTGTGTTTAAGTTAGGGGTTCTAAATGAACCGCCCTGTGCGGAGCCGCATGCAGGGTGGTGTGGGGGCTGGAGGTTAGAGACCTCCGGCTACCCGATTAGGCTTTGAACACCCGACGTAAAAATTATCGAACTAATTTAATGTCCTGCGCCGTAAATAAATGCGGCAGCTTGAAGTGGTAAGGTTATAACATCAAAAACAACTGTGAAAGGTAGCAGAGTTGCCCCTATAACATAGTCAAAGTATATACTCTCACCTTTTGACTCGAAAAATAATTCATGCTTTATAGCTTCTTTCTCATCTGTTATTTTTACATAATAAGACCCCTGAGAGTCAATAAGTATAAAATCTTCATGAAGGTCATTTTTTTTCATTACATAAGAAGCATTATCCGTAAACACCTTTATAACCCTTATAACCTTTAAATAATTATTTCCCAACTTGATTTCATCACAACCAGTTGATACTGAAATATTTTTTAAAAAATAATCATCTCTGTCACTGTTGAAACCTTCAATATTTTCAAGTTTAACTTTACCCGTAAATTCAGACTTGTCGGCTATAATTATCGGAGTACGATCCTTGAGCTCAGATATAGGCATTTTATTATTTACATGCTTTCCGTTGACACAAAAAACCAGCTCATTATTGCCCCTTGATGCGTGAGAAATACTAGTAGTCCTAGCCTTTGTAATTTCATTGCTATTTTGGTTCTGTTCCTGAAAATAATTGGTATATACAATAGCAGTGCTACATCCGTATAGGTTTACAATAAAGAATAATATCAATATGCGCATATTCGATCCCTAAAGCCTAACGCCTTACTAAGCGGCGATAAATTGTTGGCTAAAATTGCGAGGAACGAAGCTAGCCAACTGTTTAGCGTCCGTTTGAGTAACTTGTTAGAAGATTTCCTCTTCATTTTCGACTAGCCAATTTATATCATTAATAACCAACTCATTAAATTTATCATTTGGGAATGAGGAGATATACTCCTTAACTGCTTTGTAATACTCCAAATTAGGCTCACTTTGTCCATTATCTAGTTTTCTATGGAATATACTCTGTAAGTCTAATAAATTCCTATGAATCATAATATTCGAAGCCAACATTGATTCGTAAAACCTTAAGGTTTCTTCGGGTGTTTTGTTCCTGAGTAAACGTAAAGCAACAAGGTTTTCCGCTAAAGTAACATATGTGGTGGTTGCAGTGGAATCACCAAATCCTTTTTTATACGCATAACTTCCTACTATATAGGTAAGTAAAAGCGAATAAATAATTATAACGACAAGTTTTATCATGCGAATCTTCTAACAGCGTATTAGTAGGAATTTTTCCTGATTTAAACACGGAGAAGTTCCTACTTTCATGCTTTTTATTAAAAAACAACAATACAACAGATTTATCGGATAATCAATAACTTATACATTAAACTGCCAAGCTGGTTGATGTGTAAAAGCAGGAATTATTCCCGCTTTCTTGTAGAACAAAATAAGTAGGGGGTTGCTGTTTATTTGTACAGTACACTTGCGTTGTTTATTAAGATTATTTGGTTATTAAAAATTATTTTTTAGAATACGTTAAACAGCTTTACTAAAACTTGAGCAACAACAGGACTAATTTACCTAAGTCAGCATTTAGTTAACTCTTAAGTAGCGGTATATCAATATATGCACGTTCAACCATCCAAGTAAGGAGGTAATACCGCTAGAAAATAAGTAGCTAACAGTGTAAACCACAATTCGTGCCTATATTTCTCGGTAACCAAGCAAGGGTAGGGTGTTGAAGAAGCGTAATTGGTAATCAGCCTTTTGATTATCGCCTTTTTCGGTTGATTTTTTAGTCCTTAAGGAGATGGCTATACGGTGCTCTTGTTTTTCATCCATTGCTGCTGTTGGATAAACTAACCAACTGCGCCAAATTTTTGGTTCATCGACGCGATGCTCTGCAAAACTTAAGCTAATATTCTGCTTGATGGTAAATAGGTCTTTATGATTGTGTTCGGTGTCGGTAATACTGAAACTGAAATCTTTAAGTGGTATCGCTAAACCTAAGCCCCAAGCTTTGATATAAGACTCTTTTAACGTCCAATAATCAAAAAATCGATTGCGTTGTTGTGCTAATGGCAGTGCGAATAGTTCCTGGCTTTCTTTAGGGGAAAAATAACGTTCGGCAATGGCTAATACGTCATTGCTACGACCGGTATTTTCAACATCACAGCCAATATCATCTTCAAGTGTTACCACACAAATAATGAGGTTTTTGGTATGGCTGATATTAAAGCGTAATGGCAGCGGGCAATTAACGATTTCCGGTTTATCTTTTTCACCTTTTTCAAATTGCCAATCCTGTGGTGCTACATCCGCATAATAAGACAATAAATCACGAATAAATGCACGAGTGATTAAGGCATCGTGCCTATCTTTAGCAAACATATATCGTTGTTGTTTTGCTGTTTCTTTACTGGTTAATAATGTGCTGTAAGTTGCTAACAGCTCATCATTACCCAATAACTCTTCTGGCTTGGTCATCCATAAATGAATTTCATTGTTGGCTAGGGTAAGCCTTTTTTTTGATCTAGTTGAAAGTTCAGTTTGAGAAAATGAGGTCATAGAAGTATCGGTAGCTTGTGTTGTTTATTTAACGTGTGGTTAATGCTTACTGAGAGGTGATTTTATCATAAAGAGTTTAGGGTAAATTTGTTTTTATCAGTTTATTTAAACTTGCTTGAACTATAACAAAATGGCTAGCTGGTATGAGGAGTCGCTATTTAAAGAAAATAGCCATGAAGAGTACAGATTTCTTGCCAACTGGTCGAACAGATGAGGTCAGACCTTAGTCTATTTTAACAAAAAGTATGTATCGGGTGATTGTGTTGGGTTTGAAACCTGTGTATATTAGCCGCGATAAGATATTGATTGTACCTATGTACTCATGAAAATTTACCGAGAAGAGTCTACGGATAAAAATGAGCAAACAACCTACAAGCACTACTAAGCAACATGCTAATGCGATTAGCACGCTCCTTGAACATAAGCTGCGAGCTGTTATTCATGTGAACTTGACCTTAAATGAACTTAAGGTCAAAAATGATTAAGCAACATGCTAATGCGACGACTACGCCCGAAATGAGGGCGTTTATCCACGAGTCAGCGCTACCTACCGCTGTGCTTGCCCGTTTATTAAAAATTTCCGAATCAACCGTACGTAAATGGCGTAAACGAGAATCTCTTGCCGATGCGTCTCACGTACCTAAGCAGTTAAATACCACCTTAAGCGAAGCACAAGAGTATGTTGTGGTTGAGTTGAGAACACGTTTATTACTGTCCCTTGATGAATTGCTTGCGGTGAGCAAACAGTTTATTAACGTCAATGTATCCCGTGCTGGTTTGCAACGCTGTTTAAAACGTCATGGTGTTTCACGCCTTGCTGATATGCAAGAGGGTGGCGAAATGCGCGATGCCGATAGTGTTGCTGATGAAACAGTGGCCGTGGCAATTGAAGACACCAAAGAAAATAAGCGACTTGTCTCTCAGCTATCACCCTCAGCTATGCGTGAGGTCTTAAATAAAAGTAATAATTTATCACCCGATGAAGTGGTACAGATAAAAGTTACCCAATTACCTCACTTTGCAGATGAAAGCAAAGTCAAAACAGCAACGGCAGGTAAAAGTCCAGAGCACCGCCGTTTATTAATTGCCAATGATCCCAGTTCCAATTGGGTTTATGTGGATATTTATGATGGCAATGAGCGAGAAGCCGCCAGCCGTTACATGAGTTACGTACTCACCAAAGCCCCATTTCATATTCGCCGCATTTTAGCGGGGAACTATGCCGAATTTTTAAGTCGTTTTCGTTTATTAAATGAAAGTCCAGATGAAGCCAGTGCGCTGTCTTCCCGCTGTGATGATCAAAATATCGATAGCGAAAATGCAAATAAATACTAACAGTAGAGTAATATTAATGGCTAAAAAACAGCAAAAATCATCAAAAACTGTATCAAATACAACAAGTATCGACAACGAGGAAAAAATATTTAATTCTCGTTTACAAGAATGTCCTATCGCCATTATTGGTATGGCTTCTATTTTTGCCGATGCAAAAAACCTAGAAAATTATTGGGATAACATTTTTGAGTCAGTAGATGGAATTAAAGATGTGCCTAGTGATCGCTGGGCCATTGATGATTATTACTCAAGCAATCCAAAAGATGAGGATAAAACCTACTGTAAGCGTGGTGGTTTTTTACCAGAAATTGATTTTGATCCGATGGAATTTGGTCTACCACCAAATATTTTAGAATTAACCGATATCGCGCAATTATTATCACTAGTGGTTGCTCGTGATGTGTTAAATGATGCCGGCATTGGTGATGGCTCAGGTTATGATCGCGATAAAATCGGTATTACTTTAGGTGTCGGTGGTGGTCAAAAACAAATTTCACCCTTAACGTCTCGTCTACAAGGGCCGGTGTTAGAAAAAGTATTAAAAGCGTCAGGAGTTGACGCCGAAGATCGCGCCATGATCATCGAAAAATTCAAGAAAGCTTATATTGGTTGGGAAGAAAACTCATTCCCAGGCATGTTAGGTAACGTTATTGCCGGTCGTATTGCTAACCGTTTTGATTTTGGTGGTACTAACTGTGTGGTTGATGCGGCTTGTGCTGGCTCATTAGCGGCGATTAAATTAGCCGTATCTGATTTATTAGAATATCGCTCAGAAGTGATGATCTCTGGTGGTGTTTGTTGTGATAACTCACCCTTTATGTATATGTCTTTCTCAAAAACACCGGCTTTCACCACAGGTGAAGATATTCGTCCCTTTGATAATGACTCAAAAGGCATGATGATAGGTGAAGGTATCGGCATGATGGCCTTTAAACGCTTAGAAGATGCTGAGCGTGATGGCGATAAAATTTATGCGGTACTTAAAGGTATTGGTACCTCTTCAGATGGTCGTTTTAAATCTATCTACGCACCGCGTCCAGACGGACAAGCTAAAGCGTTAAAACGTGCTTATGATGATGCCGGATTTGACCCGCGTACTTGTGGTTTAATTGAAGCGCATGGCACGGGTACTAAAGCTGGTGATGCGGCTGAATTTGGTGGTTTAATTAAACATTTTGGTTTGAACAACAAACAAACTCAACATATAGCCATGGGCTCGGTGAAGTCACAAATTGGCCATACCAAAGCAGCTGCGGGCTCTGCGGGTATGATTAAAGCGGTGTTAGCACTACATCATAAAGTATTGCCAGCGACCATTCATATCGACCAACCAAATACGTCGCTAGACATAGAAAATAGCCCAATGTATTTGAACAATGAAACCCGTCCATGGATGACGCGCGAAGATGGTTTACCACGTCGCGCCGGTGTTAGTTCATTCGGTTTTGGTGGCACTAACTACCACATAGTATTAGAAGAATATACGCCAACAGCACAAGGCCAGTATCGTTTAAATGCCGTACCACAAACTATTTTAGTGACGGCGAGCAATGAACAAGGCTTAGTAAGCACCTTAACCGAATGGAAAAGTAAGTTAACCATTGATAGTGATGCTCAGCCTTATGTATTTAATGCCTTAGTGACCGAAAACACTTTATCAACACCTGCTAGCGATCTAGCCCGTTGTGGTTTTGTTGCTAAAAATGCCGATGAAGCCATTAAGATGATTGATAGCGCATTAAAACAGTTTGCTGACAAAGCAGGTAGTAAAGACTGGTCAGTACCAACCGGCATTTATTACCGACAATCTGCTTTAGCGTTAACCGGTAAAGTGGTGGCACTTTTCTCAGGTCAAGGTTCACAATACGTTAACATGGGTCGCGAGTTAGCCTGTAATTTCCCCAGTGTTATGCAAGCAGCACAAGATATGGATGTGGAATTTGCTAATGCAGGTTTAGGTCAATTAACGCCAACCACTTATCCTATTCCAGTTTTTAGTGATGATGCCCGTAAAGCACAAGATGAAGCGTTACGTTTAACGCAACACGCGCAACCTGCTATTGGCACCTTAAGTGTTGGCCTATATAAAACCTTTATTAATGCCGGTTTTAAAGCTGACTTTACTGCCGGACATAGTTTTGGTGAATTAACAGCGCTTTGGGCCGCGGGTGTATTAAACGAGCAAGATTACATGATGTTGGCTCGTAGTCGCGGTCAAGCCATGGCTGCGCCGAAAGACAGTAGCGTAGATACTGGTACCATGATTGCTGTCGTTGGAGCAGCGGATAAAGTAGCCGCTGACATTAAAGACATTAAAGATATTTCAATTGCTAATTACAATTCGAATAACCAAGTAGTGGTTGCCGGGGTAACCAGCCAAATAGCCATTGCCATTGAAGAGCTTAAAGCTAAAGGTTATAAGGTTGTGCCTTTACCGGTATCGGCGGCGTTCCATACACCACTGGTTGGTCATGCACAAAAACCCTTTAGCGATGCAATCGATAAGGCTAAGTTCAATAAGCCGGTTGTGCCGGTTTATTCAAATGGCACGGCAAAAGTCCATTCAAATAAAGCTGCGGATATTAAAAAGGCACTGAAAAAGCATATTTTAGAAGCAGTACATTTTAATGAAGAAATTGACAATATTTACGCGGATGGCGGTCGAATCTTTGTTGAGTTTGGACCAAAAAATGTGTTAACCAAACTGGTTGAAAACATCTTAAAAGATAAAGACGATGTTGTTGCTATTGCTGTTAATGCCAATCCTAAAAAATCAGCCGATATGCAAATGCGCCAAGCCGCAGTACAAATGGCAGTATTAGGTTTAGCGCTTAATGAGATAGACCCGTACAGCGCGATAAAACGCCCATTAAAGCCAGTTAAAATGTCGCCGTTAGCAATGAAGTTAACCGGTGCCTCTTATGTTAGCGCTAAAACCAAGAAAGCCTTTGATGATGCACTAAACGATGGTTGGAAAATTAAACAAGCAACGTCTGTCCCTGTTGCTGTGCCAGCGCCGCAAGTAGTAGAGAAAATTGTCGAAAAAATTGTTGAAGTAGAACGTATTGTTGAAGTTGAGAAAATTGTTTACGTCACTATGGATGGAAAAATCGTCGATGGTTCTGTTGTTGAAGGGAACGTTGCCGTTGGTGCGCAAGTATCCACACCAGTGCAAAGCCATAATGGCGATTTAGGTGCGAGCATTGAACGTAGTGTTAGCCAGTTTGTTGAACATCAACAACAGTTGTTAAACGTACATGAACAATATATGCAAGGTCCAAAAGAATACGCGAAAACGTTTGATGCGGTACTCTCTGCCCAAGAAGGCAGTGAATTACCTGAAAGTCTAGATCGTACCTTAGGCATGTACCATGAGTTCCAATCAGAAACCTTACGTGTCCATGAGCAATATCTAAATAATCAAACCGATAATATGGCCGCCATGTTGTCTACTGCTGCACCTGAAACGTCAGTAGCTAAGCCAACAATCCCTGCGGTCTCAAAAACATTGGTCTCAAAAACATTAGTGTCAAAACCAGTAGAACAAGCGCCAGTAGCTCCCGCAGCTTTACCGGTAGCTGCTGTTAGAGAAAATATACCAGCACCAATGCAAACAGTGGCAACCGCTGCAGCACTCGCACCTGTGGCTGAAACTGTTGTTGCCGTTGCAGTTGACACTGCTCCAGTAGCATCGCTTGATTTACCAGCTATTGATTTACAAAAGATTCAAACAGTGATGTTGAACGTAGTTGCTGACAAAACCGGCTATCCAACGGAAATGCTTGAGCTTGAAATGGACATGGAAGCCGATTTAGGTATCGACTCCATTAAACGTGTTGAAATCTTAGGTGCGGTGCAAGAATTAATTCCTGACTTACCTGAGCTTAACCCAGAAGATTTAGCTGAATTACGCACCTTAGGTGAAATTGTTGACTATATGAAGTCGAAAGCTGAATCAGTTGCGCCAAGTGCGTCAGCTAATGAAAGCGCACCAGCACTGCACTTAGTTGATACAACCGTTGATGCAAGTGCATCTACCATTGATTTAAATCAACTTTCTTTGGGTAAAGTGCAAAGCGTGATGATGGACGTAGTCGCCGAAAAAACCGGTTACCCAACGGAAATGCTTGAGCTTGACATGGATATGGAAGCAGATTTAGGTATCGACTCAATCAAACGTGTTGAAATCTTAGGGGCAGTGCAAGAGACTATTCCTGACCTTCCTGAGCTTAACCCAGAAGATTTAGCCGAATTAAGAACCTTAGGCGAAATCGTTAGTTACATGCAATCTAAAGTATCAGCGGCTCCAGTAGCGGTTGCTGCAAGTGCGCCCGCGTCAATATCAGCAGCTGCACCAGCAATCGATTTAGCGCATATCCAAAGCGTGATGATGGACGTAGTCGCTGAGAAAACCGGTTACCCCACTGAAATGTTAGAACTTGACATGGATATGGAAGCCGATTTGGGTATCGACTCTATCAAACGTGTTGAAATCTTAGGGGCAGTGCAAGAAACCATCCCAGATTTGCCAGAGCTTAATCCAGAAGATTTAGCTGAGCTTCGTACCTTGGGTGAAATTGTTAGCTATATGCAGTCTAAAGTTGCAGCGACGCCTGTAGCTAATGAAACTGCAAGCACAGCAGCTAGTGCGCCAGCCAATGAAAGTGTACCAGCCAATGAAAGTGCACCAACAATTGACCTTGAACACATTCAGTCAGTAATGATGACAGTGGTAGCTGAGAAAACTGGTTACCCAACTGAAATGTTAGAGCTTGACATGGATATGGAAGCCGATTTGGGTATCGACTCTATCAAACGTGTTGAAATCTTAGGGGCAGTGCAAGAAACCATCCCAGATTTGCCAGAGCTTAATCCAGAAGATTTAGCTGAGCTTCGTACCTTGGGTGAAATTGTTAGCTATATGCAGTCTAAAGTTGCAGCGACGCCTGTAGCTAATGAAACTGCAAGCACAGCAGCTAGTGCGCCAGCCAATGAAAGTGTACCAGCCAATGAAAGTGCACCAACAAATACAGTTACACCAACAATTGACCTTGAACACATTCAGTCAGTAATGATGACAGTGGTAGCGGAGAAAACCGGTTATCCCACGGAAATGTTAGAGCTTGAAATGGATATGGAAGCAGACTTAGGCATTGACTCAATTAAACGTGTTGAAATCTTAGGTGCTGTACAAGAGACTATTCCTGACCTTCCTGAATTAAATCCAGAAGATTTAGCCGAGCTTCGTACCTTGGGTGAAATCGTAAGTTACATGCAATCTAAAGTTGCACCAACTGAACAAACTTCCGTTGAAAATAGTGTAGTAGGGAGTACTACCGACTCAAGCACTCCGGCGATTGATGCTGACTATATTCAAAGTGTAATGATGACAGTAGTGGCCGAGAAAACTGGTTACCCCACTGAAATGCTTGAACTTGGTATGGATATGGAAGCAGATTTGGGTATCGATTCAATCAAACGTGTTGAAATTCTAGGTGCGGTGCAAGAAACTATTCCTGATTTACCTGAGCTTAACCCAGAAGATTTAGCAGAGCTGCGCACTTTAGGCGAAATCGTTAGTTATATGCAGTCTAAAGTTGCACCGACCGAGCCGACTGACCCAAAAGGTCCGGGCACTAAAACAGCGTTACCAGTAGCTGAAAAAGCTAGCGATGTTAGTGCCAGCTTTCAAGGGGCACCTAGTGCCACAGTGGCGTTAACTGCCTTATCTTCAATTAATAAAATTGTGCAAACCTTCGCTAGTAAAGAGCAAGGAGCCAACGTACTAATCGTCGATGACGGTACTGGTGCAGCAGTAGCACTAAGCGCCAAGCTTATTAAACAGGGTTGGCAGGTTACCGCCTTAAAACCTAACTGGCTGGTTAGTAGCTCGAAAAAAGCCTTTAGCAAAGCAGTTAATGTTATTGAAATTGGCAGCAGCGAAAAAACCCTTGATGAAGGACAAATTAAAGACATCATCGAGAATAACGAACAACTTGATGCGGTTATTTACCTGCAAAGCCCTAGCATTAAAGGAACTGACTCTAAAGGTAAAAATACCGTTAATGCTATTGAATACCCTGAAGCGGCAAAACAAGGCTTAATGTTAGCCTTTGTTTTAGCCAAGCTGTGTAAGGTTAAGAATGCGAGTAAAGCACGTGCTTCATTTGTTGTGGTAACACGTCAAGGTGGTGCATTAGGCTTTGTCAATGCCGAGGGCGCGAATCAAGTTAAGGCCGATATTAAAGCTGATTTAGTACAAGCGGGTTTAGCTGGTTTAGTTAAAACTCTGTCTCATGAATGGGGCTCGTCTCAAGGTAAAGGCGATAATGCAGTTTTCTGTCGTATCGTTGATTTATCAACTAAGTTAGCTGCAGATAAAGCGGCAACTATTATCAGTGATGAATTACTTGATATCGATACCAGCATAGTAGAAGTAGCTCATGATACGGATAACCTAAGTAACAACATTGGCGCACGTTTAACGCTAACCGGTGTGGCTACCGACAGTTATGCCCTTGCAGCTGGCTCAAGTATTGATAACAAGTCAGTATTTTTAGTCAGTGGTGGCGCAAAAGGCGTAACCGCTCATTGTGTTATCGAAATTGCTAAACAATACCAGTCTACCTTTATCCTACTAGGTCGTAGTGTCTTTGACGAAAACGAGCCAAGCTGGGCACAAGGTATTACCGAAGAAGTAGCGCTGAAAAAAGCCGCGATGCAAGCCTTGATTGCTGCAGGTGATAAACCAACACCGGTGAAAGTGACGCAATTTGTTCGTCCAGTATTGGCAAATCGTGAAATTGCGCAAACCTTAACGGCAATTAAAGCCGCTGGCGGTCAAGCACAATATGCTGCTGCAGATGTTACTAACAGTGATAGTGTTACTACTGCTGTTGCGACCATTATTAAAGACTTTGGCGCTGACTATGCAAAAATTACCGGCATTATCCACGGTGCAGGCGTATTAGCCGATAAGTTTATCGAGCAAAAAACGCTAGCAGAATTTAATGCGGTATACAGCACAAAAATTGATGGTCTGTTATCGCTACTTGCAGTGACCGAGCAAAAGAATATTAAACACCTGGTTTTATTCTCCTCAGCAGCAGGTTTCTACGGTAATCCAGGTCAGTCTGATTACTCAATTGCCAATGATATTTTAAATAAAACCGCTTATCGCTTTAAAGCGTTAAACCCCAGTGCGCAAGTACTTAGTTTTAACTGGGGTCCTTGGGATGGCGGCATGGTAACACCTGAGCTTAAACGTATGTTTAACGACCGTGGTGTGTACATTATTCCGCTTGATGCGGGCGCAAAACTATTGGTTAGTGAATTAGCGGCGGACAATAACCGTTGTGCACAAATCCTAGTCGGTAATGACTTATCTAAAGATAAAAGTAAAGACCAAGCAGCAGGTGACTCTGTAAAAAAGCCACAAGTTAGTCGCTTAACAATAAGTGTTAGTAAAACACTTTTAGCGACTAACAATGCTTTTTTAGCTGACCACACTATTGGTGATGAGCAAGTATTACCAACCGTGTGTGCTATTGCCTGGATGAAAGATGCCAGCGAACAAGCTTATCAAGGTTATCACTACCAAGGTTTAGACAATTACAAACTCTTTAAAGGCATCATCTTTGATGGTAATGAAGCGAGTGATTATAAAATTGAGATGAACGCTGAAGTGTTTGACGATGGCGTTCGTTTAGTGGTTGAAACTAAGATCTCAAGCATTAATGCCCAAGGTAAAACCGTCTTTCATTATGGCGCACAGCTGACGTTAGTGAACAAGCTAGCCGTTAGTCCAACGGTTGAGTTAACAGTACCGGCAACAGGTGAAAGTGCCGCGGCACTTTATAGCAACGGCACATTATTCCATGGCCCAAGCTTACAAGGCATAAGTGAAATACTTGAGTGTAACGAGCAAGGGTTATTATTAAGTTGCCAAGTACCAGAAGTCGCCAGTGCTATGCAAGGTGAATTCGCGCTGCCATGTTTAGGCAATATCATTGGCAAAAACCAAAGTAACATATTCGCCAATGACCTTGCTTACCAAGCGATGTTAGTTTGGGTGAAAAAACAACTCGGTTTAGGCAGTTTGCCCTCAAGTACGCAAAGCTGGACGGTATACCGTGAAGTAGCGCTAGGTGAGCGTTTTTACTTGCAGTTAACCGTAGTTAAAAGCTCAGCAAAAGGCAAACAACGTGGTTCGTTAGTGGCAGACATACAATTTATTGCTGAAAACAAGCAAGTATTGTCTGAGTTGAAATCCGCTAAAGTGACCGCCAGTGCCAACTTAAACGATTTGTTCTTGCCTAAAGCTGCGGCTAAAAAGGGCAACGATGAGGCAAGTGCTTAATGGCGAACGGTAATTATAGCAGCGCCATTATTGGTTTAGATGCTCAGTTTGAAAACCAATTCACTGTTCAAGCTAATATTGACTGTGTCGAGCGAGCGCTTTACTTAGGTAAAGTGCAAGGTAAAACGCAAGCTAAAACGCAAGGTAAAGAGCAAGCTAAAACGCAAGCTAAAACGCAAGGTAAAGAGCAAGCTAAAACGCAAGATCAAGATCAAGAGCAAGATAAAGCGCTCTTGATAAGCGTTAAAGCCTCTGTTGAGCGCATGGCGCTTGCTAATAAAGTAAACAGCGCTGATATCAAGGTTATCGTCCTTGCTGAAAACGCTGCCAGCGAAATGGTCGACATTGATGTAGATGTTGATGTTGATAGTGCAATTGTGGTGAGTTCATTCGCTCAGGCCATGTTACAAATCGATGTGCTTATTGGTCAACATGCTTTAGTGGCATTAGTTGGTGTCAACTTAGCAGAAATTCTTAGCTACGCTTTGTCAGCAGAGCCAGAACAACAAAGTTCTGCTGGGAATGACTTAGCCGTAGATACAGTAACTACTATCAGTTTTGATGAGACCTTTACCGGTTATCAACACTGTCATGGCATAGCCGCGATATTATTTGCCTCGATAAGTTTTGCGCAAAGTAATAACAGTTATGTTTACTCATGGTTAAAAGGTTTTGCCGTTGGTGATGAGGTAACTAATTTTACTGAGGTGACCAAGGTTACTGCATCTGCACTCGATAATGCTCAAGTTAGCGCTAATGATATTGGTTTATTAGAAGTTTCAGCCTTGGCGGATAACAAGCTTTCCTTAGCAGAGTCTAGTGGTTTAATTGCCAGTTATGCCCATGAAGAAAAACTAAACACGGCAGTTTCCTGTGCCCGTAGCCTTACCGGTGAAGGTGCGGGATTTTCGCAAGTATTCGGACTGTTACGCACTATTATTGCTTTGCAGCAGCGATATATTCCTGCTATCACTGATTGGCAACAGCCAGCAGAACATGAGCTAATAGACTGGCAAAACTCAAGTTTTTATCTTGCTACCGAGGCTCGACCTTGGTATCCACATCCAGAGGGTAATGCTCATCTGGCTGCGTATAGTTGTTTGGCGGCTAACAATGACTACTGCCATGTGATATTGGCAGAAAACAAAATTATTGTTGCCGGTGAAAAACATCCCTTGGTGGATATTCGTGACAATGGTTTTATTGCTTGCAGTGATTTGAAAATGGTACTGGTGGCAGCAGATGACCAGCAAAGCTTATTATCAAAGCTCACTGAGCTTGAAAACGATTTACAAAGCAATTTAGTAATGCCAGCGCAATCAATTCAAGCTATTGCGCTCAGTTATTACCAGCAAGCTAAATCTATAAAAAGCACCTACAGCATTGTGTTGTTATGTGAATCAAAAACCGAGTTATTAAAAGAAGTAGCTTCGGCTAAGTCAGGCATTGTTACTGCACTCGAAACGGGTAAAGAATGGCGAACGCCAAAAGGCAGTTATTTTACCCCTAAGCCAGTAAATAGAGATTTAACTGTAAGTGAAGACTCCAACAATGTCTCGTTTTTATATCCGGGTATTGGCGCGACTTATATCGGTTTAGGTCGCGATTTATTACATTTATTTCCTGAAATACATCAAGATGTTGCCAATTTAGCGGATGATATCGGCGCCAGTTTAAAAGATACCTTATTAAATCCCCGCTCGGTTGTTAGACCTAGTTTTAAAGCACTCAAACAGCTTGATTTAGACTTGCGCGGTAATTTAGCCGATATCGCTGAAGCCGGGGTTGGTTTTGCTTGTGTCTTCACCAAAGTTTTTGAAAATGTCTTTAAACTTAAAGCTGACTTTGCTACCGGTTATAGCATGGGCGAAGTGAGTATGTATGCGGCGTTAGGTGCGTGGCAGCAACCGGGTTTAATGAGCGCACGTTTAGCCAATTCGGACACCTTTAATGAACGATTATGTGGTGATTTATTAACCCTGCGTGAACATTGGGGCTTGCCTGAACTTACCGAAACGACCGGTAAAAATGATGAGTTTATTTGGGAAACCTACACCATTAAAGCCACGTTAGCTGAAGTTATTGCGGCCAGTGAAGGTGAAGAACGGGTTTATTGCACCATAATCAACACCCCAGACAGCTTATTAATTGCCGGCTATCCAGAAGATTGCCTACGGGTTATTAAAAAGTTAGGTGTGCGCGCTATGGCGTTAAACATGGCTAATGCGATTCATAGTGCACCGGCAAATATCGAATATGATGATATGGTTGAACTTTACACCATGGATGTGACGAGTCGTTTGCCCACAAAAATGTACTCAAGCTCGTGTTACTTACCGATACCACAGTTGAGTAAAGCCATTGCCCACAGTGTCGCTAAGTGCTTGTGCGAACGCGTTGATTTTCCTCGTTTGATCAATACCATGTATGACCAAGGTGCACGGGTCTTTATTGAAATGGGGCCTGGTCGTTCATTGTGTAGTTGGACGGATAAAATTTTAGACTTTGACCTTAACGGTAAGGGTAATGGCCAGCGTAAACCACGTGTTGCTGTGCCAGTTAATGCCAAAGGCACCAGTGATGAATTAACCTATTTTAGAGCCGTGGCAAAATTGATAAGCCATGGCGTGACGCTAGATCTACAGCGCTTATTTTATGGTTCAATAATCGTGCAGAAGAAATAAAGTGAGTGGATATCCGACAAGTGAACTCGGATATGACGAAAACATGGTGGTTATACCGTAAGTGTGTGAGGCACTAGTCTCACAGCCGTCAATAACGAATGTGAAGTATGGTGAGGTGAATTTCCTCTAGCCGTCTTCCCCGAAGTGTCTAATCGGGGAACCATGTTGGTGATGTTTAGAATAATAACGAATGTGAAGTATGGTGAGGTGAATTTCCTCTAGCCGTCATCCCCGAAGTGTCTAATCGGGGAGCCATGTTGGTGATGTTTAGAACAATAACGAATGTGAAGTATGGTGAGGTGAATTTCCTCTAGCCGTCATCCCCGAAGTGTCTCATCGGGGAACCATGTTGGTGATGTTTAGAACAATAGAATTGTAAATAAAATTGACTACAGGACAATGGGTTGCAGGCATTGTCTATTAAATGACGTCCATGCCAGGTCTGACAAAAGACTCGGCTGTGACGTTAAAAAGAATTATAAAATTTTTCGAGGAAAGTATGGAAAATATTGCTGTTGTAGGTATTGCTAATTTATTCCCTGGCTCAAGTGCGCCGGAAGAATTTTGGCAAAAATTACTTAAGAAACAAGATTGTCGAAGCCAAGCCACTAAAGAGCAAATGGGTGTTGATCCGGCCAAGTACACCGGCAAGAAGGGTGATACTGATAAGTTTTACTGTGTGCAAGGTGGTTATATCCGAGGTTTCGACTTTGATGCCACATCGTTTGTGCAAGCCAAAAATGGTTTAACCGCTGATTATCTCAATCAATTGGATGATTTAAACCAATGGGCGCTTTATGTTACCCAGCAAGCGTTAACCGATGCCGGCTATTGGCGCAGCGATAAACTTGCACAATGTGGGGTGATTTTAGGCAACTTATCGTTCCCAACCAAGTCATCTAATCATCTGTTTATGCCGCTTTATCATCAAGTTGTTGATAGTGCATTAAAAAACATCCTGCATAAAGATTTTCAGTTAAGCCATTTTTCACCTCTGCAACAAGCCAACTTAGCGGAAAACCTTCATGCGGATAATGCTTTAGTTGCCGGTTATCCGTCGGCGTTATTAGCCAAAGCGGCCGGTTTAGGTGGCACACACTTCTCCCTTGATGCGGCTTGTGCGTCAAGTTGTTATTCAGTGAAATTAGCCTGTGATTACCTGCATACTGGCAAGGCTGATATGATGTTAGCTGGCGCAGTTTCTGGCGCTGATCCTATGTTTGTTAATATGGGTTTCTCTATTTTTCAAGCGTATCCAGCCAACAATATTCACGCACCTTTTGATAAAAATTCACAAGGTTTATTTGCTGGCGAAGGCGCTGGCATGATGGTGCTTAAACGCCACAGTGACGCGGTGCGTGATGGCGATAAAATTCATGCCATTATCAAAGGCGGCGCTTTATCGAATGATGGCAAGGGTGAGTTTGTCCTAAGTCCAAATACCAAAGGGCAGGTTTTGGTTTATGAACGTGCCTATGACAATGCCGGTGTTGACCCTCGTGATGTTGATTACCTTGAATGCCATGCCACAGGTACGCCCAAAGGTGATAACGTTGAGCTTGGCTCGATGGATACATTTTTTAGTCGTTTTCCCCGAGAAAACGGCAATAAACCTTTGCTTGGCTCGGTAAAATCTAACTTAGGTCACTTGCTCACTGCCGCGGGAATGCCGGGCATGACCAAGGCAATTTGGGCACTGAAAGAAGGCAAAATTCCAGCAACGATAAACCTAAATGAGCCACTCACGTCAAAAAATGGCTATTTAGGGGCAGAGCAAATGCCTACGGACACTATTGATTGGCCGATAAAAGCTAATAACAAACCGAGAACAGCAGGGGTGAGCGTATTTGGTTTTGGTGGCTCTAATGCGCATTTGGTTTTGCAACAGCCAACACAAACATTAACACCGGTAACTAACACAGTGAAAGCCCGTCAACCGCTAGCTATTATTGGTATGGACGCACACTTTGGTGGCGCTAAAGATTTGGCCAGTTTTAACACGCTGATTCAGACTAATGGCAATACCTTTCGTGAATTGCCGACTAAGCGCTGGAAAGGCATTGAAAAGAACAGCGACGTGATGAAGGCCTTATCTTTAACTAAAGCACCTATGGGTGGCTATGTTGAAGATTTTGATATCGATTTTCTCCGTTTTAAAGTACCACCCAATGAGCAAGACTGTTTAATACCACAACAGCTAATGATGATGAAAGTGGCTGACAATGCCGCTAAAGATGCTGGCCTTAAAGAAGGTAGTAATGTTGCGGTCTTAGTTGCTATGGGCATTGAGTTAGAACTGCATCAATACCGTGGTCGAGTGAATTTAACGACGCAAATTGAAGAGAGCTTATTACAACAAGGTATTAGCTTAAGTGATGAACAGCGCGAAACCTTAACCAATATTGCCAAAGACGGTGTTGCCCACGCTGCCCAGCTTAATCAATATACCTCCTTTATTGGTAATATTATGGCGTCACGTATCTCAGCGTTATGGGACTTCTCTGGCCCCGCCATTACTTTATCGGCGGAAGAAAATTCTGTTTATCGCTGTATTGAATTAGCGGAAAATTTATTCCAAACCTCAGATGTCGATGCGGTGATTATCGCTTCGGTTGATTTAGCCGGTTCGATAGAAAATATCACCTTAAGACAGCACTTTGGTAAGGTATCTGTTGATGCCGAAAGTGCCACTAATACATTGGATCAAGAGCAATGGTTAGTAGGTGAGGGTGCGGCGGCTTTTGTTATTATTCCTGAGTCAAAAGTACCGCAATCAAAAGTTGGAGAGCGCAGCGTCTATGCCACAATCGACAGCATTAGTTTTGCTAACGGCTGTGATGAACAGGCCATTGTTAAAGCCGCTAACAAATCATTAGCGCTTGCCGGCATTCAAGCCGCAGATATTAGCCAGGTAGAAGCCCATGCCAGTGGTTTTATTGCCGAGAATAGTGCAGAAAAGCAAGCGTTACCAAAACTGTACTCAGGCAAGACTATCAGCTCGGTTAAAAGCAATATCGGTCATACCTTTAATGCTTCAGGTGTTGCCAGTATTGTTAAAAGTGCGCTGCTTTTAGATGAGCGATCAGCTAAAACGAATACCGCGACTGATATTGCCCGTTCTCACATTGCAGTGAATGGTTTAGGAAAAGATGGCAGTTGTGCTCACCTTATTTTATCTTCAAGTAAACATGCTCATCAGTCAGCACCGGTATCAACTCCGACACTAGCCGGTAAGCCAAAACCTAAATTAATTAAAACCATTACCCTAGGTGGTAATGCCATTTTCGATGCTATTGTCGCCAAAGGGCAATTAAGCGACATGGTGAGTATTAAACACGCTTTTACTGGCAAAGTATTAGCGCCAGTAAAAGTAGGAATTACCTTAAATAATGTCAAGCCTAAGCTGCTTGCGCAACTAGCGGGGCAAGAAAAACTTCATAGACCAATTCAAACCCTAGCTAATGTTCAAACTCAAGCCAAAGCCCGATCAACAATCGTAACTGGAGCACAAGTGAAAAGTACCTCTCAAGCGACTATTAAAAACAATGTAAAACATAAGGCCAGTAAAGAAATTTATCAAGAATCTGCTACGCATCAGGCGTTTTTGACCACTCGTCAAGTAGCCGGTCAGCAAATTTCTAAGCTGATAGCAATGCAAGCCAACGCCAGTGCGGGCCAACCCGCTTATAGCGCCGAGCCTCAGCCGGTAAGTATTGTCCATACACCTGAACTTGCTGTTGTTAGCTCAACGGTTAACACCGCAACTTTAGCTGTGGTTAATGATAACTGGGCAGAGCAAACTGGTTTTAAAATTAAAGGTCCAAAAGGTTATAACTATCAGCCACTGCAATTAAAAGAGCAATTTAGCCAACCGGAAAAAATTATTTGGGATACTGCTGATTTAGTTGAATTTGCTGAAGGTGATATCGGTAATGTTTTTGGTAAAGAATATAAAATTATTGACAGTTACTCACGTCGGGTACGTTTACCCACCACAGATTATTTGTTGGTATCACGGGTAACTGAGCTTGACGCGACCATCAATGAATATAAAAAATCATATATGTGTACTGAGTATGATATTCCTGTCGATGCACCTTTTTTAATTGATGGCCAGATTCCATGGTCGGTATCGGTTGAATCAGGCCAATGTGATTTATTATTAATTTCTTATATAGGTATTGATTTTCAAGCCAAAGGTGAGCGTGTTTACCGACTACTGGATTGTGAATTAACCTTCTTGGAAGAAATGCCCTTTGGTGGCGAAACCCTGCGTTATGAAATTCACATTGACTCTTATGCGAGAAATGGCGAACAACTATTATTCTTCTTTCACTATGACTGTTATGTTGGTGATAAAAAGGTCTTAATCATGCGTAAAGGTTGTGCCGGCTTCTTTACTGACGACGAATTAAAAGACGGTAAAGGTGTTATTCATAACGATAAAGACAAAACGGAATTTGCCAATGCAGTCAAAAGTTCATTTACACCCTTATTAAATCGTCCACGTGATCAATACGATTACGCTGATATGATGAAGTTAGTGAATGGCGATGTTGCCGGTTGTTTTGGCGCTGATTATGATCAAAAAGGCCGTAACCCGTCATTAAAATTCTCCTCAGAAAAGTTCTTAATGATCGAACGTATCATTAATATTGATGCCAGTGGCGGTCATTGGGGTTTAGGACTTATTGAAGGTCAGAAAGATTTAGCCCCTGATCATTGGTACTTCCCTTGTCACTTTAAAGGTGATGAAGTGATGGCTGGCTCATTAATGAGTGAAGGTTGTGGTCAAATGGCGATGTTCTTGATGTTGTCATTAGGCATGCACGCCAATATGAACAATGCGCGTTTCCAACCTATGCCCGGTGAGTCGCAAACGGTTCGTTGTCGTGGTCAAGTTCAGCCGCAACATAATACCCTGACTTATCGCATGGAAGTCACGGAAATGGGCATGCAGCCATATCCGTATCTTAAAGCCAATATTGATATTATTCTTGATGGCAAAGTAGTGGTTGATTTTAAAAACTTGGCGATGATGATAATCGAGCAAGATGACAACTCGCCGTACCCAGTTACCTTACCTGACAATGTCGCCTTAGTAAGTGAAGTTGCTGCCACAGTAACCAGTGCAGCAGCAAGTACTGAAGTTACGGATAAAGTAAGTAACGAGCTTGACGAGCGTGGCATTAACCCGTTTAAACATATTGAACGCCCGTTAATGAAAGTAATGTCTGACTTTGATGCGCCAAAAGAAAAGGGTGTAACCCCGCTTTTGCATTTTGAAGCGCCAATGGTTGCCGGGCAAAATCGCGTGCCTGATACCGCGCCGTTTACCCCGTGGCATATGTTTGAATTTGCTACCGGTAATATCTCAAAATGTTTTGGCGCTGATTTTGACGTCTACAAGGGCAGAATTCCTCCGCGTACACCTTGTGGCGATTTACAAGTTGTCACGCAAGTGGTTGAAGTTACGGGCACACGTTTAGAGCTGAAAAAATCATCCAGCTGTATTGCTGAATATTATGTGCCTGAAGACGCATGGTATTTCACCAAAAACAGCGTCAATAACTGGATGCCATATTCATTAATTATGGAAATAGCGCTACAACCTAATGGCTTTATTTCAGGTTACATGGGCACTACCTTAGTTTACCCAGAAAAAGATTTATTTTTCCGTAACCTAGATGGCAGTGGTGACTTGCTTAAACAAGTCGATTTACGCGGTAAAACTATCGTCAATAAGTCGGTATTGTTAAGTACTACCATGGCTGGCGGCATGATCATTCAAAGTTTCACCTTTGAGCTTTATGTTAAAGATGATAGCCAAGCGGCACAAGCGCTTGATAGCCATGATTTATTCTATAAAGGCACGGCAGTATTTGGTTACTTTGGCGCGGATGCCTTAACAAACCAGCTAGGCATAGACAACGGTAAAGTCACTTATCCGTGGTTTGTTGATAATAATACCCCGAAAGCAGACATTGAAGTGTTTGACCTAACGGATAAAACGTTAGCGTTATACCAAGCTCCTGCTAATAAGCCGCATTATAAACTTGCTGGCGGACAAATGAACTTTATCGATACCGTCTCTATTGTTGAAGGTGGCGGTAAAGCCGGTGTCGCTTATGTACATGGACTACGCACCATAGATGCCAATGATTGGTTCTTCCGTTACCATTTCCATCAAGACCCAGTTATGCCAGGCTCATTAGGTGTTGAAGCGATTATTGAATTAATGCAAACCTACGCGCTGAAAAATGATTTAGGTGCCCAGTTCACTAATCCAAGATTTATTGCACCAGCAACCTTAGTGAAATGGAAATACCGTGGTCAAATCACGCCACTCAATAAACAAATGTCACTTGATGTGCATATCACTGATATCGTTAAATCGGATGGTGAAGTGCGTTTAATCGGTGATGCTAACTTATCGAAAGATGGTTTAAGAATATACGAAGTGAAAGATATCGTATTATCTATCATCGAAGCTTAAGTTGGGTGTAATGGTTAAATAAAAATAAATATAGGTCGGTCTTTAGGCCGACAAAATATTATTATAGGTAAAAGATCAGATGCTTAGCCATATAAAAGAGCAACAAAAAAATAAAGAAAAACCGCTCGACCCTTTGGCTAAAAAATGGCTAGAGATAGAAAAAAAACAAAAGCGAAATGCTAATTTCAAAACCAAAACAGATAACTTATATAAAAGATTTCAGGATGAAATATTACCTGAGGAGCAGGAATATATTGTTTTACTGGGCAAAGAAACCCAACACTTAATGGGGTTTTTATCAAAAAAAAGTCTAACGAAATGGCAAAAAGAAGAGTTACATGGTTGGATTGAAGCAAACATAGATTTATTATCAAGTCACCGCTTTGGCGATAGTGAATTAACGCAAAAAATGCAAGAAGAGTATCGAGATGTATTATTAGCCTCGAGCAACAAAATGGCCGAGGATGAACCAATTGACCCTAATGTACTTGCCGATATACGCCATCTTGTTGATGATATGTTTGAAGGGGAAAAAACATTTTCGGATGAAGAGTTAAGTGGTTTTATTCGTGATCCAACACGATTTCATCAAGTCTTTCAAGAATTTGTAGAAAATAGAACTCAACAAAGTAACGATGCCGATAGTGATGCTGGCTTTGACGATGATGAAATGTCAGATGAAGAGGAAAGAGCTTTCTACGAAGAGTATGCTCGTCAACACGGGCATCAGCATAACTCCGCTGCTGACAGTGAAAAAGAAAAGCAGCAAGATAAACTAAAAGCTTTATTTAACAGCAGTAAATTAAATAAGTTATATAAAATACTCGCTAATCGCTTACATCCTGATAAAGAACAAAATGAGCATTTAAAAGCCGAAAAAAGTGTATTGATGGCAAAATTGATTAAAGCAAAAAAAGATAAAGATGCCTTCACTATTATTTCAATGTTTCACCAATTTGTACCAGACAGAGAATTAACCCTATTTGATGGTAATGACGATGAATTGACACAGGCCTTAATTGGTTTGTTAAACGAAAAGTTGTGTGAGCTTGACCGCGAAAATGGAGATAATAAATACAATAACGGTTTACAAAGTATGGTGTGGCAAAACCTGGGTGGACGCAGTAAAAAAGCCATTCAAGAAAATATTGATACCCACCTTACTGATCTTGAAGATGATCATACTCGATTAAAATATTATATTGAGGAGATGAAAACGGTGAAAGTATTAAAAGAAGTGCTGAACGAACGTTATGAGAAAAAACGTTTTAATCCTTTTGGTGAAATGTCCTTTTCACTTGACTACTAGGATGAACTTTTTAGGTGATAACGACCTAGAAACAAGATGTCATTAAGTAAGGCACTTGCTTTTCGCTCATCATCTTTGAGTATGACGAAAATAAAATTAGGAACAAATATGTCAAATTTAAGTTTTAATAATAACAATGCCATCGATTGGGCATGGAAAGTGGATGTCAAAGACGTTAAAAGCAGCAATATTGAAATTAAATCTGCTTTACTGGATTTAAGTAAACCAGTGTACCTGGCTAAAAAGGGCAATGATTTTGGTGTTGCCAATGTTACTTCAACGTCAGGTGCAACTGATGTCTTAGCTTTTGCGCAAAAGTTAAACCCTGAAGATTTAGGTGATGATGCCTATAAAAAACAACATGGCGTTAAATACGCTTACCATGGCGGCGCTATGGCTAATGGTATTGCCTCGGTTGAGCTAGTAGTAGCCCTGGGTAAAGCCGGATTTTTATGTTCATTTGGCGCAGCAGGTTTAGTACCCGATGCGGTGGAAGATGCCATTAAACGTATTCAAGCTGAATTGCCTAATGGTCCTTACGCGGTCAACCTTATTCATGCACCAAGCGAAGAAGCATTAGAGCGTGGCGCGGTTGAGCGCTTTTTAAAGTTGGGTGTTAACACCGTAGAGGCTTCAGCTTACTTAGGTTTGACCGAGCATATTGTTTGGTATCGCCTTGCAGGTTTAAGTAAAAATGCTGATGGTAGTGTTAACATTGGCAATAAGGTCATAGCCAAAGTATCACGTACCGAAGTAGGGCGCCGCTTTATGGAGCCGGCACCACAAAAGTTGATTGATAAATTATTGGCTCAAGGTAAAGTTACCCAAGAGCAAGCCGAGCTCTCCAAGCTTGTTCCTATGGCTGATGATATTACCGCTGAGGCAGACTCTGGCGGCCATACCGATAACCGCCCCTTCTTAACGCTATTACCAACCATTATTGCCCTACGCGATGAAGTGCAAGCTCAATATAACTTCTCACCCGCATTACGTGTCGGTGCCGGTGGTGGTATCGGAACACCTGAAGCCGCACTAGCAGCCTTTAACATGGGCGCAGCCTACATAGTGCTTGGTTCAGTAAACCAAGCCTGTGTTGAAGCTGGCGCCTCTGAATATACCCGTGAATTATTATCAAAAGTAGAAATGGCCGACGTTACTATGGCACCTGCGGCAGATATGTTTGAAATGGGCGTTAAATTACAAGTGGTTAAACGTGGTTCAATGTTTGCCATGCGCGCTAAAAAATTATACGAGCTCTATGTTGCTTATGATTCAATTGAAGCTATTCCTGCGGATGAGCGTTTAAAAATTGAGAAACAAATTTTCCGGGCAAACTTAGACGAAGTTTGGTCTGGCACGGAAGCATTTTTCCAAGAGCGTGATCCCGCCATGTTAACACGTGCACAATCGAGCCCTAAACGTAAAATGGCACTTATATTCCGTTGGTATTTAGGCTTAAGTTCTCGCTGGTCTAATACCGGCGAAAAAGGCCGTGAAATGGATTATCAAATTTGGGCAGGTCCAAGTCTTGGCGCCTTTAATACCTGGGTCAAAGGCACTTATTTGGAAGATTATACTCGTCGTGGCGCAGTAGATGTTGCTTTGCATATGTTAAAAGGTGCGGCTTATTTACAACGGGTTAACCAGTTAAAGTTACAAGGCGTTAGCTTAACGACTGAATTGGCCAGTTATCGCACGGATGATTAGTCAGCTGGTAGGTAATCTTTACGGGTCTAATTCCCCGTCGCTTGCGGCGTAAAGGGTTTTGGCCTTCGATTAATTTAGATGCCCCTGTTCGCGTAGCGAATTTAAGCCGAAGCGAACAGCCTTGGCGTGGGGGTATTTATTAAAGGAATTTATATGCCCACATGTACCGAATTTGCCGTGTTTGAGGTCAAACACGCTAATTTAGCGCGAGTTCTCGCCTTAAGTGAGTCGCTTTTTGCTGAAATTAATGCGGAGCAAAAGAACATTGTTGCCCATGAAATATTAGTGAAAACTGCTGTTGCAAAAGGGCCTTTAAAAGAGCAGTTAAAAGAGAATTCAGTCGAGGGTGTACAAGAAGTTTGTTGGCATCTCACTTGGGCAAACGTTGCCGCTGTTGAGGCAAGTTCGAGCAAATGGTCAACCTACCCAAGCGCAGCGGAAATAGAGCGTTTAGTGGGTAAAAAGCTCTATTACGGACACTTTGTTGCGGTGATAGCAAAGTAATACTCTTGCTGATATACCCATGTTGCTTCAGCGACTAAAATCATCTTGCTTTGAGACGTTTGCTAAAGCACCCGTTTGATAATAAACAAAGGACACGGCTCTCACTTTGATATCGCTACCGTCTTGATCAAATAATGCCGATTCTAGGCTAGCGTTAAAAACTAAAGGCATTAACGTATTACTGTCTATCGTTGATGAATGCTCAATCACGCAATGTGGCATATTTTTCTCCGTTAGTTAAGCTAGTTACTTAATATCGTTACTTAGTGAGTTTTTCGATTTTAATGTCATTTTATTTAAATAACTTGTCACGACACTGAAAAATGCTATACCAATAAAATCGGCCGACAAGTCAATTAAATCAAAAGTTCTATGGGGAATAAAGTACTGACTAAACTCTTCAATAACGACAAAGATAAACACCAAAATACTGCCTAGAAAGAGTTCCCTTGAAAAGAGAGGGAATGATTTAAACCTAAAGGCAATATTTGTCGCCAGGGTTAATAGACCAAATAAAAAAAAGTGGCCAAATTTATCCCCATAGGGAATACGGGCGACTAATTGAAAGAAAACACTATTCTGTCCGGTATTTGCTAAGTAAATAACCCAAAGAATAAAGCCGAAGAAAGCGACCGCAGCCAGAGGGATGAGTGTCTTTAAAAGGTGGCTCATATACCCATGAACCTTGGTATATAACCATCAGCGCTTGTCGCTGTATAGAGGGAACATTTCATCGTTTTATATTGCTCCTGCGTAAACATTACATCTATTGAATTAGCACACCTTTTGACTGCTTTTTAGTCATTTTACCCTCTCGGCAAAGGCAGGCCATCAGCTCGGTGTGGCTTACCTTTACCGTAAGGGTAAATAAAGTTACTTAGTCTGCGGTAAACTATGAGATAATTGAGATCGAAATCACATACTACATGGTCCATTATGAAACTTTTAGTTCGTAACCTTTCCCGTTCAACCACTGAACAAGAAATCCGTATTTTATTTTCTGAACATGGCTCAGTCACTGAATGTAACTTAGTTTTAGATCAAGCAACAGCTAAATCAAAAGGTTTTGCTTTTGTCGAAATGCCTAATGAAAAGGAAGCCGCCGCGGCACTGTCTGCTTTACATGAAAGTAGAGTTGCAAAGAATAAAATTAGAGTGAAAATAGCGCAAAGCTAGCGCCAAAAAGATAAAATAAAAGTAAAAGCAAAGCCAGCGTTAAGTTAATGTTGGCTTTTTTGTCGGTTAGGTGTTCTTGTTCGTCCTATAACTACTCTACTCTTGTTTTTTCTTAGGTCTAGCAAAGTTTGCATAAATTGTTACCGCTACACCCGTAATAAGAGCAAGCATGGCAAAGCCAAACATGGCATCATCTTGGGCTTCGAAAGCAAAAAGGTATATAGCTAAGGCAACCAAGAGCAAACCCACTAGCACAAAAAGTTTTGGGTGTGCAGAGATGAGCCCCAATGAGTGAACATTTTTCACTGCTTTAAATTTCACCTTGGTTGACGCTTTTCGTTTGTGCTTATTTGTTGGCATCATCAATTCCTCAGATGTTATATCGCTGTTTTAAGTGGCTCAAATATGGAGTGGCGTGATTTGCACCGCATATAAAAACACTAAGTAAAAACCTTAGTTTATTTCACTAGCTTAATCAAATACTTAATAACTATTATAGGGGTAAAATAGTCTGTTGAACGAAAATAGGATTATCAAAGGTAAGAAACTTAGCTAGCTATTAACCTAAAAAGTTGCAACCACAGTGACGCAGCAACCCATCAGCCTCAACACGTTCTTGATAAGTCCCTCCCACCCAGTATGCAAAATCATGAGCTGTACAACAAGAAAGTCATAACTCTTTATCTTTAAGAGTAGGGTCTGGACATGAATTACAGTCATCAGATGTGCACGGTTTAATCTTATCTTCTGAGTATACCGAGGTTGAGGTAATGCCTAAGTAGTATGATGAGGAGCCAGAATTTGATGCTGACACTGCCATATAAAGTCAGCTTAAATGGCAAAATAGTTATTTAAAATGAATTAATTTAAAATGAAGTTATTTTAAATTAATTGAGGAAATTCATTTCCATCATGGCGAGTATTTGCTTCACGCTAACGTCTTTTAATACATGCTCTGATGAAGAGTGCACTACACCAGCTTTATCACCAAAGGCAATATTGACAGAGTCAGGCTTGCTATCATGTAGCACTAAGACGATTTTTTTATCCATAGTGATGCAGTCAATGGTTATCGCATCCGCATTCATGCCTTGCTTACGTAATGTTTTATCCATAATACCCATCAAGGTATCGACCTTTTTATTGCGGTCATAAAATAAATCATTGGCGGTGGCGACTATATCTGAGAGCAGTGTTAAGGATTCTTTCATTTTATTCTTATAAGTAAGGTGGCTGTTTAAACTGACAGGCGAGAGAACGGCTTACTGTAAACTAGCGAGTAGCTAAAATCTATCGCTAAGTAAAGCCCTCGCTTTACCTTTGTGGCAACGGTGCGTGACAGTTAACGTACCTTGACCTGTGTTGATTTACCTATCCATACTGGTTAGTTGTTTTGAGAACATTTATACTGCGACCATCTTTTTCACAGTATAAGTATACTTATTATGATAAAAAAAATTGCATTATCACTTCTTTCGGTCGCCGTGCTGGTAGGTTGTGTGGCAACAACGTCTGATGACTCTGCCCACGTTAGCTCTTCACCAGTTAGCTCTTCACCAGTGAACAGTGCTCAAGACATTAGTGCTAGCTATGACAGTATCAATACCGCGCAATTAATTAAGCATATAAAAGTGTTGTCCTCAGATGAATTCGGCGGACGTGCGCCATCAAGTGAAGGTGAAAAACTGACCCTTGCCTACTTAACGGAACAATTTAAAGCTTTAGGTTTTAAGCCAGGTAACGGAGATAGCTTTTTACAAGAAGTACCACTGGTATCTATTGAAGCATCAAGTGATATGACCTTGGTTATTGGCGGTAAAAACTACCAATACGGTACTGATATGGTCATGGGCAGTGCGCGAATTAGTGATTTTGAGCAGCTTAAAAACTCTGAATTGGTTTTTGTTGGTTACGGTATTAATGCGCCAGAATATAATTGGAATGATTATAAAGACCTTGATGTTAAGGGTAAAACGGTTGTCATTTTAGTTAATGACCCGGGTTTTGCTACGCAAGATGATGAGTTATTTACCGGTAATGCCATGACTTACTATGGTCGTTGGACTTACAAGTATGAAGAAGCAAGTCGTCAAGGCGCTGAAGGGGCCATTATCATTCATGAAACGGCACCCGCATCATACGGTTGGTCGGTGATAAAAAACTCGTGGACAGGTCCTCAGTTTAGTTTTCAACGTGATGATTTAAATAAAGACCGCGTTGCCGTAGAAGGGTGGATCAGCCGTAATGTTGCCATTGAGTTGTTTGACAAAGCCGGTCTAGATTTTACTAAAATGAAGGAACGTGCTGCCCAAGGCAGTTTCAACATAGATATGGGTGATTTAGATGCCTCTATTACCATTAAAAATACCATCAAAAAGTCAATATCGTACAACTTTATTGCGACCTTACCTGGACAGAAAAATGCCGATGAGCATATTATATATTCTGCCCATTGGGATCACCTAGGTACTGATTTATCTAAAAAGGGTGACCAAATTTATAATGGTGCTCGTGATAATGCCACGGGCACTGCCGCATTGATTGAAGTCGCTGAAGCGTTTGCAAAATTACCTCATAGACCTGAGCGTTCAATCACCTTTTTAGCGGTAACGGCGGAAGAGCAAGGTTTACTTGGTTCTAAGTTCTATGCAGCAAATCCCATTATCCCAGTGGCGAAAACCGTTGCTAATATTAATATGGATGCCTTGAATGTAAATGGTAAGAGTGCAGACGTTGCTGTTTATGGTTTAGGGCAATCAGAGCTTGATAACTTTTTAACTAAAGCGGCGTTAAAGCAAAACCGTGTGATCTCGGGCGATCCAAGACCTGCAGCAGGCATTTATTACCGCTCTGATCACTTTGCTTTTGCTAACGTTGGTATTCCAGCGTTATATGCAAAAGGTGGAACTATACCCGCCGACCAAGCAACAGCAGATTTAAGAGCGAAGTTAGACCCCATTTTAGCTAAGTGTTATCACGGTCTTTGTGATGAATACAGCGAAGAGTGGGACTTAACCGGTGCTGTTGAAGATATGCAATTGTTCTTTGACGTGGGCGTAGAGTTATCTAAATCTGGCGTATGGCCACAATGGAGCAAAACTTCTGAGTTCAAGCGTTAAGAAAAGGTGTTAAGAGTAGCCTTAAAATTATTATCTACTATAAGGTTAGGGCGACTCATCGACATGAATACTCATTGGTCCTTAGAAGTATTCATTAAGAAAATGGTAGTGTCATAGGGTACTACCATTTTTTTTTCGCTATTTTTTCGGGATAAATTTACTGACAAATGTCCGCCATCGTTGCCTGAGTTATGCCAGCCAAATCATTGGGACTTAATTCTATTTCTAAGCCTCTTTTGCCAGCACTAACAAAAATGGTAGTAAATTGTTTTGCCGTTGCATCAATAAAAGTGCGCAAGCGCTTTTTTTGTCCCAGCGGACTAATACCGCCAAGTACATAACCGGTTGAGCGTTCAACATCTATTTTTACTGCCATTATGGCTTTTTTTCCTGAATATGCCTTGGCTATCAGTTTCATGCTTAACATGGCTGATACCGGTATTACAGCCACAGCCAAGGCTTTATTATCAATACTCACCACTAAGGTCTTAAAAACTCTATTTTCAGCTATGCCAAGTTTTTGTGCTGCTTCGCCACCATAAGACTCACTTGTAGAATCATGCTGGTACTCATGTAGATGATAAATAACCTTATGCTGTTTGGCGGCATTAATTGCGGGTGTCATTTTAATCTCTTTAGGGGAAGGTTATTGAATCAGTTTGAATATTGCCAGCTAGAACGCTATTTTAGGTGAGCATTTACTGGTGTGGAAATACTTCACTCAAAAAGACACTATTAAAGGCAACATAACGTGAGCTAGGTAATTTTTATTTACTGTTTCTAGCAACATCCTTTGTATAAAGTACATTTCCTCTTTTTTCGAATAATTCAGTTGAAAAAGGAATCACACATGAACGCCCATGTTGTTTAGCATAATATAACGCTTTATCTGCATTATTAAGTAGTACATCAAGGGTAGTGCCATCTTTTCCATATTCAGATACCCCGGCACTAAAGGATATATAGACCGTTTTGTCAGTTGGTGTATCTAATTGCATATCCTTTATGGATGCTAGTATTTTTTGAATATTACTAGTGCTAGTTTCTTTATCACTTTTATGTTGAATAAGACAAAACTCCTCGCCGCCAATGCGAGCAAAAAAAGACATAGGTGTGATTATTTTCTTTATCTGCTGACAAAACCGCTCTAACACATAATCACCAAATTCATGACCATAGCTATCGTTAAATTCTTTGAAATAGTCTATATCAAGAATACTAATGGAACATTTTAACGTGGGGTTAGCATTTTTTAATTCGTTAAATTTGGTAAACAATGCGCGCCGATTTGCTGTTTTTGTCAGTTGATCCGTATGGGCCAACATAAACATTTCATTACTATATTCTTCAAGCATAGCGCTTGAGCTCTTTAATAAGTATTGAGTTTTTTTCAGTTTACTAACATCTTGTACGTGGACAATAATAAGTTCATTATTCTTATAGGCGTTAAATTCATAAATATATTTTTGTCTTACTCTTATGACTTCTAGCTCAAATAAGTGAGCTTCGGTTTTACCTTGGTAGATGCAAGTTATTTCATTGAGTAACTTTATTACTAATTCATTTACTACATTAATGCTGCCATTAGCATTGCATAGTTCATCGAAGCTTTTATTCTTGAAGAGCAATTCTTTTTTAATCCCAGAAAATAAAGCTATCGGCATCATAAGTAAATCAAATGAATTGAATTGGCTTTGATTATCCATTACTGTTGAGTGCATAAAATAGTCTCTTTTTATTAGAAAGTGTATTTATAATCATTTCTGCATCAATTCTCTCCATACCAAACTCCAATAAAGAAAGCTTCAATAAAGTAATAACCTCATTCCACACCTCTTCATTAATATTTAAGTGCTGATGCACTGACTTTAAGTGCAGGTCAGTAAAGGATGTGGGACCACCTAATAAGGATGTTATAAAACGGGTTTGATGATCTATCAGTGTTTCCATATTACTATGCTCAAAATATACTCCTACGAGCACTGAATCGAGCATTTTTTCATAAAAATTTTCAATCAAGTTATGGATCGAAGCAAAACCGCCGTATTTAACAAATAATGAAGAGTGCACTAGTGAATCCTTATACTATGATGCTAATTATTATTAGAAAGTTCATCAGCCAGATACATTCCTTTTCATCTAAGGACGTTAAGCCGTTTTAATCATAGAACAAAAATAAACATCGTGTATTTTAATGCAGCTAGCTAAATGAAGTATGTTGATGATTAATCAATCATATAACTAAAACTATTCATTAAAAATATAGGTGAAATTTTGATTGCTGGTGGCTTGTTGTACCGCCGAAGTAAGGGGTTCAGCATACTTAATAGAGCAAAAGAGTCATTAAGTAATGGTGTATTTCATCATGAAAGTAACCCTATAGATAAATTCTTGAAATTAACTTAACTTAAGTAGTAAGTAGTAAGTAGTAAGTAAGTGAAGCGACGATAAGTGCCAATTTTCTAGTGGCATTATTTTAAAAATGCCAATGTTTGAGGTTGGCAAAGTGAAGGCTGGGTTAGGATGATAAGTATAATTGTTATATTGTTCTTTATTTTTCGCTGAAAAAATAGACCATAAAATTATCAATCTACTCACGTGCAGCTGAAATACTGTTTGCTGCTATAGCTAGTGGTAAAATTCAGTAAACAACTCGATAATGGTGCTAAAAATGTCTAACAGTATAAACATAAAGGGAATTAACTCGGTATTATTTATCTGTATGGGTAATATACGCAAGTACTTATAAATCAATAACTTAAAATCATTCTCCAACGATTCCCCAACGATACCCCAATTCAGCTCCATCCAACCGACAAATATCAGGTAATAACAAGCCACTCAATCGAGGGGGTTATAGTCTTGTAAATATTTGAAATATTGATGACTAACTATATAAAGCAAAAGACATTACCATCAACTCATAATTGAGAATAATCAAGTCTTTGGTGTTAATGCAATGTCGTATAAATAAAAGTTTGTCTGATAAATTATTTTATGAGACAATGCCGTATAAACCAATAATTGTCCGATAAAAATTCTTATGCGACAAAATAATACTGAAAAAGAACTCGTGTTAAATTACATAAGTTCGGCCAACAAAGCTGTAACCATCAGTGATATTAAAACAGCTACAGATTTCCAAGTTGATAATCGTACAGTACAACGGTGGCTGAATAGTGCGGCTAAGCAGGGTTTAATTTTAATTACAGGCGAGAGAAAGGCTCGTAAATACGTAAGCATGCCGGTGAAGAGTAAACCGACCTTTAAATTTTTAGAGGGCTTACCTAGCTCAAAACAACAAGAGTTACTGAGCATGTTGCGTACTATGTGGACGTACAACTCAACAGCACTTGAAGGTAACACACTAAACTTAGGTGAAACGCAGTTTATATTAAATGAAGGATTAACCGTATCGGGTAAGCCTTTAAAAGATCATCAAGAAGTCATGGGGCACGCGACAGCTATAGACTTACTTTACGATATGGTCAGTAGTGAGCTGACGTTAAGTAAAATCAAACTACTACATAAAGCCGTTCAGACTGACATTATATTCGATATAGATAAACCTTATGGCGATTTCAAAGTCGTACCTAATGGAACCTATTTAATACTTGATGATTTACTTGAAGGTAAGTCAAGTGTATACCATGCGTACTCACGACCATTTGAGGTGCCAAAACTTATCCTTGGTTTAGTCGAGTACATTGAGTCATGTAAACCCCATAGTATTGACGAAGCGATCACTATGTATGCAACTGCTCATTTAATCTTTGGTCAGATACACCCATTTTGGGATGGAAATGGTCGTATTGCACGTTTAATAGCGAACCTTATTTTACTGAGAGCGGGCTTCGCTCCTCTTGTTATACCAGCCACACGTAGGCTGGATTATATAAATATTCTTTCTAAATACAGTGCTAAATATGAAGCACCTAGTGTTGGGAAACCGCTATATCACGTTGGAAATGAGCTTAAAGCTTTCATTAATTTTTCCAAAGAATGCTATCAAGATACGATAAATCTTATTGAGAATATCAAGTAAGATAAACTAAAGCTGACATGTTTGTCCGATTATAGGAGACGAAATAATAAGGCAATCATTCATACTTACCGCTCGAGCAGTTAGTTCTCCGTAGGATGAACTTTCGTTAAAAAGTTAGCCATAAACGTATCCTATTCGCACAAAGTGCTCATAACTTCTATGGCGGTATGTGCCCCCCATTGCGCCATAGGAATATAAAATTTAGGTCTGCTTTATGATCGGAAAGCTGCCCCTCGTTACATCTAATTATTTATGCCACCAACAACAGATTAATGATTAAAGATTAAAGTCGAGCTTTTAATAAGGTCCACTTTCGTATCCAAAGTGGTCGTTAGCTGGGATGATGTTGACAGGTGAATTTAGACCGCTTTGTGGTAATAGTTATCGTTCAGAGACAACAAACCACTGGCGGCTTGAGCTTAAGTGTAAACTATATTATGACATAGCCCCTTCAACTGCCAATGGCTGCAAAGAGTATAGAGGGAACAAAGATGATGCTATAGTTATAAGATTGTAATTTTCTCTTTGTGATCGTGAAATGAGTCACACAACCTATTTTCGCAACGTCGGCTAAGCCTTAAGTTCTAAAGGTACTTATCGTCCAGCTAAAGTCAACTAACTGGTGAGCATTTGACCTAGATAAACACACTAGATTTCAAAACCCAACTTCCGCAATGCGGTGTGATTTTAAATGGTCCGTGCAGTTTTTCTGGAAGAATTTGATGCTGACTGTTTTCTAAAAACAGAACCAAGTATTGTGTTTAATGAATACTGAATAATTGAAAAAACAACTATGAAAAAACAACAACCTAAATCGGTGCTCGATCGAATTGAATCTGAAACACTCGATCATTATGAACAGAATGCACTGTCGTTTTGGGAGGGGACTCGCGACCATGATGTCACTCAGAATATCGAGGCTTTTATTGCAGCGCTTCCCGTAACAAAGCCGCTTAATATTTTAGATTTTGGTTGTGGACCTGGCAGAGATTTAATGACGTTTAAATTAATGGGTCATAACCCCATAGGTTTAGATGGGAGTAAAGCCTTTTGTTTGATGGCTAAAAAGTACAGCGACTGTAATACACTCAACCAACAATTTTTGCATTTAGACCTTAAAGCTCATAAGTTTGATGGGATTTTTGCCAATGCTTCTCTGTTTCATATTCCTAGTCAGGAATTGGTCAGTGTTTTAAAAGTGTTACACCATAGCTTACGACCCAATGGTATTTTATTTTCGTCTAACCCTAGAGGTAATCAAGAAGGTTGGTCTGGTCAGCGTTATGGTCATTATATGGAGTTAGAAATTTTCGAATATTATTTAGCGCAAGCTGGTTTTAAAGTGCTTAATCATTATTATCGACCTGCTGGTAAACCGCGCGAACAACAACCTTGGTTAGCTGTTATCAGTCAACGGGAAGAGAAAATTAATTAACAGACACCCAGACTTATCAAGTATTCCAAAAGCAGTTTTTCGTTGGACATTGATTACAAGTTAATGCTCACTTCCACCACACAGCGGAAGTTTTTACACAGAGATATGGGGTCAACCAGAGGTCAGCTTTGCCAACACAACAGTCGTTCACGTAATTGTATCGGCATGACTTCAAAGTGCGCATTCCGGACGTTAGCGCTTGTTTCTCTAACGGCAGCTCTTCCGACGAAGCAGACCTGAGATATTAGTGAAATATACCGACAACCTATCGCTAATTAAAAGACTGTGTTACTGGGAATGAAATGCGATCGGTTGTTAATTTTTCACAAAAATTCAACTATTTTTGAATGGTAAGTTAAATTAAAATCAACATTAATACTCATTATTTAACTAAAAAACATGCTAAATTTTCCTATTCGTTTTCTATACGGTAAGAAAATAGAAAACCAATAAGACTTCTTTTCAGTCAATTTCATAATATCTCTTTATCAATTTAATAAGGAGATATTATGAAAAAAATCATCACCACCTTAGTTATAGCGAGGATCACCAAAGCGAGGGTCTTTATACTGACAACTGAAACCTGTTTTACTGCGCTTATCACGTTTTATATACAGGTTTTTGATGTTGTGCCTATTCAACTCATTACGCAGCTTTGGAGTCATTATTGATAATCCTTAAAATTTTATCGTTCAATACTATATTGCTTGATTGATTTTCTTTTAATTCATTTTGTGCATGATCAGTTCGTTGTGCTTCGATAGTTTTTTCAACGTATTTAGCGTCAGGGTGTACTAACCATCTATTTCCAATTTTTTTTGGAGCAGGGTTTATTAAACCCTCACGTGACCATTTAGTTAAAGTAGCCATGGAAAAATGCACATCGTATGATTTTCCAGCCCAATCTTCTAATGTAATTAATTTCATTGCTATTCCTTGAGTTAAGTTAATTAGTACTTGTTCACTGTTATTCTAAGCTAGAAGTGACATAGCTCTACGTTGCATTATCCTTTTTTTAGCTAAAAAAAGGATGGCTAGCGCACTTTGATATGTTCGTAAGTATTTGACTCAACTTCACAGCTTTAGAGCAAACAGTCGTTGAAGCTTAGGATGATTGATAATGGCAAAACAGTAGTAAATATTCTGACAAGGTGCTCATAAAACGCATGAGTAGGTATTGAATAATCAATAAAAAATAGAATTGGGTAAGTAAAGTGGTACTTATAGTGTTCCTTTTTTTCCTGAGCATCTTCGGGCGTATTGACTAACTCTAAATAAATGATGTGCTCAGAAACTCTTAGTTCAAAGTTAATTGTGAGGTCTTGAACATACAAGTTAACGACTTGCTTTTGATAAGTAGTGTCAACGTCGCACGCTATTAAATAATTAGCGAGTAGTTTATCGTTGTTACTTTGATACTCTGTTATTTGTAAGGGTTCATTCGTTGATATATTGGACATAGTAAATACCTAGTTGATTAGAGTATTTACTATTTGATCACGAACGTGAAAACGCGCAACTAGAATAACAGTGGCTTACTCATGAATGTGATAACCTCAGCTCATTCGGAGCAAGCATCGAGAATGTCATTATATCCTTGAAAACACCAATTCGCTAAATGATGTTGGCGTAACCAACTCCGTACTTGTTCTATTGGATTCAGTTCGGGATGAATAAGGCGGTAACTTAACGATCGTTAAGTTGTGAATTTATCGGCTAGGGAAGTTTTTGACCAACCAGTTTTCCTTTATTCCAGCTAGCTTTTGGGGTGTATGGAATCATGTTATACATAATAGTGCTCCTAGGGGTAAAGGGACTATAAGTATGGCTGTGAGCTAATGTTCAAAGTTGTGCGCTAAGCGGACGTTAGCATTGGTTTCACTAACGACAGTTCTTCCGACAAAGCAGTCGTTAATAACTCAAAAAGTAATAGCTGCAATGTGGTAAAGGTCGAGGAGTCAAATGACTTACTTCGGATTTTTGTTGCTAAAATGGTGACTTTAGTTGTTCAGGATAACTAAGCTTAAATTAAAATCATATCGGCAATTTGTTGAATTTTATGTAAGCGTATAGCTAACGGCACCTGCCTCTAGCGTTTTTTTTTCAGATACATTATCTCCTCACTTAACTTAGGAGATAAGCATGAGAATTTCGCGTAGCCAAGAACAATGGCAAACTATTATTGAAGATCAACAAACCAGCGGCTTAGCCATTATTGATTATTGCCAACAGCAGAAATTATCAACGTCGAGCTTTTATGCCCTAAGAAAGAAACTCAGCTTATCGTCAGGTAACTTTGTTCGCGCAAAAATAACACAACAGGTCGAATTCGTTGAAGAGCAAGCGGTCATAACGGTCACAGTGGGCAAGGCAAATGTCAGTTTACCGGCATCAACCTCTGTGACTTACTTAAGCCAATTATTACGCGAGCTTATTGTATGAAGATGTTTGTTGAGCCATCAGAGGTTTTCTTATATCGAGATTTTGTCGACTTTCGCAAAGCAATAAATGGGCTTGCTGCACTGGTTGAAGATGAACTAAATCGTGATGCCTATACCGGGGCTTTATTCGTGTTTTGCAATAAAGCCAAAGACAAACTGAAAATATTGTATTGGGACAAAACAGGCTTTGCACTCTGGCAAAAACGTTTGGAAAAACAAAAATTCAAATGGCCGAGCAAAGTTAATGGCAATGAATTTTCGTTAAGCGCTGAGCAGCTCGACTGGCTACTCTGTGGATATGATGTCCTTGGCCATCAAGAATTACATTATCAATCGATGATCTAGTTGCCAGGTATTGAGTTTTTTTGTAGTCAACGATCATTGACACAAACGCTTATGGTAAATGAGGTTCAAAGCAGTATTGGCTTGAATATTTTGTTAAAATCAGCGGATGAAATTTAAGGTAAATTCACTCCCCAATGACCCCGATCAACTTAAGCAAATGCTGCTTGAGTTGCAGCAACGCATGGATGAAGAATTAGCTCAAAAAGATAATGAGTTAGTAGAGAAAGACGTCGCTTATCAACTATTGCTTGAGCGTTACAATCTCAAACTTGCCCAAGAATACGGCAAGAAATCAGAAAAGATGCCTGGTGCTGATGAAGTGTTTAATGAAGTAGAGTTAGTGCTTGATGAACACGATAAAAAACTTCTGGCCAAAGAAAACGCTGACGTGACAACGAAAATCAAGCCAAAACGTAA
>NZ_BDQM01000035.1 GCF_002207865.1 Colwellia marinimaniae
ACTAATTTGCGCTAGAGTTGGTGTTAGCGGCATTGGCAGTACTCATTGACTCACGTCAACTGCGTACTTCCACTTTGCTAACACTGCATCTAGCAGCAAATTAATCTATCAATATTATAAGAAACAGTATTATTAAAAAAAGGTCGCTAACGCGGCCTTTTTTGATCTTGTTCGCGCTGAATAATGTGCGGGATTGAAATCCAGCCTACAGTGATCGAATTTATGTAGGCGGGAACTTGTTCGCGCAGATTAACGAGGAAATACGATGAACTGGCAAGCAACACTTTCATGGAAAAATGCACAAAAAAGAGCGCAGATACTGCAACAAATAAGACAGTTTTTTGCTGAACGCCAAGTGGTCGAGGTGGAAACACCAGCGCTATCTCAGGGCACAGTGACTGATGTCTATTTAGATGCCTTTACCTGTCAGTATAGCTTTCTAGCAGACAGCACTGCTGGTCATTCAACTAGCTTATATTTACAAACATCGCCAGAGTTTCACATGAAGCGTCTACTTGCTTGCGGATATGGCTGTATTTTCCAAATAGCCAAGGCATTTCGTCATGAGGAATCAGGTCGTAACCACAACCCTGAGTTTACAATGCTTGAATGGTACCGTATTGGCTTTGATCAGTTTGATTTGATGCATGAGGTGGCAGAGCTATTACAAGTCGTTTTAGGCGGTAATAGGGCACTATTTTCTAGCTACCAAGATATATTTATGCAAACAGTCGCCGTTGATCCATTAACAGTAAATTTTGCTGAGCTGGTTGAGGTATTAAATAAATATGATAAAAGTGCAGACTGGCTAATTGAAATGCAAGACACAGACTTACTGCTGCAATTTATTTTTACCGAGCTTATCGAGCCAACAATTGGTATCAACCAACCACAATTTATCTACGACTTTCCAATTACCCAGGCATCACTGGCTCGAGTATCGCCAGAAGATTCACGGGTAGCACAACGATTTGAATGTTATTACCATGGTATTGAGCTGGTAAACGGCTTTAATGAATTAACTGATGCTAACGAGCAACAAATCAGATTCGAACAAGATAATGCTAAAAGAGCAGCGCAAGGCTTGAGTACCAGACCAATAGATAAAAACTTTATCGCTGCTTTAACACATGGCTTACCACAGTGTTCAGGTGTCGCATTAGGGATTGACCGACTAGTGATGCTAGCGCTTGATATCAAAAAAATCAGTGAAGTGCAGAGTTTTTCAATAGAACGAGCCTAGCAGTAAATAACACAAAAATAAGATACAGCCATGTCGAGTTTACCCCAGGGTTTTGTTAAGACAGCTTCGTGCGCTAAGGGGACTTTAGCGTTAATTTTTTAGCCATATGTTTTCTAATGAATCACTTGTGTCATGTTACACTGAAAATGATGGTACGGAGATTACTGTGAATTCTCCATAATAAGATTTTAGCTGGATTCAGTACACATGGAGGTTACCTTGGAAACTATAGAGCAATGTAATAGTAGAAATATTCCATTACCAATTCAGAGAGAAGTTCGTCAACGATGTGGTTTTGGTTGCGTTATTTGTGGAATACCGCTTTATGAATATGAGCACATGGAAGAATGGGCAGAAGTTCAACGACATGTTTCTGATGAAATAACATTACTCTGCGACCAACATCACAGAGAAAAAACAGGTGGTCTATTACCAAAAGAAGTTGTAAGCCTTGCTAATGAAAACCCACACAATTTGAAGGAAGGTGTTTCTAAACCATATAACTTACATTTTGCAGGAAGCACTGTAACGATCGAAATTGGTAGTAATACCTTTACTTGTCAAGATCAAGGATATGGCACTGCAATGGTTCCGATTAGTGTTGATGGAACACCATTGATTGGTCTAATTTTGGCTGATGAGCATTTATTACTTAATCTTGTTATTTTTGATGAGTTCAATTCTCCAGTTCTACATATCAAAAACAATCAACTTTATTACTCTACTGAATCTTGGGATATTCAATTAGTTGGTACGACTCTGACAGTCAGGGAAGCTCATAGAAAAATTTTAATTGAAATAAAATTTTGCCCTCCTAACAAAGTTATTATTAATCGTGGTAGATTTTTAAGGAATGGTGTAGAAATTTTAGTTCGCCCTAAAAATATACTAATTACAAATAATTCATTTCTAATTAGTGGTAACAGTGTTACAAATTGTTTTGGCGGATTAATTATCGGTCACCACGATAAACCTATTGGTGGCTTTATGGCAATAGGTAGTATACCTCGATATATGGGGGACAGAAAAGAAGCTCTAAAATTTGAAAAAGAGTCTTTGAATCGTATTGACGAATAATGCAATTAACAAATTATTTAAAAGGGCAAGAAAAGTTGGCTTTTGCTCCTTAATATCTTATTTTAGCCAACTATTTTTTGCCTCTTAATGGGGACTATGTACCTAGGTGTTATCTTAAGTGTATCCTTTATGAATAAATTCGATTTAGAAAAATTAGTTGAGATAAGAGTTACTGAAGCTCAAGTATTATTAGCGTCAAATAATTTTCATGGTGCTTATTACTTGGCGGGTTATGCTTTAGAATGTGCATTCAAAGCTTGTATCGCAAAACAAGTGAAAGAGTATGACTTTCCTAGTAAACAATTAGCAAATGCTAGTCATACTCATAAACTCTCAGAGTTATTGGCAACGGCTGGTTTAAAGCAAAAATTGAATCAAAAAGAAAAAGAAGACCAAGAGTTTAGTTTAAACTGGGCTGTTGCAAAAGATTGGTCTGAAGTTTCTAGATACGACTGCACAATAGAACAAACAAGAGCGACAGACTTATTTAATGCTGTTACAGATAATGAATCAGGAATATTGGCATGGCTAAAGACATATTGGTAACGGAAGTTTTGTCTGAAAAGATGACAAAATCTGGTGCTCAACTAATCCATAGGTTAGATAAATTAGACTCAGAAGTTAAAAGTGCTTTTTGGTTGTTTTATCCTGACGAAAAAAGTTGGAAACTAATTATTGCGTCTCCTTTAGTTGGAAAACACGGTCCAAGAGAATTTTACAAAAGAGTTGTTTCCTCCAACAAAGATGCAAGTAAAAATGAAAATATTGTGTCATTAAATGATGTAGGTGTTGCTAATATTGATCACCCAATTGTGCAGTTAATGAAATTCGTTATAGGAACAGGTGAAAACGATGTTTCTGAAATACGTTTTTCAAGAAATACTATCAATGGAACTTTTATAGAAGACTGCCTAATATATCGTTCAAGCACATAAGCTAATTAATAAGGACGTTATCGATACAAAATCTAATCCGAATTCATTTTAGCACTGTTAGTGCTAATGTCTCTTTTGTGGTAAAAGTGATCGTTAAATAAGTAGACCAGAGTAGATTAAAATGATTTGTCGCGGTGGCGACAGCACCCAGAAGAAAGAGTGAGACTGCCTCCACTCTTTCTTCTCCCTTTGGAATCCCTCGGAGCTGCTAACAAACGTATTCTTCAATTCACTCAAGTGTTATCGATGTAACAGCGCTGATGGCACATCCATGTGCCGACATCGCTTTGTTCATCATCCCTGATGAACCTACGTGAACACTTTCACTCATTTCAGTGTTTGTTCAAGCAGAATTGGTACCTGTGGCTACTTTGGCTTTTAATAACTAACTAAGAGCTTTCTACTTGTTCTAAAAGCTCTCGTGTAATCAAGCACTCCAAATCCCATCTCAGCAATTCAATCATCAACTAGCAATGGTAGACCTCGACCTGAGACATACGTTACATGGATGTAACTTATTAGACAATGCAGGAGCATATTGTCCTGTCGTCGAGGGCTGCCGTTGTTCATGGACGGCTTGTACCATGAGCTTAGCGGCAGGTATTGACTGTAAACTCAAAATTGATATTTATGTTTTCACTGAGTAGGGCGTCGCAGGGGTTCCAAGGGGAGGCGCGGCGGTACGTCGCCCCTTGGGTGTGGTCGCCACCGCGACGCCAAGCAGGAAAATAAGCTATAAGTTACCGTTACAAAATCTAATCCAACCTATCAAACTAGCTGTAATAGCTAACCTCTATTTTTAACCTAGTCATAGATTAACAGGCACAAAAAAAGCTAAAAGATGGGCTCTTCTAGCTTTTTATTTTAAGGCTGAGATAGGAAATTAACAGGGTAATTAAATACCATCACCGTCGGTATGCAAACCACATTCACGTTGACCCGCGCCAAAACGAGTATCTTCTTCACTCATACCTAGCGTTAACGGTTTAGTACTATGCACATCACCAACCGAGACATAACCTTCATCCCAAAGTGGGTGGTAAGGTAAATTATGCTTAGTTAGATACTCATGTACGTCTTTATTAGTCCAATCAATAATTGGGTGTACTTTATAACGACCACGCAGTGTACTGACTACCGATAAACCTTGTCGATGCGCCGACTGTTGACGTCGTATGCCGGAAAACCAAGTGTTTGCTTTAAGATCGGTTAAGCCACGCTCAAGGGGTTCAACTTTATTGCGGCGGTTATAGGTTTTCAGCGTATCATCACTTATGGCCCATTCTTCACCATACTTTGCTTGTTGCCAAGCAGTACTTTCTTTCGCTTGATAAACGTGTAAGTTCAACTTTAAGCGCTCTGTTAATTGTTCAATAAAACGGTAAGTTTCAGGAAATAAATGACCTGTATCAGTAATTAATACCGGAATATTACTATCTACTTGGGTAAGCAAGTGCAGCATTACTGCCGATTGAATACCAAAGCTAGACGATAAGACAAATTCACCCGGTAAGTTGTCCATTGCCCATTCTACCCGGGCAATAGGCGATTCTTTTTCAAGAGATTGATTCCAATCCGCTATTGAAGGGCTGGGGAATGGTGCGGTTATGGAGCTATTAATAACCCCTTCAGCAATACTTGCGCTTGCATTAGGCATGGTGGAAGTCCCTAAAGCTGACAATCACTTGTTCAACAATGCCCGCACGGATAACAAAGTCACCAAAGGCTTCACCGTCATTACGCTCGGCTGACCAACGTGCAGTTAATGCATCTATTTCGCTCAGCACGGCTGCTTCATCAAGATTTTCTTTATATAATTTTGGTACACGAGAGCCGGCTACATCACTGCCTAAATACATATTGTATTTACCCGGACCTTTACCAATTAAGCCAATTTCAGCCAGCATGGCTCGACCACAGCCATTAGGGCAGCCAGTAACACGCAAGATAATACTTTCGTCTTTTAAGCCATTTTTCGTCAGGATGGCTTCAACATCATCGACTAAACCGGGTAAGTAACGCTCGGCTTCAGCCATGGCTAATGGGCAAGTTGGGAAAGAAACACAAGCCATTGAGTTCTTACGTTGATTAGAAAGACTGTCATTAATTAAGCCATGCTCGCGAGCAAGTTGCTCAATAGCGGCTTTATCTGCTTCGGCAACACCGGCAACAATTAAGTTTTGGTTTGCGGTTAAGCGGAAGTCACCTTGATGAATTTTGGCTATTTCACGCATACCGGTTTTTAATGTTTTACCATCAAAATCAAGAATACGGCCATTTTCAATGAATAAGGTTAAATGATATTTACCATCAATACCGGCAACCCAACCAAAACTATCACCACGGGTGGTGAACTTGTATGGACGAGAATCGCTAAAGTTAATACCAGCACGACGTTCTACTTCGGCTTTGAAGGTATCAACACCCACTCGGTCTAAGGTGTATTTAGTTTTAGCATTTTTACGGTTAACACGATTACCCCAATCACGTTGCGTAGTAACAACCGCTTCAGCAATCGCTAAGGTGTGCTCTTTCGGGATAAAACCAAAGTCATCGGCACAACGAGGGTAAGTTGAATTATCACCATGGGTCATGGCTAAACCACCGCCAACCAGTACGTTAAAGCCGATTAATTTACCGTCTTTACTGATGGCAACAAAGTTTAAGTCATTGGCATGCACGTCGATATCGTTATTCGGTGGAATAACCACGGTAGTTTTAAACTTACGTGGTAAATAGTTACTGCCTAAAATTGGCTCTACGACTTCACCCTCTGTTGTTTCAACACGTACTTCATCTAACCAAATTTCTGCGTAAGCACGCGTTTTTGGTAATAAATGTTCACTGAGTTTAGTAGCCCATTCATACGCTTCTTGATGTAATTCAGACTCAACAGGGTTGGAAGTACAAAGCACGTTACGGTTAACATCACCCGCGGTAGCAATTGAATCAAGGCCAATACTGTGTAGGGTTTGATGCATTAATTTAATGTTTGGCTTTAAAACCCCATGAAACTGAAAGGTTTGCCGAGTGGTTAAACGAATACTACCGTACGAGGTATAGTCATCGGCAAATTTATCAATAGCCAACCATTGTATTGGGTTAATAATGCCACCGGGTAAACGCGCCCTAAGCATCACATTATGTAATGGCTCTAACTTCTGCTTTTGACGTTCAGCACGAATATCACGATCATCTTGTTGATACATGCCGTGAGTACGAATTAACTGCGAGTTATCGCCAGTGAAGCCACCGGTCATTCTATCGGCTAGATCTTCTTTAATGGTACCACGAAGGTAGTCACTTTCTGCTTTCATGCGTTCGTTATCGGCTTGTTTACCTTCAACAATTAATACAGGGTTTTCTACTTTGGTGAAATTGCTGCTCATTAGTAAACATCCTTCTGGTAACGCTTATTAGATCTAAGTGATTTTAAATAATCTTCTGCTTGCTCTGTACTTAACTTGCCGTGCTCGGCAATGATTTCTACCAAGGTTTGGTGCACATCTTTTGCCATGCGGTTGCCATCACCACAAATATATAGGTGTGCGCCACGCTCTAACCAGGCAAACACGTCAGCGGCTTGCTCTTTTAATCGGTCTTGTACATAGATCTTCTCGGCTTGATCACGGGAAAATGCTAGGTCCATACGGGTTAATAAACCTGATTTTAAATAATTCTGCCATTCCGTTTGATATAAGAAGTCTTGCGTGAAGGTTTGATCACCAAAGAACATCCAGTTATCGCCACTAGCATCACGCGCTTCACGTTCTTGCATAAAGGCTCTAAATGGCGCAACACCTGTGCCTGGGCCAATCATAATAACGGGGGTATCGTCTGCTTGAGGTAAGCGAAAGTTATCGTTATGTTCGACAAAAATGCGTACTTTTTGACCTTCGGCTAAACGCTCTGCTAGGAAGCCTGAAGCACCACCGGTGCGAGTATCGCCATTGGCTTCATAACTGACGATACCAACGGTTAAATGCACTTCTTCTTCAACTTCTGCTTGTGCTGAAGCGATTGAATATAAACGTGGAGTGATTTTACGTAAGGCATCAACAAATGTTTGTGCGTCGATATCTGCCTTTGCCAAGCTAACAACATCAATGATTTGATGAACACCGGCAAATTCACGGGCGGTATTTTTATCACTAGCAACGGCAACTAATTCAGTGTTTTTGGAAGCGTTAGCCCAAAACTCAATAAATGATGGTGCTGTTTGAGTAATTTCTAATTGGCTGATCAGCGCTGCTTTTAAAGTAAACTGCTCTACTTCACCGGCAACCTTTAGGCTGATTTTTTCTTCACCCGAAAAGTTAAGCTCGGTAAGTAACTTGGCGACCAACTGTTCATCATTTTCAAACCAAACACCTAAAGCGTCACCTACTTGGTAAGTTAAACCTGACTCACCTAAATCAATTTCAATGTGGCGGACATCTTTAGCTGAGTCACGACCAGTAATTTTTTGACTTAAGGAAAATTCAGCGGCCAATGGTTTTTGTTTGGTATACACGCTAGCTGCACCAGCCGTTGGTAAATCACCAATATTACTGACGGTTGCTAAAGGGGCATCTGTTTGGGTAAGCTCTTCTTTTAAGGTTTCAACAATGTTTAAGGTCCAGCTTTCACTGTCACTATCGTAATCAACATCACAATCTACACGTGGGCTAACCTGTTTGGCACCGAGTGCTTGTAAGCGCTCATCAAAATCTTGACCTGTTTTACAGAAAAATTCATAGCTGCTGTCACCTAAGGCTAAAACACTGTAGCTTAGGTTAGGTAATTTAGGCGCTTTTTTACCTAATAAGAACTCATGAAATTCAATGGCATCATCAGGTGGCTCGCCTTCACCATTAGTACTGGCGACAATTAATAGATGCGTTTCGTTTTTAATTGATTTAGCTTTATAGTCGGCTATATTTTTCAGGACGACATTTATACCGGCCGCTTTAGCACTTTTTTCTAGTTGACCAGCAACACCTTTAGCATTACCTGTTTGCGAGGCGTATAAAATAGTTAAGGTTTTGGCCGCTACTGCTACTGCTGCAGCAACTGGTGCCAGCTGGGCATTTTGACCTTGCTCGCTTTTCGCTGCTAAATAACCGCTTGCCCACGCAAGTTGTAGTGATGAGTAATCAGCAACGCTTTGTTGTAGTGAAGCCAGTTGATTAGCATCTAAGGCACTACTTTTATTTGCTGAATTTGATGTGTTTTGCTTTAATAAGCGTTGCTCTGGCAACATAACTATTTTACCCATGACAATTGATGAGGGAAGAATAGAGACATTGAAGTCAGAACAAAAGGAATAGATAGCGATTTTTTATTCCAAAATGGAATATGGGTTTTGGCACGTTTTTGGTTGTTATTAAATACAGGACAATAGAAGCAGAATGAAAGTACTCTTAAATAACCGCTGGCAAAGAATATTCACTGACAGTGTCTGCTTGCTGCTGCTAGTGATTACTGGCGATATTTTTGCCGCAGAGAATAAATTAGCCAATATTTACACCTATAAATCCTCTGCTGGGGTAACGTCATTCTCTGATATTGAACCCATAGGTGTCGATTTTAGTCGTTATCGCGTCGATTGTTATGCTTGTCAAGTCGACTCATTAATTGATTGGCGTCAAGCTAAACTTTATTTACAGCCTTATAAGCAAGATATTAATCAAGCAGCATTAAAGTATGGTATTGATGCCGCCTTTGTCAGAGCTGTTATTCATGCTGAGTCTCATTTTAACCCACAGGCCATTTCTAAGCAGGGGGCGCAGGGGTTAATGCAGTTGATGCCAGCAACCGCCAGAGAGTTGGGGGTAAAAAATGCCTTAAGTGCTCAGCAAAATATTAACGGCGGCGTGAAGCATTTGGCGCGCTTATTAAGGAAATATAAGGGTAATAATGAACTTGCATCGGCGGCTTATAATGCCGGAGAGGGGGCCGTTAAACGTTATGGTGGTATTCCACCTTATAAAGAAACGCAAGTTTATGTCGAGCGGGTGGCTATTTTACACCAGCGTTATGGACGATTTTCTCATGTGACTAACTAATAGTTGTTAATTTAATTTGCTTATAAATAGATAATAAAAAGCCGTGGCTATTCATCATAGTCACGGCTTTTTATTATTCCAATCACAGGTTTACTTGTACTGGTTATGCCTTAGAAATGCACAATGGCACCGGCAAAGAAACCGTCATAAGTTAAATCACTGTAAAAGCCATCTAAATCATTTAATTCCATTTTCATGGTGCGATAACCTAAAGTCACGTCAAAATCTACCGCTAGGTTATCTAGAATCGAGTAACTAACGCCAATTTGAGCATCATAAACCGTTTGGTCGTCGAAGCTTAAAAAATTGGCTTCAGCAAATATGTTTAAGCCAGTAAAAGGTAAACCGATAATAGTTGATAGATAAAACATTGGAATAATACCGGAAACATCTAAGTCACTGCCCGGATCTGAAGCTACCTTCATATAGGCATCTAGATCACGCGCGGTTATACCAAAATCAAAGGATAATAGGTCATTATCAAATACTTCATAATAAAGGGTGTAGTCAACAAAGCTGGCATCAAGGGTAGTATCAGTACTAAAAGTACCACTAGTTCCAATAGTCCCACCAACCGTATTTAGCGTGGTTGAGGCTATTTTTATATTTGGAATTAATGGAATTGGGTGCTCAAAAGCAACATAGAAGCTGCCTTGGTTTTTATCATTCAATTCAGAAACCGTTTGATTATCAGAACCTTCACCAAAGCTACCGCTGGTTTCGTTAGCCCACATGTGACCACCGATATACAAACCTAATAAGGTATCGGCTTGGGCAGTTCCACACATTAATACTGCTACGCTGGCAGCCAATAAAGTTTTTTTCATGTTGTTATCCTTTGGTTAAAAGTTCATTCAAATCAATTAGTGCCGCATTCGCGCGAGAAATATAATTAGCCATAACTAATGAGTGGTTGGCCAGCAGACCAAAGCCACTACCGTTTAAAATCATTGGGCTCCATAATGATTCTTGGCTCGCTTCTAACTCACGAATAATTTGTTGTAAGCTGATTTTTGCATTTTTGTTCTCTAAAATGCTATTAAAATCTATTTCAATGGCTCTCAGTAGCTGTAGCAATGCCCAGGTTGCTCCTCTAGCTTCATAGAAAACATCATCTATTAGCCACCAACTCGTTTGTAGCTGTACATAAGCATCGCCTTGGCTTGATTGTTCAGCGCGATTATCGCCGGCTAAGTCAGTGTTTACCTGTTCACGAGCAACACTTTGGCTTAAGCGTTGTGAGTAACTACCTAAACGTTTTTGCACTTCGTCAAGATAAGCACGTAAGTTATCAGCTCGAGCATAAAATTGTGCTTTATCCTTGCCATTAGTGCTTACGAGTGCACTGCGGTAGGCATAAAGGTGTTCGATTGCTTTGCCATATTCGGATTCAGCGCTGGGCATGGCCCAATTTCTGCTATCGATATTAAAGCGTGGTTGCGCCTCTTTTAAATGTTTATTCACTAAAGATTGTGATTGTGAGCGGCTAAAATCTTTACGCATGACTAAGGCCATATCACGCACCATTTCCAAGACACCAAATTCCCAAGCGGGCATATTATCTAAAAACACTGATGGCGGCAGGATGTCATTTGATAAATAACCACCCGGCTTATATAGTAATGTTTCACTGACTTTTATTAACGCTGTGGTGGTGGTGTAACCTATTACCGGAGCAACATTTTCAGCTTTTGCAGCTTTTGTTACTTCGGCGTGAAGATTAATGGACTCTGGTTCAATACTCCAATACACACCAAGGCCATAAAGAAGGAAAAATAGGCTAGTAAAAGCCCAGGCAATAATTTTTATAGAGAACATTGTTTTCATAGCCACTCCAAGGATTAAATTGTTAGCATTGTACTATTTATATTTATAAACAGGTAATTGAATATTGATTTTCGTTGCATTAGTGAAGTGTAATGTTAATGAGATAACATCTTTTTCAGTAACTTGCTGCTTTAATGAAAAAATCATCAGGTGTAAACCTGACGGTTGCAGCACTACTTCACTTTTGGCATTAATGATAATCTGCTCAACTTGCCGCATCGTCATCATGCCGTTAGCCATACTGTGTTGGTGAATTTCAATGCGAGCAGAAAGTTCGCTAGTGATTTTTTGTAATGTTATCGCTTTATTAGCGCTATTGTTTATCGTCATATAAGCCGCGGTAACGTCACTGCCTGGTATACTGGCTCTGATATAACCATCGGTAACAGTGATTGCGCTTGTTGCATAAACATTATTGCTAATGCTGAGCAAGAAAGCGAAATAGATAAAGAGTTTTCCATAGTGAATATTGATCATTGTAACTATACATCCCTGCTAACAAATATTAAGGTTTGACTATAACTTATACCCGTTACCAATCAAAGTGTACTCTGAAACATGCATCTTGAATGGTCACGGGTATATACCAACCGTATTGGTAAGCCCATATAACTAAACTGGTGACAAATGAGTAACTTGATTTTAACGACAGAAAAACAAGGTGTTTTTACCATCACCTTGAATCGAATTGATAAAAAAAATGCCTTAACTAATGCTATGTATCAGCAACTTTGCCAGCACTTTGCTTATGCTGAGCAAACGCCAAGCATTCATTGCTTAGTCATTCAAGGCAATGACAACTGCTTTTGTGCTGGCAATGACTTGCATGACTTTTTACAGTGTTCAGCTGATGATGACTTAGCCGCCCTTAAATTTGTGAAAGTACTGTCAGAATTTACCAAACCGCTCGTTGCTGGCGTTGCTGGCGTCGCCGTCGGTATTGGCACAACGCTGTTATTACATTGTGACATGGTCATTGTTGCCAATAACAGTAAATTTAAACTGCCCTTTACCCAACTCGGTTTATGTCCCGAAGCTGGCTCTAGTTTGTTATTAACGCAAAAAGTCGGTCAAAATAAAGCCTTTGAATTAATGGTGCTGGGTCAAAGTTTTAATGCCGAGCAAGCCTTAAGTTATGGTATTGCCAACCAAGTTTGTCAGCCCAATGAACTTATTGCTCTTACTGCAAAAATTGCCCAAGCGATTGCCAAGTTGCCAGTTGAGTCGGTAATGACCAGCCGACGCTTAATTCGTCAAGGTAATAAATTAGCGTTAAGCCAAGTCATCAGTGATGAAAGCCAAGAGTTTGTTCGTTTAGTGAATACCGATGAATGTAAAAACATTCTGGCTCAGTTTTTTAAATAAGCTGCGCTAATATGCCAAGAGACACTAAGCATATCGCTTAGTGTTTTTATTACCACTAAATAACCAGATAACGACAGCCATTAATAATATTGGCCAAAATACCCCGATAGTCACCATAGCAATGCTAGCGCATAACACTAAGAAAATAAAAATTAGACTACCAAAAACACTCAAGACAATCGCTAGCGCAATGACAACTATGAGCACAACCACTAACGCTGAAACCCCTATGGCTTTTAATGGCTCAATAACTTCACCATCCATTATCACATGCACATTCATCAGCTCTAACATGCCAATGCCAAAAACATAGGTTAAGAAAATAGTTGCCACAATTGCTAAAATTAAGGCTTTAAAAAAGCTCATGGTTTACTCACTTTATAAAGAGGAAAGATCAACAGCCGTTAATAATATTTGCTGTTAGGTAACAAGATACTCGCCACGACATAGGCGACACCAGTGACTACGGGCAACATAATTAGCGCGGCAATCACAGCAATTCGCACCACTAAACGTGGGTAGTCATAATGTTTGGCAATACCGGCACAGACACCAGTCAACTTTTTATTTAATATGTCTTTACATAATGTTTGACGAACACTTTTTATACTTGAATATTCTCTGTCGTATCTCATGGGAACTCCTTCGTTCACGATATTACTTATACAATATGGAACCCTCGACTAAACGAGGGACGGTAGATTAATGTTTTAGGCTTAGGCTCTCGCTAATACGTTAACCGTTAACGACCTTTTTTTTCATTTTCGCTAATTCAGCTTCAACGTGATCGTCTTGTTCTAATTCAGCTATTTGCGTAGATAAGTCTTTATTTTCGGTTAAATCATACGATTCAACTTGCGCTTCAAGACGGTCAATTTTTTGTTGGTAACGTTCAAATTTAGCCATTGCTTCATCAATATTGTGAATAACGGCTTTTTCACGTACTTTTAATCTCACTTCCGCTGATTCTTGGCGCAGTAATAACGCTTCTTGACGACGTTTAGCTTCATTGAGCTTATCTTGCAAGCGCTGAGCGTCTGCTTGAATGGCGGTTAATAAGTCAGTTAATGGCGTATTTTCACTATCTAGTTGCGTCAATTCAGCTTGGCACTTATGTTTTTGAGCCAGTGCTGATTTGGCTAAGTCATCGCGCCCTTTACTTAAGGCTATTTCTGCTTTGTTATGCCAGTGGGCGACACCTTCTTGCGCCGACGTTACTTTTCTTGCTAAGGTTTTTTGTTCCGCAATATTTTTGGCTGCAGTTGAGCGTACTTCAACTAATGTTTCTTCCATTTCGCCAATGATTAAACGAATCATTTTTTCTGGATGTTCGGCTTTGTCTAACATGCTATTTAAATTTGCATTAACAATGTCGGTAAAACGGCTGAATAATCCCATATTTTTTCTCCTGCTTATTTTGAAACTTAGTTTGGTATTTAGTTTGGTATTTAGTTTTGATATCAAACTAGCCATCTAGTTTGATATTCATTTAATTACTGGTTATTTACTTTGTTAACAGTTTTTATTTTTTCATTAACTGCTGATGTGGCTTGTTTTACTTTTTGATCTGCTGTTAGCCAAGTGTCGGCATTATTAATTGAGAAATTGGCAGAAAATGTTTTAATCTCTTTCTCAATGGATTGCTGTAATTGTATATTCAGCTCAGCAATCATTTTCTCTCCTTGAGCAACAATAAAGTCGCTTACGGCATTTTCAATACTGCTGGCTGGTGTTGCATTAACACTAGTGCTTAGCGTGACACCCATTAAAGATCCGATAAAAACTAACGCAAGGCTTATATCTTTAATTTTGCTGCTAGTATTTTTAGTCATGTTAAATGTGCTCATAATAAATTCCTTCTTGTCTTAGTATCTGTTGGCTATAAAGTACTGCTATTTTTTTTGATGTTATGGTTAAACATCGTCTTGCTTGAGTTTAGTATTACAAGGGCTGTGCCAAAGATTTAAAATATGTTAATCGACTGATATTTATACTAAATATATTTTTAGTCGTCTTAGGTAAAATGACAAAGACAAAGATAGTTTAACATTTTAGCCAAATTGACTACCAATTTGGTTTATTTGACTAGCTGGTGTTTTGTTGGCCACCTTGAACAAGAAACTGCGCTGTTACCCGATAGTGGTCACGATAAATTGTTGACTGTGATGTCGGGCTGACAAGGTGCTACTCAATGGCTTTGGTGTCGTTTAAAAGCATTTGGGCAGTCATACTCTGACTAACGTTTGTGCCAGTATTCAATATGGCGGCGCAGTTGCAGCTTGCGGTTTAGCACCAGGCATGGATTTTCCTACTACAATGATGGCTGAGCTATTAGCTGATGTTTAGCGCCGTGATACTGCTTAAGACGTTTTAATTCCAGCTGAATCCGGCATTTTGAGGTAACATGGCTATATATTACTTATTACATGGAATCACTATGACTCACCCCATTATCGAAGATCTAACTAGCCGTCATACGGTAAAAAAATACGATGCTAGCAGGAAAGTTCCAGCAGCAGATCTGGATATTTTATTTGAAGCCATGCGCCTTTCGGCATCATCTATTAATTCACAACCGTGGAAGTTTATTGTCTTAGAAAGTGATGCAGCAAAAACACGTATGAGTAAAACCTTTGTCACTATGCATGAGTATAATAAGAAACATGTTTTTGATAGCTCACAGGTGATTCTTTTTGCTCATAATCCTAAATATACCCGTGAAGATTATGCCAAGGTAGTGGATAAAGGTATTGAAGATAAACGTACCTCGTTAGAAAATAGAGCAGCAGCATTTGGTGTTTATCTGTTTGCTGAGCTTAATACCGCTGAAAATGGCGATACTAGTACTTGGACTAAAGCACAAACTTACCTTGCTTTAGGTAATACCTTGCATGTGCTGGCGCGGTTAAAAATTGATTCTACGCCAATGGAGGGCATTGATATTGAGTTGGTTAATAAAGAGTTTAGCGAAGAGCTCGATGGCTACCAGTGTGATGTCGCCTTAGCCATTGGTTATCATCACCCGGAGGAAGATTTTAATGCTAAATTACCCAAATCTCGCTTAGCCCTTAGTGAGATATTAGTGCGTATTTAATGGCTATTAAAAGTAAATTTTCTTTGAATTGTGATCATCGATAAAATGAATAATGCAGCACAAGGATGTTTGTTGCAGCAACATAGCTAATTGCAGCTAGGTTGCTGCTAGCCAGTTCACCCTTGTGTTAGTTAACACACTTCAGGCGGTGTTGCTCTCAATGCCAATAGCCAACTACTGCTCAATCGAGCGCCTTGTCCTGCAATATTTTCCCTAAGCACAACAAGATCACAAACTTAATGAAAATGGTATTACTTTGATTTATTTTTCTTAAGCACAATAAGACCACCAACGTAATGAAACTGGTATTCAGCTGATTTTTCAGTACAATAATGATTCTTTCATTTTTCATTCACTTGGCTATGCACTCAAAGTTAAATTACGCCCTACAAAGCAGTAACAGCTTTAATATTAAGGCGAATTGTCCACAAATTTATTTTCCCAGTAGCTTTGCTGAATTACAGCAATTGCCTGAGTTAACGGCAAAGCACTGCTATATTCTTGGCGAAGGCACTAATACCTTATTTGTTGAGCCACAAGCGCCAATTATTATTCAGCCGAAATTCACCGGTATCGATATCATTGAACAAGATGATCATTTTGTCGTTAGCATCGGCGCAGCAGAAAACTGGCATCATTTAGTGTGTTTCTGCCTCGAACAAGGTATTTATGGCTTAGAGAATTTAGCCTTGATCCCTGGTAGCGTTGGTGCGGCACCCGTACAAAATATTGGCGCTTATGGGGTAGAATTGGCAGATTATTGTCAAGAAGTACAATGGTATGAGTTTGCCAGTAAAACCATGCATGTACTTACTAAGCAAGAATGTCGTTTTGCCTATCGCGATAGTATTTTTAAGCAAGAGCGCTATAACCAAGGCTTAATTACTCAGGTAACGCTTAAACTCCCGAAAGCGTGGCAAGCAAATCTCAGCTATGCGGGCTTAGATGCTTTAGCTACGGATAGCACTGCTAAGCAGGTAATGGCACAAGTTATCGCTTTGCGCAGTAGTAAGTTACCCGATCCAAAAGAATTAGCTAATGCGGGCAGTTTTTTCAAAAATCCCATTGTCAGTGCTGCAGACTTTGCTCAGCTGCAACAGCAATATCCAAGTATGCCACATTATCCACAGCCAAATGACCAGATAAAGCTGGCCGCGGCTTGGTTAATTGAGCAAGCGGGATTAAAAGGTTTTCGCCATCACCATGTTGGTGTTCATCGGCAGCAAGCCCTTGTGCTCGTTAATTATGGCAGTGACGTTGGCGGTGATATTGTTAGCTTAGCGAAATATATCCAACGAAAAGTAGCGCAGCAGTTCTCGGTAACGCTAATCCCCGAAGTACGCATGATCACCGAGCAAGGCGAAAGGTCATTTTCATCGCTGAGTGATATTAACCCTATAAGGGATAACACTAACGGTAATAGTGTTAACGCTAATAGCACAGCTGGAAATATTACTAACGGAAGTAGCAATGACTAAAACGGTAAAAGAGCATTTAATAAAATCATTGGCTGCGGGACAATTTGTTTCCGGGCAGTTATTGGGTGATCAGCTCGGCATTAGCCGTACCGCTATCGCTAAACATATTAAAGTGTTAATCGATATAGGCCTAGATATATACAGTGTCACGGGTAAAGGCTATAAACTGGCGCAGCCGCTTTATTTGCTTGATAAAGAAAAAATAATCAGTCTATTGACCAATGAGGCGAGTAAGCAGGCTGACAAAGCAATCGACTTGCCACTGGTTGAAGTGCATAGTTTAATTGATTCTACCAATGACTACTTAATGCGACGCTTACCGAATCAATTATCCCCAGGACAGGTTTGCTTAGCTGAATATCAAAGTGCTGGCCGAGGACGCCGAGGTAGACAGTGGATTTCACCCTTTGGCTCGCAAATATACTTGTCTATGTACTGGTACTTAGAGCAAGGTTTATCAGCGGCTATGGGACTAAGTTTAGTGACGGCATTAGCGGTAAGTGATGCGATAAAAGCCCATAGCAATGTGCAAGTTCAGCTGAAGTGGCCCAATGATATTTACCTTGATGGGGTAAAACTGGCGGGCATTTTAATTGATCTTGAAGGGCAAGCGTTAGAGCCTAGCCATAGTGTTATAGGTATTGGTTTAAATCTTCATATGCCCTCATCAGCGGGAAAATTAATTACCCAAAAATGGACAGATCTACAAACACACAGTAAAGTGAAAATTGATCGAAACGCCCTCAGTGCGCAACTCATTAGTTGTTTACGACAGCGCTTGTACCACTATCAGCAAACAGGTCTAGCGCCGATGTTAGATGAATGGCATGCGCTTGATGCTTTTCTAAATAAGCGGGTCAAATTGATTACCGGAGCACGGATCACCCACGGAATATGTCGAGGTGTGAATAATCAAGGTGCTTTATTATTGGAAGTTAATGGCCAAGTGAAACCGGTATACGGCGGTGAAGTGAGCCTTAGGATTGATGAATGATAATATTAATTGATATCGGCAATAGCCGAACGAAATATGCTCAGCTTAGCGCAGGAAAATTATCCGCTAGTGTGCAGCTTAATAATCAAGACTTTAGCGATGTTTACTTTGTTAAGCACTTTAGCCATGCCAGCCAAGTAGTAGTCGCTAATGTGGCTAAGTCTGCACTAACCACTGAGCTTGCTCACTGGTGTACCGAGCAAAAAATTAGCTTTAAACAAGTGCATAGTGAACAACAAAAAAATGCTTTGCTGTCGGCTTATCAACAGCCAGCAACTCTGGGTATTGACCGTTGGCTGGCGCTATTAGGCACAATACACCTTTATCCTAAAGAAAATGTGCTAATTATAGATGCGGGTACGGCCACTACCGTCGATTTACTGGCAAGTAATGGTCAACACCAAGGTGGTTGGATATTAGCGGGTATCAAGGCATTATTTAACAGTATTTTAACTCATAGCACCTTAGTTCATGCTGAAAATAAAACACTACCAAGCTTAGCATTTGGCAGCAATACTAGTGATAATGTTAATAATGCTTGTTGGGCAGCAACCTTGGGTATGATTACCCAAGCGATTGTACAAGCTCAACAATTAGCTGACATTGATCGCATTATCTTAACCGGTGGTGATGGTCTGGCTTTAACGCAGTTATTACTTGCACAGAGCAGTGAACAGATTATTACTGTACACAACATCCAATTTATCGATAACCTTATCTTCTACGGTCTACAAGAGTACAGCTAATGATAGCACCGTATGTTGCTCGCATAAGCGCAGTGAAAAATAGCGTATGAATTACTTATGCCGGGTTAGAGTAAGCAATTATCATTTATTTTATTAAACAGAATTAGGAATTACCATGAAAGCAGGAATCATTGGCGCAATGGAGCCAGAAGTTGCTATTTTAAAAGCAAAATTAACCGATGCTAAAACTACGGAACATGCAGGCTATACCTTTTATCAAGGTCAGTTAGCGGGCAGTGATGTGGTTATTGTGCAATCGGGTATCGGCAAGGTGGCGGCAGCGTTAGCCACGCTAATATTGATTGACCGTTTTCAAGTGGATTACGTGGTGAATACCGGCTCTGCTGGTGGCTTTGATGCGAGTTTAAAAGTGGGCGATATTGTCGTCAGTTCTGAAGTTCGTTATCACGATGTGGACATAACCGCATTTGGCTATGAAATTGGGCAATTACCGGGCAACCCAGCGGCATTTATGCCCCATAAGGACTTGGTGGCAGCAGCCCAACAAGGTATTGAGCAATTAAGCAAAACAGCGGAACAGAATATTAAGGCGGTCACCGGTTTGATCACCACAGGTGATACCTTTATGACCAAAGAAGAAGATGTCGCTAAAGCTCGGGCTAATTTCCCCACTATGGCTGCGGTTGAAATGGAAGGTGCGGCTATCGCGCAAGCGTGTTTACAGCTTAAAACGCCTTTTGTTATTATCCGTTCACTTTCTGATATTGCCGGTAAAGAATCTCCTCATACCTTTGACGAATATTTAGCAACCGCGGCAGTAAATTCCTCGCAGTTAGTGTTGAATATGCTGGAGCAGCTTAAAGGTAAAACACTAGGCCCTGCTTAAGCCCTTAGCGGGTATTAGCGAATAACTACCGAATCATGACTGAGTGATTTAAAAGGATAATCAATGACAGTATTTAGCGAGTTAATGCCGTTTAGCTATCATGTGTTAATCCTTATGGTGGTGCTGGTGATAAAATTTACGGTAAGTCATTTTGTCGCCCATGAACCATTACGTATATTTCAATTTTATTGCTTACAGCTAGGTAATAAAGTCAATAACAGTCACCATAGTACTCAGCAGCAAACTATCGCTGGTTTGTTAGCATTATTGCTCACCTTGGTACCAATAGCATTTATTTTATGGCTCTTCGCTGACTTTGTCGCGGTAGATTATCTGTGGCAAGGCTTACTACTTTATTTTGCCCTAGGCAGTCTTAACCTAGGGTCAATAAATAAAACCATAGCCCAAGCTTTGGTTGCTAGACAGAACTACTTAGCTAAGCAAATACTTCAGCCTTGGCTATTAAGAACCACAGCGCCGCTTTCGCCAGTGGGCTTGAGTAAATCCGCCATTGAAATGCAGCTGTTACGTAGTCTGCAGCAAGTTTATGTGGTTAGCTTGGTTTTTGTTACTTGTGGTCCGTTAGCCGCCTTCAGCTATCGGTTAATGCTAGAAATGCATTACTGTTGGAATACTAAGTTAGTGAAATTTAAGCACTTTGGTTTTTATCCTCAGCTATTTATTCAGCTAATCCAATGGCTACCTAGTCGCTTGATGGCATTATTGATATTACTGACTTCCTTAGGGCAAGGTACTTTATTGTCTTGGCGATTAACACGCGGCCATTTTTTTCAACTTAATAATAACTTTATTATTGCCGTACATGCTTATGTACTGGTGGTAAAGTTGGGCGGCGTGGCCATGTATCAAGAAGAAAAATTAAGAAAAATCACCTTTAATGATCTTGCCAAGCAGCCCGAGCCACAAGACCTTATTAAAGCGAACAGAAAAGTTAATTTTTCTTACTATAGCAGCTTGTTTTTGCTGGTTTTGTTAGCGCTAGGCTGGCAATTAATTACCAGTAATTAGATACTGATCAACTCTTTAGTTAATTTGGTGTTTTCATGAGTGAACTTTTATATTATTTAGATATTTATAGTCGCTTATTGTTACTCGTTATATTTACAATCAGCTGCAAGCAGTCACAGGCAGTCGAAGTCTTTAGTTAATTTGGTGTTTTCATGAATGAACTTTTATATTATTTAGATATCTTTGGCATCATCGTTTTTGCCCTTTCCGGTGCCCTTATGGCTGGACGATACCAACTCGACCCTTTTGGTGTAGTAGTGCTGGCTTCAGTCACTGCGGTAGGTGGCGGTACTATTCGTGATGTTATTTTGCAAACACCGGTATTTTGGGTAGTTAAGCCTTTCTATCTCTATGTGATTTTAGCGACAGCCATACTGACCATAGTATTTATCAGACAACCGAAACGAATTCCTAAGCGTTTTTTATTAATTGCTGATGCCTTGGGTTTAGCCTTATTTGCCGTGCTTGGTACACAAAAGGCGCTAGTTTTGGGTGCGCCGATTCCTGTTGCTATCGTCTTAGGAACTATAACTGGCGTCGCGGGTGGTATGATTCGCGATGTTTTATGTAACGTCATTCCGATGATTTTACGAGAAGAAATTTATGCGTTAGCGGCGATTTTAGGCGGTGGCTTATTTGTCTTTTTACATTGGCTTAATTGGTCTGATAGCAATGCTATTATTACTGCTATAACCGCGGCACTTATTCTTCGTTTAGCGGCTATTTATTGGCATGTTTCTTTACCGGCTTTTCATATTATTGAAAAGCCGAAAAATGAAAAGCCTAAAAAAACCCATGATAAAGAAAAAAAGTAACTATTTCTTAGTGTTACTAGCAACTAGACATAGGAGCACAACAAAATAATGAGTAGTTAATTAAGCCATTATGTTAACTGGCTAAAAGCTTTATTCATTGCTTGGTGAGTGTGCTCGTACCAATTTTCAGTAATGGTAATTGCTGGTAACGCTTCTATTTTAATGGTGCCTGAAGTCGCCGTTTTATTGGACTCGTTATAGACATCTAAAATATTTTTAATAACAACGGGCTGCGCTTTAAGCTTCAGCTTTTCAACCAGTAATTTTGCTCCCGCTTCAAAGGGCTCAATTTTACCTGATTGAGAGCGAGTCCCTTCGGGAAAGATGATTATTTTTTTACCTTGGCAAATTTTTACGTCTTTTAACAGTTTAATAATGGCACGGCGGTCTTTTTGATCAACGGTGATGTGGCCAACCCGATCGACAATGCGCGACACTGGCCATTTGTCCATAATACCGGTGCGGCCAATAAAACGTGTATCATTGCCTACGACTTCTTCAAGGGCGAAGATGTCTAACATGCTTTGATGATTAACAATTAAAATATCAGTATCCGCATCTATAGTGCCGATGAGGCTAACACGGGCACCAACACTGCGTACAATGAGCGTGGTAAAAATTCGACGTAATCGGTTGAATATTAGGCCATGGCGTTTACACAAAGACAAGGCAACAGACTGGGCCGCTATGGCGACATACATGGTGTATTTTTTTAAATAAAAGCTAAACATGAATAGAATGCAGAAGCGCTAAACTAGGCTTCAATCCCCCAGCCATCGTTATAACCAGACAAATTGGTGGCAATTTTTTCAAGAATTTCTTCTTGTGCAACAACCGCTTGATGTGTTGGCGTCATAACCACGGTGCAATCTACATCCCAAACATTAGGGCTTTCATCAGGGTGTACGTGACACTTTACTGTCGGTAGGTGTTCTTTTATATGATCTGCCATGGCTTGTGCTTGGCCTTCTTGTTCGAACAAATGAAAGAATACCACTTCATGTGATTGACTCAAGTCGATACCTGCTTGCTGCATTTCGGCTAATACTTGGCCTGTTTCATCATCTGGAAAGTTCATATAAAAATAATATAGTTATGCTATTAGGGGCGAGTATTATAAAGCGGTAAAATCGCCTTGAATAGAGCTCACCGTAAAAAAATATTGTTCCGACGGATTTTTATTTTCTTGGGTAGTGCATTAGCATGTTATTAACAGCGGCCATCACTTTTTTATTGAGCTCTTGACTATTATCTTTTACTTTGAATTTTAATGGATAAATACTACGCCATACGGAGCGTTTTCTTTTAGGATCCACTAAATCAATAATTAAACCACCTTGATAGACATGCCAATCAATATTGTTTTTCTGCCAAGCATTGGCCCTAAGACAAGGGGCACAAAATAGTACTGCTTTGTTATAGTTTAAGTAATCTTTGGGCTGTTTTTTAACTAGGTGATAGGTGACAATGATGTCGGCACTGTCGAGATCGCTATAGTGAAAATCTTGTGCGTCTAGGTTTTTTTCAATAGCAAGCTCAATGCTACCACGTTGTGCATGTGGTAAATTTTGACTATCAAAAAAGGCCGAGCCACTGCGGTAAAAACTGTAAGTTTTAACCTGTGAAAAATCGAAGTTATTATAATAAATCACCGGATTTTTAATTGAGCTACAGCCAGAGACACTGACAACTAATAGACAGATGAATATTAGCTTTATCGGTGACACTATAGTGGTAAGAAAATTTTTCAACACAGAGTCATAACACAGTAAGTAGTAAAGCCTTAGACTAACAACTGGGCTAAGGTTTGAACAGATAAACCTTTAACTCACGGTAAATCACTTAGCGCTTAACGGGCACAGTATTAAATGAAATTGCCTTTAATATGGGGGTAAACACCCTAGGGTGTTGGTAGACTTAGCCCTGATCCGTTATAACACCGAGCAAGAATTTTCTCCTGTAAATAATAAGGATATACACATGATTAAAACCCTAAGTAAACATTTGTTCATTGCCACATTATTTACCGCAATGAGCCTGGTCTCGTTGACCGCTTTAGCAGAGTCATCCGTGTGGAAAGTTAGCAAAGGCAATGATCATATTTTCATTGGCGGCACAGTGCATATTTTACCACCCTCAGCATTTCCACTGCCGGCAGAATTTGCTCAAGCCTATAAACAAAGCGATAGCATAGTATTAGAAACTAAGTTGCCAGATGCGAACGATAGCGAATTTCAGCTAAAAATGATGCGAAAAATGGCTTATGGCAATGGCAAAACCATTGGTGACTTTATCTCAGTAAAAACTCAACAAAAACTCAGTCAGCACATTTCTGCTTTGGGTGTTGATTTAGCTATGTTTGAACACTTTAAACCTGGATTTTTGGTAACCATGCTGGCGCTATTAGAAGCGCAACAGGCACAGTTATCAGGGGAAGGTGTTGATATCTTCTACAGTAAAAAAGCGCGTGCAGATAAAAAACCCATAGCGTATTTGGAAAGTGTCGACTTTCAAATGAATATGATTGCTAATCTGGGGGTGGGTGATGAGGATCGTTTTATTACCTCAAATCTTGAGCAGATGAAAGATTTCAAAGCGATGTTTTTAGGCTTACTTAAAGCATGGCGAGTCGGGGATGAAGAGCAACTTAACCAGTTAGCGATTGAGCCGATGAAAAATGATGCTAACACCCTTAAAACCTTACTTACCGATAGAAATAAAAACTGGCTGCCACAACTTGAACGCATGTTTGCTGGCAATGGTAACCGCAGCGAGACAGAATTTGTCTTAGTAGGTATCGCACATCTAGCGGGCGATAAAAGTGTCTTAGCGTTATTGAAAGCTAAAGGCTATCACGTAGAGAAGTTATAATTTTCGATAAAGCAAGCGGAAGAATACCCAACGGATTATTAGCGCATTAATGTTAAAGCGTTAGGTGGTTAGCTTGCCTGCACCGTTAATAGTTGTTGCATCTTATCGGCAATCTCGCCGAAGGCTTTATGCTTATCAGTCAATTCACTTAATAAGGGTAAGCAAGCTATTTTGGCTTGTTCAATTTCTTTATAGACCTGTTCCATTTGTTTATTCGATAGTCCGCAGTGCTGTTTGCCAAATTGCAGTAAAACCTTCTTTTTAGGCCAGCGTTTAGAGCCGGTTAAGCTTAATGCCATAGTGTCATTTGCCAAATAAGGAGTTGTGCTGACAATATCAAAAACGGGGGAGAATGTGATCGCTGCTTTTGGCATAGTGCCTTGGGTGTAATCTGGTAAGTCTTGGTAGAGCACACCATAGTTTTTTAAATGCGCATCACCATTTCTTAGTAGGATGTTTAGCACGGTTAATTTAAAAAAGTCATAGAGTGCCTTTTGCTTATGCTCTATAGAAATAAAAAGGCTAATAGTGTTAGCGCAAGACTCTAAGCTTGCATCATATTTTTGCTTTGTTGATTTCCCTTGCAGCACACAAAAATCTTCAAAGCCGAGTGATCTTCCTGTGTCATCTATATCAAAACGTTTTGTTATTAATAGCTTGCTACTTTCACTTAAGTAAAAAGGTGAGACATCTAACCCTGACTCTTTGGCTAAGCTTAAGCAAAAAAACTCATTACATGCGAGCTCAGGGAATTCATTCCCCCAGCTTTTGACTATATATGAACTGATTGGGTAAGTTACTCGATCAAGGTCTTTTTCTTGAATATCGAGCAGGACTTTAGGTTGAACCCCGGCAACGCCTGATTGCATGGCGAATCGGTTTAATAGTTGTGAGAATAGATTTACATCATCGTTTTTAAGTAAATTTTCTAAGCTTAACTCAAAGGTATCATCTGCTTTTGGTAACATACCTGCGAGTGTGTAGTTTATTGAGCCTATTTGGTTGTTACCGAGTAGCACAAGCACAGTAAGATCATCACTACCAAATGCCTTTGCTGTCGCTTTGTCTATAGCTTCTCGCAAGCGACCTTCTGGCATGTTCATTTGAAAAAATGGATGTAGACTATCATAAGCATAGCTCTCTAAACGAATGGGCATAGTTAAAGATAATGCTGTATTGCTGTCTAAGGCATACGAAAATAAATGCTTTTCTTGTTCTTTTTGCAAGGCACCAATTTTTTCCCCGTGAGTATAAACATCAATATTAGCCATTAATAACCTTGCTTATTAAGTTCTTGCAGTTGATCAAGTGTAGGTAGTCCTAGGTCTTTAATTGTTAGAGATTTATTAAATAGGTTGAGAATTTTTTCTATTTTTCTAATGCCGATATCAGAGTAATCACCACGTTCAATACTGCCAATTGTGGTTCTGTTGAGGCCAGTATAATTCGCTAGCTGTTGTTGGCTCCAGCCCTGCTGCTTTCTTTCATGTAGAATGAGTGCAGAAATATTATTTAAATTGCTCATATCATCGTATTTACAAAGTGTTTTGGTGATTATAATCACCATTTTAATCGTAGTAAAGTATTTAGGTGAATATATCCATCATTTATGGTTGGTGGTGGTAGATATTTAGGCATAAAAGCTTGCGGAATTTGCTTCGCGTTTTAGGCTAGGTCGTTCTTTGAGTGCCATGCCTTTGCATAATGATTGTCTGCTAGATTATGCAGATGCAGAAGAAAAGCTCGTTATTACAGTTGATTATCATCAGGATGAGGTGGGTAAAAAAAAAGTGACAAAAAAGCCAGTAAACTTGTTACTGGCTTGATAGATTATGGACTGGCTCAGTGGCCGATGAACTCGCTTAATTGAATGCTTAACTTACCGTGATGCGAGCAAATTTACGTTTACCCACTTGGTATACCGCAGTAGTGCCAGCCTTAATGACTAGGCTTCTTTCGGTGACTTTTTCGCTATCAATTTTAGCTGCACCTTGTTTAATCATACGATATGCATCAGAGGTGCTGGCAACTAAACCCGCGTCTTTAAGTAAGTTAGCGATAGCAATTTCACCGCCCTCTGTTTTAAGCTCTAATTCAGGCATGTCATCAGGCAGGGCGCCTTTTTGAAAGCGATTGATAAATTCATCATGAGCAGCTTGGGCCGCGGCTTCATCGTGAAAACGCGCAATCAGCTCTTTGGCTAAATCAATTTTAACATCACGTGGATTTTTACCGTTTTCAATATCGGTTTTATAGCCTTCAATTTCAGCTAACGGCTTAAAGCTAAGTAACTCGTAATAACGCCACATTAACACATCAGAAATAGACATGATTTTACCAAACATTTCTGTTGGGCTATCCGTAATACCTATGTAGTTACCTAATGATTTAGACATTTTCTGTACGCCATCTAACCCTTCAAGTAATGGCATCATGATGACGGTTTGTGGGCGCTGACCTTCAGCTTTTTGTAATTCACGACCGATCAATAAATTAAACTTTTGATCGGTACCGCCAAGTTCAACGTCTGCCTCTAAGGCTACTGAATCCCAACCTTGTACTAACGGGTACATAAACTCATGAATGGCAATAGCTTGACCATTAGCAAAGCGCTTTTTAAAGTCGTCACGCTCCATCATACGAGCAACAGTTTGACGAGAGGCAAGTTTTAACATGCCGGCCGCGCCTAATTTATCCATCCAAGTAGAGTTAAAAACTACTGTGGTTTTAGCCGGATCAAGAATCTTAAAGACTTGCTTTTTATACGTTTCAGCGTTGGCTAAGACATCTTCTCGGGTTAATGCTTTTCGGGTAACATTTTTACCGGTCGGATCGCCAATCATGCCAGTAAAATCTCCAATCAAGAAAATAACTTCATGACCTAACTGCTGAAATTGGCGTAATTTGTTAATTAAAACCGTATGGCCTAAATGTAAATCAGGGGCGGTAGGATCGAAGCCGGCTTTAATTTTAAGTGGTTTACCGGTTTTAAGTTTTGCGAGTAACTCTTCTTCCACTAATATTTCTGCTGTGCCGCGTTTTAGCTCGGCAAATGCTTGGTTCACATCGGTCATTTATGACTCCACTGACTGGATTTAGCTACTTAGTCTTATGGGTATTAGATTGACTAGGTAAGTTTATTTAATGGTCGAATTCTACTGTACTTTGCCAGTGGGATAAAACCTTATCATGGCTTTTTTAGTAAGAAGAACTGATTCTTCGGTAAAATTGCCATCTATTAACGGTTAACTAGGGTAGGCCGTTCGATAGTGGCATTGCAAAATTCAAAAGTATTGTGATTAGTTATAGCGGTATTTTTTCTGTAGTTTTGATATAGTCACTGGATTATTTGAATTTGCTATTTAGTTATAGCTAAACCACGGGCAACTGAATCATGCAGTTTGCAGTGGCTTGGCTATATAATTTCCCGCTATAAAAGTTTCGAGTCGTACTTTGTTAAAAAAATTATTAGAAACGTTCCAAAATCTACCCAAACAACATCGCTGGATTATTATCGGCAGTAGCTGTTTTTTACTATTTTTACTGATTTTTCCGTCCAGTGATGACAGTGACAATAGCAAAGATATTCCGGTGGGACAGCGTATTCAGCTAACGCTACCTGAAGATATAGTACCAGCAAGCACAACGCCAAGGCAAAGCGCTTTACCGCAACGTAGTCTGGCTAAAGTCACTTATAATAGCGCAACAGAGCAATTACCTTCGTTAGCTAAAAATCAAAGTACTCAACAAGATGGCAGCTTAGCGAGCGGTGAATTATCAGGTAAAGTTAAAATACAAGACTCTATAGCAGAGCTAGCCAATTTAAGCTGGCAAACGGTGCAAGTGCGTAGTGGTGACTCCTTAGCCTTGATATTAAAGCGCTTAGGCTTTAGTGCGCAAACAACGTATGCGGTGAGTACCGCCAAAGGTAAAGACAGTAAATTATTAAAGAGGCTTAATGTTGGTGATAAATTGCGTATTGCCAGCAATGAAAGTCAGCAATTAGCCGCACTAGAGTATCCACTTTCAAGAATCGAGACGCTATTTATTAATCTAGTGGGTGATGGTTATCAATCACATCGAGAAACTAAGCAAGTAGAAATACGGGAAAGTTTTAGTTACGGTACCATCAGATCCAGTTTTTGGAATGCTGGCATAACGGCAGGATTGAGTGATAGCCAAATTATCAATTTTGCCAATATTTTTGGTTGGGATATAGATTTTGGCCTAGATATACGCGCAGGCGATAGTTTTCATATTACCTATGAAAAGAAGTATGTTGAAGGCGAATATATTGGTACCGGCAATATTTTAGCGGCAGAGATAACCAACCAAGGTGAAGTTTTTCAAGCGATTCGTTTTACTGATGATGAGTATTACAGCCCTGATGGCAGAAGCATGCGTAAAGCTTTCTTACGCGCGCCAGTGAATTTTAAATACATCAGTTCTAGCTTTAAGCGTAATCGCCGTCACCCAGTAACAAAGCGCTTGCAAGCACATAATGGTATAGATTACGCGGCGAAAAAAGGTACACCAGTGGTTGCCGCCGGTAATGGTAAGGTAATCCGCGCGGGTTATAGTAAGTATAATGGTTATTATGTCTTTATTCAGCACGGTAATGGCATAGTGACTAAGTACCTGCACTTTTATAAACGGGCAGCCGTTAAAAAAGGCCAACGGGTAAAACAAGGGCAGGTGATTGGTTATGTCGGAGCAACGGGTTTAGCCGCAGGGCCCCATTTGCATTATGAATTTTTACTGCATGGCGTGCATCGTAACCCTCGTACGGTAAAGCTGCCTGATGCGAGACCTATTGCTAAAAAATACAAAGCTAAATTCACCTTATTAGCGGCTGAACGACTAGCAGCATTATCGGGCGCTAAAAACGCGTTACTTTCCACCCAAGTCAGCGATATAACGCCGAATGAATAACAAAGAAGAAACAGCGCGAGGGAAATACTATATTGGCTTAATGTCAGGTACCAGTGCTGATGGTATCGACTTAGCGCTAGTGGACTTTAATGACCCTCAGCAGCAAGCTCGATTCGTTGCCAGCTATTATCAAGACTACAATTCGGCTATAAGTGAAAAAATCACCTCACTTTATCAACCAGGCAGCAATGAAATTGATCGTGCTTTTCATCTTGATGTTGAATTAGCACAGTTATTTGCTCAAGCAATTACCGTACTGCTTAAACAAGAAAATCTCAGCGCTAGCGATATTATTGCTATTGGTAACCATGGACAAACTATTCGCCATCGCCCCACAGGTGCTAACCCCTTTACCTTGCAAATAGGTTGTTGTCAAACCTTAGCAACCTTAACTGGCATTCGTGTTGTTGGTCAGTTTCGCCGGAAGGATATGGCCTTAGGTGGTCAAGGTGCGCCCTTAGTACCTATTTTTCATCAACAATTATTTGCTGAGAGTAATGAGGCTAATTTTGTCGTCAACATCGGCGGTATTGCCAATATTACTTTTTTGCCAGCGCAAAATGCCAAGAGTTCAATCTTAGGTTTTGATACCGGTCCAGGCAATGCCTTGCTCGATGATTGGTTTTTGAAACATCATGCCAGCAGTGATGATAAATTTGATCGCGATGGTGCTTGGGCGACAACAGGGCAAGTTAATCAAACACTATTGACTCAGATGTTGGCGGATGATTACATCAAAGCTGCAGCCCCTAAAAGTACCGGCAGAGAATACTTCAACCTTGCTTGGCTAGCTCAACAATTGAGCTCTTTTAAAGAAAAATCAAACTCACCAGCTTGTTCTGCAGTTCCTAACGCCGTCCCTAATGCCGTAGATATTCAAGCAACCTTATTGGCTTTTACCGCGCAAAGTATTAGTACTGCCATTATGGCACTGGCTAAACAAGCTAAGGTCTATTTATGTGGCGGTGGTGTGCATAATAGCGCCTTAGTTGCTGCGCTTACCGACAATTTGAATCGCTCAGGCTCAGTTTATAAAGTAGACACTATGCAAGCCTTGAACATAGATGGCGATATTCTTGAAGCCATGGCGTTTGCTTGGCTCGCTTATGCTTTTGATCATAACTTAATCAGTAATATGCCAGCAGTAACGGGTGCGAGTGCCAGTTGTACTCTGGGTAGCGAATTTTTACCTTAAGCCATATCCTACCCGTTATGGCCGAGGTCTCTTGTTGGCAAGCTATCTCTTTATTCGCTAATCTTTAATTACGAGTCTTTATTACTCAGCTTTTTCACTTAAATTTTTCATACAATAGAGTCAGTTGGAAAAATTTCCTCATTTATCCGATAAAACAGGGTAGTAATCTACTAGCAGACCATCATTTCAACACTATACTTAAAGGTTAAGTGGTTAAAAAATGAACTACTTGGTAGTGGTGAACTCTAACTCAGCACACCTTGCTAAGCTAGCATCGAGGAGGGCTTATGGAATTTAAAGACATTCATATTGGTATGAAATGTGGCAGTAAAAAAGGCAGTGGTACGGTTACTTGGGTTGATGGCTCAACACATACCATTTATATGATTGATTGTAAAAATAATAATAATTTTGAAGTCAATATCAGCGATATTATTGAAGATCCACAAGCACACAATAGAAAAGATGATTACTACTAATTAATTTTTAAAATTTATTATTCGATTCATCATCAATAAACCCGACAAATTGATACTTTGTCGGGTTTTTTATTGCTTTACCCTCGCGAATATATTGAATATTACACCAATTCAAATAAGTTTCTGAGTGGCAATAAACTTACTTGATTTGGTATTAGCTATTTGACACACTGCCTGCGTTGTTTTTAATTCTCAAAACTCATGTGGTAAGGTTTTTTATGGAATGGTTGTCTGTGTTGCCTCCTTTGGTGGCTATTATTATTGTTATTTGGAAAAAAGAAGTCATTCTTGCTTTACTGGCAGCCGTGTTTTCCGCTGAGTTATTATTAGCATCACAACAGCATAGTAATATTATATTTTATGCTTTTATCGGTTTTATTGAACGTATTATTAGTGTCGTTAGCTCAGCCGGTAATGCCCGTATCTTGATTTTCAGTCTACTTATTGGCGCCTTACTGGCTTATATTCGCGACTCTGGTGGTGTTAGCGCCACCGTGGAAAAATTAGTCAATAAAGGCATTGCCAAGAGTAAAAGACAAGTAGGCGCTTTAACCATGTTTACTGGCATGGTGATTTTTATTGAATCTAACCTTAGTGTGCTTACTGCGGGTATTTTATCGCGTGATTTATTCGATAAGTTTAAAATGAGCCGAGCGCGCTTAGCTTATATTATTGACAGTACCAGTGCACCCGTATGTATCTTAGTGCTACTTAACGGTTGGGGCGCCTATGTGCTGGCGTTATTGAATAACTATGATCTAGGTCAGTCTTCGGTCTCTATTTTATGGGGTTCAGTGGCTTTTAATTTCTATGCCATTATTACTTTGCTTTTGGTGGTTTATACGGTTGTTACCGATAAAGTACATGGCCCGATGAAAGAGATAGAGTTGGCCTTGAATGCGGATGAGCAAAGCAATAAATCGCCAGACGCGAGCGAGTTAGTAGCAGAGTCGGCAATGCTAGAGTCGACCAAGCAAGAGCAAGCTCACTATTCGACGGTTGCACCAGCGCTACCACAACAAAGTCTCTCCAAAGAAATGCTGCAAGAAAGTATAGTGCCAGCCACTAAAGCACGCTTTATGTTAGTACCACTGCTTAGCATGATCTTGGCGATGTTCTTTTTTATGTATTGGAGTGGTGATGGTGATATCACCCAAGGCAACGGTAGTAAATCTGTGCTTTATGCTACTTGTTTTGCTTTGGCGGTGAGTTACTCTTTATTGCGTTTTTATAAACGCTTTCAACATCAAGAATTAATCGATATAGGTTTTAAAGGCATAGGGGAATTATTGCCTTTAGTGACGATAGTATTGATGTCTTTAACCCTTGGTGCAAGTTTAAAAGAACTAGGCACAGGATTCTTTATTGCCGGTATCGTTGGTGAGTACTTACCTTTAGTTTTAGTGGTGCCAATGTTGTTTTTAGCCGGTGCGGTTATTTCCTTTAGTACCGGCACCTCATGGGGCACTTTTGCTATATTAATTCCTATTGGTGTACCCTTAATTCAAGCGCTCGGTTTACCACCTTCATTGGTTATCGCTGCGATTTTAGGTGGTGGTATTTTTGGTGATCACTGCTCGCCTATTTCTGATACAACCTGTGTGTCGGCTATCGCTTCAGGCTGTGATTTACTTGAGCATGTCAAAACCCAAATGCCTTATGCGCTTTTTGCTGGCACGTTAACGCTAGTGGCTTATATTATTGCCAGTATTATGATGATTTAGCTGAACGTTACCGCTGAACTTTTGGCCATGACCCTTTAGCGATTAAATGCAGTCAAGGCATAGTCATTGACTGCATTTAAACAGAAAAATGACGCTACTTATCGAGTATGAGTGGTAAAATCGAGCACTTTAATGCAGATTACTGAGCAATGATTAACCATCAAAGCTAGCTGTTAGCTATTCACTGGCAGAGCTTACTGAGGACTAATAATGAAAAAAATGTTACCGCTATTTACGTGTTTACTTTTGCCTGCTTTTGCTAATAGCACGTTAGCGCAAGAGGCACCTTTTGCCATTGCCATTCACGGTGGTGCCGGCACTATTGAAAAAGACCGTTTCAGCCCTGAAAAAGAAGCCGCCTATCGAGCAAAGCTGCAAGAATCGGTTGAGGTAGGTTATGCCATTCTTGAACAGGGCGGAACTAGCCTAGATGCGTTAACCGCCGCAATAAATATTCTAGAAAACTCGCCTTTTTTCAATGCTGGCAAAGGCGCGGTTTATACCCATGATGAAAGTCATGAAATGGATGCGTCAATTATGTATGGGGAAAATCGTCAAGCAGGTGCTGTCGCGGGCGTTAAACATATTGAAAACCCGATAAACCTAGCACGTTTGGTGATGGAAAAATCTGTGCATGTCATGCTTAGCGGTGATGGCGCCGAAGAGTTTGCCAAAACTCAAGGCGTAAACTTAGTCGCTAACAAACTGTTTGATACTGAGCATAGATACAAATCTCTACAGCGCGCGAAAGCAAAAATGAAAAAGGCTGAAGAGGCTAATCGCGGCCAAAAAGGAAACAAAGATTACCAAGCGGCGCACTTTGCCCTAGATACCGAATATAAAGTGGGTACCGTTGGCGCGGTTGCGCTTGATAAGTATGGCAATATTGCTGCCGGTACTTCTACGGGTGGCATGACCAATAAACGTTATGGCCGCATTGGTGATTCACCCGTGATTGGTGCCGGTACGTTTGCCGATAATGCTTCATGTGCCGTTTCAGCCACGGGTCACGGTGAATACTTTATCCGTTATAACGTTGCCGCTGATATTTGCGCCAGAGTGAAATATCAAGGCAAGAGTATTGAGCAAGCGGGTAAAGAAGTTATCCATGATGTGCTTTTTCCTATTGGCGGTACGGGTGGGGTGATCATCATAGATACCCAAGGCAATATAAGCTTGCCATTTAATACTAAAGGTATGTATCGCGCCTCTAAATCAAATACCACTGCGACTTATGTCGGTATTTTTAAAGAGGATTGATCGACCAAAAAGGTCTTAGTGAGCCTAGCCAACAAGTGAGACGCTCACTTTTCCATGACCTAGCCAAAATGAGCGCGAGCCATGGAATGTACTGACATATTTACGGTAAGTTATTGGCTAGATAGTGTTTTTGTTATTATCGCCCTGATCTTTCAATTATAATTCTAGGCTGTTTCTTTGATCCGCATCAAGTTTTACTGTCTATCATTATAGTTTTACTGTCTATCATTATAAATATCGGCTAAAATTAGCGCCTTATTTTTAGTTGATTAATTGCTGTACAGGATACTAGACCATGTCAGACCACAAAGAAGATTTTAAAGATACTACCTCTGCCATTAATATAATAATGGTTATTGTGGTAATGGTGGCCATGCCTTTACTACCTATGCTTATGGGTTGGTTTACTATGTTACGTTAAATAATAATCAGCTTTGCTGGAGGGGCGCATTAGCTCCTCACAGTAATGATTATTAGGGTTCTGCTGATTATTCTATAACGCTAGCCCGCATGCGGATTTTTTATTTCTTCATTCATCGCTAATTTCAAAGTCATGACACATTTTTTTGCTAAAGTGTCGGTAAATTTTATTGTCTTTCCATTTTAAGGGTTATTAAATGCCTGATTTAGCTGTGCTTGCGATATTTATTCCCACATTCTTTTTTGTCTCAATAACGCCGGGTATGTGCATGACGCTGGCTATGACGTTAGGCATGAGTATCGGTGTTCGTCGCACAATGTGGATGATGATTGGTGAACTTCTTGGTGTCGCTATTGTTGCGATAGCTGCCGTGCTTGGTGTTGCCAGTATTATGCTCAACTACCCTAGTGTCTTTGAGGTGTTGAAGTGGCTAGGTGGTGCTTATTTGGCTTATATCGGCATTAATATGTGGCGCTCAACCGCTAAAATGTCAGTCGGAGGCGGTGAACTAAACGATGTCAGTCGCTATGCTTTATTTTCTCAAGGCTTAGTTACCGCTATTGCTAATCCTAAGGGCTGGGCTTTTATGATATCTCTGCTGCCGCCTTTCATTAGTGTTGAGCGCGATGTAGCACCACAATTAATGCTCTTGCTAGGTGTTATCATGGTAACAGAGTTTACCAGCATGATGGCTTACGCTACGGGTGGTAAAAGCTTACGTATATTCTTAAGTCGTGGTGATAACATTAAATGGCTGAATCGTATTGCCGGTAGCTTAATGGTAACGGTTGGCCTTTGGCTTGCTCTTAGCTAGCTTTTACTCAGCGAACTCGCTTTCATTACCTGAACCTATTACCATAGCCTATTACTTTGATTTCTTATTAATTGATAGGTTGTAGCTATGATTAAGTTGCGCGATTTAGAATATTTAACGGCCATAGATAAACACAAACACTTTGGTAAAGCGGCACTAGCTTGTTTTGTTAGTCAGCCGACCTTAAGTGGTCAGTTAATGAAGCTAGAGCAACAATTAGGTTTGCAACTGGTCGAGCGTCATCGTCGCAATGTTATGTTAACCCCAGCAGGGGAGCAGTTAGTGCAAGAAGCACGGAAAGTGCTACAAGCCGCAGGACAATTTGAGTCTTGTGCGAAAGCTTTACTTGACCCTTTTGCTGGGGATTTGCATCTAGGTTTGATCCCGACATTAGCACCGTATTTATTGCCTCATATTATGGCCGACCTAAACACTAGCTTACCTAACATCAATTTTTTCTTACATGAAAATCAAACCAAGGTGTTATTGCAGCAATTGGATGAGGGTAAATTAGATGTGCTAATTTTGCCTTATCTTGCCGAAATGGAAAAGTTTGAATCATACCAATTGTTTGATGAACCACTGATGCTGGCAACACCAAAAAACCATCGACTGGCCACTAAAAAATCGCTATCACTGACCGACTTACAAGGTGAAAAAATACTCACCTTAGCCGATGGCCATTGTCTTAAAGATCAAGCCATGGGCTATTGTTTTGCTGCCGGCGCTAAAGAGGATAATAGCTTTCAAGCGACCAGTTTAGAGACATTACGCCATATGGTGGCCAGTGGCATGGGCATTACTTTATTGCCCGCGCTGGCTACGCAAGGCAATGTCGCCAGTGACACTATTCATTATGGGGCATTTCAAGCACCTGTACCGGTACGTGGTATCTCTTTGGTCATTAGGCCAAACTATTCGCGCATGCAGTGTGTTAGAGCCATTGTCGCCAGCGTTAGAAAGTCGCTTAGCGATATCATCAGCTAACAGCACCTTTTACTGACTAAAGCTAAACGCTCCCTGGATTTTTTGGAACAAATTTCGGAGGGGCTCATTTCTAGCGGCTGTTTTTAAAAGGCTACCGTTAAGTTCACTTTGGTGCGCATTGAAGACATAAAGACTTACTGAATGTTAAGGTCAACTTTCCGTTCATATAGCCGACATAAATTTCTATTTCTATGGCGGGAAGGGGCACTTAGTGCCTTAGAAAATATGAATAATTTCACCCTAAATTGGTGGCTAAAATCACTTAGCTACAACACTGTCAACGGGGGGCTAAATACCGAGGTAAATAGACTTATTACTCGCAATCATTATTTATAAGAAGCCATAAAAAACGAATCATATAGATTCGTTTTTTATGTATCGTTAACTATTAAGCAACTACATTGCTCATAAACTTTATGAAAATTAAAAACATTACTTTTCTTTTTGTAAAAATGCCGGCAGGGAATGACCAGAAAGTACCAATAATCCCGCAAAAATGCCTAAGTTCTTAATGAAATTTTGCATTTCATGTGCGCCATCTAGACCCGAAAAATTCCAAAAATCATGCAACGAAATATTAATGACTAACACCAAGCCTGCTAATAACAATGCGACGATTCCGGTAAATCGATTTGCAATAAGCATCAAAGCAGCGACTATTTGGAAAATACCCGCCAATGCTAATAACACCGGGACAAATGGCATATTGTGTTTTTCCATTAGCTGTATATGCATATCCCAAGATACAAATTTCATGATACCGGGAACCAGAAAATATAATGCGAGTAAAACACGTCCAACCGTTAATAACAGAGTGTTCATTTTATCAATCCTTGTTTGTTACTGTCTAATGACTATCTAAATAAAGCGAATTATAATGCAATGCCATTGACGGTCAGTTTCACCTCTATATTACCATTAACGGCATTTGAGTATGGGCAGACTTGATGTGCAGTTTTAACCAATGCGATTGCTTGCTCATCATCCAGTTCTAACGTTACCGCTAATGAAACGCTTAATACAAAACCACCCGCTTCATTAGGACCAATACCCACTTCTGCAGAGACAGGTGCTGTCGCTAATTTTAATTTTTGCCCTCCCGCTACATGTAAAATGGCATTTGAAAAACAAGCAGCGTAACCAGCTGCAAATAACTGTTCAGGGTTTGTTGCTGCGCCCGTTCCCCCCATCTCTTTTGGGTAACTTAGTGCAAGGTCGAGCATATTATCATCTGTGCTTACTCGTCCGTTACGTCCGGCAGAAGCAGTTGCTGTTGTTGTATATAGCGTTGTCATAATGATTTCCTTTTGAACATGTTTAATTAGTAGGTATTTACTATAATTGCTGCAACTAGTTTGCGAGCAATTCATTTGCGTACAATTTACTTGTGCACAATTTAATTTCGGTGATTATAGCTCGATTCAAAAGAAAAATACAAGTAGATTGTGCACAATCTTTTTAGTCAGAGGTATAATATGAGCTTATCAACAACAGCATGCGGTCAAAGTGAAGGCTCTCGGCCATGACTTACATCTCGACTCAGGTACATTAACCCCTTTACTAAAACGTTTAGAGGCAAAAGGCTTTATAACGCGCGAACGTAGTGATGAAGATGAGCGTGTTAGATTGGTATTTTTAACCACTCAAGGCCAGCAGTTAAAAAGTCAGGCTGAATCAGTACCAGAAGCGATTTTCTGTAAAAGCCAACTTCAAATGGCTGAATTACAGCAACTCAAAGCAAGCTGTGAAAAGCTATTAGCCAACTTACAAAAATAAGAACCATAGCGCTAGGTCTTTAATCTTCAATTTTCACAAAGCGAACATTGATTTTAGAAGGCGCTTTGGGGGCTATAGCGCTATAGAGTATATATCTTAATGTCAGCTATCCCTGAAGGTAGTTGACATAAAAATGGAGTTGTTCGCTCTGATAATTAGGTCAGCTTTTGTGGTAAAATCTGACTATTCCAAAGTGTATTCAGGGGTTTTGTGCCCATCCCTACTTAAAAGAATAGAGCAGGGCTGATTTCGAATCGGGCTGATAATTTTTCAATGTGTTCTACTGTTAATTTCCGTTTCTCATTGAAAATCATAGAGACTGTGCTCTTTCCACCAATTTCTTGAGCAAAGGACGTTGTATTTAATCCGTGTTGAACCATCAACAAACGTAACATTGAAGAGCCATTATTTAGATTTTCTATGCGTTGATTAAACGCTGCTAATTCAGAAGCATTATTTTCATAATCTTCAATTTTAGCCCATAGAACATCAATCAATAATAAGTTGTTATCATAATCATCTGTTAATTCATTCATCAATTCTAATGCAGCTTCGTTTTCTTGTGCTGAATTAATGCCAGTAATAAAGGGCATTTCATTTTGAAGCTGTTGAGCAAGATCTGTTATATGTTGAATATTCATTACAGTTCCTTTTTTCTATAGCGTGTAGTTAATTTATCGTATTCTGCGTGGCTAACAATATGTCTTACGTACACACGGTTATGACGAAACTCAATAAATGCAATTAACCTCAAGTTATTACCGCCAATATCGATCATCCACCATTTATCTTTATATTTAAAATTATCTAAAGAAGGTGTTACTTTTTTTAATTCACTTGGTTCTTTGAATTTACCGCTATTAAGTAGTCTGTATAAATCCTCAATAGCATCTGCATCATTGGAAAATTTTTTCATAGCATCACTGAAAATTTTTCTAGCTATTACGTGCATATAAATCTCAAAGGTTTTCAATATGTGAACATTATAACAGGACTTTTCGAGGTTCGCAATATGTGAACTATCTTTGATGTGATTTGTGCTAATGATTAAAGCAATATAGCTTAAGCCAATACTAGGCAGTATCGGACATATTATATAAAACGGGACGTTAAACTAAATATCATATTGTACAAAAAACAGCCTTAAGGTTAATTTCGAGGGGATGGGCACAAAACCCCATTCAGTGCGCCTTTTCGTCCGCTAGTAACCCGCCTTATTTGTATTACCTTTTCTAATGTCGTTTCCTACATGATCTATTTAGGGAGAAACCCAATCGAATAAACAAAACTAATGAATGAAATAGGTAAGCTGATCCTTAAGCGGTCTAGAATTTGGCAAATATAACAGACACCCACTCAAATGGAAATAATGAGTGACTCTACTATGCTTAAATAACAATCAATAAATTTCCATTGAGAGTTATTATGGCCACGGCAAGAAAACAACAAATAAGCTTAGTTGACACGCCTTATT
>NZ_BDQM01000036.1 GCF_002207865.1 Colwellia marinimaniae
TGACATTGCTCTAGCACTAGGAGGGTTAAAGGCATGCGCGGATGCACAATTCAGATAAAGAAATGGGGATCCCTCAGCCATGGATGGGTTTACGCGTATCGCTTGTTTACTCAACAACACTAAACTACAACAGAGCCGATAAAGTATGATTCAGCTAAAGGTGATGTTTGCTATTAATGAACCCCTTGAGGTTAAAATAGTTAATTTTTGATATACTTCACATCAAAAATCGCTTGCTCACCGTCAACCGAAACAGTGGTTATTTCAACATTAAAAATAGTGTAACTTGCACCGGCTTTTAGCGCGTAGCTGTCATTGAATAGATCTTGATCAGGGTCTAGCAATGTTGAGCTTGCTGGATACTCAGACATTTTTGCTGGGGTTCTTTCATTGGTATAGTGAATTTGAATACCTTGGCTATGCTCGACTAATAATGGATGTTTAAGGGGTTCATCATAACTATTACCGGCATGATAACTCAGGTATAAATAACCACCTTCAACTTTTACTTTAGCAAGGGTTTTCCCTTGTGTACTGTAAATGTCATTAATAATGACGGCCTCACTGCTGCTATCAATAGTGTGAATATCATTACTATCTATCCAACCCAAAAGCTCTCGTGATGATGGTGCTAAACCAAGACTAAAAGCTTTTGAGCCCATAATACTAAATAGATCACCATAATTAACGGCCGGCCAATAACCTTTTTTCAAGTGTGTTGCTAACGTTTTGAAAATACTTTTATCAACATTATATCTATTTATGCCATCGTCATGATTCAAAAGCCCCAGCAGGTGAAAAATCTCATGCGTAGTGCTCTTTTCACTGGATGTCAGTGGTGCTTGCTCTTGAGTATAGAACTCAGACATAATACTGGGATTGTTACGGAGTATCTCGAGTTCAGCCCACGGTCTATCGGTAGAATCTATGTCGAGATAAAGCGCTTCATTAAAATCATCGTCATTCATATTCGTTGTGGCGTAATGATAACCGTCTAGCCCTTTATCACCTTGCTTAAGGTTAAAGCCCGGCTCGAAATTGCTAGCAAAAGGCTGGTGCCAAATCTCGTCATCATAGAAGGTAAAAATCATACTATGGTAATCGTCGATGTTTATATTTTCAGGAATATTAAGGTAATGGGTAGCTATTGTAGGTAAGAAGAAAGATTCACATTTATTGGTATCGCCAAGTTTTTCGGTAAATGAAAAATCTGGTTCGGCGCTAACTGATTGACCTTCTTTATTCTCATCATACCAAGTGCGTGCTAGGGGCATCATCACCGTTAGATCACACTTGCTGGATAAATCAGCCGCATTATCTAGATAAACATTACTTAAAGCCGTTTGGCTTAATCTGATTGTTCTCATTTGTTCACGAGATACTGTCATCGGCTCTAAATGAACAACATCAAATTTGACTTTATGTTTGCCGTTAGACAAGTAATTAACATAAGCTGCAACACTGTGGTAATGTTGGTCGATATCCGCCTGGTTAATGCTCGTTTCACTGTCTGCATAGGTTGCACTAAAGACGATGTGCTTAGTGACTATTTTACCCGCTTCATTGGTGATAACGATGTTAAACGGCTTAGTGCTTTTCACTTGGCCGTTGAGTGTGGCAATAATTTCAATATCAAAATAGACATATTCAACATTTTTATGAATATTGATAAATGGCTTGGCCAATCCGGTAATAGCGCCATACTTTTCATTAAAGCTTAACCAGTCAGGTTTGTTTTTAATGGTAAAAGTAACGTCGGTATTATTATTCCAGTCAGCAAAATCAGCGCGGTAAGTATATGCCTGACCATCAATAGCATTGGTGATAGGTTTATCACTGATAGCAACAGCAGTTTCAGGAGTAGCAGTGGATTTTTTTTCGCCGCCACAACCAGAAATGCATAGCGTTAACACCAACAAGAATAGTGTTAAAATAGTTCTTGGTATATTCATCAGTAAACTGTTTCCTGTATAACCTGAATTGGGATAATGAAGGTTATTGCTTAAATTGGCTGGCCAATGGTTATAATTTTAGCGTTTTATCGTTAAAGGAAATTGCTTTATCAACGACAGACAATTGACCTTTTCAAAAAAAACAGGGTAATCATCAAGGTATATTCGATCGATTTTGACGCCCTACTTTTTTTAAGGCGCGCAAGATAGCACAAATAATTGGGTGATGCAATTTTAGATAAAATGGTTTTTATCTATAAAAACCATCACGTGAGCTGGTTTGAGGTCAGTTGAGTAACTATATTAATGTCGGTTACCCTTGGAGTAATAGACATAATAGTGGGGCGTAGCTCTTGCAAGAAAACATTTATTTTTATTTATAAAAACCACTAAGTAAAACTGGTTCGAGGTCGATTAGAGTAAGTATGATGAATTTAAGCAATAACACAGACTTCTAGAGCTAGTGGCTATTTAGCTTTTGCGCGCAAGCGCCTTAGAGTAGCTATGTTAATTTTAACGATCATTGAAATAGTCGACATAAGAATGAGCATAACTATTGCAACAAAATGTAAGCAATTAAAATTCACACCTCAATGAATCTTCTAGTTTATATAAGCCGACATTATCTAAAGGGTGTATTGGTTAAAATATTTACATGATCGAGAAAAAATACTTAATCCTTAGATCTAGCTAACACATTGCCTATTACTAGCGGATATAGCCTACTGATTCTGATATCATCTTAAGCATTGATTCTGAACTATTGGATACTGCTCAAATATGATTACACTTTATGGCATTAAGAATTGCGATACCGTGAGAAAAGCAACTAAATGGCTTGCTGAAAATAACATAACACATCAACTTTATGATTTTAAGAAACAACCGTTAACTGCCGAATTATTAACACAATTTGTTAAGCAAAGTGATTGGTCTTTATTATTAAACAAACGCAGTACCACCTTTCGTAACCTGCCTGACGAGATAAAAAACAATTTAACAGATGAAGTTATGTTTGCCGCTGTGCTTGCGCAACCTACGTTACTTAAGAGACCACTGCTACCATTGAATGATGAACTAAACCTCGGTTTTAAAGCTGAACAGTATCAAAATATTTTCGAAACAAATAAGTAAAACAGACAGTAAAGATCAACATTTAAAAGCCATGTCTTTATAGTCATGTATTAAAAATTAACTAAAGGTAGTTCTTGTGAGTCAAACTGAACAAAAATATGAAAGCGCCGTTATTAAACTGGCAATAGATCTTATGAGTAGAGCTTCAGTTACCCCTGAAGATGCAGGTTGTCAAAAACTGATGGCAGAGCGCCTTGCTAAACTTGGCTTTAATAATGAAACAATGATTTTTGCTGATACCACTAACCTTTGGTCACGCCGAGACGGTAGCCTGGGCCCAGACAATAAGAAAAACACGGGTAAAATAAACAATGATTTAGTTTTTTGTTTTGCTGGCCACACCGATGTGGTGCCGGCAGGTAACCTTGAACTATGGCATACGCCGCCCTTTGAGCCAACAATAATTGATGGCATGTTATATGGCCGTGGCGCAGCAGATATGAAAGGTAGCCTAGCGGCAATGATAGTGGCGACCGAGCGTTTTGTGCACGACCACCCAGATCATCAAGGGGCAATCACTTACTTAATCACCAGTGATGAAGAAGGACCCTTTATCAATGGCACCACTCGAGTTATCGATACCCTAGAAGCACGCAATGAAAAAATCACTTATTGTATTGTCGGTGAGCCTTCTAGTACTCATGCTGTTGGCGATGTCGTAAAAAATGGTCGCCGTGGTTCAATTACTGCTGAAGTAGTCATTAAGGGTAAACAAGGTCACGTTGCCTATCCTGAGCATGTCAGAAACCCGATTCATTTAGCTATGCCCGCATTAACAGAGCTCAGCCAAATAGAGTGGGATCAGGGCAATGAATATTTCCCAGCGACTAGCTTTCAATTATCAAATATTAATGCGGGTACAGGTGCCAGTAATGTTGTCCCTGGGCATTTAACGGCATTATTTAATTTACGCTATAGCACAGAATTAACCGATCAAATGATTGTTGAGCAAGTCGAGTCAATCCTTAACAAACATCAACTGGATTATGAGATAAAGTGGACTTTTAATGGTAAACCTTTTATTACCAAGCATGCTAACTCTGAACACGGTTTTCTCCATGCCGTTAGCCAAGCCATACTCTCTGTTACCGGTAAAAAAACCCAACTTTCTACCGCAGGTGGCACTTCAGATGGGCGTTTTATCGCGCCAACGGGTGCCCAAGTGATTGAACTAGGACCATGTAACGCCACTATTCATCAAGTTAATGAGTCTGTTTCTTGTCACGATTTAGAACAACTCGTTGATATATATTATCACTGCTTGGTTAATGTTTTATGCACACACAAAAACATTAATGGCTAACGTCTTTAGTTATAAGGTGTCATTTAACCATGCCTACTAGCAATGAAAGCCATTCCGCTCAAGTACTCGGTCAAACCGAGCAACACCTGTATTATCTCAATGAGCGGGTGGCCATTCACCAAGAAATGAAAAATGCCTTTAATGCTTTAGTTGCTGCGGCTAACACCGCTAATATTGACTTAAGCATTGCCAGTGGCTTTCGATCTTTTGACCGACAGCTTATGTTATGGAACAATAAGTTTTCTGGAAAAACACCGATTAAGAATATTGCCGGAGAAAGTATTTTAGCCGCGAGTTTATCACCACTTGAGTTGACCCACAGTATTTTACTTTATTCCGCCCTACCCGGCGCTAGTAGGCACCATTGGGGCTGTGACATTGATGTTTACGCGCCAAATTTGCTAGCTGATGACTATCAACTACAGCTTGAACCATGGGAATATAGTGCCCAAGGGCCTTTAGCAAAATTATCTGCTTGGTTGGTTAAATACGCCCATCAATTTGGCTTTTTCCTGCCTTATGCTAGCTTCCAAGGTGGTGTTGCCAGTGAGCCTTGGCATTTATCTTACGCACCATTAGCACAACAATATCAGCAAGCTTTTGATATTGAACGGTTAGCCAAGGCATTAAATAACAGCACTATATTGGGCAAGGACGTCATTATTAAAAATTTAGATGACATAGCAAAGCGTTATATTAATAATGTCTGTGCTGCGCCGACAAATGTTATACTCACTAAACAGTAAGCTGAGAGATATTACTTAGCATTAACTAACTTAACAAACTTATTAAGAGGCATTCCAATGGACAATGGCGTAGCTATTTTCATGATAGTAATAGCGCTAGCTATTATCATAGGTAACTTGAGTACCCTGCAAAAAAACGCTAAACAAAAAATGCGCAAACACAATTTAAATGACTTAAAAGAAACCCTGCCAAGAAGTAACAAAAGTGCTCATAAATTGGCAACATATGAAAAAAACAAGCCCTAAAGAGCTGACAAATTCAAGACATAAAAAAACTCCACGGTGTGGAGTTTTTTATGTCGACTTAGCTCTGTCTTATTTCGACAAAGAGCGGGTAAACTTTATCGTAACAACTATATTAAAAAACGTTTCTAAACGATAAACCTTGCTCGAATACCGGGAAAATTCGCTCTAAGGTTGCTAACGGTAACGGCTCTCCGGCAGCATTATATATGGTTACTGCGGTTTTTTGATTAAGTTCATCCAGAGGCGCTAAAACAAATTGGTAGTTGGCATCATTAACATCGATAACCGGTACATCTTGACCCCAAATACTATCCCAAACACTACTATCAGGTTTAACAAAGTCGACATAGTAAATTTTCTTATCTTCGTTTAAATCGCTAATGGTAAAACCATGTTTTTCGAAGAATAAAGGCATATTGTCCCATAAGTCGTCTAAGCCCATCTCAACAACATAGCCGGCTTCTTCTTCAATGTTTTGTCCTATTGTTACTAGCTTTTGATTGGCACGAGTTAAGCGATCCGAGCGCTGTTGAAGACGGTAATTATAATCAACAGCGGCAATTAGCTCATTAAGCATAGCTTTTTCAGCACGTTGCTTATCAATGGGATCCATGCTTTTGCTACCACCGGTTTCATCCGTTTGTAAAAAATCAACTAATGAAACACGTAATGAGACACTGCGACCATGAGGTTTAGCTAATAATTGATAGCGGAAACGTAAACTCTTGGAAAATTGTATGTCGGTATAAATCCAACCAACATCAACCTCATTATGATACCAATCTGATTCTATGATGGCCGTCTTAATGCCTTCACGCTTAATACTGGTTTCTTTTAAGCTGGTCGCCCCCTCAATGACTTTACTTAAGGTAACCTCAACATCTTCTTCAATATAGTTATAGGTGATTTTGTCTTCAACTAACTTTTCTATGACAACTTTTTCGATAAATTCCAATAAATCTTTATCTTCTAAAACCTTATCAAACCAAATAATCGCGACAGTAGACTCATCAACAACTCTTGAAGAGGCGGCAACAGGCATAACCAGTGAAGGTGCTCGAATATCCATATCTTCACCAATAGGGCCTTGATGATTTATTTTATCGGAGACAAAGAAGTCCTGCGCTTGTTTGGGTTTATTCAAATTGGCAGGAATCACTAGAGCGTTAGCTTCAGGTTTATACTGATAAGCAAAGCTCCCCTGCGCTTGTTTATTATTAACAGAACCACAAGCTGTTAGTGACAAGGCTAACAGTGATAAATAAAATACTCTACAACTCATTAAAACTCCTGTGGCTTAGGTTATTGATAGTCAAAACCCAACTAAGCTCACTAAAAAACTAAAATAGGGCTAAACATTGCGCCCCATGGTACTTGGCTGATTTTACAAACACAAGTTATATGACCACAAAAATGTAAGATGATTCCAACTTTAATCATGATCAGTTACAATACGTCTTTATTGACAACTTAGGCGTAATGAATGTCACAATATTTAGTACTAACCGCAATGGGATCGGACCGAACAGGTTGTGTTAGTGAGTTAACTAAATTAGCAAGTGAATGCGAATGTAATATATTGGACAGCCGAATGGCCCTTTTTGGCTCTGAATTTACCTTCATTATGTTACTTAATGGTGAAAGCAGAGCAATTAATAAGATTGAAGCGAGGATCCCTAAACTTGCTCATACTTTAGATTTAATTACTATGATGAAGCGAACATCTGGTCATAGAACCTTTAACTTGGTACAACACTACCAAGCTGAATATTGTGGTATTGATCAACCGGGTATTTTAAAAGCAATGACCGCCTTTTTTGCCACACGAAAAATAGACATTTCTTCGTTGAAATCAGCTATAGATCCCAAAACTAACCATATGAGTGCCAAGATATTATTTGCTTTAACGGAGAAAATTAGTATTGATGAGATTGAGCGTGACTTCTTAGAGCTTTGTCAGCAAACTGACGTCCAAGGCTGTATTAAAAAAGCCAATACTAACTTATTATAGTAATAAGCATAGCGTTCAATGAGTAAGACATAGTTACCCTTAAAATCAAGTAAATGACTTTCATCCCTTTTTAACAGTGAGTTTATAATGAATACTCTAAACGTTGGTGATACCGCGCCACTATTTACCCTAGCTAATGAAAATGATGAGTCAGTATCATTAGCTGATTATATCGGCAAAAAACAGGTGCTAGTATATTTCTACCCGAAAGCAATGACTCCGGGTTGTACCGTGCAAGCACAAGGTCTACGTGATATTAAAGCTGAGCTGAATGAATTAAACACGGTTGTTTTTGGTATCAGCCCTGACGAAGTAAAGCGCTTAACTAAATTCTGCCAACGGGATGAACTAAACTTCTCCTTGTTAGCTGATGTTGATCACCAAGTAGCCGAGCAATTTGGTGTTTGGGGTTTAAAGAAGTTTATGGGCAGAGAGTACGACGGCATTCATCGTTTAAGCTTTTTAATTGGCCTTGATGGCAAGATCAGCCACGTTTTTAATAAATTCAAAACTAAAGAACATCACGATGTGGTTTTAGCTGTATTAAACGAGTTAAGTCAGTAACTTAATAGCTAGTTACCGTAAGCGTTAAAGGTGCTTGCCCTTAAAGTAAAAAAGAATAGCCCTAAGCTAAATAATATTAGCTTAGGGCTTTTTAGTTATTGCTATTGAATTAACACTATTAAGTTAAGTACTATTAATTTAGCTAGCAATGAATAAAATACCTTACTAAGGTATTTAGTCCATTGACTTGATACGTGCCGCTAAGTAACCCGCATAGTCTGGAATTTCAATAGCACTCTCTTCGGTCATCAGCTCCGAGTCCATCAAAAAATTAGCGGTAGATTTATTAGTCGCTACCGGAATATTCCATACCGCGGCTAATCTTAACAGTGCTTTAACATCAGGATCATGGGGTACCGCATCAAGCGGGTCCCAGAAAAATATTAGCACATCAATCTCCCCTTCTGCGATTAATGCACCAAGTTGTTGATCGCCACCCATGGGCCCTGACAACAGACACTTTATCGGTAAAGCAATGGCGCTGCTCAATAAATAACCCGTAGTGCCAGTAGCAAATAAATGGTGGAATTTTAAATCCTCACTACGATTTTTCGCCCAAGCAATTAAATCGGCTTTTTTATTATCATGGGCCACTAGTGCCATGCGTTTATGCGCTGGCATCATTCGTTGGGTGTACAATAATTCCATTTTAGTTCCTTTAACTAGCGAGGATTTTTTGCAATTATTTCCATTATTTTACAGTTCAGGGGCTTCATTTGTCTCGTCTGTTTCGGGCACTGAAGGCCAAGCATTAATGACAGCTTTTACCAGCGTTGCTAAAGGGATGGCAAAAAACACCCCCCAGAAGCCCCATAAACCACCAAAAAATATCACCGCGATAATAATAACAACTGGATGAAGGTTAACCGCTTCAGAGAAAAGTAAAGGCACAATAACATTACCATCGATTGCTTGAATTATGCCATAGGCAAGCATAACGTAGCCAAATTCACTGCCAAAGCCAAATTGGAAAAGCGCGACTAACATGACCGGAAAAGTAACAACCGTTGCTCCCACATAAGGGACCAGTACCGACAAACCAACCAAAACACCTAATAATAATGCATATTGCAAATCAAGAAACATAAAAGCTATGGTCGTTGCTGTGCCAACAATAATAATTTCAATCACTTTACCACGGATATAATTTAAAATTTGTTGGTTCATTTCTTTACTTACTTTCTTTGCCATGCGGCGTTCTTTAGGTAAGAAATACGCGACGCTGTTCATTAATTCAATTTTATCTTTTAAGAAGAAAAACATCATTAAGGGAACAAGAATTAAATAAACCATTAAAGCGACAATGTCAGAAATAGAGTTTAATGACGCTTTCAGCGCGACCTGACCCCATTCAAGTAGATTATCATTGACCATAACAATAAAGCTTTCAATTTGAGACTCATGTACTAGTTCTGGGTACTTTTCTGGTAGGGTCAATAAATACACCTGTCCTTGAGTGATCATATTAGGGACTTCTTGCAATAAATTACTGCTTTGCGTCCAAATAATGGGCATAAGTCCCAAAACCGCCAATAAGGCAAAGCCAATAAAAGCCACGATCACTACTATCGTGGCACTCAAACGTGACATCGAGCTATGCATCAGTTTATTAACCGGAAGATCTAATAAAAAGGCTAAGGAGATAGCAACAAAGACCGGCATTAATAAACTACTAAATAAAGCAATAAACAAGGCAATACATATTAAAATGACAACGAGGGTTACGGCATGGGGATCTGAAAATTTACGGGTATACCAATCACTGAATAACTTAAACATAACGTCCTATTTTTTATTTTGCTTAGCCAAGAGGCTGTTGCTCTTGCTTAATTTTATATACTAATACTGATCTCTACCGTACCATTACCAAGATTTTTTTTACTGTGTTGATAGCCCTGTTTATCTAACAGCTTAGGGATGTCATTTAATGAGCCGACATCATTTATACGAATGATACACTCATCACCCACCTGCATTTTTTTTAACAATAAACGCAGGTTAATTAAAGGTAGCGGACACTTTTCGCCTATACCATCATATTTATAAATCATCTAATTATAAAAACAGCGCTTTAGTTTAATTCACTAATTTGCGACAATTAATCCATGGTACTAATTAAAGTTATCATAGCGTACCTCTATAGGTATGTCCTATGTATAAACAACTTAAATACTAGGAATATTCACTAAATGAGTTCATTAGGCCCAGAAGCTAGCTTAAAAGAAATTAATGCTTATAAAAAACAAATCAATTGGGGCGACGTCTCTACGATTTACCATATATTTTCTTCTTCTTTAGGGGATTTAGATGGCATACTTACCCATGGTTTTGATAGTGCCTACAAAGAAGTATTAAAGCCAAACACATGGAATTTAGCCCTATTAGGTGCAAGTAAAAGTTTTGATGGTGCTATGCAAGTAAAAAACAAAGCACAAATTAGCTTACGGCATGAATTTAATGATATGGGTTATGAGTTACATTGTTACCCAGTTGTTGATGGCGAAAATGTCACTCAAAACATGATTAATCAAGGCAACTGCCCTTTTCATACTTGGCTACCCGAAAAAACACAAATGCTTTTTCGCATAAATAGCTTAGTCGCCTTTGCAATATACTGCTTCCAAAGCGGTGACGAAGCCGATAAAGCGTTATTAAAGTTTGCCCATGACAAAGTCGAAACGTTAATTGCAACATTAAGCGAATCTTTTCAAATTATTGCGGTCAAAGGTTATAGTATTGCCGAGTTTTATCAAGAAATCGCCAATAAAAATGGTAATATCCTTAGCCAAGAAAGCTAAGTAGGTAAAATCACCTTTTAATCACCATGTATATTTCGATCATAAATGTAGGATGTAATATTGTTTAACCTAAAACCCATGCTTATCGCATTATTGCTGACATTAGGTACTGCTGTGGCGACGAGCTTTAATGCCAGTGCTATTAATAACTATAACAATAAAAATAAATTACCCGATATTGGCATTTCAGCCTATAGCGTTTTATCTATAGATAAAGAGCTACAAATTGGCCAGGCGATGATGCGCCAATTACGGGCTTCACAGCCATTAATTCAAGACCCGGTTCTACTTGAATACATTAATCACTTAGGTAATACCTTGGTGAAAAATGCCCAAGGGGTTAATTATGCCTTTGAATTTTTTATCATCAATAATAATGAATTGAACGCTTTTGCCTTTTTTGGCGGCCATGTAGGCATTCATAGTGGTTTAATTACCACAGCGGATACAGAGAGTGAGCTAGCGTCTGTTATTGCCCATGAAATATCTCACGTTACCCAACGCCATCTAGCCCGCCGACTTGAGTCACAAAGCCAAACTCAAAGTTTAACTATGGCTGCTATGTTATCCAGTGTATTACTGACCTTAATCAACCCCACCGTTGGTATGGCAGCGCTTAGCGCTAGTATGGCTGCGACACAACAGGCAAGTATCAACTACACTCGAGGTAATGAAAAAGAAGCCGATAGAGTCGGTATCACTTTGTTAGCCAATAGTGGTTTTAATCCACAAGGCGCATCCAATTTCTTTAGCAAGATGTCAGCAAAATACCGCTATGCCAGTAAGCCGCCAGCCATGCTGCTAACCCACCCCTTACCTGAATCGCGCATCGCTGATGCTAGGCAACGGGCATTAAATTATCCAGCCAGGCCTTTGCCACCCAGTTTAGACTTTGAACTCACTAAGGCGAGATTGAAAGCAAGATACCAGGGCGATGCCAAGTCAAATATTATTTATTATCAACATCAATTAAAGAAAAATCGCTATGCGATAAAAGCCGCGGCACAGTACGGTTTAGCCTTATCGTATTTTGAAAATAAACAAACGAAACAAGCATTACAACTTTTAGAAACATTAAAACAACAGGACAACAATAATCTATTTTATATTGATGCCTTAACGGATGTGTATTTAGCAAATGACCAAGCATCATCAGCCATTAAGATGCTTGAGCAATTAAATTTATTTATGCCCAATAACCAAGTGGTGAGTTTAAACTACGCCAACGCCCTACTTTCGGTAAAAAATTATGATCTCGCTGCGGAAATACTGCAGGACTTTTTATTGGTCAATCCAGGTAACTTTATCGCTTATGATATATTAACCACCTTATATCGTTCACAAGGAAAAAAGGGTTTAATGCACATGAATAAAGCAGAGGTCTATGCCTTGTTAGGTGCATACGCCAAGGCTGCCGATGAGTTACAAACCGGTTATACTTTTCTTGAAGATCAGCCTTTAATACAAAAAAGGATAAAGGCCCGTATTTTACAATTTCAAGAACAAGAGAATCGCTTAAAACGCTTATAAGCCATTTATCGTGTCAACATTTCTGCCTGTTAGCATTTTTATAGCAGGCTATTTTAAAGGTAACCCTATGTATACTATTTATCACAATCCAAGATGCTCAAAAAGTCGTCAAACACTGGCTTTACTTGAAGAGCAGGTGCAACAGACAAAGCAAGCAGTCACTATCATTGAGTACTTAAAATCACCCCTTGATCATGAGCAAATTAAACAGCTACTCGCGCAACTTAATTGCTCCGCTATTGAGATGATGCGTACCAAAGAAGCTGAGTTTACTGAACAAAACTTAAAAGGTGCTAGTGAAGACGAGCTAATTAACGCCATGGCAAACACGGCCAAGCTAGTTGAGCGCCCTATTGTAACCGACGGTAGCAAGGCTATTATTGGTCGCCCTCCTGAAAATGTCTTAAGTTTTTTTAAAGGCTAAATGTCAATTATCCACCATTACCAATAAGTAACCCAATGAATAAACAAATGTTTTCAACCGACACCTACAAAAAAATAGCCTTGGCGGGCTATTTTTCATTACTTTTATTTATGCCATTATGGTTAATAGTACTCAGCCCTAGTGAAAGTTTAAGTACGTCAACGTCTTTATTGATGTTTACTCTACCGTTATTATTACCATTAAAAGGTATGTTACAAGGCAACCCTTTTACCTATGCTTGGTCTAATTTTATTGTTTTAATCTACTTTTTACATAGCTTAACCACACTTTGGGTATTGCCAGCAGACAGAATATGGGCGATATTAGAGTTGATTTTTGCTAGTGCAATGTTTTTTGGTGCTAGTTATTACGCTAAATTCCGTGGTCAAGAGCTTGGGTTGAGTATACGAAAAAAGAAAGAAGACAAATAGCTCAACGCTTAATCACGCTGCAATAACAAGGAAGATGTCAATGCGATTAAATTTTGTCAAGATCAACTTACTGCTATCAATGTCACTAGTCACTTTATTAACGGCTTGTGATAGTAACTCCAATCGGATCCAAACGGATTACTCACTCAATAGCATAGTACAGCTTGATGAAAGACAAAATATCAATCAAAGCATTGATCTTCTTCTTCATTTTCCCTATGACACTGTCAGTAATATTCGCTGGCAACAATTAACTGGTGAGCCAGTAACCCTGTTAGCAAAGACAAGTAAAGTTATCTCTTTTACTCCGACAAGCGCCGGCAGTTATAGCTTTAGCGTCTCTTTTACCCTAAACGATAACCTGACACAAACCTTAGAGAAGAATATTACTGTCAGTGATGATTACCATGCAATCACTGCCCGCTTATCTCATACCGCCTTAACAGGGAATAAAGTCTCATTTCGCACTGAAATACAGCTATCGATAGACGCCAGCACTCTGATATGGCAGCAAATAGAGGGACCTAGTGTCACGTTAACAACAGACAATAGTAAGGGAGCCTTAACAATATTCTTTGATGCACCTAAGGTTAGTTTTGATACCATTATTGCTTTTAATGTCTCAGCAACTGACGCTAACACTAATATAACCTATCACGACCAAGTGGCGGTATTAGTCGAGCCCGCTGACGCGATTAGGAGCAATGCTTATTTTTCCGATCGTAAAGCCAATGTTTTCGCCTATAACGCCAATAGCCCTTACGCTGAAAATTTAGTTCATTGCGTGTATGACAATAGCTTAAGCAGCTCTTGTACCCTAGCTCAAACACCGTTACTTGCTGAGGAAGTAAATGACTCGTCGGCGACACCTTCTGTGGCAAGCATTATGGACAGAGTGCTGGTATCTCATCAGTGGATGGGTGATAGGTTTAAAGATTTTTTAACAAATAATGATGACAATGACGATATAAAAAACTTATTAAGGGCTACCACGGCGATTGTTATCGCTTATGATATTCGCCCTTCTTTTTATTGGGCTGCCACGGGCGCAATATATTTAGATGCAGAAAATTTCTGGTTAAGCCCCCAAGAGCGAGATACCATAAATGAGGCCGCCGATTTTAGAGCCGACTTTGGTAATGATTTACAATTTGTTATGCCTTGGCGTTATATTAAAGATAATGCCTATGCGAGCCAAAGCTTTAGTAAGTCGGCACGAGTAACTCGTACAGCAACAGCGGCTTTATATCGCTTAACGTCCTTAATGTATCATGAACTTGCCCATGCTAATGACTTCTTCCCCAGTAATGAGTGGTATGTTCATCATAGTGACCAACGTGTGCTTGATGCGGCCCTTAGTACTGATTTTGAATCCGATGAACTTGCTCTTGCTCTACCATTAGCCAGCCAAGAAATGCGTAATTTAGCACAAGTTAGCTTTGCCGGTGAAACAGCCAACTCAACACAAAAGAATTACTTACCTACTGACATTGAAAGCTTCTTTAGCCCAGACAGAGCGACAGATTATTATGCTTATTCAAGTAAACGTGAAGATTACGCCATGTTATTTGAAGAGTTAATGATGCAAAACCGCTTTGGCGTTATTCGCGATGTTGCCATCACCAACCAACCTTCTGGCAATAATATTTCCGCTGCTGATTATATCGTCACTTGGGGGCAACGTGGCCGGATTGGCGACGATAAATTAACAGAACGAGTACTTTTTAGTGCCAGTAGGGTATTAGCTGAATTTGACAGTCAAGCCGCCATAAACTTAGTACCAGCTCCCATAACCATGGTTGTCGGGGATAGTTGGTTGGATAATTTAACCATCAGCCCAAGCGAACCTAATATGGATAATTTGATGAAACAGCTAAATGGCTATGCTATCCCTCAGCCAGCAACAGAAAAGGCCAGCATTGCGCCGGTAACTGAAACGCTAGAAAACTTTAATCGTTATTACCAAAAACCTTTACCTAATCATTAATAGCAAACGCCTAATTCAATAGCTCTAATGCAATAGGCATAGTTAATAGTTTTAGTCATGCCTACCAAAAAAAAAGCACCATTGATTTAATCGTGCTTTTTGTTTTTATTGAGCATGTTTTCCTTGGTGATGACGTTACTAACGCCATCGGCTAACTATTTCAGGTTAAGCACTTGCTTGATAAAGGGAATAGTAATTTTTCTTTGCTCTTGAATAGAGGCTTTATCTAAGACATCCAGTGAGCTAATTAAGCTGCCCATATCTCGACTCAAACGATTAAGTAAAAACTTAACCACATCGTCTGACAAGAACAAACCGCGTTGCGTGGCACGATGTTGGATAGCAATGATTTTCTCTTCATCGTCAAGTGGTTTAACTTGCTCCGTTAAACCCCAAGAAAGTCTAGAGACAAGATCAGGTAAACTAATACCTAGTTGTTGGGCACTTTCATCCCCGGTAATTAATAAGTAATTGTTTTGTTCAAACACCCGGTTATACAAATCAAAAATAGCTTGTTGCCAACGCTCATCACCGGCAATTAAGTGAATATCGTCTAGGCAAATTAAATCCATTTGCTCTAAGCCATCTAAGACTTCCACGGGTAATCGTTTTAATTCGGCACAAGATAAACACACTGAAGATTTGCCAACGTGTGCAGCATAAGTACTACTAGCATGAAGTAGATGTGACTTACCAACACTAGATGAGCCAAACAAATAAAAACTATGTGGGCTATCCTGTTGCTGATCAATATAGGATTTTAATTGGCTGACAATCGCTAGATTATCATCACTTTTATAGTTATCGAATGTTTCATCATCAGGTAATTGCACCTTCAAGGTGAGTTGAGCAACTTGTTTCATCCTTGCTCCCAATAAAAAACCGGGACAGATGGCACCCGCGTTAACTGTGGTTTGGCCGCAAATACTGTCGGCAATGACGTATTTATTGCCAGTTCAATGGCAGATTTAACGTCTAGATTGTTACCCTTATCTTGAACTGAGTTGCTAACCGCCACATTTTCATCAATAAACACTATTTTATTAGCCTTTAAATTCCCCTGAGAAAGTTCAACACCAGCGGTATCTATTTCGCCGAGGACAGTAAACTTTACTGAGTTATTGCTGTCGTTTAGTTCAGCTTGAGCAGTCTTTTGAGGCTTAAATGGCTGACGCTGAGAAAAACTATCAAGCTGAGTATTCATTTGTTGCGTTAACTTATTGTTTAATTTTAAGGACGCTAGGAATGAAGCCTTTGAACCCAGCAAGTCTAATTTAAAACGACGAACATTACCTTGGGCACTGATTAAAGTAACATTCTTAACCGCTGATAAATCTGCTAAAAATTGAAATAATTGCATATCATGTTTTAATGACGTGACATTGTTCACTTCAATGACAAAATTATTTTCTGCTGAGGTTGATAAAGCATAAGACTGATAAATCAACTCGGTGATATCGGATAAACCCTGATGAATCAAACTGATTTTATTATCACCTTGGTATGTTTGCGTATACAGTGTGCCTTGGCTATAAACCCGCCAATCTAGCACTTTAGGGCGGTCAACTTCTGCTGGTTGGCACAATAAACCACAAGAAATATTATCTACCGCACTTGCTGCTTTAGCTATATCTTCTTTATTCACTAAACTTGAATCAGACACTCTCATCACGATAATGGTATCAGCAAAATAACGCAGCGAGGCTTGTTGAATTTGTTCAGGAAAATAGCCCCAAAAGTCACTTACCACCACATGTTCACTATCGGTTAGGTCCATTAACGGCATGATAATAGGCAAACCACGTTGTATCGAAAAATCATGAACACTTGCGGGAATAATACTATCCGCATCGGAGGCAACCATAGTACGGCTTGCACCTTGCTCATCGATTAACCATAAAAGCACTTGTGGGCGTAAGCTGCCCCAGCGCGCTAACTTGGCGTCTTTAAACAATTGATTAACTTTATCTTCATCAAAACTGACAACTAAGCTTAGCTCAGCGTCTTTTCGTTGATAACGATACTGGCTAACATAGCGACTGGCTCTTTTTTGTGCTTGTTGTAACACTGGATGTGTTAAAACACTCTTTTTACCACCAACTTTTAAAAACACCCCTTGCAGTGCTTGTTTTATTGCCTGCTGACGCTGTTCTTTCGCTTGTGAATCAACAACAACATTAGCTTGGTATAAATCATCTACTTCCAGGGCCAGTAGATTAGTGCTAAAAAGTGTAAATATAAGGAAAATTATAACAAAAGGAAATCTAAACATATCAACTAAAAATTTCATAAACTCCATGACTTCATAACTATTATCTTATCACAATGACAGTAATTAATACCCGCAAATATTGATAAATACCCTCAAAAAATAAAACAAGCTAAGATACGGTTATCAACTTGAGTATGAGCCTTGGCACTGGTAGAATACGCCCCATAAAATACTGTCGGTAATTTCTGAGGTCTCCCGTGAGCGAACAAAAACAATCGTTAAGCTATAAAGATGCTGGTGTTGATATTGATGCTGGTAATGCCCTAGTTGAGAAAATTAAAGGTGCGGTAAAACGTACAAAACGCCCTGAAGTTATGGGGGGGTTAGGTGGTTTTGGTTCGGTATTTCAATTACCTACCGGTTATAAAGAGCCTGTATTAGTTGCTGGTACCGATGGTGTCGGCACTAAATTGCGTTTAGCTATCGATTTAGGTAGACACGATACGGTTGGTATCGATTTAGTGGCTATGTGTGTTAATGACCTTATCGTCCAAGGTGCTGAACCATTATTCTTCCTTGATTATTATGCTACTGCCAAACTTGATATTGATGTTGCTGCCTCAGTTATAGAAGGTATTGCTGAAGGCTGTATACAGGCTGGTTGTTCTCTTGTTGGTGGCGAAACGGCTGAAATGCCAGGTATGTACCATAAAGGCGATTACGATATCGCTGGATTTTGTGTTGGTATTGCGGAAAAGTCGCGCTTAATTGACGGTACTAACGTTGCTGCCGGTGACCAACTTATTGCCCTTGGTGCTTCTGGCCCGCACTCAAATGGTTTCTCATTAATTCGTAAAGTATTAGAAGTAAACAATACCGATACTAATGAATTACTTGACGGTAAAAAAATCGCTGACCATTTACTTGAGCCAACTAAGATATACGTAAAATCTGTGCTTGAGTTAATTAAAAATGTTGATGTGCACGCACTTTCTCATATCACTGGTGGTGGTTTCTGGGAAAATATCCCGCGGGTATTACCTGAAACAGCACAAGCCGTTATTAAAGGTGACAGCTGGCAATGGCCGAGCATCTTTACTTGGTTAAAAGAGCAAGGCAATATCACCGAACATGAAATGTACCGCACGTTCAACTGTGGTGTTGGTATGATTATCGTTGTACCTGCTGATAAAGTAGCACAAAGCATCGAAGTGCTAACCGCACATGGCGAAAATGCTTGGCATATAGGCGAAATAGCCGATAAAGCTGACGGTGAAGAGCAAGTTGTTTTTAACTAAATAACAACGTTGCTAAGCAAAAAAATATTATAAAGGGGCTATTTATTAGCCCCTTTAATTTATCTAAAAATTGAGGAACAAAGATGTCGAGTCGTATCCTTGTATTGATCTCTGGTGGTGGCACAAACTTACAAGCCATTATTGATGCTTGTACCAATGACAATTTTCCTGGAGAGGTTGTTGCGGTAGTATCAAATAAAGCCGATGCTTATGGCCTAACTCGCGCTCAAAATGCTGGCATTACCAACCTAGCTCTTTCACATAAAGAATTTTCTAGCCGTGAAGATTACGATCAAGCACTGATCAAAATAATTGATGGCTTTGCTGTTGATTTAATCGTATTAGCAGGCTTTATGAGAATTCTTACACCCAGCTTTGTCCAACATTTTCAAGGCAAACTGCTCAACATACACCCATCGCTATTACCCAAATACCAAGGGTTAAATACGCATCAACGTGCTATTGATGCCGGTGATGATGTACACGGTGTTAGTGTGCACTTTGTTACTGAAGAACTCGATGGTGGTCCAGTAATTCTTCAGGCGAAAGTACCCGTATTTGAAGGTGATAGCAGTGAAGATCTTGCGGCCCGTGTTCATCAGCAAGAACACCGTATCTACCCCTTAGTGGTAAAGTGGTTCACTGAACAAAGACTTAACATGCAGGGCGACCATGCAATACTCGATGGTAATATACTGCCAGCCTCAGGTTATGCTAACGATTAATATTGATAGCTAACTCGCTTAACTGGGCTTAACTGGGCATAAATAGCACAAAAAATAGATTAGTATTTTTTATAAACTCTCTACAGAAGCTGTTAGTATCCTTAAATATACTCTTGCTGCTGGACTCTTTGCTTATTATGCGCAAACACTTTTCCCTACTGTTATTCATATTACCTTTCCTGGTTTCAGCCAATACGGCTGATACTAATATTGATACACAAAAGCCAGCAAGCGCTCAACAGAAAAAAGAGTCCTTCGCAGCAGTCATCCCTGCTTATCGGGCAACTTATACCTTATTACATAAATCAGATCCCGTAGGTACCGCAGTCAGACAGCTGAGTTACCTTGCTGATAATAAAATTAAATACCATTATGAAACGGATATACATTGGTTCATCTTTTCTGATAAACGCAGTGAAACCGCCATAGTTAAGATAGAAAACAATCAAGTGATACCGTTGAGTTATGATTATAAACGCGAGGGCACAGGTCGCGATAAATACTACCAATGGCAGTATGATCTAGCGGGAAAAACGGCAACCGATATTAAAAATAATAAAGAGATCACTTTAGAGTTCACTGATGGTTTGTTAGATAAACTTAGCTACCATCTGCAAAATCGCATCGACCTAATTAACAACCCAGCACAAAAAAAGTTTGTTTACCCGGTGATCAGTACTCGCGGCTCGATCAAAAATTATCAATATATCTATGATGGTGATGAGGAACTAATACTTCCTTTTGGCTTAGTCAAAACTATCCGTTTGAAGCGTGAAATTGTTGAAAAAAAACGTATCACCTACGTTTGGTTTGCCCCAGAGTTAAACTTTTTAATGGTTAAGCTCTATCAAGTGAAAGACGGCACGGAACAATTTGAAGCACAATTATCAGCATTAGAGTAATAAACCTTAGCAAGTATTTAATAACGTCCTTTAGCTTGTTAGTCACCACTAAATGAGCATAGCTATGCTCATTTAACTTAGCTATTCACTTAGCTATTCACTTAATTAATAGCTTGCAATTCATTTCATCTAACACATTACTACTAGTTCCCTAGCTAAAAACTACCATCACCACCGCCTAAGCCAACGTCCAGCGTTTTATTCTTCTTTGCTTTCAGCAGAGACACATATTTCAATGGCTATATTTCAAGATAAACACCTCAATAATGTGTAAAAAACAACAAATAATGCTTGAATAACCAGCAAAACCCATATACTGTACAAACATACAGTACTCGTCATTATCCAACTCAAGGCAGAACTATGTACACCACCGATACCCTTAATAGCAATGTCATAAACAAAGCTTTCAATACTCCCCTTGCACAGCAGACTTGGTTAAAACTAGCCAATGTGGCCAATCATCAAGAATTGTCATGCCTCTATGCCGATATTTGTCAGCAACATACTCAACAAAAAAAATGGGTATTATTTATTAACCCTGAAGAAGCATCCTTAGAGCAATTAGCGCACACCCACGGTGTTGATATTTCGAAAGTGCTTTGTGTTAGTTTTAAAGGCAAAAATAAAGTGAAGCACTTACTTGATAAACATTCTGCTCACTTAGATATTGAGCAAATAAAACGTGTTTTATGTCGAGGTAACTGCTCAGCAGTTATCCTGTCGAATGCCTCGTTTAGAGACGATGAAATTGCCGAGCTCGATAGCTGTGCACGTCTAGGGAAAACTCAGTGTGTGCTGCTTAAAAACCTGCGTAAAAATGAACTAACGAGACATTATCGACACAGCCACTAAGCTTAAGTAAGCAAAATACCGGCAAGTGTGATAACGAATAGCCGTTATTTTACTTAGCTAAAATTAAGCCGTATTGTTCACAACAATACGGCTTTTTATCGACTAGATGCGTTCACTTATGACTTGCTGTCTAACCAATGATTTACATTTCGTGATAACACTGCCATAGGCACGGCGCCATTTAACAGCACAACATCATGAAACTCGGCTAAATCAAAGGCATCACCTAAACGTTTTTGTGCTTGCTCTCTTAAACTTAATATTTTTAGCATCCCTAATTTATAGCCAAGTGCTTGCCCAGGCCAGGCCATATAACGTTCAATTTCGGCAATAACATCAGACTCAGCGGTACCCGTTTGCTCTGACATATAGCTAATAGCTTGCTCTCGTGTCCAGCGTTTATCATGTAAGCCAGTATCAACTACCAAACGCACCGCTCTAAATAATTCTGCTTGTAAGCGACCTAAATTACCAAAGGGATCGTTTTCATACATGCCTAATTCAAAAGCGACTTGCTCACTATATAAAGCCCAGCCTTCTGCATAAGCATTGTAAGGGGCAATTCTGCGTAAAAAAGGTAACTCAGCTTGATCTAAGTTCAAGGCTATTTGCCAATGATGGCCAGGGTTTGCTTCATGATAGGTTAATGTTTTCAAACCAAACTTAGGATTGGCTTTCATATCACGCAAGTTAATCCAATAAATACCTGGTTTACTACCATCAACAGCCGGTGAAGTATATTGACCACCCGGCGCACCATCTTGTACCTCAACAGGAAAGGCTTTGACTTCAACTTGATAACTAGGCGTAGTTTTAAAAAAAGGAGCCATTTTTGTGGTAATTTCAGTGATATAACCATTAATATCACTTAATAGCTCTTCCCGCCCTGCTTTTGAATCTTCATATAAAAAACGCGGCTCTTCATTTAACGCTACCATACGCTCGCCAACAGAGCCTTGTTTATAACCTTGCTCTTGTAATATGATATCCATAGCAATACTAATACGAGCGACTTCATCTAGGCCAACTTGATGTATTTCACTTGGCGTTAGTTCACTATCAGCTAGTTGTTTAATCGCATCTCGGTAATAATCACTGCCTTTTGGCTGTGCCCATATACCCGACTCATCACGAGATTTAGCTAATAATTGTTCGCTGGCTTTTGCTACCGATTGGTAAGCGGGATAAACCACCTGACTAACTTGCACAATAACCTGTTGTATTAAGTCTTGCTTTTGCTCGGCGGTAAGGGCGTCAACCTTTGCAATTTTGTCGGTAAAGACACTAACAAAAGTATGCTGGTCGGCGGCAACACGGGTAAAACCGTTAAGGTACTTAATTGCACCTTGTAACGTTACTTTCGGTGGTAACCAGTTCTGTGCAGCATCAAAAGCTTGTTTTTCAATAATACTACTGGCAAGACGGCCAAATGCCGCTAAACGTGTGATGTAGTCTAATGCTTCTTGCTCTGTGGTAATGGGTTGATCGTTTTGCATAATTCGTGGGATATCAATCAAAGGGCCATTAATTTGATTGACAATAAAGGGTGAAAGTCCCATCCAAGTATCAATAAAACCAACGCTAAAGTTTGGCTCCCCGGCAAAATATCGCGTTAACCCAGCCATCACTTGTTGATTATTTTTCGCCTTGATATCAGCCCCTTCAAGCTTAACGCTGGCAATTTGATTTGATATCGATAATAAATCAGCGCGCAGTTTGGCTTCATTTTCAACGCCATAAAGCTCCATCTTATCACTAATGGCTTGACCAACATCCTGTGCAGACAAACCATACATAGTCGCTGATAAAGCACGTTGTTTAAAAAGGCTTTGTTTAGCTTGCTGATAAAGCGCCGTTAAGGTTTGTTCTGCGCTAGGAAGAGTCATTTTTTCAGTAGACGTTGTCGCTGGCGTTGCTTTATTTACGGCTACAGTATCGCTTGCTTTATCACAAGCACTCAAGCCAAGTGCGGCGACAATGGCACTGGCTAGTAAGCTGTTTTTTAGGTTCTTATTCATAGCTTCCTCTAGGATAATTAACACAATTATTATTTATTATTTTTACTTTGTCTCATTTTTGTTATTTTATGATAAAAAATTTGTTTAAATCATTTTGACTTAATATGACTTAACTTAACTTAACTTAACTTAACATGCCTATGTACATGGTTCAGGATCGTCATCCCCGTGGTCTCTTAATCGGGGATCCAGCTTCTAAAAGCAATGGATCTTCGATCAGAGACTTCGAAGATGACGTTTACAACGACGTCCTGAGCTAACTACATAGCCATGTAACTTAATATGACTTAACTTAATATGAGTAACTTAGATTAGAGCAAATGCGCTTAAGATTGTAAACATTATACAATCCTTATTTTAGCGAGTTGACTGTTAAGTGGTATTAAAAACGCCCCTATAAATTTAGAGCTTTCCCTTTAATTCTGCTATAATCCCGCGCCCGCTATTCCCTGTTTAGTAATACTTGCTTAGTGATACTATTTTGGAATTTTTGCGGCTCAGTAATTTTGAATCGGTTAACCCCAATGGGAATGGTATATGACTTCAGCAAAGCAGCAAATAATATCGAAAAAACAGCAGGGATTATTTGATTATCCAAAATACTGGGCTGAGTGCTACGGCACCGCGCCTTTTTTGCCTATGTCGCGAAAAGAAATGGACATATTAGGCTGGGATAGTTGCGATATAATTATTGTCACCGGTGACGCTTATGTTGATCACCCAAGTTTTGGTATGGCTATTATTGGTCGTATGCTTGAAGCACAAGGTTTTAGAGTTGGCATAATCGCCCAGCCAGCCTGGCATTCAAAAGATGCCTTTATGCAACTGGGTCAGCCTAATTTATTTTTTGGTGTCACCTCCGGTAATATGGACTCCATGATTAACCGATATACCTCTGAGCGAAGAATGCGTCATGATGATGCCTATACGCCAAATGATGAAGGTGGTAAACGTCCCGATCGCGCAGTAACCGCTTACACTCAACGCTGTAAAGAAGCCTATAAAGGTGTACCTGTTATTATTGGCGGTATTGAAGCCAGCTTACGCCGTATAGCCCATTATGATTACTGGTCAGATAAAGTGCGTCGCTCAGTATTGTTCGATTCAAAAGCAGATTTATTAGTGTTTGGCAATGCCGAGCGGCCATTAGTTGAAATTGCTCATCGTATTGCTCGCGGTGAAGATATTAAAAACATCACCGATGTTCGCGGTAGTGCTTTCTTAACCAATCAGGCACTGCCCGGCTGGAAAGGCATAGATTCCCGCGATATCGACCGGCCTGGTAAAATTGACGCCATCCCTAACCCTTACGCAGAAATAACCCCAGAAAGCTGTAGTGATAACGAAGCAAAATCGGCGGCGGAAAATAAGGCTAATGATATTACTAAAACGGCACAGCCTATCGTAATGGCTGACTACCGTAATAAGACCTGGGAGAAAAAGTCCAAACCTTGGGAGAACACTTATATTTATTTACCCACCTTTGAGCAGGTAAAAGACAACAAGATTCTTTATGCGCATGCATCGCGTATTTTTCATCAAGAAGTGAACCCAACCTCCGCTAAACCCTTAGTTCAAAGCCACGGCACGCGCCTTATTTGGCTAAATCCACCGGCGAAACCACTTTCAACCGAGGAAATGGATGGCGTATTTGATCTTGAATATAAGCGAGTACCACACCCAAGTTATGGTAATGCAAAAATACCCGCATATGACATGATAAAAACATCGATTAATATCATGCGCGGTTGTTTTGGTGGTTGTACTTTCTGCTCAATTACTGAGCATGAAGGACGTATTATTCAAAGTCGTTCCCATGAATCTATCATCAAAGAAATAGAAAACATCAGAGACATGGTCCCAGGCTTTACTGGCGTGATATCAGATCTTGGTGGCCCAACGGCTAATATGTATCAGCTCAATTGTAAAAGTGAAAAAGCCGAAGCCACTTGTCGTAAACCTTCTTGTGTTTGGCCGACTATTTGTGGCCACTTGGATACCGATCATACCCCCACCATCGAGCTTTACCGTAAAGCGCGTAAAGTGAAAGGGATTAAAAAGGTATTAATCGCTTCGGGTGTTCGTTACGATTTAGCCATAGAGCACCCTGAATATATTAAAGAATTAGCAACCCATCATGTTGGCGGATATTTAAAAATCGCCCCTGAACATACCGAGCAAGGGCCACTTGATAAGATGATGAAACCAGGTATGGGTACCTATGACAAATTTAAGGAAATGTTCGATCATTACTCTAAACTTGCCGGTAAGAAGCAATATTTGATCCCTTACTTTATCTCGGCTCATCCAGGTACCACGGACAGAGATATGGTTAATTTAGCACTTTGGCTAAAAGAAAATGATTTTAAGTTAGATCAGGTACAAAATTTTTATCCGTCACCCTTAGCGAATGCCACCACCTTATACCATACCGGACTAAACTCTTTGCGTAACGTGACCACCAAGAATTTAGCTAAGGACGATGGTAAAATAATCGTGCCCAAAGGCACCATTCAACGACGCTTACACAAAGCCATGCTGCGTTATCATGATCCAGTAAACTGGCCGCAAATTCGTCAAGCGTTAACAAAAATGGGCTTAACTAAACTGATTGGCTCTGCGCCTAGCTGTTTAGTTCCCAGAGAGACCCGTAATGAGCAGCAACTAGCCAATAGAAACCGACAAGGGAAAAACAACGCACAAGGATTTAAAACCAGTCCAGGTCAAAATCGTCTTAAATCAGGCTATGGTAAAAATAAGAAAACGCCAACACACAAAAAAGGCTTGACGCGTTTTTCAGACAATCAGTTTGATGATAGGAAAAACCCGAAGTAAGTATACCTTAGCGCTCGGGCTGTAGATAATCACAAATATACCCGTGACCATTCAAGAGGCATGTTTCAGAGTGCTTGAGCAATTTCAATTCAAGGCGCTGTGATGAAATAATGGTTGTTCCATTATGAGTTACAGCAACGATGAAGTGATGTTGCTCAAACGCTTCTTCGATGGGTTTAAAATGACTTTATACCGCGTTAAATAATCAAACCATAGAATGCACTATGCTTAAATGATTCTCCTTGCCTAAAGCCATTTTAATTCCCACTGAAACCCTGCACTTTGATTGGTCACGGGTATATAGGTTACCTACGCCTTAGCGAGCCAAAAGGCTACTTTTTCTGCTAATAATTGTGGATTAATCGGCTTGGCTAAATAATCATTCATACCAGAATCCAAACATTTTTGCTGGTCACCGCTCATGGTATTTGCCGTCATGGCAATGATACTCACCTGATTAACATGCTGATAGGCCTCGTCAGAGCGAATAGTTTTCGTCGCTTGATAACCGTCCATTTTCGGCATTTGACAATCCATTAACACTAACTGATACGGCTGCGAAAATTGCCGCTGTAATATTAGCTCCAACGCATGTACACCATTGATAGCAACATCCGCACTATGGCCCATCATACGTAAGAGCCCTAAAGCAACTTCTTGATTAATTCTATTATCTTCAACCAAGAGTATTCTTGCTTGTTTATTGATATTATTTTTTGGTTGCTCTTTTGCGGGGCTCACCGGTAAATCGCCCTGGGCTGACTTGCGGTTTTCACTAGCAAAAGCGCTCGTTAATACTTGATAAAACATGGCCGCACTTATAGGTTTTGCTAACTGATAGGTGTTGCCAGCATGGTCCAAGGTCAAAAGCATGCTGTTTGTTTCAGTACAGCTATGAGCCATTGAGGTCAGCATAATAATAGGCACGGTTTTCGAGCCTAGTTTATTATTTTTCCGCAATAAATTAGCAATATGATCCAGTGCCACTTTACCTAAATTGCTATCAAGTATAATGACGGAAAAATCATTATTTACAATTTCATCACCCATGATGATTGCTGCATCTGTTGCTGTTTTCATCACAACATTAAGCCCCCATAGCTGTAATTGTTTACTAATGCTCAGTCCACTTTTTTCATTACCGTCAATTAATAAAATAGGCTGCTCGCTAAAACCTTGGTACGGCTTTATTGATTGTCCACTCTTCCCTAGGCTTAGATGAAAAGTAAATTGACTGCCCTGTCCCAACTGACTATTAACCTTTATATTCCCACCCATCAATTGACATAACTGCTTAACGATAGTCAGTCCTAATCCTGTTCCGCCATATTTTCTGGTGGTCGAGGCGTCAGCTTGAGTAAACGCATGAAAAAGCCCACTACATTTTGTTGCGGGGATACCTATGCCAGTATCTGCAATAACAACCACTAATTTAACACCTGCTGAGCTGTCCTCTTGCGCGGTAACAGTAATACTAATTTCACCTTTATCGGTGAACTTAATCGCATTACTTAGCAAGTTAGTCATTATTTGTTTTAATCGGCTAGGATCGCCCACGACCAAGCCTTCGGTCAACGCTGTGGTATCAATAATAACTTCAAGACCTTGGTGTTGTGCTTTAATAGCCATAGCTTGTACCGTTTCAACGATGCAGTCAGGCAGATTAAATACTATTTTTTCAATCTCCAGCTTACCTGCTTCAATTTTAGAAAAGTCTAATATATCGTTGATTAAATGCAATAAGGTTTCCGCGCTAACCCGAGCAAGTTTTGAGAAATGGCGTTGATTTTTACTTAACTCAGTATCCGCTAATAACGTTAGCATGCCAAGTACACCATTAATGGGTGTTCTTATTTCATGGCTCATATTGGCAAGAAATTCAGATTTTGAGCGATTTGCTACTTCAGCCTTTTGCTGCTGAAGCTTATTTTCATCGGCTAATTTTTGTAAGGTTTGCTCCTTTTTAACCGTATGGGTAACATTATCAATGACTATTTGGCAAAGAGGGCTTGCTGACTCAACCGCAATTTTTTTAACACTAATTTGTTGTTGAATTAAGGCAGTTTCATCGCCCAAAGCATTTTTTTGATAAAGTGGTAAAGGTGTCGGATTAAAGGTATTTGATAGTCTTGCCGGTAAACCCAAGGTCAAAGCAGACTCACAGGCATCACTCAGCCGGGAGTCTTGATACTTGTTGAATACCAAGCCTAAATATTTACCTTGATTTTCAGCTAAGGACTTACCGGCATAATCACTTACCCATTGATTAAAAAAGACTAACCTTTGCTGCTCATCAATGATAATAATGCCAACAGAAAGCTGGTTTAAGGAGGCATAAAGAATATCATTGCTTAACGTTGCCATATCATCACCTTAGCTGTGAGCAGCATTCGTGATTCCATAAACAAATTTCCGCACTGATTCTTGAAAAACTTCTAATGAAGTAATATCCATAATAAAGGAAATATACCCGGTAATATCAACACTGGGTAAAGAAAATTTCACCTTAATATACAGTGACCAGTCGTATTCACTACTGTAGGTAAAAACCTGATCAAGATTGCCTTGGATAAACTCAGGCATATCGATTGAGATAGACGCTTGTAAAAAATTAATCACAGTACCAAAACAAGCATTTAAGATAACATTGCCTATTTCAACTAAAGAATCTTGCTCTAACTCTGATAAGTCCTCAATCGGTATTTTATTACCAAGTAATAACTTAACCAGCTGCAAACCATTATCTTTACTAAACATTAATAAAGCCTGCCCTTGAAAGTCCCCGGAAAAACGTTGGGTAACGGCACTAATTTCCATAGAAGTATCAAAATCAAGCCTTTGTTTAGCCTCATTATTGGGTAATATCTCGATTTCAGGAATAGTTAAGTCAACCGTTTGTGAAACCATTTGATTCAAGGATCTAGCAGCTCGACCAATACCAATATTGAAAATTTCCGTTAAAGCGTCTATTTCAAGGGGAGTCAATTTATCTGGCATATAATAAATACTCGTTTGTTATTCTTACTGCTAGTTATGTAAAAAAGTTGCAATAACCTCTTCATCAATAGGTTTATTCATAAATGTTACTCCAGCCGCTAATGCTTGAGCTTTGATTTCATCTTGAATATTTGCGGTCAGTAAAGCGATTTTTGGAATGGTCAGCTTATCCGCTAAAGCACTGATTAACTCAAGTCCGGTCATGCCCGGCATATTGTAATCAACAAAGGCGATATCAATCGACTTACCTTGAGCTACTTTGTCGAGTGCTTGCTCGCCATTACCAGCTTCAATAATATCCACCCCTTTTACATGGGCTTCTATAATTGTTTTTATCATCATGCGTGAAACTATGCTGTCATCAACCACTAAAATTGTTTTACTCATTGTGCCCCCTAAACGTTAAATCCTGAAATAGCATAAAGTTGCTAGAAAGCTTATGCAGGGACTTGGTTTTTATCAAGCTAATCAATAAAAATAGCGTCATTAGCCTTAAAGATAAAGACCTTGTGAGGTGAACCATTGAAAAGTGACTTATGGCGTTATGCATAAAAATTGGCTTTTATTCTAGGCATTAATTTTAGGTAAACCGGACAAAACACCGATAGATATAGCTACTTTTGTTTTCAACAACTAGTGCTTCAACAAGATCATTAACGTCATCCGTTAATGACACCGCTTTTTCATGGCTAGGATCAGGGTTATCTTGGCTTTGCATAAAGGCTTTTAACGTTTTTACTTTGAGCACTATTTTAGCGGTTAGCCATGCGGCTTTATCTGAAGATAACTTTAGCCCGACCTCCTTAGCTATATTGATAAAACGCGCTTGGCTATAAATTCCAGCGAACCTTAATTGCTTTGAGCTAATAGCAAAAAATACAAATAGGCTTAAATAGAGAAACTTTATCAGTGTTTTCATAATACTACCTCTTATTCAACGTCGAGCAGTAAAATCATCCCTGAAAGTATTTTATCCATCTTTATATTATATGTGAATATATTAGTTTTGCTGAAATAGCCCTAAGGTTACATATCCATAAACTAGTTTATTTGAACATAGCTAATCTGGAAATTATCGTATGCGGCTTTTAAACACTAGTGTATAATCGCGCGTATTACTTGTCCGGTAACTACGTCTTGTTCGGTAATTATCGGTAAAATTACTGGCACATTTGACTCAGTAAACCTCAACATTCGACGGAACACATATGCTATCAGCAAATAACATAACCCAACAATTTGGCGCTAAGCCATTGTTTGAAAACATCTCACAAAAATTTGGTGACGGTAATCGTTACGGCTTAATTGGCGCCAATGGTTGTGGTAAATCTACCTTTATGAAAATATTAGGTGGTGATTTAGAGCAAACCGGTGGCAATGTTACCCTTGATACCGGTGAACGTTTAGGTAAATTAAGTCAAGACCAATTCGCCTTTGAAAACTACAGCGTGATTGACACCGTAATTATGGGTCATACCGAACTTTGGGCAGTTAAAGAAGAACGTGACCGCATCTATGCTTTACCTGAAATGAGCGAAGCCGATGGCATGAAAGTAGGCGATTTAGAGTCTGAATATGCCGAAATGGATGGTTACAGCGCAGAAGCTCGTGCTGGTGAGTTGTTAATTGGCGTGGGTATCCCAGTAGAGCAACATTACGGTTTAATGAGTGAAATAGCGCCGGGTTTTAAGTTACGTATATTACTTGCTCAAGCACTATTTTCAGATCCTGATATTTTATTATTAGATGAGCCAACCAACAACTTGGACATTCACACTATCCAATGGTTAGAAGAAACGTTAAATGAACGTAATTCAACCATGATCATCATTTCTCATGATAGACATTTTTTGAACAGTGTTTGTACCCATATGGCCGATTTAGATTACGGTGAGCTACGTGTTTTCCCGGGTAACTATGACGAATACATGTTGGCAGCGACTCAAGCAAGAGCACGTTTATTATCAGATAATGCCAAGAAAAAAGCACAAATTGGCGAACTGCAAGCCTTCGTGGCGCGTTTCTCAGCTAACGCGTCTAAAGCAAAACAAGCCACCTCTCGTGCTAAGCGCATTGATAAAATTCAGTTAGAAGAAGTGAAAGCATCCAGTCGAAGTAACCCGTTTATTCGCTTTGAGCAAGAAAAGAAATTATTCCGTAATGCGCTTGTAGTTGAGAAACTAAATAAGAGCTTTGATGGTAATCATATTCTTAAAGATATTTCATTATTAATTGAAGTAGGTGAACGCATCGCTATTATTGGTGAAAATGGTATTGGTAAAACAACCTTTTTACGTATGTTAATGAACGAAGTCGCTTATGAGCAAGATTCAGGTGAGTTTACTTGGTCTGAAAATGTAAATATTGGTTATTACGCACAAGATCATGAATTTGAGTTTGAAAATGACATGACCTTATTTGACTGGATGAGCCAGTGGCGTCAACCCACTGATGACGAGCAAGCGATTCGTGGCTATTTAGGGCGTTTACTGTTCTCCGCTGATGACATTAAAAAATCAATTAAAGTGTTATCCGGTGGTGAAAAAGGTCGGATGTTATTTGGTAAGTTAATGATGCAACAGCCTAATATTTTACTGCTTGATGAACCAACCAACCACATGGACATGGAATCCATAGAATCATTAAATATGGCGTTAGAGCAATATGAGGGTACGCTTTTATTCGTTAGCCATGACCGAGAGTTTGTTTCAACTATCGCCACTCGTATTATTGAATTAACCAAAGACGGTTATATCGACTTTGCCGGTACTTATGATGAGTACTTAGCTAGCCAAGCATAACGTAGGCGTGACTTCAGTCGCGCTAAATATTGCTACCCCCTTATTTGCGCGGTTAAAACCGCGCCTACTGAAGAAGATATTTTTTATGCTTAGTTATCGTCACGCTTTTCATGCTGGCAATTTTGCCGATGTACTCAAACACAGTGTTTTATCGCTGGTACTTGATTATATGACTCGTAAAGAAAAAGGCTTTTGTTATATAGATAGTCACTCTGGCGCGGGCATGTATCAATTGGCCGAAGAGTATGCGCAAAAAACGGGGGAGTATAAAGACGGTATTGCCAAGATAATTAACGATGACCATGCACCTGAAGCACTTGCACCTTATTTATCGCTAATCAACCGCCTTAACCTCAGTCCTGATAGCGAAGCAAGTAGTGAACTTAAGGTTTATCCTGGCTCTCCTGGCATAGCTAAAGCCTTTGTTCGTCGCCAAGACAGCAGTCATTTATTTGAATTACACCCAACGGATATTAAACACTTAGAAGATTTTTGTCAGCGCTGGCGTAAAGTATTTGTTAAGCAGTCTGATGGTTATAAAGGTGTACTCGGCTTATTACCACCACCAAGTCGCCGTGGTGTAGTACTTATTGATCCGCCTTATGAGCTTAAAGAAGATTATCAAAAAGCGGTCAAGACCATCATCAAGGCCTATGCTAAGTTTTCTACTGGTACTTACATTCTTTGGTATCCTGTGGTTAAGCGTGAGCTAGTTGAAGAAATGCAGCAAGCATTCACAGCAAGTGCGGTTAAAAATGTGCTGCAAGTTGAATTTTGCATGACAGCGGATACTGACGAATATGGCATGACCGGCACTGGTTTGTTTATTGTTAACCCGCCATGGCAATTAACGACCCAACTTGAAGAAATATTACCTTATATGAAAACTAAATTAGGTAGTAATGATAGCCATTATAGCCTTAAGCAACTTATTGCCGAGTAACGTCGCTTAATCAGCTATGGGTAAATACGGTTAAAACTATGGCTACTATAAAAAACATCGGGAAATTGTTGATGGCTCTCAGCTAACATGCTAATTAATGCTGGGATTGAAGCTCCCTGCCTTACATATTTAGTATTTAACAAAGTATAAGAAGTCTAAAGACTATTTACTCGCTTCTTTTCACTGTACAATGATGTTTTAACCTGATGGTTAATGCTGATTTGCTGCAACGGTAAAGTGAGTGCCTTTCGACATTGTCACGATAAGCCTATAAGAGCTAAATTACGTAATTAAACCATCTTCAAATATTGCCGGAATTAGTTGAAACGTTATAGTCTCAAATAAAATCAATTACCGAACAAGTTATTATCTTCAAAAAAGTGCTTCAGAGCTTTAATGAAGAAACTTTTTTTACTATATTGATACTGGTAGTACGGGTAAAACAAAAAATTTCATTCCATCGTTAGGCATAAAACCTGAGCGAGGTTTACTATTTTCATCGGGTGATATGAGCTAATTAATAAAAGATCGAGCCGATGATATTTCATCTGAGTTACTTGTTATTGCGCGAAAGGTGGCTAGTGTGAAAAATAAAAAAGGTAAACATCGTTAATCCGCAATACAAGTTGCAGCTTAAAGTGGCTTAATTAAATTCAAAATCTGATTTTGTAATGGTGATAGCAAATCAGAATTATATTTTTCACCAAAAATAAAGAGAACGTTATGAGTAAAGGTATAGTTAAGTGGTTTAATTCAGATAAAGGTTTCGGCTTCATTACTCCAGAAGACGGAAGTAAAGATTTGTTTGTTCATCATTCAGAAATTCAATCAGGCGGTGAATATGCAACATTGGCTGATGGTCAAGCCGTTGAATACGAAGTAGGTCAAGGACAGAAAGGTCCATGTGCAAATAAAGTTGTTGCTGTTTAAACCGTAGCACATAACAATGATGTAAGCGGATGCGTTACACGCACTCACTTACTTCATTGTTATCGATAGAAAAACCAATCCAAATTAGCTTCACCACCTACCCCCCCTAATTTATTCTTCACGTCCTGAGTCTTTTAGCCAACCTTTTCTCACAATAATAAAGGTGATTTTCTATCTCTCAGTGTCTTCAGATATTTAGCTTCACTATAGCGTTTTCTTGTCTGCCAACATCGAAACAGTATTCTGATCCATAAATTATGAGCCATTAAAAGGATAAAATTCTAATTGCTGATTGATGTGAGTTTCCTTTTTGACCTTGTTGCACCGAGTATACTCCAGCCCAATATGATGAATAAACGTTTTTGATGTCCATTCAATAAAGGACTGGCGAGGAATGTAGAGCACTGACCTGAAGCAATATAAGTATGGTATGAATCAGGTGTAAAAGACTATATTGTGGTATTAACAGACATTTTGGTGTTATTCTTTAAACAATAAATTTTCAAATCAAAACGCTATACATGTGCTACCAATAAACTAGTTACTTTTCTTAAAGTCATTATTAGGGCGTTAACTGAATATTGGAGGTTACAAATTGGGGAGGTTCTATGAGTGGCAACAAAAAACAGGTACGTCAAAACTTCAGGGACTCTGTCTTTAAGCGGGATAGAAATAAATGCGTATTCTGTCGACAGACTGACAATTTGATCGTCCATCACATTACGGAAAGAAATCTAATGCCATTTGGTGGCTATATTAAGGAAAATGGTATTTCTCTCTGTCCTGAGCATCACAAGATGGCTGAGAGCTATCATCACAGTAATGGTGAAGAATATCCTCAAGGCTTCCACCCTAATGAATTATACAGAAAAATCGGATCAAGTTTCGAAATAGCACAAAAAGCCTCAAAGCGATTAGAGAGATACAGTTAACAAGACACCTCAGTCAGCCTTACCACAGCCGCTGTGCTTGGCATTAGCGCTTAAGTGCGCCGTCAAAATTAGCTAGCGTAACAACATCACCGGCAATCAAGCTATCTATATGGATGTCGCCAATCCGAACTCTTACCAGTCTTAATGTGGCAAAGCCCACAGCCGCCGTCATTTTTCTTATCTGACGATTTTTGCCTTCACACAGAGTGATAGATATCCAGCTAGTAGGGCCATGTCTCGAATCGCGAATTTTACGACCACGAGTGGGCAGTTGTGGCTCACCGTCTAACTTGAACACTTTACAAGGCAGGGTTAGATATTTAGTGCCATTAATAGCAATCTCAACACCATTTTGCAGCTGTGACATGACTTCTACCGTGATCACGCCATCAACTTGCACGTAGTACTCTTTCTCTATAGCTTTGTCTCTGACTTTGTAGCTCATCATACCGTCGGTTGTCAGTAACAATAAGCCTTCAGAGTCGTGATCTAATCGGCCAATCGCCATCGTTTTCTCGGGAAAGTTAAATAGCTCACCTAGCAGGTTTTTCTTCTTTCGTGCTTCGGGTAAAAACTGGCTTAAAAAACCATATGGCTTAAATATTTTGAAGTGTTGGTGCTGCTGATCTTGGTTTGGCTCAGCGAGCTCTGTTAAACTGGTTGGGTTAGTGGTTGGGTTAGTGGTTGGCATTAAACATAGCTTTGCTGGTAAAGTCTGACTGGTATCACATTATACCGTTAGTCGGGGTTAGATGCACTGCGTCTGCTAAGTGTTATGCTTGAGTGAAACTGACCACGGTTTTATAGCTTCTAAGTCATTTATTTGCGGGGATTTCGATGTCGGCATAGCTGGCTCGAGTAGAATAAATCCAACTTATGTCCAACTTACTGCCAACATAATGCTAACTTACTCAAAACACGTTATTTTTGGTATAAAAAAAGCAACCGAAGTTGCCTTTTCTCTTTATTAGCGAAAAATGCTAATCCTGTTCTTTTTTGGACGAATTTTCAATTTGCTCAGGTGTTAATGCTTTCGTACGCTTAATAATTTTCATGGCGCCAGCATCTTCTATATCAAGAAATGTCTTCTTAATGACTTTTCTCGGTTTCTTAGCAAGCGGTTTTTGCTCTATCGTGCTAGTCACTTTAGCTTTAACCACTTTTTCTTTTCTCGGTTTTAAGCCTTTAAATTTGACTTTAATACCAGCAACTTTAGTAAAGCTTATTTTTTTCTGCAAGAAAGCTTCAACGTTTTTAAAGCTTAACCAATCATTTGGCCCGACTAATGAAATCGCATCCCCTTTGCTTCCTGCACGACCCGTCCGACCAATACGATGGACAAATTCTTCCGCATGTTTTGGCATATCAAAGTTAATCACATGCGAAACATTGATTAAATCAAGGCCACGTGAAGCTAAATCTGTGGTAACCAATATCTTGTGTTTACCTTTAGCAAAACTGTCCATAATTTGATTACGTTGGCCTTGGTTTAAGTCACCACTTAAGGCGACCGCATTAAGATCTTGCTTGGTTAACATAGTAGCTAAACGTTCAGTATCACTTCGTGTTGCCGTGAAGATAATGATTTGCTGGGAAATTTCTGTCGTTAAGAAATGCTGTAAAAGTACTTCTTTTTGACTGAGATTGTCTGCTAAAAAGAAACGTTTGGTAATATCTTCATGTTCGGTATGAGCTGATGCTATGGCAATACGTTTCGGTTTTTTTAATAACTCTTTGGCAAAGTCATTCACTTGCGCATGGTCTAAGGTTGCTGAAAACAATAAGGTTTGGCGTTTACGGTGATCGGCAGCATTATTTATTTGCGTGAGCTGTTTACTAAAACCTAAATCCAGCATGCGATCGGCTTCATCTAAAATAAGCAGCTCTAAGCCATTTAAATAGAAATGACCTTGCTTTAAATGATCCGCTAAACGACCCGGGGTGGCGACAATAAAATGCGGGTCTTTCTCTAACACTTTCACTTGGTCGTTAAAGTTTTCACCGCCTAAAATCAGCACTGCCTTAAATTGGGTATTAGCAGTAAACAAACGTAATTGACTAAAGACCTGCTTAGCTAATTCACGTGTTGGCGTTAAAATAACTACCCGTGGATCACGCTTAGATAAAGCACGGTTTTTAGTTAACCTTTGTATCGCTGGCAGGATAAAAGCTAACGTTTTACCTGAGCCAGTTTTCGATGAAGCAATTAAGTCATGCCCCGCCATTGCCGCAGGAATCGCCTGTTGCTGAATTTGTGTTGGCTCGCTAAAACCAAGATGATTAACGGTATCTATTAAACATCTGTCTAAACCAAAATCACTAAATTGCACTAGGCACTCTCCTACATTTATTTAACGTGTTTAAAATGGTCATTAACTCGCAGCAATTCTTGCTTCAACAAGCACTAAGGCTTGATCAATTCGCTCTAACACTTTCTTTTGATCTAACAAGGCTAAAGTAATATCAAGTGATGGTGAGTTACCGGCGCCTGTGGCCGCAACACGCAGTGGCATACCAACTTTACCCATGCCAAGTTCTAATTCAACTGCAGTATCGTTAATTGCGGCGTGAATAGGCTCTGGTGACCAATCAGTTAATGCCGCTAGTTTTTCTTTTACTAATAACATTGGCTCTTTAACCACTGGACGTAAATGTTTTTTAACCGCTTTTGCATCAAGCTCGGTAAAGTCTTCATAGAAATAACGTGAAATTTCAGCCATTTCTTTCAGAGTTTTCACTCTGTCTGCTTGAATTTTAACAATATCAGCTAAAGCAGGCCCCTTAGTGGTGTCAATCCCTTGCTCTTTCATGTGCCACGCTAAGTGCTCAGCAACATAAGCAGGGTCTAAGGTTTTCATGTAGTGCTGGTTTACCCAGATAAGTTTATCGGTATTAAAACCAGACGGTGCACGATTACAATCTTTTAAATCAAATAACTCAATCATCTCTTCACGAGAGAATATTTCTTTATCGCCGTGTGACCAACCTAAACGCACTAAATAGTTTAGCAGCGCTTCAGGTAAGTAACCATCATCGCGATATTGCATCACACTAACAGCGCCATGGCGTTTAGATAAACGCTTACCATCTTCACCTAAAATCATTGGCAGGTGGGCATATTCAGGTACAGGGGCACCTAAAGCACGAAAAATATTAATTTGTCTCGGGGTATTACTAATATGATCATCACCACGGACAACATGAGAAACCTTCATATCCCAGTCATCAACAACCACAGTTAAGTTGTATGTTGGTGTACCATCAGAGCGCGCAATGATTAAATCATCTAACTGCTCATTACTAATGGTAATGTCACCTTTAACTATGTCTTTAATTACCACGACGCCTTCAAGCGGATTTTTAAAACGAATAACAAAAGGTTTATCTGTTGGGTGGTCAGTACGGTCACGCCATAAGCCATTGTATTTTTCAATACCGCCTTTCGCTTTAGCTTCCTCACGCATCACATCAACTTCTTCCGCTGTGCTGTAACAACGATACGCATTACCCGAGGCAAGTAGTTGTTCGATGACTTCTTTATAACGATCAAAACGTTCTGTTTGAAAATAGGGACCATGAGTCCACTTAAGATTTAACCAGTTCATACCATCCATAATGGCATCAACTGAAGCTTGGGTTGAACGCTCTAAATCGGTATCTTCGATACGAAGTATAAAATCACCACCATTTTTTTGGGCATATAACCAGCTATATAAGGCAGTACGAGCACCACCAACATGTAAATAACCTGTTGGGCTTGGGGCAAAACGTGTTGTTAAAGTCATAAAAGTCTCAATATAAAGTAACTAAAGCCGTACTTTGATTGTCGAAAGAACATGGCATCAGTAAGGTAAGTCTAAAAAATTGACGGCATTTTACCACTGAGGGTAAGTTAATTCATCACTTTGATGTAATTAAATAGCTTATCTTTGAAAACAATGACAGTGCTTAAAATACACTGGTAAATTTCTCTTTATTAGCAGATATCTGCGGCTGATAAAAATTAGCAGGTAGAGAGTATTTAATAAAATAGTGGACTTGAATCAGTAAATCTGCACAGCTTGTAAAAATATATAATATAAAGAAAGGTATTAAGAGTGGTGGATGTTTCTTGATAAGAGCGGGCTTGAAGCTTTTCGAATCATAAACATTGCTATTGCTATTTACTTTCATAGTTAAATAACAATAAAGTGGTGGACGATACTGGGCTTGAACCAGTGACCCCCGCCTTGTAAGGGCGGTGCTCTCCCAACTGAGCTAATCG
>NZ_BDQM01000037.1 GCF_002207865.1 Colwellia marinimaniae
TTGCTGCCACCACCACTAAAACGAGCGAACAAGAACAAAATGCCGTGCTGTTACCAAGTGTTAAAGCATCACTAAGAAAAATGAAGAAGAACGTAAAGGCATACTCTTTAATAAATTAATCTAGTGAAACAGTGTCCAATTTTACTTGCCACTGCAACGATACGTTAATTAAAGCATAGTGTTATACGCTCACCTATTGAACATACCAAGTTTGCTGCCACCACCACTAAAACGAGCGAACAAGAACAAAATGCCGTGCTGTTACCAAGTGTTAAAGCATCACTAAGATCACTAATAAAAATGAAGAAGAACGTAAAGGCAACCTCTTTAATAAATTAGTATCGAGCAATAGTGAAAATTCAGCGCTACAATAGCACTTCATTATTAAAAAGCCTGAAGAGCCCTTTATGATTATCCCCTTAGAACAACTATCAAACGAAACCTTAGTTGCTATTATTGAAGACTTCATTTTACGTGAAGGAACTGAATATGGTGCTGAAGATGTTAGCCAGCAAGCAAAGATTGAGCAAGTAAAAAAGCAGCTTGCACAAGGTAATGCGGTGTTAGTTTATTCAGAGCTTCATGAAAGTGTCAATATATTGCCCAGTGAGCAATTCACAGCAGGGATGGAAGAAGAAGGCTAATTTACGTTCAAGTTAACCAGTATTTAACTCGCTCATCTATACTGAGTAAAGCATTAATTAGCTTAGAGGAAGTATCGACTTTATGATGATGATATTTAGAATAGTTAAGCTGGTTGTGCTTTTTCCGCCTTCAGCTCAACGCTGGCTTTGCTGACAATAAAACTAAATTAATTATTGGCTACGGTGAGCATAATGCTGGCACCCTATGCTATTGAAAGAGCAGAGCAACTCGATGACGGCATCATCAAAGATATCATTACCGAAATTGCTGATGAATTAGATATTAGTGTTACCGTGATCAAAACGCATCGAACGCTACTAAGAGAATAACACTATTCATCTGGTGTTAATTACTAATCCTGCTTGGCTTAACAATAGTAAAAATCGGCAATGGCGTGACACTATTTTTATTGAAAGAGATAAATTACAAATAATTAGCAAAAAGCCAGTGACTAAGCACTGGCTTTTAAGTTTTGATTCTTACGGCTGTTGTTAATAACTCCGCAGGTCCAGTTTTAACTAGCCTTTAGCATTGGTGCTATCAAAAATTTTATCTGCCGAGGCGGCAACAAAACCTGTATACAACTCACCATTAGCCATTGGATAACGTTTAGCAAATTCATAGAAACAACTTGGAATTTCCATAGTTTTATCGGTAAACTTCACTGGCGCCTTATCAGCAAGAGTCGATGATTGCTCTAGCATCACTTCTTTATCACCCTTAATTTCACCACCATTAGTATTAAGTGCATAACCAGCGTCTTTAAGGGTAGCGTTTACTGTTTCAATATCTTGGTAGTTAGCTAGGTGGTTTATGCTGACAGTAAAGTGATTGGCACGATAACCCCAAGCGGCTAACCACGCGGCATACTCACTAACATCTAACAAGGTTGCATAGTCTTTTGAGCTAATTTCCCAAAGACGACCTGAATAAAGAAAGTCAGCACGGTCACTAACATCTTCGGGTAATTGATCGATTAAGCCAGTGATAATCTCTTGTACTTCACTAGAGAATTCTTCTACGCGTAGCTCACTAATAAAGACCTTAGGCATAGTACTGTCAGGATGTTCAAAATGTTTTGCTGTTAATTTTTTTGCTGAGAAATCATATTGACCACATTCGGTATAACCGAGTTTCAGTAGGCCTTTCGCTAATTGCTGTAAGTTAATTTTAGGGTGATTAAAAGTACGATAAGCAACATGATCATTGATGACATCCTTACCTTTACCTAATAATTGGTGAATGCTTTTTGCTGACGGTGTCACACTAAGATACTGTTGCCAAATCTCATTAAAAAGTGCGGTTACTTGCGCTGCCATGGTTTGTCCTCTTACTTATGGAGTAGTTTTAATTAAGTAGTATTAATTAAATAAGATTAATTGAATATTCAAGGTTGATAACTCCAGCTATTAACCTTACGGGTAAAGGTATTGATACAGGTAAAATTAATAGCTGAAAAAATAGCAGATAGCAAAATGGTCAGGAAAAATAACACTGTGATATTTTGGCTGACAGCAGTGGCTATCTACCAAAGATTTAGATCTGATCGATACTTTTAAAGAAGCAAGGACGGCGCCCTGCTTGATGGCGAGATGTATGTGTTTTTAATACGTTTGATAACATAGCTAAAACAAAATGGCCTCTATGATGATAGTATCGGAAGTTAGCACTCAGCTGACTTCGACTAAGAACGCTAATTTAGCATAAATCTTAGGCAAAACGAACTACTTCATTTTAACTGTATTTTAGCGCTGCATCACTTAGTATAAATTAGAATTAGCCTTAGTTTGATTAGCTGCTTGTTATTCATATACTTTTCTATGCGCTTTAATAATTTTTTTCCAGGTAAAGTCTCTGGCGCCTAAACTAATAAAATCTGGGTTAAGTAAGCTTTCTCGCTTATTGTAACTAAGCGGATTAAACTCACTATCTAAAATATCACCACCCGCTTGCTCTAGAATACATTGGCTTGCGCCAGTGTCCCACTCACCCGTAACACCAATACGTATATAGCAGTCAGCCCCACCTTCCGCGATAAGGCAATTTTTTAATGAACAACTGCCTAAAGCAATATAATCAAAATCATAGTCATCATTTAAATATTGCTTTATAGGCTCTAGCTGTTGACGACGACTAATCGCAACTTTAATACGGCGATTTTCTTCATAGTCAGCCACTTTAATGGCATGACTTGCTTGGCAATTGTCTTTAAAAGCACCAAGGTTTTTTTGGCCATAATAAGTCAGGCAGTGATCCGGGGCGTGAATAACACCCATTGTTGGCCAGCCATTTTCCACCAGCGCAATATTGACAGCAAAGTCGCCACTACCAATAATAAATTCACCGGTACCATCTATCGGGTCGAGTAACCAATATCGTGACCAATTTTTCCGTTCGCTAAATGGCACGGCTCCTACTTCTTCTGAAATAATAGGAATATCAGGGGTCAGTGTCTTAAGCTGGTCCATTAAAATATCATTGGCAGCAATATCAGCACTGGTAACTGGGCTTTCGTCAGCTTTTGTTTCTTCGGTATAGTTGCCTTGACGATAATATTTCATTACTTCTACGCCGGCTTTTTTTGCACTCTCTAAAGCAATATTTAATAATTTATCTTGGCTCATCGTTATACCCCGTTCATCGTTGCTTTAGTACCTGATAACTATCAATTCATTGAAAGTTAATTTTCAAGAAAATCTCGTACTAACATTAATGCTGCAATACTGCGTGCTTCGGTAAAATCAGGTTGTTGTAACAGTTCTTTATAGTCTTTAATCGGCCAAGATACCACTTCTAATGGTTCTGGCTCATCACCTTCAAGCTCGGCACTATAAAGTTGCTTAGCTAAAAAAATGGTCATTTTTGCGTTAAAAAATGCCGGTGCCATCATTAATTCACTAACCTGATATAATTGCTCACTGCCGTAACCAATTTCTTCTTGTAGTTCTCTATTGGCAGCCTGCTGAGGCAGCTCACCTTGATCAATAAGGCCTTTCGGGAAGCCTAATAAATAACTGTGGGTGCCGGCACAGTATTCACGAACCAGTAATAAGGTCTCATCATCAAGCATAGGTACGATCATGACAGCGCCACGACCAGAGCCAATCATACGCTCATATTGCCTTTTTTCACCATTACTAAAAGTGAGATCTATTTGCTCAATAGCGAATAAGTTACTTTTAGCCACTTGTTGGCGATGAGTAATGGTAGGTAATTGATTTTTATCAGCCATAAAGCTAGCTACTTTAGTTATTTTTGTTCATTAGATATCACTATAATGACACGATAAACAATACTTTTGGAATAGCAAAATGCTAATATTTATTGCACTGATATTTATTTTGAGGAATGGCCAATATGGCAAACATTAATTGGTCACAAATTTCTACCGTGTTAATTGATATGGATGGCACCATTTTAGATTTACACTTTGATAATCATTTTTGGCTAGAACACCTACCTTTACGTTACAGTGAAAAAATGTCGATATCGATAGAGGCAGCAAAAGCTAAGCTAAAAGCTGATTACTTAGCGGTTGTCGGTACTATTGAATGGTATTGCCTAGATTACTGGTCTGAACAAACCCAAATGCCGATTAAAGAACTCAAACGCGAAATTCAACACTTAATTCATTTACGCAGTGATGCCAGAGATTTTTTATTAGCACTGAGAGCCAGTGGCAGAGACGTTGTTTTGGTGACCAATGCTCACCCTGAAGCATTATCCTTAAAAATTGAACGTACCCAGTTAGACCAATATTTTGATGCCCTATACTCTACCCATGAATTTGGCGTCAGCAAAGAGTCACAATTACTGTGGCAACGTCTGCAAGACAAACATGGCTTTGATTGTGATAAAACGCTATTTATTGATGATAGTGTAGAAATACTTAAATCTGCTCAGCAATATGGCATTAAACATTTGTTAGCCGTTGCTAATCCCGACAGTAAAAAAGCAGCAAGTATCATTAAAGACTTCCCCTCAGTTACCGACTTTAACGTCTTAGCTGAGCAACTTAGATAAGCAACCTTAGCGCAAAGAAAAGGCTGTTACTCAAATCAGTAACAGCCTTTATTTAATAGTCTATACCCATGAACCTTCAACAGGCGAGTTTCAGCTCAATCCTACCTATTGAGCTAGCCCAGTTTATAATATTTCGGTTAAGGCGATACCAATACCAAACGTTTTCTGTGCATGATTATAGTCAATTAAGCTTTCACCATAGCCATTAGTAAATTGTAAATAGCCTTTCAACTTACCTGAAAGTGGGAAGGTCATTCCTGCCTCAAAACCACCCTTTTGTGCTTTAAAATTTCGGCGGCCAACAAAAGAAAACTCCAAGCTGTCCCATTTATACAGGACAGTTAGATCAAAGTGCCCCATATAATCAGTAATATCGATATTATCATTACCTGATTCTGTAGGTGTTGTCTCTTTATTGCCTTCAGGGATTTTCCACCATGGACGCAAAGACAGCGCATAATTATCTTTAGCAAAGGTAAAGATATAGTACAAACGGTTCCAACTACGCGATAACATTTGTGTACGACCATTAGATTGATGCTCAAAACCCACCACCATATTAGTTTGGCCGCCAAGCGGTTGCCAAGTTAACGGTGCGGTATAAAACAGCTCAGGTTGATAATTGGTTTCTCTAAATGGGCGTGATAATTCTTGGTTATAAAGTTGCCACCAAGATTGCAAGGTAAAGCCAAACTCTAGGCTATCACCTTCGGTAAAAATGGCGGTTCGCGTTAAAGGGATCTTTAAGCTAAATTGAAATTTAGCTTCAATACTTTGAATGTCTTCACCCCACTGCCCTATACCATCGTAAGCTTGCCTATTCATATTATTTGAAACACTTAGCGGTAAAAGATAAGTCATTTTATGGGGGGTCATAATATAGGGATCAAATTCAGCCTTCTTTTGAGTCGATAGGCGATCAAAATAAGCGGACTTTCCCTTTGTTTCTGACGGTTTACTGACTTTATTTGCTGCAACCGCGATGTCTTTTTCATTCGTGTTGCCTGCTTTATCATTGGCATCACTTAGCAAGCTAAATGACCACAGACATAAAGGCAGTAATTTCATTAGTACTAGGTTTTTCATAAGAGACTTTAGTGGGTAAAGGTATAAAGGCGTAATTAACGACAATTTTAAACCATTAGCTAACTTATAACATTACCTTTATAGGCTAGCTAGCAAGCAAAAATTTATCGCACCCAGCTTTTTTGCCAATACCTCGCCTTACCAAGAGGAGCTAGTCAGTATTTATCCGTTTGCACAAACGCAGAGTAATAGGGTAGAGCTGTTCCCACTGCAACATCAGCGCACGGTAAATAGTGCCGCACATCAATGGTTAACAGATAAAATATACAACTGACGTTATAATCATCCTTGCTAATCATGTGCTTCTAATGGAAAATTGTTACAATTCGAATACACATTTCAACATCTTGGCTACGTTTTCAGCAAGTATTTTCAAAGAGTAAAGCATGACCCTATTTAAAAAAATCGCCGCATCTATTTTGATGTCCCTTTTATCGACCAATGTGCTGGCATCCTCCGGAATATTTACCGATCAGTTAGATGGCCAGTTCGATGCTTCACGTTACCTGTCAGAAAATGCTTATGGTTTTTTACCTGTACCGATTATTATTACCGATCCAGCTGTAGAAGGTGGCTTAGGGATGATGGGCTTGTTTTTTCATGAATCTGAAGAAGAGCAAGCAGCGCGGTTAAAAACCATGCAAGATGAAAGCAATGATAAAGCGGCTAAGAGTTTACTACCACCCAGCGTCTCCGTAGCGTTTGCTGCCTATACCGGTAACGATTCGTATTTGATTGGTGGTGGTCACCTTGGCTTTTTTAACCAGGGGAGAATTCGCTATATGGGCGCCGGTGGCTACGGTGATATGAACATTGATTTTTACGGTTTTGGTGACATTATCCTTAATAAACCCTTGGAAATAAAAACTCAAGCCAGCGTTATTATGCAAACAGTAAAATTTAAACTTGCGGATAGCAACTTTTATTTAGGCCCTACTCATCGTTATATTGATGCTCAAATTTCACCAAGTAATATCAACGACTTAGTTGGTAACTTTCCGCCCGAGTACCAAGAAGCATTAACTAACGTACTAACAAGAAACATCACCACCTCAGGTGCAGGTTTTACCCTAGAGTATGACTCAAGAGATAATTTCTTTTCGCCAACCGATGGCTTGAAGTATGAACTTAATTACCTCTGGTTTGATAAAGCTCTAGGCTCAGATGTCGATTATCATTTAACTGAGCTTACCGCCTTGCATTACTTCAAGCTATCTAAGCAGTGGCGTACGGCGTTTAGGGTAGAAGCAAATTACGCCAATAGCGATGGTTTCCTACCACCCTATGCCACGCCAAGCATTAGTATGCGCGGTATCCCTATGGCTCGCTATCAAGGGCAATCTGTGGCTATGTCTGAACTAGAGTTAATCTATAAAATAAATTTCCGTTGGGAAGTTAATGCCTTTGCCGGCATAGGTAAAGCAACCAATAAATTTTCAGATTTTTCAGCAAGCCCTAGTAGAGTCAGTAAAGGCGCAGGCTTTAGATACCTTGTTGCCCGTCGTTATGGCTTTAATATGGGCATAGATATCGCTCAAGGGCCTGAGGATACGGTGTTCTATATCCAAGCTGGGTCTGCTTGGTAAAATTACTGGTTAAAACTCAGAATAGCTTCGTTATTTTCACTTAGTATAACAAGAATAATAGCGAACTATTACTCAGCTCTTACTCCTGATTCAAGCGCCTTGCTCTTGTTGATTTTCCCTGGGCAATTCGCTCTCTATAGGTAGAGCAGTTCATATTTGCCAAAGTAAACACTATCTTCGCTACTAGCATTTATTTACCGCACTAGTGAGTTAAAAATAGCCATAAAAAAACACCGCAACCTCAAGGAGGGTGCGGTGTTTTTATTTTTGCAGTTGAAACTAAGCTAATGCCTGTTTCGCGCGACTAAAGTCGCTCCTACAAATTATGCTTCAGCGATAACTACAACTTTGATGCTAGTATCAACATCAGTGTGTAAGTGAATAACGATTTCGAATTCACCTGTTTCGCGGATAGCACCTAATGGTAAACGTACTTCAGCTTTAGTAACTTCAACGCCAGCTTCAGTGATCGCATCAGCGATATCACGAGTACCAATAGAACCGAATAATTTACCTTCGTCACCAGATTTTGATGCGATAGTAACTTCAGCTAACTCAACAATTTTAGCTGCACGAGCTGTCGCTGCGGCTAAAACGTCAGCTAACTTAGCTTCGATGTCAGCACGACGAGCTTCAAAGTGCTCAACGTTAGCTGCTGATGCAAATACTGCTTTACCTTGTGGTAATAAGTAGTTACGTGCATAACCTGATTTAACAGATACCTTGTCACCAAGGCCGCCTAATTTGGCGATTTTGTCTAGAAGAATTACTTCCATAATAAACCCCTTTAAGCTTACTTGTGTAAGTCAGTGTATGGTAACAAAGACAAGTAACGAGCGCGTTTAATCGCACGAGTTAATTGACGCTGATATTTAGCAGCAGTACCAGTGATACGGCTAGGAACAATTTTACCACTTTCAGTGATATAATTTTTTAAGGTTGCAACATCTTTATAATCGATAGAGGTTGCGCCTTCCGCTGTGAAGCGGCAAAACTTACGACGTCTAAAAAAACGAGACATAATATTCTCCTGACTTAATTCTCTTAATCTACTCTTTAAAAAGAGTATAAGAAAATCAGTCTAAATTAATCATTTGTATTTGCTGAGCATGTAACACTAAAAGTGGGTTACCATTTCTAGATTCGTGACGGTTAATAAAACCACTCACTTTTACATTTTGTCCAGCAACTAATTCACGTATTAAGTGTGATAATTCACCTGTAGCAACAACTTGTATTCTGACAAATGCTTGTCGATTCAAACCAGCTTCATTTTGTATAGACTTATGGTCTATAGAAAACTGACTATGAACAATACCGGCTGGGCTGGTTGACTGTTTCGGGGCTTTCACCACCGTACCACTCAACACCAGGCAATTCTCTTGTATGGAACCTTGCAAAGAATCTTGCGAGAGCATCACAGATTACTTATTCGCTAGCAGCTTCTTCTGTTTTCTCTGGTGCAGAGTTTTCAGTTTTAGCTTCAACAGGCGCAGTAGTAACTTCTTTCTTAACATCACGACGGTCATCACGACGGTCATCTTTAGCAGCAGCCATTGGCGATGCTACAGTTACCGCGTCTTTAGTACGCATGATCATGTTACGAATAACAATCTCGTTATAACGGAAAGCTGTTTCTAGTTCATCAATAACTGACTGTGGCACTTCAATGTTCATAAGAACATAGTGTGCTTTGTGTAATTTATTGATTGGGTATGCTAATTGACGACGGCCCCAGTCTTCTAGACGATGGATTTTGCCTTCAGCAGCATTGATCAAGTCTGTGTAGCGCTGGATCATACCAGGCACTTGTTCACTCTGATCAGGGTGAACCATAAATATGATTTCGTAATGACGCATTACGAGCTCCTTACGGTTGTAGCCTCATAGTCTGGCTCAGCCAACACCAGTTGAGGCAAGGAACAAAAGTTCAGGCTGAATTAAGGAGGCGTATAGTAGGGAAAACAAGCAATAAATGCAAGCAATAACTAACTTAGGCTCATTTGCATGCAGTAGCAGACTATAAATAGCTGTACCTAGGGTAATATTTCTTTATTCAATGAGCTCAATATTGACAATTTCTGAGCGATTTAAAGTGATTTTAAAACGCTGTAGTGATTCTTCACCTTGGGATAAATGCCGTAAAATTAGATTTATTTGATAACGCCGCTCTACCCCTTGGCTAGAAATCTTTTGCCCATCTAGGGTATATAAACGTCCAGCGCCTTTTTTTAAGAAACGCACAAAAGGCGTTAAATTAAAAAAAGTCTGTAGTTGGATCTCGCCATAACCCGGTAAAAACTCTTTCGCCATCACTTTATTGTCACAGCGAAAATGTAATAGCTGTGCTGCTTGTTTGTTTTGCTGTCTACGCTGCTGAAATAAGGCGTTAACCGATTTAGGTAAATCTTTACTACTTATGTATTCTAGCCAGAGAATTTGACTCAATATTCGCTTTTTAGTGACACTGTGGGTAAACATATTTTGCCACTTGGGCCGGCCTTTTTGGATTTTTCGCCAAATCAAACTGGTTAAATCTTCTTTAAATGTTTCTCGTAAACCATAAATTAGCCCGAGAAAAGCCACTAAAGCCACCGTAACTTCAGTAAAATTAGAACGAGCATTTAACACCAGTACCATGACAAAAGCCATGATAACTGCCGTGATGACACCACGCACTAAACGCTTTAAGTTAACATTTAAATAACGGGTTTGCCGTTGAAAGACTACGCCATATTCTATCAATCGTTGTAATAACCGCATCTTATTGGTTATACGGTTAGCGTCATCAAGGGTGACTTGGGAGTTGTACTTATTGTCAACACGATAGCTACTTTCAGCTTTACATAAGCTTAACAACGACTCTCGCTCAAGGGTGAATTCTGAGCTTTTCGGTCCCAAAGTCAGCAGCTTTAAAAATGATTGTTCTATATGCCAACTTAAATAATTGTCAGCATTTTCAAAAAAGGATATGAGTTTATTATCTGAGGGGGTATAACGCCTTAACTTTTTGGTCAATAACTGGGTTTGCTCCGCCAATTCAATGGCCGCCGGATAAAATTCTTCTGCGGTTTTCAACTTGAGTGTTTGTTTGATATCTGCATCCAGTGCTTTGCTAACCTGGTAACAATATAAATTAAGGTTTAGTCGATAATCGCTTTGTTCACCTTTATTTTGACTAATAAAACGACTTCTCACTAAAGGCAGGTGTAATTTATCCGCGTAGTAAGCACTCTGGTTTTTAATATTTGAGTAAAAGAATTCTTCTTCATTGAGCGTACTCGGATTTATGCCCATTTCAACTGGCAGTGAGAAGTAGAGGTCAATACGCTGATATTCTTGCGGCAATAATTGATGACTAACTTTGAAAGACAAGTTTTCATCTTGGCTAAGCTTAGCTTTATTCACTCGTTAAATAACTCCTTATTTTCACTTTACTCAGGCCATGATTGATGGTGTGATATCATTAGCTAAGCATAGCAAAAATAAGGTTTTTTGATAGCCTTTTAACGCTTAACTCCAATGATAATTGATGAAATTAAGCGCGGGAACTTTATTACTAAATCTTGATAAATATTTTGCGTTGATAGAGTTTTAATGACACATACCAGAAAAATACCACATGTGAAAAAGCAAAAATAAATGATGCTAATTTCGGCGTGAATAGTGCACTAAGCTGCTGATATAACCAGGCATACAGTGAGACGTCAGCTATATTAATATTTAAGTAAACTGTCACTACTAAAAATGACAATACATAAACAAACAAGGGATTAGTACCATAAACCAATAGCGGCTGGGCAAGTTTCACCTGCTTCATGATATCAATTAACCAGATAAAGGCGGCCAGTAATAGACAAGCGAAGCCAGTGGAATAAATAACATAAGAAGGTGTCCATAAAGACTTATTAATGGGGAGAATTAAGCTCCATAACACCGCGAAACCTATCGCTAAGCCGCCAATCAGGATTAATTTAATAACACTGCTTTTTTTATCTTTAATACTGGTTAAATAACGTGTTAATTCAAAACCAAGCAACATATTCACTATCGCAGGAATAGTACTTAATAAGCCTTCTGGCTCAAAAGCAACACCGCGCATGGTATACATATGATTAGCACCTAGTACGGCTAAATCAAACTGACGAATAATATTACCTTCAAGGGTTAAAGCGCCCTCACCGACACTCAAGAGTAATGCCCAGTAAGCCAATAACATCACCGCTGACACGATAAATATGCCGCTGCGCTTTAGTATAAGTACTAAACAAGCGGCCACAGCGTAGGCTAACCCTATGCGTTGTAAAACACCCATAATTCGCCAATCTTCAATATTAGCGGTAAAGGGAATAACGTTTAACATAAAGCCAATGAAAAACATAATAAAGCCACGTTTAATAATTCGTTTAAATTGCTCAGTACTGGCAGCGAAGTTACTCTTTTTAAAGGAGAAAAACATGGCTGAACCAATGATAAACAAGAAAAACGGGAAGACTAAGTCAGTTGGTGTAGCGCCATGCCACTCGGCATGTAATAAGGGCGCATAAACATGCGACCAGGTTCCCGGCGTATTGACTAAAATCATTAAAGCTATGGTAATGCCTCTAAAAGCATCGAGCGCGAGATAACGGGTCATGGTAATTTCCTAGCAAATAAATCATCAAATACCGCCAAAAAGACAGCGCTGTCTTTTTGGCGAATAAACCTCATTGTAATGGAAGGCTATTTAAATGGCGAATAATTTATAACGACATAATAAACCTCCCGCTAACAAGCCATGCTAGCAATCTGTTCGGCCTAAAATAAAAATATTTACGCCCTGATAAAGAGCTATGCTACACTGGAAAAACAATCAGCTCTTATACAATATATATCTAAATATCACCATGACGGCAGAATCTTTATTACAACAAGCACAACTCGTTTGCCAAAAAAAAGGCGCTCGTTTTACTAAAGTTAGAGAACAAGTATTTTTATTGCTAGCCAATCATCATGGGGCTGTTGGCGCCTACGATTTATTAGCAGAACTAAAGGAAATAGATGCTGCTGCCAAGCCCGCCACCATTTATCGTGCTTTAGATTTTTTATCTAAGCAGGGCTTTGTCCATAAAATAGAGTCGATTAATGCCTTTATAATGTGTCATCACTTCGGGGAATGTAATCACCCAGTGCAACTATTAATTTGCGACCAATGTGGCCATGTCGAAGAAATACAATCTAATAATTTTGATTTAGCTTTGCGTACTATGGCTGATGCAAACGGTTTTACCGTCAGTCATCAAATTGTTGAAGCTCACGGTAGTTGTAAAAACTGTACTTAAGTCTAATCCCACCTACTCTTTACACTGATCTTAATTAATCTACTTCTTATCGCGAATATCGTTTTATCAGTAAACGGCCCAGTCGGTGATATGGAATATCCGATGATAACCGTCAATGGCCCTTCCTACTTTAGATAAAAACCTATTCTCGTCGCACTAGATACCGCTTAATTAGCATTATTATTCATGAGGTAGGTCACAACTACGTTCCAATGATTGTCAATTCAGATGAACGTCAGTGGACCTGGGTGGATGAGGACTTAAATACTTTTTACAATTTCTTGCCGAACCAGCTTGGGAAGAAGAAGGCCTATAATGCTTAAGGCACTGAGCAAGCTTTTAATTGCTCTAATACCAATTCCACTAAGTTCTTGCCCACTTGTGGGGTTAAAATAGCCCAAGACTATGTTGCTCTCAATCCCACATACGCCAGCTATTGGTCAATCGAGCGCCTTGTCCTGCAATATTATCCCTAAGCACAACAAGATCACAAAGTTAATGAAAATGGTATAAGCTTAATACTCTGGACTTGTGGCAACTGCCACTAGTCATACCTATTTTTTGGACTAAGTGATTTAACCGCCACCCCCAAGACTAAACACCTGGAAATAGTCCATCAATTTACCAGTCATGACATTGAAAATACCATTGCTGAGCTTAAACAGATTCATTTTTCAGCAGCACATAAATATTACGACTTATATATTCAACAGTATTTTGAGCAGAAATTTTCGCTAGAAAAAAAACAAAATAAAAATACCTTTAAATTGGCTGGGATTTGAAATAAGTGCCGGAAAAATTATCGCCTACCAAGAAAGTAAACAGCAAAGTTTTTTACCTCAAATAGTGGTAAAAAATGCAATACTCATCGATACTTATCCTAAGCAAGTTAGAACAGTTAATTTTCAAGGTAAAGATCTTAAAGGTGTCGCATTTTTTGGCAGCTTAACTTTCGATTAGAGAAGTAAAGAAGCGATAATCGTTGCGCAAAGGGATCACTAGTTAGACCGCCTAGCAATTAACTGCATAAATTATAAAACTATTACGCTATTTGATTTACATTTGTAAAATAAGCATGCAAAATCAAAGTAAGTACTTTATTTAAAACAGTTAAGATTCGGAAACTTCATGAATGTAGAGTTTATTAATCCATTTTTATCTTCAATGCTTAATGTCATGTCAACCATGGCTCAAATGGAATTAACCCCAGAAAAACCACGACTTAAAAAAAATGAAGTCGCCATGGGTGATGTCTCAGGTTTAATTGGTATGGTTAGCAAGCAAGCAAAAGGCTCTTTATCCATTACTTTTGAAGCAAGTTTAGCTTTAGCCACAATGAAAAATATGGTCGGCGAAGCACCTGATGAAGTCAATGAAGAGATTACAGATTTAATTGGTGAAATTACCAATATGGTTACCGGTGGCGCTAAGCGTTTACTAAGTGAAAAAGGCATTGAGTTCGATATGGCCACACCTATCGTTGTTTCTGGCCCAAACCACACCATTCATCACAAAGCCAAGGGGCCTGTTATTATTATTCCGCTAAAAAGTGACGTAGGAAGAGCTTATATTGAATTTAGTTTTGATGAGTAAATCTAACGCTTACATTATAATTGCGTAATATACATTGTTCGAAAAAAGCGACATGCTATTAAAGTCTGTCGCTTTTTTTATCTCAGTTTAGCTATAACCCCAACGCGGCATAATATCTTGAGCTATGCCGAGATGATCTAATACTCGAGCCACCATAAAATCAATGAGATCTTCAATTGATTTGGCTTGGTGATAGAAGCCTGGCGAGGCCGGCATAATAGTGACCCCTTGTTGAGATAGGCTAAGCATATTTTGTAAATGCAAGGTCGAGAACGGCGTTTCTCTTATCATTAGAATTAACTGACCACGTTCTTTGATCACCACATCTGCCGCTCGCTCAATCAAGTTATCACTCATACCATAACAAATAGCCGCCATGGTTCCGGTCGAGCAAGGGCAAACAACCATTTGTTTTGGCGCAGCAGAGCCTGAAGCAACAGGAGAGAACCATTGCTCTTTACCAAAAACCGTTATTTGTTCTGCTTTTGCTTGATATTTTTCAGTTAGAAATCGACTAGCCGCGTCTGGGGAGCTAGGAATTTTAACACCCACTTCCGTATCTAAGACAATTCGCCCGGCACTTGAGCACAGTATATATAATTGATAATTAGCCGCGATTAAACATTCAATTAAACGTAAGGCATAACCGGCACCTGATGCACCGGTAATCGCTAATGTTATTATGCCATTAAAGTCACTTTGCCCCATAACGGCCTTACTTGATTTATTTGTCATTAACTGTCCACTTACTCTTTCAATAAAGTTAGCTGTTCTTAATCATTTTTTTAACTTTTTTTAGCGCCACTTGTTTTTTAAGTGGCGATAAATAGTCAATAAATAACTTACCTTTTAAATGATCAATTTCATGTTGCATAGCAATGGCAAGAAAATCATCACTGGTAATGGTTATTTTTTTACCGTCACGATCTAACGCTGTAACGGTAACCTTGGTGAATCGCTCAACCTCCGCGTAATAACCAGGCACAGATAAACAGCCTTCTTCACCTTTAGCTTTTTCTTCGCCACTGACAATCTCTGGGTTGACTAAAACTAAAGGCTCATCACGATTTTCCGAAATATCGATAACCACCACGGCCTCACCACTACCAACTTGTGTTGCCGCAAGACCTATACCATCATCAGTATCGTACATGGTCTCAAATAAATCATCGATTAAACCCTGAATTTTAGTGACATCGGCAACAGGTGTTGCTGGTTTTAATAGCTTATCATTAGGGGCGGTAAGTATGGTTAATACTGTCATTGTGCTTGCTTCTCTTTTTACGAATTTAGTTAAACTACTATTATACCAAACAGGTTGGTATGGTACGGAATGGCATTACTTAAACGGCTTGATTATTTATACGGTTATCGTCGCCAAACGATTTAATAACTTGTCATGTATTCCGGCAAAACTACCGTTACTCATAACAACAATAATATCGCCTGCTTGGGCTTGTTGCGCTATATTTTCCACTAATGTTTCGATATTATCTGCGACTTGGCAAGGTGGCTGACACTGTTTGATCATGTCAGCCAATGACCATTTTACTGGCTCGCCTTGATAGATAAACACCTGATCAGCATCGATAAGTGACTGAGGCAGTGCCTCTTTATGTACCCCTGATTTCATGGTGTTTGATCTAAGCTCTAATACGGCTAAGATACGCCCAGCTTGAGTTTGTTGTGTTATTTTAGCACGTACAGCTGCTAATGTTTTTGCTATGGCCGTAGGATGATGAGCAAAATCATCATAAACACTAATGCCATTGACTGTACCGCGTAGCTCAAAACGACGTTTAGTATTAATAAACTCTGCTAGCGCTTCAATAGCGACTGAGCTTGGTACACCCGCATGACGGGCCGCTGCTATTGCCATGACACCGTTATCAATATTAAAATCGCCAATGAGATCCCACTTAACTACGCCCTGTGTAGTACCGTCAAATTTAACGATAAATTCACTGCCTTGCGCATTTAACTTTTCAACTTGCCAACCCTTTTCAAGGTGAGTATCGTGCTGAGCAAACTCTGTGGCTGTCCAACACCCCATGGCTAATGTTTCACTAATGGCTGGGTCATTGGCGGGTGACAAAATCAAACCATTACTGGGTATCGTACGGATAAGGTGATGAAATTGTTTCTGAATATCACTGAGATCATTAAAAATATCACCATGATCAAACTCTAAATTATTGATCACTAACGTACGCGGACGGTAATGCAAAAATTTAGAGCGCTTATCAAAAAAAGCACTATCGTATTCATCGGCTTCAATGACAAAAAAAGGCGCATCACCTAGGCGAGCTGAGCAAGGAAAATTTTGTGGCACTCCGCCAATTAAAAAGCCAGGTGATAAATGTGCATATTCTAAAATCCACGCCAGCATACTTGTGGTAGTGGTTTTACCATGAGTACCAGCAACGGCAATTACCCAGCGGTCTTGTAGTACATTATCTAGCAACCATTGTGGACCAGAAATATAAGGGATATTACGATCTAACATATATTCCACCATGGCGTTACCGCGGGACATGGCATTGCCAACAATAACCATATCAATATCATCGCTGAAATTTTCTACCTGGTAACCAGAGTTTAACTCAATACCAAGTTGCTCTAGCTGAGTGCTCATTGGTGGATACACATTTGCATCAGAGCCACTGACTTTAAAACCGAGTTGCTTAGCTATAGCAGCAATACCTCCCATGAAAGTACCACAAATGCCTAATATATGAAGATGTTGATTTTTTTTGCTCATAGATATAATAATCAAGGATAAAGAAGCGCTATAATTGGCGATATCATACCTTAATTACTAAGCTTTAGCTGTAAACAGACTCCTTAAACTTAGTTGAGTAAATTAAAAAATGGCCCTATCAACCGCGACAAAGCAAACATTCCAATTAATTTGTCAAAAAATTCAAATAGAAACCCATGATGTAAAAACTTTTATTTTCTCCTACCCAAGATCAGCAAATAAGTTATCTTTTCGCTACTACGCGGGCCAGCACCTCAACTTTACTTTTAAAATGGCCGGAAAAATACAACCTTGCTGTTATACCCTGTCTTCTTCACCGACAACAGTCGATTACCTTAGCATCACGATAAAGCGCATCCCACAAGGAAAGATATCTAACTATTTCCATGACCACTTTAAGGTAGGTCAGACTATTTCTACCCAAGAGGTAGCTGGCAACTTTTATCTTGGCGAGTCTGTTCCGCCCAAGGTATTACTGTTAAGTGCTGGCAGTGGCATTACCCCAATGCTTGCCATGCTACGTTATATGGTCGCTAAACAATGTAAAAATCAAGTGGTCTTTATTCATAGTGCGCAAAAAGAAACCGACTTGATTGCTCACACTGAAATTGTTAGCTTGGCTAGGCAGCATGGTAATTGCAAAATAATTTACACCCTTACTCAAGTTGCTAGTCCACAATGGTATGGCTTTCAAGGACGATTAAATGAGCACATGCTGCACAATATTGAGCAACTTAGTCATTATCAAACCTTCGTTTGTGGACCGAAATTATTCAGAAAATCTGCTCAACAGCTATTAGCAAAATTAGGTTTACAGCCTAGCAATTACCATTACGAAAGTTATGGTGAATATGAATATTCGAAGCCAAGTGTTAGTTCAACTAATACAAATGTCCTTGCTATTAATGCAGTGGTCAATTCTGCTAATACAAGTGTCAATTTTGCTAAGAAAAAAAATATAATGCCAAATACGATAACTGAAAATAAAATAACAAAACCAGTGGAAAAAACCGCTAAAATATCGATTTCCTTTAACCGTTGGCATAAAAAATGCGAAGGTAATAAAGAAGATTCACTACTTGAGCAAGGGGAAGCCGCCGGTTTAATATTGCCTTATTCATGTCGGGCTGGTTGTTGTGGCAGTTGTAAAGCGAAATTAATAAGCGGTCAAGTCAAGCAACATTCAACCAATGGCTTATCTGCGGTAGAAAAGCAACAAGGCTATATTTTACTTTGCAGTTGTAACGCGTTAACCGATGTTGTGCTGAGCCATGAGTAAGTCAGACGTTTAGCGCTTTAAAGACTAAAAAACATAGCCAAGAATGACTACTAAACGGTAATCATTTTTCTCAGGTATACCCCCTTCGCTATTAGGCTTTGGCTTGTCAGTACGATCGGCATAGAAAGTTAAATCAAGCTCAAAATCATTGGTCAAATCGATTGTAAACCCGTTTTTAAATGGTGGCTATTACCACCAAAGGCTGCATCAAGCATTTGTATATTATATGAAACATTGAAATATATCCTCGGGCTGAAGAACCAGTAATAAGATGAAGTGAAACGTTCGCTATCGGCGGTAACTTTTTTTATTCGTATTTTGGTCTTACTAACGACTATAATCTGCGATGTAATTCGCCTTAAAGCGACTGCTCGAACTTCGCCTTTGCATGCCAGCAGAAAAAGTATAATCGACTTGAACAGTGTTACCTTGCCGTAAATTAATACCTACGTTTATATAGCCATCCCATAAATCTCTTTCCTTTTTGTCCAAAGAGGCTATAGATAAAAGGCTATTTAAATATAGTGAGTAGTAACAGCATGTTTAACTAAAGATAATTCACCATCTTTTAGTACAAAATAACCTTCCGCTATAGTGCCATCAAACATACCAATACTTTGCCATTGCCTTACTACCTAACTCAACTACATCGTACCAATCTGCATATTAAGTCCTCACTATCGAACTCTAATTTTTCACCGTACATTGAAACTATATCGCCTTTGAGTCACTCGTCTGAGGTGAGTTTGAGCCAATCAAAGTCTTGCTGATAAACTAGGATTGGTTTTTGCCAAATACTTAACTCTTCATTGGCATGGCCACTAATCGACGTAGTTAATAAAAAGATGACAAAATAAATTTTAGCTAACACAGAGACTATCAATTTATTCATAAACGCTCTCATTCATCAAAGGCATTAACGTTATAAAAAGCCATAAAAGTCAGCTGTATAAATACCAAAAATATATATTTACCTGACTATAAATATCAATAAAGGCGTTCTTGGCCTTATATTTTAAACATAACAGGTAAATAAGTATAAATTCTTAGAGGCAACTAGCTAAATATATTCTATAGTAGATTCTTACATGACTTATCAGCGCACCAAAAAAGAGCAACACGAGCACCGTTTCGGTGCGTAATGTAAGGTTAAAACAATAAAAAAGCTTATAAATCAATGCACTTAATCTTGGCACGATTTTAGCTTATTCAATGAACAATAATAGATGAATAATGATAGTAACCAACCTTGATAACTTCATCCATGTTAAAACTTACTTGGCTATTTAAAAAATTTATAAAATTAACCTCACTGGAGAGACAAAATGTCACAAGCAGTATTCGACTTAATTAAAGAGCACGATGTCAAATTTATTGACCTTCGTTTTACTGATTCAAAAGGTAAAGAACAACACATTTCAATTCCTCATCACCAAGTAAATGAAGACTTTTTTGAAGACGGTAAAATGTTCGATGGTTCTTCAATTGAAGGCTGGAAAGGCATTGATGAGTCCGACATGGTTATGATGCCTGATGCATCAACAGCAGTATTAGACCCATTTACTGAAGCGGTAACATTAAATATTCGTTGTGACATTTTAGAGCCTAGCACTTTGCAAGGCTACAGCCGTGATCCACGTTCGGTAGCCCATCGTGCTGAAGAATATTTACGCAGTACTGGCATTGCTGATACGGTATTAATTGGTCCTGAGCCAGAATTCTTCGTTTTTGATGATGTACGTTTCCACACTGACATGAGTGGTTCTTTCTACAAGATTGATGATAAAGAAGCGGCTTGGAACTCTGGTACCAAATACGAAGAAGGTAACATGGGTCACCGTCCTGGTGTTAAAGGCGGTTATTTCCCCACAGCTCCAGTAGATTCTTCTCAAGATTTACGTTCAGCCATGTGTTTAGTGATGGAAGATATGGGCTTAGTGGTTGAAGCGCATCATCATGAAGTAGCTACTTGTGGTCAAAATGAAATTGCTTGTCGCTTTAATACCTTGGTTAAAAAAGCAGATGAAGTACAAATCTATAAATATGTAGTACATAACGTTGCTCACGCTTACGGTAAAACAGCTACTTTCATGCCTAAGCCATTAGTGGGTGATAACGGTAGTGGTATGCATGTGCATCAATCACTTGCCAAAGATGGCGTTAACTTATTCTCTGGTGATAAGTACGGCGGCTTGTCTGAAATGGCGATTTTCTATATTGGCGGTATCATCAAGCATGCTAAAGCATTAAATGCTTTCACTAACGCTTCAACTAACTCATACAAGCGTCTTGTCCCTGGTTTTGAAGCACCTGTTATGCTGGCATACTCAGCAAGAAACCGTTCTGCTTCAATCCGTATTCCTATGGTACCTACACCAAAAGCAATGCGTATCGAAGTTCGCTTCCCTGATCCAACGATGAACCCTTACTTAGGCTTCACAGCAATGTTAATGGCTGGCCTTGACGGTATTAAAAATAAAATCCATCCTGGCGAAGCCATGGATAAAGATTTATACGACTTACCTCCAGAAGAAGCGGCAGAAATTCCACAAGTTTGTTCATCATTTGAAGAAGCCCTTGATGCCTTAGAAGCGGACAACGACTTCTTAACCGTAGGTGACGTTATGGATATCGATATGATTAATGCTTACATTGGCCTTAAGCGTAAAGAAATTGAACTATTGAATGCGACTACTCACCCGGTTGAATTTGATATGTACTACAGCGTTTAATTTCGCCTAACACTATCTTGGTAGCGCTTGCGCTCATTATAAAAAGCTCACTTAGGTGAGTTTTTTTATGGGTTAAATAGCAACATCGGAGCATAAAAGTAACAAGCTTGCCATAATGCACCTTAAAATGTACTTATTGACAGATAAAACAATAAAAACATTTTTTTGTATAAATTATAGCTATATACTTATATTAGCGTACATTATGGAACGATGCGGATGTTGAGCACCCAAGCACAGGAACAATTTAACGAACTATGATCAAGTTATTGCTATTTTCACTATTGGGAATTACATTAGCAGCTCCTGTGCACCCAAGTACCGCCAAAATTTATGTCTGGCGTAATGAACAAGGTGTATTAGTTTTTTCGGACTCTCCCCGAGCAGGCGCTGTAGAAGTAATAACTAAGCCGGGTAATATCATTCAATCAAGCACTTCGATTGAGACTAAAGTACTCGATATCTCGCCGCAAGTGACCATCGAAGAATACGAAATAGTTATCAATACACCTAAAAACAATGCCACAATACGTGATAATACTGGCTCTATATATATTGGCGGGGGTATCAAGCCAAGATTTAAATCTGGGCTAGAAGTACAATTACTCCTTGACGGCAAGCCTCATCAAAGTCCACAAAATCACTCTATGTTTTCTCTAAGAAATATTGATAGGGGTGAACATAAAATAAAAATGTTATTACTTGATGAAGAAGGCAAGGTTATTGCATCATCAGCATCAGTAACGTTTTATATGCATAGAGCTTCAACTAACTAAGTTAACCATTTAACTATCAGCCCACGCTATCAAAGAGCTAGCAAGAGATCTAACAAAATTAACTCTTGTTAGTTCAAAAAAATGATACTGCATATAAAACATTTCTTTAGTAAAATTGCATTTAACGCACCAAAATAGTGCAAGATGATGTATCTCCCTGAGGTTTTTTATGCACAGTCGAAGTTATATACAAGAGCAGAAGTTATCCTATCAGCAATCTCTCGCTAATCAATTGGTGACTGCCGTCATTATTCTCAATGCAGAACTTGCCATCGTATATGCAAACCCTGCTGCCGAGGCACTACTAAACAAGAGCCTTTATCGTTTATATAATACCGCAGCTGAAAGCATTTTTGCCAAGACCAGCATTAATAGCACGCGTTTAAAACAACTCATTGCCACCGGTCAAGAGTTTACTGACAGCGATATAGTAATTGAACTCAATGAAAGCCATCGCTTTACCGCAGAAGTTACCGCTTCTTCGGTCGAGTTTGCACAAACCCCTCATGTATTACTTGAATTTAAACAAATAGACCAACAAAAACAGATAAGCCTAGAGGTTTTTCAGCATCAACAATGGCTTGCCGCCCGTGACCTAATAAAAGGCCTAGCCCACGAAATTAAAAATCCACTTGCGGGTTTACGTGGTGCAGCACAATTATTAAGTAAAGAAGTGAGTGAGGAGCAACAAGAATACACCAGCATGATAATCGAGCAAGCTGATAGACTGACAAATTTAGTTGATCGTTTACTTGGTCCAAATCAATTACCGCAAATAAAAGCACATAATATTCACGGTATACTCGAAAAAGTATGTCAGCTGGTAAGTTATTCAAATGGACAAAAATTTCATTTATTGCGTGACTATGATCCCTCACTTCCCCAGGTTGAATGTGATCAAGAAAAACTGCAACAAGCAGTACTTAATATTGTTAATAATGCTATTCAAGCGATTGATGAAATACATGACATTACCATAAAAACACGTATCGCCAGCAATAAGACCATTCATGGCAAACGTGTTAAGTTAGCGGTGCAAATTAGTATTATTGATAATGGCCCTGGCATTCCGAGTAAAATTCAAGATACTTTATTCTACCCTATGGTGTCTGGACGTTCGAATGGCACAGGATTAGGTTTGTCCATTGCGCAAACCCTGATCAATCAGCACCAAGGTAAGCTATCGTGCCATAGCCGCCCTGGTCATACTGAATTTACCATTCTACTACCATTGAAACAACAGCCTTTAAATCAAACACCTTTATCACAAGAGAATGAATTATGATCACAGAACAAGTGTGGATAGTTGACGACGATAGTTCCATTAGGTGGGTGTTAGAAAAAGCCTTTGCCAAAGTTAATATGAGTTGTGCCGCCTTTGAAAGCGCTGAAAATTTATTAATTGCCTTAGACCATGGCCAACCAGAGGTGATTATTTCTGATATTCGTATGCCGAATATGGATGGCATGGAGTTATTAAAAAAAATAAACAAACAGCATAATCATATTCCTGTGATCATTATGACGGCACATTCTGATTTAGACAGTGCCGTTAATGCCTATCAAGGTGGTGCCTTTGAATATTTACCTAAGCCATTTGATATAGATGAAGCTATCAACCTTACTAAACGTGCGTGTACTCATGCTAGAGAGCAAAATGCAAAAAAGCAGCAGCAAAAAAATGTCCCGTTAGCGGCGGGGTTAATTGGTGAAGCGCCCGCTATGCAAGAAGTATTTCGTGCCATTGGCCGTTTATCTCGCTCAAGTATTAGTGTATTAATTAATGGTGAGTCCGGCACAGGTAAAGAATTAGTTGCTCAAGCACTACACTCCCACAGTCCTCGAGTAAATGCCCCTTTCATTCCATTGAATATGGCCGCTATTCCAAAAGATCTCATTGAATCTGAATTATTCGGTCATGAGAAAGGCGCTTTCACCGGTGCAAATGCTGTTCGACAAGGTCGATTTGAACAAGCCCATGGCGGAACACTATTTTTAGATGAAATTGGCGATATGCCGCTAGAAATTCAAACTCGCCTTTTACGGGTACTCTCTGATGGACAAGTCTATCGGGTAGGAGGGCATTCACCTGTTCAGGTTGATGTTCGAATAATTGCTGCCACTCATCAAAACCTTGAAGAACGAGTAAAGAAAGGTGAATTTAGGGAAGACCTATTTCATCGTCTCAATGTTATTCGAATTCACTTACCTAGCCTTAGAGAACGTAAAGAAGATATTCCCCAACTAAGCCAACATTTTTTAACGCAAGCGGCTAATGAGTTGAGTGTAGAGGTTAAAACATTAAGTAAAAAAGCCAGTGCCTTTCTCAATAACTGTCATTGGCCGGGCAATGTTAGGCAATTAGAAAATATGTGTCGGTTTTTAACGGTAATGGCAAGCGGTCAAGAAATACTGATTGAAGATTTGCCGAGTGAATTAACCAAAATTTCTACCCCTTTAAAACATGAAGTAAATGCGTGGCAGGATGCGCTCAGCGACTGGATGGACCAAGAATTAGCCCAGGGGAAAAATGCAATTCTCGATTATGCTCAAATTGAATTTGAAAAAATAATGCTTGAACGAGCATTAATATTCACCCAAGGCCATAAACAAGATGCAGCAAAAAAACTGGGCTGGGGAAGAAATACTTTAACGAGAAAATTGAAAGAATTTAATGGCTAATTACTAAAATTACTAATATTATGAATAATATTAGTAATTTAGGCTAGCATGCAATTACTGTGTTTAACTATTACAAGCCTCATCTTCACATCGTTTACAACTGTTGCACAGTTTGATATTGATAAAATGAGCAGCAATGATGAGGCTAGCGCCACCAATGATAAAGTACGGCTCCAACTCTTGAGAGAAGTCATGTTTTATCCAATACAAGGCAACGCCTAAATAAAGCAAATAGAAAGGATAAAGGCGTTTGTGGTAACGTTTAAAGCCAGAAAATAAGGCTATGCTGCCTAGTGCAGCCGTCATCAGCAGGAAAACATGCTCCCAAGCGTGGTCAGCTAAAAAGCTTAACCCCATTAAAGGCAACATAGGCAATAAAATAGGTAATAATATGCAATGTAATGCACATAAAGAAGTTGCTGTAATGCCTATTCTGTCTAACATGATTATTCCGCGAATCTCGATTAATTTATCTTCATTGGCCAGCTCCGGCCCTCAAAATGAGATACTATCACAATTGATATAATATAACATTAGTAAATTAACCCTAAGGGTGCAAATCTAAAACGCCCCTGATATTTTCAAGGAGATACAGTGCCGAAGAATAGTCTTTTTTTAAGCGCTATTAATGACAAAGTATTGCGTTAATTTACTTTTTAAATGCTCAAAGAAATCATCATTACTTTTATCACTAATCAAGTGAGCAAGTTCAGCCCCTAGTGGTGTGAACTTATAAAATTGCAGGCAAATATTGCTTTTTTTTGCGGTTAACTTTAACGGTAAACCGTTATAAGTAAATTGCAGAACATCTCCTTTATTTATTAAGCTCGATTCACTTTCTTGTAAGTATATAAGGTGATTCTCTGATAAAGCTAATAAATCAGCGTAATTCAAACCATAATGACTTAAGTTACAATATAGCTGTCGCTGCTTAGAAAAAATATTAAATAAACCCGGCTGTTGATAAGCACCCGTGATTAACCGAATGCCCTTTTTATTGGGATCTTTTATCGCTAATGCGCAAGCTTTAGCTAATAATTTCGCGTCAAAAATACTCATATCACGAAATACCTGTAAGGCCTTAAATGAGAATGTGCCTGGTTTTGTCAGTTCTCCTGCTAAAATTTTAGCCCATAGATCTTGCATGCTAGGGTTACTTACCTCTTCGGACAAAGCAATATAGCGACTAAACCAGTCCAGATCAGTTCTTTGTCCTATTTCAAAATCTGCACAATAGGCTAATGTCTTTTGCATAATATTTTCAATGTTTTTCTGCTTGCGCAATTGGCATAATCTAGCTCGCTTAGCTGTCCTATCTTCGATAAGCATTTGTTTATCTTCAGGAAATAAAGAACCATCTATGGCGAATTTTTTTGCTAACTTAAAAAATTGCTGAGAAACAGCGGTTTCATCTGGTGTGTGACTCGATTTATTCGTGGTCACTATTAAAGTATCATCCGCATCTTTTTCAGGTACCAAAACTGTTGATTTTTCTTTATTCACTTTGCTAACTCCTTCTCGCAATATATTAAGTTAAAGTAGGTATAATTCACCTGATGGTCAATACTTAGTGACTTGAATCACTGCACTACATGATAAAGTGCGGTTAACCGGGCTGCAATCAATTCAATTTATTATAACTCAACGAAATAAATAATTTTTTTTGTAAACAGGCTTTTAATCTCCCCTTCAATAGTGTAAAAAAGTAGTATTAGGTTATAGTTAAGCTAAATAAAATACATTTCAATTTTAACTGGGATATTTGTAATAAATATGCTTAGTTATGAGGGCAGTATGCAAGCATCCGAAAATTCAAACGATGATTTTTTATTCATTGATGATAGTGATGAAGAGGAGATTTTAGCGTTTGGCAGTGATGAAACTTGGCAGGTTTTAATTGTTGACGATGATCCAGAAATTCATTCAGTTACTCAGTTAGCATTATCCGATTTGATTGTATTAGGCCGCCGCCTTGAGTATTTACATGCCTACTCAGGTAAAGATGCCTGTCAGCTCATTAAAGATCATAAGGATATTGTTCTTGTATTACTCGATGTCGTTATGGAAACGGATGATGCCGGCTTAAATGTAGTAAAATATATAAGAGAGACATTACAACGAAAAGATATCCGCATTGTTTTGCGTACCGGTCAACCCGGCTATGCTCCCGAAGAAAGTGTGATCAAAGAATATGATATTAATGACTATAAGACAAAAACAGAGTTAACTCGCCGTAAACTGGTAACCACCGTTTTTGCCGCCATTCGCTCTTTTCAACAAATAGCCACGGTTAATGAAAACCGTTTAGGCTTGGAAACTATTGTCTCAGGCGCCACCGAATTATCTTCTCAACACTCCCTGCCTACCTATAGTCAAGAAGTTTTATCGCAATTAAAAACCCTCATAAATGAAGATATTTCGGCCGTTTTTTGCGCTAGAGGTCAAGGCATTATCGACAATATTGATGATTTAAGTTTTTATATACTTGCGCAAATAGGATTTGATGATAGCTTAGTTAACCAAAAGCTAGAAATGCTGGAAAATGAGCAAGCAAATAAACAAGTAAAAGCTTGTTTCTTGCAACAAAAGCACCAGTACCTCGATGACAGTCTGAATTTATACGTTGCTAAAGGCGACTATCGTTCTGTTATCCACGTAATACTGTCCAGCCCTTTAACCGAAATACAAACGCAACTACTCAATGTTTTTTTATCTGGAGTAGCGGTGGGTTACGAAAATGTTCATTTGTTCCAAAAACTCACCAATGCAGCCTATAAAGATTGGCTAACAAATTTACCCAACCGCTTAGAGTTCGTGCGCTTACTTGACCAATTTGCACAAAGTGAGCAAGAAAACCAAGTTGCAGCCTTAATTGACATTAATCATTTCAGCGATATCAACGATGCCTTAGGACAAGATATAGGTAACAAACTACTTACTGCTGTAGGTCAACGCATGCAAAGTATCTATAGTGACTGTCAATTCGCCCGTGTCGGTGCAGATGTCTTCGGTATTATTGGTCCTGCTGATTGTTTAACTCCTGAAAAATTAATGGCTTTATTCCATCAACCATTTAAGGCCGGTGAGCAACATCTTCCTATCAATGCTTGTTTTGGCTTTTGTACCAAAGAGCATGCACAAAGCAGTGGTGTTCAAGTTTTAAATCAAATTAATATTGCTTTAAATATTGCTAAAAAAAATCCTCTAGATCATTTTTCTTATTATCACCCCGATATCGAAGATCAAATGCAATGGCGATTAAATATGATCAGCCAACTACGTAAGGATTTTGGTAATAACTGTCTAGAGCTTTGGTATCAGCCGCAATTATCATTAAGTACCGGTAAAGTCATAGGCGCAGAAGCATTACTTCGATGGCGTACTGCTGATGGAACATATATTTCTCCTGCTGTATTTATTCCTTTAGCTGAATATTCAGGCTTAATTATTGAAATTGGTGACTGGGTGATTAACCAAGCATGTAAACAATTACAAACTATGGAGAATGACTTCCCCGACATTAGTATTTCAGTCAATGTCTCGATACCTCAGTTTCGACAAGATAATTTCGTTGACAATGTTATCAACACTATTACTCGACATAAAATCAGACCAAATAAACTTGAATTAGAAATTACTGAAAATATTTTAATGGACGAACCACAAATAATCATTGATACCTTAACCAAGTTAAAAGCCCAAGGGATCAGTATAGCATTAGATGATTTTGGTACTGGCTTTTCATCATTAAGCTATTTACAAAAATTACCTCTTGATAGACTAAAAATTGATCGTGCCTTTGTCACTGATATTGATAAAGAGGGTCAGTCCATTATTGCTGAAACCATCATCATTTTGGGTCAGAAAATGAAACTTAAAGTAATTGCTGAAGGTATTGAAGAAATTGAGCAAGAAAAACGCCTAATTGAACTTGGCTGTGATGAAGTCCAAGGTTTCTATTACGCTAAGCCAATGCCAGCAAGTGATTTCATTAACTTTCTCCCGCAACAAAGGTAATACCTATAATAGACCATTAAATTGGCACTACCTTTTTAAGCGTAAACAATCTATTAACATACCCAGTCATATTTCGCTGGGTATTTTTTTGCATGCATTATTATACTTTTTCCTAGTAAACAAACAGCCAATTAAAACAACCGTTTTAATTTTATTGCATTTAACTTTTATTCAAGGCACACTCAGTCAGCTATTATTAATGATCTAAGTTTTTTATAGCGTAAAAAATCTAGTTCAATCATCAAAAATCAACACCACCTTTAGGTGAAGGAGACGAAGCATGATATATCAAGGCAACAGCCTTTCAGCCCAATTACTCGAAGACGGCATTGTCGAACTTAAGTTCGATGCTCAGGGATCAGTAAATAAATTTGATCAAGCAACTTTTGAAGAATATATTGCAGTAGTTGCAGCAATTAACAACTGCAGTGATGCTAAAGGCGTTATGGTTACCTCAGGTAAATCAACATTTATTGTTGGCGCGGATATCACTGAGTTTTTAACTTCATTTGGTCAGCCAGAAGATGAATTAGCCGCTTGGGCAAAGAAAGCATCTGATGTTTTCGATTCATTTGAAGATATTCAATTACCTACCATTGCCGCCATTAATGGTGTTGCATTAGGCGGTGGTTGTGAAATGGCTCTTGCCTGTGATTACCGTGTTGCAGATACTACCGTAAGCATTGGCCTACCAGAAGTTAAACTAGGATTGATGCCTGGTTTTGGTGGCACTGTCAGACTACCTCGAATTATCGGTTTTGATAATGCAGCAACTTGGATGTCAACTGGTAAAGCATTTAAACCGGCGGCGGCACTTGCACAAGGCGTTATTGACGCAGTTGTTGAACCAGAAAATTTACGCAGTGCTGCTATTAGCATGCTTAAATTGGCGATTAATGGCAAGCTAGATTGGCGTGCTAAACGTCAGCCTAAATTGGAAGCATTAAACTTATCTCCGACAGAATTAATCATGTCATCGACAACATGCAAAGGTATGATTGCCGCTAAAGCTGGCAAACATTACCCTGCACCAATGGTGATGATAAATACATTGATTGCTAGTGCTAACTTAGATCGCACCGGTGCAATGGCTGCTGAGAATGCCGGTTTTGCCAAATTAGCAAAAACTGATGCAGCAACAGCACAAATTGGTTTGTTTATGGCAGACCAAGTCATTAAAAGTAAAGCCAAAAAAGCGGCTAAACTGGCAACTAAAATTGTCAAAAAAGCCGCGGTATTAGGTGCAGGTATTATGGGTGGTGGTATTGCCTATCAATCAGCCTATAAAGGCACGCCTATCATTATGAAAGATATTAATGATCAAGCACTCGATTTAGGTTTAACGACAGCAACGGGCATATTAACTAAACAAGTTGAACGTGGTCGTATGGATGCTAAGAAAATGGCTGGTGTATTAAATAACATCACGCCAAGCTTAAGTTATGACAGCGTTAAAGATGTAGATATTGTTATTGAAGCCGTTGTTGAAAACCCTAAAATAAAAGGCATGGTGCTAGCTGAAGTTGAAGGCGTAATCAGTGACGATGCTATTCTTACTTCTAATACCTCGACTATCTCAATTGATTTATTAGCACAAAGCTTAAAACGTCCGCAAAACTTTTGTGGAATGCATTTCTTCAATCCCGTCAATAAAATGCCATTAGTTGAAGTAATTCGCGGTAAAGATACCTCGGATGAAACGATAGCTACTGTCGTAGCATATGCCGCGAAAATGGGTAAGTCGCCGATTGTTGTTAATGATTGCCCAGGTTTTTATGTAAACCGTGTTTTGTTCCCATACTTTGCTGGCTTTAGTCAATTAGTACTTGAAGGTGCTGACTTTAGCGCTATCGATAAAGTAATGGAAAAACAATTTGGTTGGCCAATGGGTCCAGCATATTTGCTTGATGTAGTTGGTGTTGATACGGCTGATCACTGTACCGGTGTTATGTCAGCTGGTTTCCCTACGCGCATGAAAAAAATTGCCAATGACCCCGTTAGTACTCTTTATGCTAATGAGCGTTTTGGTCAGAAGAATGGCAAAGGCTTTTATGATCACATCAAAGATAAACGTGGTCGTCCAATAAAAGTACCTGCTCCTATTGCATACGAATTACTTGGCCAACATTGTGCTGATAAAAAAGACTTCAGCAGCGAAGAAATTATTGCTCGCATGATGATCCCTATGGTTAATGAAGTGGTACGTTGTTTAGAAGAAGGTGTAGTTGATACTGCAGCTGAAGCTGATATGGGCTTAATCTATGGTGTTGGTTTCCCACCATTTAGAGGTGGTGCAATTCGCTATTTAGAAACACTTGGTTTAGATAACTTCATCGCAATGGCGGATAAATATGCTGATCTAGGTGAAATTTATCAAGTAACTGATGGCCTACGTAAGATGGCAAAATCAGGTAAATCTTATTTCACCACCGATGTTAAATCAGCTTAAGCCGAGGAGAATAAAATGAACGAAGTTGTAATTGTAGACTGCATACGAACTCCAATGGGTCGCTCTAAGGCCGGCGTTTTTCGCAATGTACGTGCTGAAGCATTGTCAGCACACTTAATGAAACAAATTTTAAAACGCAACCCAGCATTAGACCCAGAAGACATTGAAGATGTTATTTGGGGCTGTGTAAAACAAACTAAAGAACAAGGGTTTAATATCGCCCGTAATGCATCATTACTTGCTGGTTTACCAAAATCTATTGCTGGTGTTACGGTTAACCGTTTATGTGGCTCTTCTATGGAAGCGTTGCACCAAGCGACTACCAGTATCATGACTGGTCAAGGTGATGTATTTCTAATTGGTGGTGTTGAACACATGGGTCACGTACCTATGATGTATGATGTTGATTTTGACCCTGCACTCAATAAACATATTGCCTTAGCCTCTGGAAATATGGGCTTAACTGCTGAGTTATTGGGTAAGCAACACGGCATTACCCGTGAAATGCAAGATGCTTTTGGTGCACGTTCGCATCAAAAAGCCCATGAAGCACACTTGGCTGGTCGTTGGGACAATGAAATTGTTGCCACAGAAGGTCATGATGCTACAGGTGCACTAACGTTAGTTGAGCATGATGAAGTAATTCGTCCTGACACAACGGCTGAAAGCTTATCAGCATTGCGTCCAGTATTTGACCCAGTGAATGGTACCGTTACTGCGGGAACGTCTTCTGCTCTTTCTGACGGCGCTTCAGCAATGTTAATTATGTCTGCTAAGAAAGCAAAAGAACTAGGTTTAACAGCTCGCGTTAAAATTCGTGGTATGGCAGTTGCTGGTTGCGATCCTGCGACTATGGGCTATGGCCCTGTTCCTGCAACGAATAAAGCTTTAAAACGTGCCGGTCTATCAATTGCAGATATTGAGTTATTTGAATTTAACGAAGCTTTTGCTGCCCAAGCACTTTCTTGTGTAAGAGCATTAAAAGTTGAAGATAAAATGGACCAAATTAACTTAAATGGCGGCGCTATTGCCCTGGGTCATCCTTTAGGTTGTTCAGGAACACGTATATCCGGCACCTTGATTAACTTAATGGAAGGCCAAGATGTCAATATTGGTTTAGCCACTATGTGTATCGGCTTAGGTCAAGGTATAGCAACAGTATTTGAACGCGTTTAGCTTTAAATAACTGACATAAAAAACCCAGCAACTGCTGGGTTTTTTCTTTTAAGCAATTAATAACTACTTAAGAATAGCTACTTAAGAAAAATTTCTTGCAGCGGTGGAACCACTTGTTTTTTCCGGCTTAACACACCATCTAACCAAGCTTTGCCATCGTGTAATGCAACACCAAAGGCTTGCTCTGCTAAGGTATCGCTATCACTGGCGACTAATAGCTCAGAGCCTTCTTTCATAATATCAGTCAAAAGTAAAAAGACACTATGACGGCCACCTTCAACTTTAAGCTTTGCTATATCAGCATGCAGCTCATCTTTGATGTCATCAAAAACGGATAAATCAATGACTTCAAGTTGACCAATGCCAACCTTATGACCATTCATATTAAAGTCTTTAAAATCACGTTTGACTAAAGTTCGAATAGGGGTTCCTGCAACAGCAGACTTAATCCTAAACATGTCCATGCCTAGTTCTTTAAAGTCTTCTATGCCTGCAATTTCTGCTAATGCTTCGACACATTTTATATCCGCCGTGGTACAGGTTGGCGATTTAAAAATAACAGTGTCACTTAAAATGGCGCATAACATGGCTCCCGCTATATTTTTAGGGATCTCTACATTATGAAAATCAAACATCATCTTAATGATTGTATTGGTACAACCCACCGGACGTACCCAGATTTCAAGTGGAGAAGTCGTGGTCAAGTCACCAAGTTTGTGATGATCTATAATGCCTAGAATAGTTGCTTTTTCTATATCATCTGGAGCGAGTTCAAGATCACTGTGATCAACAATATATACGCCCTCACCTGCATAACTAGTCTTTAATTCAGGTTGGTCAAAGCCAAACTTATCTAAGATAAACAGGGTTTCTGGGGTAAGCTCACCTAAACGCGCAGGAACAGTCTCCTCACCTAAGGTTGTTTTTAAATATGATAAAGCAATAGCAGAACAGATTGAATCTGAATCCGGTATTTTGTGACCTACAACGTAATTTGGCATAAAAGTGCTCTCCTTTAAATTAGCGACATTCTACCAAAGTAAGTATTAATTGTGTATGTTGTTCGCGTAGTGCTTAGTGATATCTTATAACTATCTACATTCCACTACTGCTTTAGCATTGCAGCTTTGTTTACTCATCAAAATAAAATTATAATAGCTGCGTTATAGGCACTCAATATTATTAAAGTAATGTAACTTCACCTGTAGTTGAATCATAGATGAAACCAAACTCAACTTTTCTTGTTAGCTTGTATGAACAAGTATTATTACCTTCATAGTTACTAATAAATTCTTTCGAATCATCAATCGCTGCTTTGTTGTCACCGTCTTCTATTAGCGCTTCCCATAAAGATAAACAATCATCGTCATTATCTGTCGATATTACTACATCACTACCAGGATAACTTTGAGCAGGAAAACCTTCTGGGTTAATGTCTATTTGTCCAGACACATCAGTCCCATATAGTTGAATGTTATCGCGTTGACTAAATACAGCTGGTGAGCCCAAAACGCGCCACTTCATATGGGCAAGTTGTACACCTGACCTTAAAGCACCAGCATTGGCTTTAACTTTTGCCTCTAAAGCATCATCAGTTAAATTCATAAATTTTAATACTCCCAATTCATATCTTGTTTATGAAAAATTTCAGCGCCATGAATTGAAGCTGTCTATACTTTATATACTTCATTTCTAATGGTGCTGAACATGAAATTAAGTAAAAGTGGTTCGCTGACTATAATTACTTTTCTATGTCTGTTATTCATTCCAATCAGCTTTGCCTTTAATACTTCCGATTCCAAATACCCACTTAGGCATATATTTACAAATTTGGAATTTATTTCATCTGAAGAGCTTTTTAACGATAACCACAAAAAATTAATAATAGATGTAAGGTCAAAATTTGAATTTGAAATACTGCATATTAAAGATGCTATCAATATACCCATTTCAAATATGAGCTTTATTCCCTCTTTAACGAGTATTACTGATAAAGATTTTAGGCCTATTATATTTTATTGTAATGGAGTCGATTGCCTCAAATCATCTCACGCGGCAATAAAAGCTCGAACTCATGACTTCTTAAACGTTAAGGTTTATGATGGTGGTGTACATGATTGGGCTAAAACATACCCTAAACATTCGGTTTTACTTGGTGAATTTATGACATCAAGGGACGAACTGATCTCTGATAGTTTATTCTTTAAACACAATTTATCTCCTCGTAATTTCATGAAAGAAATTGGAATCAATACATGGATACTAGATATCAGAGATCCTTTTCAACGCGACATAAAAATTCTAGAAAATACCACTTATGCTCATTCAATCGACAAATTAAATAGCCTATTAAGTCGTGCAAAAAATGAAAAGGTAAAATTGCTGATTTATGATGCTGTAGGCAGGCAAGTTAGGTGGGTTCAATATTTATTGGAAAAAGAAGGTTTTGATAATTATTATTTTCTAGAGGGAGGAGTCAAAAATTTTGTCCATGAAAGAGATCTAAGGATGATTGAAGAATAATTCCTTATGATATTTAATCTGAAGGTAGCTATTGTACTCATGCTAGATTGGACGTAAATTATTATTTTTAATGGGCTTAAAGCTCTTATGGAACACTAGTGGAACCACTAGAAATATATGTATATAAAAAGGGTTCCAAATCGAACTTTAACTTCAGCACTATTTCTAATAAATTATTCATTTCATATTACTAAGAAGCCTTAGTGACAACCAAAAAATCAACACATTTAACGCTCAAAAAATGTATGTGAATGCGGTTAATACCGTTTGACTTCAATAAGTTTAAGGTCACTAGAGATTATGTCTTTACTGTTTATATAGATGGTGAAGAGCTTAATGTAGGCTCTGAATCACTTATTGCTATGGGCTATAGGATTTTTTATAAGTCTGATTGTTTGCTTGAGCTAAGGTCAGATAAGCATAGTAATTATGTTTATTGTGAGCCAACTAGACCAAATGAGACTTTTAACGAAAGGACTAATTCTAGTGCTGTACAAATGAAGTTGATTTGATATGCGCAGCATGGAGTAATACGTTTTAGTACCAAACTTGTTTAACCTGGCTCAACCGGCAAGCTGATTTTGGTACTAATTCATCCTCCTGGACAGTTACCAGGAGAAGTTTTTGGTAATACCCCTGACAAAATACGATAGATTTCGTAAGTTATATCTCACACTTTTGTGAGACATCACTTACATAAAGTTTAGTGGTATACAGAGCGTGCGTCACTAAATGATTGATATTTATTTGTTTTGCTTTCTTTGTTTGTTTTGTCTTTGTTTCTTAAACTTCATTGTTATATATTTTCCATCCATATGGTCCACTTTTCTTTCAATTATGATTTATCATTTAACCATGGAGTAAAAAAGGAGTACACTGCATGGATGCCCAAGAATTTGAACGCTTAAATTATTTGTCTGAAAAATCAATCAATGACAATGTATCGATTCGAGAAATGAATGAGTTTAAACAACTACACGACAAGTGGACTAAGTCGGAAGAATTCAATTTGTTTATACCATTTAATTAACACTGATAACCCCCTTCATTCTGACAGTTATTAAACCTCTTAAAGCGAGCTTATCAAATAATTGAGTTCTAGCTATTAGCATCGTCCCAGCCAATAAAAATTACATTTTAGCGCTACGGTTTTATTAGTGGCAAAAGTGACGGTTAGTATTGTCTCGTTATGGAGCACAAAGCGCTTTAGATTTTCACTCTAATTTAGACTGCTTTGGTGCGCATTGCGGAAGTGGGTAGCACTAAATTTTAACTTCTACAATTGGTTCGATAGCAGCCATTACTGTTGAATTCGTAAGACTAACTTCTGCCACATTAGACATTAGGTAATCGAATTGTATTGCTACATTTTGATTAGTTTTTATATGGTTAAAGTTTAGATAAGTTATGAATAAAGCTAGCGTAAATTATGAAACAGATGCAAATTGAAATGACTACCCTTTATAGTTAAAAACACAGCATGAAAACTCGGCTCTATCAATTTACTGATTTGTTATTATCAAAACATTTTCAACTATTTTTTTTCCCTTTGCTTCATCGCCATATCCTATAAATTTATAGTGTTTTTCCCAGAGTGGTTTTGTGGCGTCAACCCACCTTTGCTTATCTTCCAAGTCTAAAATCTTCATGTTATTATTCAACAATATAGCTTTGAATTCGTTGTTTTTTTTATTTTCCCACTCCCACTCATATTCTGCAGCTTCCCGACCAGATTTTCTAACGACATTTTTTAAATCATCAGGCAAACTTTGATAAAATTCTTCGTTCATCAAAATAGGCCCTACCCATAAAAAAGGGCCATTATTCGTTACATACTTTTGGTTGGCATCCCAAAATTTTGAATCAGCAATGACTGAATATGGGTTTTCTTGTCCATCTATCTCACCTTTCTTAAGTGCCTCAAATGTAAGCTCCCAATTCAATGGGATTACCTCTGCGCCCAGAGTCATATAGGTATCCCTCATTAGACGATTGCGGGGAGTCCGAATAACTAATCCTTGAATATCTTCTAGTCGTTGAACTGGCTTTTTAGAGTTTGTCATATGCCTGAATCCACCTATAAGCCATCCAATAGCTCTAATATTGTGTTTTCTCGCCAATACTTCGTTAATCTCTTCCATCATAAATTTACTTCGAAAAAGCTTCATTGCCGATTTTTTGTCTTCGAAAATATATGGCAACATTAAGAATTCTAAAATACTTGCTTTAATAGAGGCATTCCCTGAGGCAATAGCGGTAACATGAACTCGATTATGTACGCCACTATGACTGGTCATCATCATATTCATGTTGACTTCTTCCCCCATAATCGCTGGAAACTCTTCATTACCACGGAAGTGAATTTCAGCAATTAACCTACCGTTTGAATATTTTGCAATTAACTCTCCAAATTTTTCTAAGGCAACTACATGTATTGAGCCCTTTGGATTATCGGTACTGCAAACTATTTTGACTGGTGCAGATTTTACTGACAAAGATGAAATCAATAGAACGCAAAAAAAGATGAAATATCTAATCATTTAACCATAACCCTCAGACGGTAATCCATATTGTCCAGACAAGTAAAACAGTGACGACAAGCGTGCTGATTTATTTTTTTTCATAATTTTTAAATTAGTTACAGTTTTATAAATCAGTTTTTAAGTCTTGAAGTGCGCCGTAACCAAACAATTCATTAGTAAAAGTATAGAATAACTTTTAATGATAGTTCCGATAAAAAATTCACCTATGTCAGGTCTGCGAACGTGTGCGGATACCCTTTCAAATATCTATGTCCGCTTATATATCGATAGCACACCTAATTATGAGTAATTTCAGCTAATAGCTTTGGTTGCATATTCTCATGCATCGCGATCACCTAATACCCTCTAAGCCGATCACTTTTCGGTCAAAATGGTATTGAGTGATCGGCTTGAATGGTATCGTTCAATTTTTACACTTTTTTGTCT
>NZ_BDQM01000038.1 GCF_002207865.1 Colwellia marinimaniae
TGTAAGGACTGCGAGGTCTTGAGCTAACTGATACTAATTGCCCGTGAGGCTTAACCATACAACACCCAAGTAGTTTTTGACTATAAAGTGTGTGTGAAGACTGACATAAATATATAAAACACGTACTCGTGTTACTTGAATTGCTTTTGTAAACATCATTTATATCAAATTTCTAGATTGTACCCTTTTTTGTTTAGCGACCATAGCGCTGTGGCCCCACCTGATCCCATTCCGAACTCAGAAGTGAAACGCAGTTGCGCCGATGGTAGTGTGGGAGTTCCCATGTGAGAGTAGGACATTGCTAAACTTCTATTTAAGTTTCGATAATGAAACGCAAACGCCGATGGACGTGTGACTTATGTTGCAGTTAAGCCCATGTGAGAGCGTAGCGGGACATTGCTAAACTTCTATTTGTGCTTAGGCACTGAAAAGCCCGTTACGAAAGTAACGGGCTTTTTGCTTTATATAAACCCGTAGTTAACACTGCGGGTTTTCTATTTATTTTCGTCAATTTATGCTGATCTAATTTCTGGAGTTGTATTCGTAAATGAGAAAGTTTTTATCTTCCCCTGTGAAAATGGCACTAAGTGATGCCGAAAATGCTTCGTACCAAAATGCTTTAAAGCATGTTACTGAATTAAGTTTAAACCTTACTGCTGTCAAAGTGGAAAATAGACCGGAAGATTTTCTTGGTTGGTGTACAGAATTAATTGATGTCTGTCGTAACCGTATAAATATGAATCTGCTTGAAGAACAGCAACTACCCATTCTAAAAAAGCTAGAGCAAGTACTTGTATTAGGTGCAAGTGTTAGCCAGTTTAAAATGGCACGTATTGCGCCCTGGCCAATATTCACTGCTTTTATCGAACAGCAAGCCAGTTTACATGCACTAGAAGAACGGTTAGCTTTACTTGATTATATTCAACTGATAAAAGTAAAAAGTTTAACCGAAATGACTGAGCTAGAGCGTCTTGCCTTTGCCGGTAAACATACTAATCAGCATTGTCACACCCAATTTAATTTTGATGTTGAATGGTTTGCTTCAACCAAAGGCGCTAAAGTGTTTCATACTTTATTAGCCCAGCAACCTGAAAGCTTTGATCTAGCATTAAGTCATATTCCAGAGTCTGGTGATGTCACACCCAAGCAGTATCAAAAATTTGTCAGTGCCTACAAAAAAATATTCACCCGTTACACCGTTGAAAAGAAAAGCGGTGAAAAGGCGCCATTAGCACCGGCGACTCGTTTATTAGCCATGAAGCGTCCGGATCAATTTATTGCCTTAACAAATGCAAAAATAGATGTGCTTTGCCAAGGGTTATCGATAGCCAAGTTTAATGCTTTTGATTTTGACAGTTATTGGCGAGATATGATTGGTACATTGAGGACTTTTGCCTGGTGGCATCAAATAGAGCCTGAAGATGAACGTGAAGCCAAACTTTGGCAAGTTCGTGCCGTATTAGTCGACTTATTTATGTTTGCCGATGAAGACTTTGCCTTTGGCTCTAATTACCTTCGCATTCGTGACAAAAAATTAAATAGTGTTAAAAGTACCTACAAGTCAACTCGTCGAAGTCGTGTTAAATTAACGCCTGAAGAAGTGGTTGAGCAAGCACTGGCACAAGAGGGTATACCTGACTATGTTCAAACCAATCGAGATACCATTCTTAAACAAGTTAAAGCCGGTAAGGATGTAGAACACGTAATTGGTTTAATGCGAGCCATCTTTGGCTAGATTGCCATTTAACAGCGGGATAAAGAATTTTTATCTCGCTAAGTTAATTTTCATTCTTTACTTCACTCATTCGAATTAACTTAGGGGCTTACTGCCCTTTAGGTGCTTTCAGTAAACATCATTCTACTCAGAAGCAAATATAATTAACTTAATTCACATTTGATCTATTCAACTGAATCAGTAAGCACAAGGTAGTTCGCCAGCAATCTCGCTAATACAGCGCTAACTTGGCTACTTAATTAATCCGTTTGCTATAAGTAGCAAGCTGTTCTTTTATTGGAATTGTCCTTATTTTGATAATGCCGGCTTTTCTAAACAAATACAGCACAGATACTCCAGCAAATAAATGCCCTAGCATTAACGCAGGGTAAAGTGAGTATTCACCATCACTGAATCCCAACCATGCAAAGGGGTATTAGCAGTAATAGACTGTGTATGATAGCTAATACACTGGCGTTGATGGCTTTATCTTTGGCGTTCAATGTTGATTGATAAACAATGACGCATCCTGCGCCAATATAACCCCAAGGTAACCAGGTAAGATAATGTTTTAAGTGTATGGTTACGCTATCGTGTTGACATAATGAGTTTGCCCAAAAATCAACTGTGTAGTTTAACACTAGGGCAATAACAAGCTGTGCGATTAGCACAGTGGCAAACATATATCGGTATGCCTGTTTTACTCTATCGTGATGACCTGTCCAGTAATTAAAGCCAATTATTGCTGGCATTGATGTTGTTAACGCCATAGGGATTAACAAAATTATGGCTTCGAGTTTGAAGATTAACGCAAATGCGGCGACATAGGTGTGATTATAACTAGCGGCAATTATCGCTAAACTTAAGGGGGTAATCAAACTGTTGGCCAATAACTAGAAAGCTGGTTAGTTTAGGTTGGTTACATTGAGTTTTAAATGCTTTGACTGAAGGCCAACTAAGTTTTACTTTTTTATGCAATATATAACAAGAAATAAGGGTAAAGCTAATATCACTGATAGCGCGACTAAACTGTCGTAATAGCAAGGGCTTTGTGGCAGCAATAGCAATAGGATTAACATTACCATGTATAACAAAAAGAAAAATATCGAGCCTGAAGATATTTCTTATAAACGCGTCTTATCTTATATGCAGTGGCTGATCGAGCGGTATGGTGCTTACTCAGCTAAAACATTGCTGCAAAAGGCTAATTTACTGTTTAAGGCCGATACACAATTCAATGAACCGGCACTAGATTATCTAATAGAGCGAGGAATTGTCGATGATCTTCGCTACGCGGAACGTTTAACGCTTAGTTTATCAGAGAAAAAAATAGGCCCTAATAAAATAAAAGAGAAACTGTATGCAAAAGGATTATCATCGCAAACAATTAATGAGTGCGTTAGTGCCATAGCAACAACCGAGGAAGAGTATTTTGATAAAGCACTAATCCTAAAAACAAGAAAATTTGGTGACGAGCCCATTGACGATATAAAGCTAAAACAGAAAGCGTTACGGCATTTGATATCTAAAGGATTTTCATATTCAATCGCCAATAAAGCGGTCAGCTATTCATCTAACGAAGACTAGTTCCGCACAGTTTTTGATAACAAAAGCCCACGCTAATGTGCCGGAAAAGTGTTATTATGAGCTATATTCCGCTTTATTAGATTATCAATTAAATGTTAGTTTTACCTGCTAAGAAAGCATGTCGTTGAGCCAAGCCCAAACAACTCATTCTGGTGGTGACAAATCACTGTTTGAATTAATAGCCAATGACATTGTTGAAAAGGGTTACAGTATTCACCCTCATGCTTTGCCTAAAAATTTAAGTGAGCTGTTATTACAACATATTAGCAAACTGTCAGATGACGACTTTAAACGTGCAGGTATTGGTCGCAGCAAAGACCATATTATTGACGATCTTATTCGTACAGACGAAATTAGCTGGATCACCAGCAACAGCGAAGCAGGTTGCTCTTGGATAAAATGGTCTGAGTCACTACAAGCTTATTTAAATAGCCACTTGTTTCTTGGTTTATTCTCTTTTGAAAGCCATTTTTCTCATTACGCTAAAGGCGATTTTTATAAGAAGCACAAAGACGCTTTTAAAGGTGAAGGTAACCGTGTGTTATCTATTGTGGTGTATCTTAATCAAAATTGGTCTGCAGATGATGGCGGCGAGTTAGTTATTTATGGTGAGAGTTCGCCCGATTCTCCCGTTGGTGATAACAATCATATTAGCGTAACACCTACTTTTGGTACGGTTGTGGTATTTTTAAGTGAAGAATTTCCTCATGAAGTATTACCCGCTAGGCGAGACCGATATGCTATTGCCGGCTGGTTTCGCTTAAATAACAGTATTGCCAATAATATTGACCCAGCAAGTTAATGTTATTTTATGGGAAAGTATCCTTTGTCTAAATTGCAAAATAAGCTTCATTTACTCAGTGAATTAAATGAGATTAATGAAAAAATAATTCCTTTAAAAGCATTAGCAGATAGAGAGCTTGCCTCTATTTATGGTTTAACAGGAATGGTTTATACCCCATACCTAGATGATTATATGCAGGTCAGTATTGAGAAGGCAGCGATATTAGCGTGTTTAAAAAGACAAAAAATATTGCCATTATCAGAGGTTGAGTTAATAACTACAGCCTTAGATAGCTTACATAAGAGCGCCAAAAGTAATGCTATTGTTGAGTATGAAGGTAATTGTTATCAACGTCGATTTTCGCCGCTAAAGTTAAACAAGTCAGGAAAAACGGTGCGTAAATGGGCTAGATATTGGCTTTTACAATCGGCTGATGGCCGCGTTGAGCCTAATTGGCAAGCTCAAGTTCGAGAAATTTGGCCATCTTATTTTTTAATTAGAACAGTCGGTTTGTAGTTATCTAAGCTTTATTAATTCGCTAAGAATTTTTAAGCTACTATAAGAATATTGGATGTCTATGACTTGCCTATTTACCGCTTTGATCTATGGTTAAACGAAAAATCGTTACTACTTTGCTTTTAATTTTTAACCCTCAACACGGAAATGACGATATGAATTTACGTGTGATACTTGAAAAGGAAATAATATGTTTATAGTGGCAAATCGCATCCCAGTAGCAGAAGAATGGCAAGATGAGTTTGAAAATCGTTTCCGCAAGCGTGCTGGAGAAATCGATAAGCAACCAGGCTTTGTCTCCATGCAAATATTAAAACCATTAAGTGCTGATGCCCCCTATGTAGTACTTACTCATTGGCAGGATGAAAACGTTTTTAAAGAATGGATTAACAGTGACGATTTTAAACTGGCGCATCAAAATCCTTTACCAAGAGAAGCTTTTACCGGTAAACCTGTTATGGAAAAACACCAAGTAGTTATTTCTACTCAATAAAAATCGGCGTAAAATAATTACTTATGCACAACAAGTTTACCCTTTAACGGATAGGTGTTGCTCAGGGCAATAAATAGTTCTTAACTCTGAAGAGAGAATTATCAATATATTGCGAGATAAATTTAATATTTATTTACCCTGAAGGCGAACTTTGGACGATTCACTTACCTCGTCGGGCAGGGTGTTATCAGCTATGAGTGAATTAATTATAAAAAGCAGCCTTGAAAAAACTGAGTAAATTAATATTGAATTCGTCAGGTTTGATACAGCAATCAATCTGATCTTTATACTTAGTCTGGCTAAGATCTAGTTCTTCCATGGCAATGGCTTGATTAAGCCGAGTGTTATAAAACACTCGGACAAAGGGGAGTAAAGGCTTACTTTTATTTAAACGACTTATCAGGCCCAGTTTACCACTGGTAAGTTTTACTAATGTTCCTATTGGGTAGATGCCAAGGCAGTTGACAAATTGTTCAACTAGAACATTATCATAACTATTTGGCGCATCTTTCATTAAAAGATTAAAGGCTTTGATTGGATGCATACCGGCCTTATAAACTCGCTCTGCCGTCATAGCATCATAGCTATCGACAATAGCTATCATACGGCCATATTGGGTGATTTGTTGGTCATTTAGCTGTTTAGGATAGCCTTTACCATCGAGACGTTCATGATGTTGTTGCACTACTTCTATGATAAGTTCAGACAACTCTGAACTCTCCTTTAGCACTTCCATGCCTAGGTCAACATGGCTTTTCATCACGGTAAATTCTTGGACAGTGAGTTTTCCGGGTTTGTGTAATATTTCTGGCGGGACTAATACCTTACCGATATCATGTAAAAATGCCCCGAGTGCCAGTTGTTCAATAATTTCACGGTCAAAGGCTAAATGTTTAGCAAATAAAGTCATTAAAATGGCAACATTGAGAGAATGTTCTACTAAATACTCATCTTTTATACGTAGTCGTGTCATGCAAGCTAAGGCATCTTGATTTCGAAAGATGGAGTCGACGATGGCATCGGTAGACTCCTTTGCTTCTACTATATTAATGGTTTTGTGTTCGGTAAGGCTACTCAGCATTTTATGTTGTAATTTTTTTGCGTCAGCATACAGTTTACTGGCCTTGACCATTTCCTGATCTAATGAAATACTCTTACTGGCTTTTTTTGACTGGTTTGGCGTTTCTTTTTCCTTAACTTCAGGCATGATTTTATCTACTTGTTTTTGCCGGTTGGCATCTATGGTTAAGTGAGTAATGCCAGCTTTAATCAGTTTTAGGATACTTTCTTTAGAACTTACATAGCCTTCAGATTTTACGCTGACAGTTTTACCTTTAGTACGAACAGACAAAACATACATGCCAGGCTCAAGCTGATGGACTGTTATTTTCTGTACTGAGGACTCAGGTTTTTTGTTCATAAGATGTTGCTCATAAATTTGTACTTAGGAAAAGTAAACGATAAAATCCACAGCATATGCGTTTAGTAATCATAGCCAAAGTACCTATTATTAACCAGAGGCATAGTTGACAACTTTAATGGTGTAGCAAATTAATATGCTTGATTTAGGTAAAATGAAGTTTAAGAAGTCTTGGACTTAGAATATAAGCGTTCACTGTTTACATTGTTTACTAAAATAAGATAACCAGACAACGGGAGAAAATATCATATCAAGTTGCGCTTTTATTAGTTGATGGTCATGTTTAGCCGAAAACCATAAAACGATATCGGTATGCTCACCAACCTCAACCACTTTGATAGTGGTTATCGGTCCCCATTGCTGATGGTGAATAACGTCCAAGCCAACAACTTCAAATTTATAACGTTCAACCTTACTACTTGCTTGGCGAAATAAGGTAAAGTGTGTTTTTCCTTGGATTAAATTGAGTCGTATTTGTGCCCCTAAGGTATCTAGATCATATAAGGGCTGGTCTTCATTGTTTTGTTGGTAGTGAGAAACCTCAGTATTTAATGTAACCCTTGATGAAAGGCCATTAGCCGACATTTCCGCTTTCATTACTCTGGCTTTAATACCGGTTAGTTGTTGTGAAAAACTAGTGGTTAAAAAGTGCTGATACTGAGGCGAGTATTGCATAGTACTTTTTTGCTGGTAAGTAGAGTCAAGCCAAAGGAAACTTACCTCGCCGTAAGAGCTTACTACTGCCTGGACCGAGGCTGAGTTCTTATGCCATTGTATCGTGCGATGTAAATAGCCAACATTTTTCCCTAGAAAATAAATATCATAGGCAAACTTTTTATCACATTGATGAAGTTTGCTAAACTGTTCTGCGGTTAACGTGCTAGGCACAAGCGGTTGTGCTTTTACTATAAATACCATCAAGGTACAGCTAAATACTGTTAACAGTGTTAATACATGCTTAGTAAAAAAGGTTAATCCGCTCAATTCAATCACCATGGTCTGTTAGAGGTATGTTGGTTAGCCGTGGCACAGCAATATTTACCACAATAGTAAGCCAATAGCTTATTTTAAAGTAGCAAAAGCTAACAGGTAAACCACACTTAAAAAATTGCCAACACTTTATCCAAGCGCCATTAAACTGATGTTTAGTTATACATGTTAGTTATACATGTTAGTTATACATGTTAGTTATACAAGATGATGATGTCGTCAATTGTATTTAATTGTTTTGGTAATAACTAGCATAAACGTTAGATAAATAATAAGGACATTTGCTAGCGAGCATAAGCAAAAGGTGCCACGCTTTATTAATGCTATTTTTGGTAATAACGTTGGTCTTTTTGTTTAGTTAGCGCAATTTTTTGGCTAGTTTATTCGGTATAGGTTGCTAAAAGTTGTCAGTTCAACTAATTTTTAAAGTAAGGGGAATCATTAAGGTTATTGTCTAAGTTAATAGGGATGTTTATTAAAGTACTTTTATTTAGGTACTTGATACTTAGGAGAAAATTATGAAATCAATTAACAAGATTTTGGTAGTTATGGACTCTAGTTCTGATCACCAAGCCGCATTAGTGCAAGCTATTAATATAGCGAAGAAAACATCAGCAAGTATCGAGCTTTTTTTAGTCGCCTATAATAGTGAGTTTGTTAGTCATTGGAACTTTAATCAAGCGCAATTAGCGGCTTTGCAAAAAGAATACATAGCCTCTAAATTACGTTGGTTAGAAACGTATTTACCTGAAGTTAAATTATATGATATAGACGTTAGCATGGCTGTTGTTTGGCATGCTGATGTTAGTTGTGCCGTGTTGGCTCAGGTAGCAAGTAATGGCGTGTCACTGGTGGTTAAGTCAACCAAGCAAAACTCAATAATCAATAAAATATTTTTCACTCCTTGTGATTGGCAGTTACTGGAACATTGCCCAGTGCCTTTATTATTAACTAAAAATATTAGCGACTATTCGTACCGTAGAGTTATGGCGGCGGTTGATCCGGAAAGAAGTCACAATAAAACCGAAAAATTAGATGCTGAAATCATCCAAGCTGGCTTGGTCATGGCTGAGCTATTTGACGGGGAAACCCTTATTTGTCACTGCTATCAGCCAATAGGAGTAGAGTTATGGCAAGGCATGAGCTCTGTGGGTATGGATCATAGTTTAATGAATGGTGATTTTCATGAGTATAGCGATGCAATTAAGCATCATCACCAAGTAGCTTTTAATGAATTACTGAGTGATTATGCCTTTGATGAAAAGTCGACTCATCTTATTGCTGGCTCTGCCGAGTTTGAATTACCTGAGTTGGTTAAAACGCAGCAGGTGGACTTATTAGTGATGGGCATGGCTAATAACGGTAAATTTATTGGCAATACCGTAGAAAAAATACTCGATAATGTCGGTTGTGATATTTTATCGATAAAGGGCTAAAACAAGACCCGTTGTCATTGCCCTAGTCACTTAGTCGGCAATGACACTTTTTTAAACTACTTAAAAATAAATGTTTACTTTATCAACGAAGTATTGTAGATTTGCCTTGTTGTTTAGCAATCCTCGGCTAAATAACGTTAATCCTCAGTGATTTTTCGTGTTTTGTCTTTCCCTTTCACAGTCAGCCAACACCTTATAAAAGTTATTTAATTAAAGCTTTTTGCTGTATGAAATTCCGGATTTATTTCGGTCTATTCATGGTATTATTTTCGTTTTACACTGTACAGCTATAGAGCTTTTTAATATTGCGTTTTTACGCAATCATACCTCTCAGCATAAAGAAGTTCACCCTTTTTTATACGGAGCGTTATAAAGGAGTTATATTATGTCTTATACTTATCAAGGTAAGGTTTATGCCATTACAACACCAGTAAAGTCTATTTCAATCAACAAATTCAATGTTGTTGTTAAAGACCAAGCGGGCTCGCAATTGTTTAAATTTACCAAAGTGAATGAGTCTAAAGATTTTCTAGCTATGTTATATCAAGCATAACTAGCATAAATCAAAACCGTCAGTAAAACCGACGGTTTATACAAAAAACCAGAGTTACCTTAATAAGGTATTCTGGTTTTTTCGTTTTAAGGTCTTTTTTTCTTGCTAAAGGTAGATTGGCTGAGCGATAACACCAGGCGTTAATCTACCTTAGTAACCGTCACTTCTAGATACTTACTATTACCCGCATACCATTTTTGTACATAAATAGTGCCTAAAATGGGTGGCATGCCATCTTTGGGGATTTCTTTATAACGAACACTGTTTTTGTTTTCTTTTTCTAGTTCAAACTTGATTTTAGTTTCAGACATTTTGATTGTTTAGCTAAGCGAAAGTGCCGTTATTGTAATCTATATAAAGTAGCTGTCGAGGTTTAAGCTAAAAACTTCCGTGCCATCGCTTTTGACCTTGTGCCCCTCAGGCTAATTGAGACATTTATCTTCTATACTGTTTAAGTGCTTGCTATTTAGCGATTATTTTTATGTTAAACATAAACACCAACACCCATGAACTTTATGTTGTTAACTGTTTTTATGCTCTTAAAGTTATTTAGTTGCTCATTGTATATTTTTAACGACTCATCCTTTAAATATAGCCTTCCAATGTTGGGGCTGATGCCAATTTTGAATGGCATGTGCTTGGTATTGTACTTGTAAACCTTTATAAAAATTATATTACAACAAATAGAAGGATTTAAGTTCATGAGAGATAAACATCAAAAGACAAAGGTACTTTTTACCCCGAAAAGTAGAATCGCTAGTGTAAGTGTAGCGCTAGCGGTGGCTATGGCATTACCTATGGTTGCACAAGCGAATGAAAGTGCTGAAGTAAAAAAACTTCAACAACAAATTGCAGAACTAAGCATAGCGGTAGCAGAAATCAAACAAGCGCCAACGGTAAAAACCAAAGGTGGCGGTCTGGAAGTAGAGAGCCAAGACGGTAAAAAGTCATTTGAAATGGGTGGTCGTTTTCAATTAGATTATAACATTTTTGATGGCGCCTATAACGCAGGCAATGAGGGTAAAACAGGTTCAGACCTTTTCCCGCGTCGTGTTCGAACTTATGTTCAAGGTCAGGTCGATAATTGGGATTACAAGCTATTGCTTGATTTTTCTGAAGACAAAGGTGAAATTACTTTAGCTCGCTTACGTTATAAGGGTTTTGAAAATGGCCCAACCATAAAGTTAGGTAAAATTCGTGAAGATATCAGTTTAGAAGCGTTAACGAGTAGTAAACACATTACTGCTATTTCTCGACCTATGTTGGCTAACGTAATGTCACCTTATTTTAAATATGGTGCTTCTGCATATCAATACTTTAAAAGCACAGGTCTTCGTTATGCTGTTGGCGCATACAAAGGTGGCAGTTTTGGTACTAACGGACAAGATGAAAATGGCGATCTTAATTTGTCATTGACCGGTCGTTTTACTTGGTCACCAATTCATAATAAAGGTGAAACCTTACACTTTGGTGTTTGGGGATCACAACGTGACATGGGTGGTGATAAACTGAGTGCCAAATTCGCTCGTGGTGAAGTGCGTAATACCAATGTTCGTTTGGTTAACTATGCCGCCGGTGGTGATACTTTTGCGGTAGATAACATGACTCAATTTGGCTTGGAGTTTGCTGGAGTTTACGGACCTTTGTCTATTCAGGCGGAATATGCCGTGCGAGATGTCGATGCCGTTGAGAGTATTAATGACAGCAGCTACGATGGTTATTATGTTACCGCCAGTTACTTCTTAACGGGTGAGCATAGAGTATATAAGAAACGTGGTGTTTTCAATTCACCAACACCTATTGCCGACAGTGGCGCTTGGGAAGTATTTGCCCGTATAAGTCAATTTGATGCCACATCAAATAACCAAGGTACTGAGACAGAAGTGCTGACCTTGGGTACTACTTATTACCTCAATAAAAAAATAAAATTCATGGTCAATTACTTGCTCTCTGATATTTCTGGCCCTGGCGCTGCAGATTTAGTTGGCGAGATCACTGATGGTAAAGCCTTGACCGCTCGTGTGCAGTACTTATTTTAGCGGTACTTGTTTACCAGCCAATGATTATTTGGGCTTAGCAATAAGTGCAAGTTAACCTTAATTAAAAATTTTAGGATTCAATATGAATATTAAACAACTTACCTTAGCCTCAATGGCTATTGGTCTTCTTCCGTTTGTGTCAACTTCAGTAGTGGCGAACGAAAAAATAGATATCACAAAGATACATTTTCTTATTCCAGGTGGCCCTGGTGGCGGTTGGGATGGTACGGCTCGTGGTACCGGCGAAGCCTTGATGAAATCGGGGAAGCTAGAAAATGCCTCTTATCAAAACATGTCTGGCGGTGGCGGTGGTAAAGCCATCGCTTATATGATTGAAACCGCAGAAAAACAAAAAAACACCTTGATGGTGAGTTCTACCCCCATTGTCGTGCGTTCATTAAGTGGTGTTTTCCCGCAATCATTCCGTGATCTTAAGCCTGTTGCCGGTACTATTGCTGACTTTGGTGCCTTTGTGGTACGTAAAGATTCTAAATACTATGATTGGCGCGATGTATTAGCTGATTTTAAGCAAAACCCTCGTAAAGTGAAGTTCTCTGGTGGTTCATCACGTGGCAGCTTAGATCATCTAGTCGCGGCCATGGCAATTAAAGCCGGTCGCGCAAAACCACGTAAATTAGTTTATGTTGCCTATGATGGCGGTGGTAAAGCCATGGCCGCTTTACTTTCAGGTGAGACAGCCATTCTTTCTACTGGTGTTGGTGAAGCACTTACCATGGCAAAAAGTGGTGATGTGCGCATACTCGCTATTACTTCAAAAGAGCGCCTGAAGGTATTACCTGATACCCCGACCTTAACTGAAATGGGCTATAACGTAGTCTTTGCCAACTGGCGTGGTTTTTTTGCGGCACCAACAATGTCTGATGAAAAAGTTGCCGCTTATGCAAAGTTATTGGGTGATGTACAAGAGACACCTGAGTGGACCGAAATCCAAGAGCGTAACGGCTGGGTTAATATGTACAACCCAGACAGTGAGTTCTATGCCTTCTTAGAGCAGCAAGAAAAAGATCTGGGTGTACTAATGCGTGAATTAGGCTTTTTGAAGTAACGTTTGTTGCAATAACGTTTTAGTTGACTGCTGTATTATTCGGTTTTATCGGTTTAGCCGGGTAATGCAGTTTGAGGTGAATTATGAAAATCAGTAAAAATGTCATTGGCGCATTAATATTTTTTATTTTTAGCGTCAGTTATGGCTACCATGCCTACCAAATTCCTTTATATCCAGGTGAAGAATATGATGTCTTTACATCACAAACCATGCCTAAACTCTACGCATTATTAGGGATTCTAGTCTCAGTTTTAGCCATTATCATGTCTATTCTTAACGATAGTCGCACGACTAATGACACAGAGAAAACGGTCGATGATTTTGACAAGAAAAGCTGGCTTCAGGTAGCAAGTCTTATTGGGTTAATGGTGTATTACGGCGCAACCTTAGAGCAGTTTGGCTTTATTTTATCAACCATTTCTTTTCTTATATTTGGTTTTCTTATACTGGGTGAGCGAAGTAAAAAACGACTTTTTCTTGCCTCCGTACCCGTTGTCATTGTCTTTTGGGCAATTATGACGCAACTGCTGGGGATTTATTTATCACCCGGCGACCTTTGGGGATAATACTATGTTAGACGGCTTAATTATCGGTTTTCAAACCGCGATGTCAATGCAAAACATAATGTTTGTTATTTTTGGCTGTTTTGTTGGCACTTTTATTGGTATGTTGCCGGGCTTAGGGCCTATCACTGCCATTGCCTTAATGATTCCTATTACGTATGGTATTGACCCTTCATCGGGTATGATCTTAATGGCAGGTGTTTATTACGGTGCTATTTTTGGTGGTTCTACCTCATCTATTTTGATTAATGCGCCAGGTGTTGCGGGCACAGTAGCGACATCATTTGATGGCTACCCTATGGCTTGTAAAGGTCAAGCAGGCAAGGCGCTTGCTATTGCCGCTTATGCTTCATTTAGTGGTGGCACTATTGCCGCCGTCTTTTTACTTGTGGCAGCACCTATGTTAGCGAAAGTTTCTTTAAGCTTTCAATCGCCGGACTATTTTGCCTTATTATTATTGGGTTTAACTGCTATTGCGGCTTTTTCTAATAAAGGTAGCTTCCTTAAATCAATCATGATGACCTTATTTGGTTTAATGTTATCAACGGTTGGTACGGATCAAGCTTCTGGCGTAGAGCGCTTTACCTTTGGTCAAATTGACTTACTTGATGGTATTAGTTTCTTATTAATAGCTATGTCTATGTTTGCTTTGTCAGAGGCATTACTCTCTATCATCAGTAATAATAGAGATAAAAAGTTAGGTATTGCTTCGGTTACTACAGAAGTAGGTAGCTTAAAACTCACTCGAGCTGAAATAAAAGAGATGGCGCCTACCGTTGCTAGGTCATCAGTGTTAGGCTTCTTTGTTGGTGTGTTACCCGGTGCCGGTGCTACGATAGCTTCATTTCTTGCTTATGGTATGGAACGACACTTAGCTTCAGCGAAAGAGAAACTAAAATTTGGTAAAGGCAGTTTACGTGGCCTAGCCGCTCCTGAAACCGCAAATAATGCTGCTTGTAGTGGCTCATTTGTGCCTTTACTTACCTTAGGTATTCCAGGCTCTGGTACTACCGCGGTAATGTTAGGTGCGTTAATGTCCTATGGCATTGAGCCAGGTCCACGCTTATTTGTTGATAACCCAGAAGTGTTTTGGTCAGTCATTGTTTCTATGTATATTGGCAACGTCGTCTTATTGTTTATCAACTTACCCTTGATTCCTTATATTGCTAAAGCATTGACCTTACCTAAGCAATTATTAACCGTGTTAATTCTGTTCTTCTCACTGATTGGTGTTTATTTAGTATCATTTAATGCCTTTGATATCTTTATGATGGCCGGTTTTGCCGTAATAGCCATTGGTTTACGTTTATTGAACTTTAGTATGTCTCCGTTGATCCTTGGTTTCATTTTAGGTGGTATGTTAGAGCAAAATCTACGTCGTTCATTAACCTTATATGATGGTTCAATCTCTTTCTTATGGGATAGACCTATTACCCTTGGTATATTAACGCTAACGGCCTTAGTGTTACTTATGCCCGTTATCTCGACCCTGAGAAACGGTCGTAGCTCAACTAGCCAAGAGAAGGTGGCTGAAATTTAAATGAATTAGTTTTAACATGTGTAAAGCTGATACGCGCAGCAATGGTATACTGCTACGCGTATCAGTATAAACTATATTTTAAGTACTATCGATGGATGCTATTATGTGCCTATTTAAAAGAAACACCGATGAAAACCGCCAATAAGTTAAAAAAAATGGGCTTGCATAACAAGTTAGCCTTAGTGTCGGTATTATTGGTTATGTTACAGATCATTTTTTTGGGTATGTTCAGCGTTTCCTACCTTGAACAAGAGTTTGAACAGCAACTAGGTGAAAAAGCACTTGCCGTGGCACAAACGCTGGCTAAAAACCCTATTATTCAGCAAGCGCTGCTCGATAAAAAAAGCCAACCTATTCAATCCTATGTAGAACCCATTCGCCAAGCTATAGCAGCCTCTTTTATTGTTGTTGGCGATAGTCAGGGTATTCGATATTCTCACCCTGATCCGAACAAAATAAACCATGCCATGATAGGTGGCGATAATATTAGAGCACTTAGGTTCGGACAGTCCTATATTTCCAAAGCCGAGGGCTCATTAGGGGTATCTATTCGTGGGAAAACGCCCATTGTATTAGACGACGGTACCATCATCGGCTTGGTTTCGGTCGGTTATTTAGAGCACGGTATGATGCTCAGTATTAGTAATTATCGTGATACTTTCTTATGGGTTTTTGGTATTACCTTGATCGCCGGTTGTTGTTTGGTTTTGTATATTGCTAAACGTTATCGTGATGAAATATTTGGCTTAGAGCCCGAGGAAATTTCACGGGTTTATAGTGAACGAAAAGCGGTACTCGAATCAATTCTTGAAGGTGTGGTGGTTATTAATGAACAAGGTATCATTACCAGTTGCAACCCCATCGCGATTGAGATTTTAGCCAATATTACCGAGCAGAACTTAATTGGCTCCGCGGTACATGACCTCTTACCCGATTACCAGTTTATTTTTGCCAGTAACTCTTCCCGAATATGGCGAGATGTAGAAGTTGATATTGAAGCTGGAACGATAATATTAACAAAAACGCCTTTAATGATTGGTGATAAACAACACGGCGTGGTTGTTTCCTTTCGCCGTAAAGATGACCTGGTTGATTTAAGTGAGAAGCTGTCGCAAGTAAAACAGTTCTCCACCATGTTAAGAGTTCAGACCCATGAATATTCGAACAAATTAAATACCATAGGGGGTCTTATTCAAATTGGCTCTTATGAAGATGCTTTAGACTTGATTATGGTGGAAAATTCAGGTTATCAGGAGATAATTGCCTTTTTAATGCGCATTGTGCCAGACCCGATAATCGCCGGGCTTATTCTGGGTAAATATGATGTAGCTAAGGAACGAAAAATTGAGCTAATTATTGATCATGAAAGCAGTTTGCTGCAAGTACCGAGTAAGCTACCACGCTCAAAATTGGTGACTATACTCGGTAATATACTGGAAAATGCCTTTGATGCCGCCAGTAGTAATAAAGCGCAACCGGCTCAGGTGACATTATCGTTTACCGATATGGGTGAAGATATCATCTTTGAAATCGAAGACTCTGGCGTCGGGATGAGTGATGCTGCTATTAAAGATATTTTTACCTTTGGTCAAACTACAAAACATGCCATGGGTCACGGCATAGGTATGTTTTTAGTTAAAAATTGCTTAGATCAAGTGGACGGTACTTTAGCCATAACCCGGGCAAAAACAGGTGGCACAATTATGACGGTTTATATACCTAAATAGCCCAATAAAAACGAATAATAATAACTAAAAGTAGCTATCGAACAGGAGTGAATTAGGTGATAAAAACAAACAGTGTACTGATTGTTGAAGATGATATGCGTATTGCTAACATCATCTCGAAGACTATTAATAATGAAGAGGGCTTTGAGGTCATTGGTATCGCGCAAAATACCGCTGAGGCAAAAGACCTACTTGACAGCTTTAAGCCGGAACTTATTTTTCTTGATGTCAGCTTAGTAGATAGTAATGGCTTGGACGTATTAAAATATGTCAGGCAAGACTTAAGTGCCGCAGATATCAGTATTGTTATGTTAACAGCAGCCAAAGATAGCGAAGTGATTCAAGAGGCTATGTCATACGGAGCCTTTGATTATATTTTAAAACCATTAGCCTTTTCTCGGTTAAAGTTAACACTAAAACGTTATTTGCAATACCGTGAGCGTTTAAGCACTGATCAGCCCTTTGAACAAGATGATCTTGATGAATTATTTCATAATAAGGGCAAGTTAATTAGTCAGTCAAAACCAGCAATAATCATCAATGAGCAAGCATCATTACCTAAGGGAATTGACTCGTTAACGCTAGATAAAATTCGTACTGTGTTAAGTGATAATGCTGCTACTGCTTATACCGCTGAGTCTATGTCTGAATGTATTGGCACTAGCCGTACCACAGCAAGGCGCTATTTAGAGTACTTGTTAAGCTGTAATGATATTATCGCCGATATTGAATATGGCACAGTCGGACGACCTGAGCGTCATTACCTATTAACATAAACCTATTGAAATAAAAGTAGTTGAAATAGCCGCTAAGGAAATCGAGCAACGAATGCTCCGTACGGCTAAGATGTTTTTTTCATATCAATCGACATCCTTTGCACCGCTGAACTAGTTATAGCCCAGAATAAAGCTTGGGCTATCTAAGTCAACTTGCTGCATTTTTGCTACCTTATCTGCTGATAACGTGGCTTTATTTTGCTCACTCTTATCCGTCATTGGTAAGTCATCACTAGACTCTACTTGTTTAGTACTTATCGCCACTGCCTGCATTGAAGCTTGGGTTGATGTATCGCTATTCTTAATCATGGTTAATATTCCTTAGTAATCATAAGTTCTGCTACTCACTCAGGAATATCATGTGGGGAATCTCAATTGAAGTAAATAATTTCGCCATAATGAACTTTAGCTGAATAAAGTTCATTTTGGTTACGGGGTAGCTTGTTGCTCTGCATGGGGTTTTAAACAAGAAGATAGTTGCTGCTGGCTTTCTTTATTTTCAAAGATTTGAAGGTAGGGCGTAATGCCATACTCTTGGTAAATGCTATCAATGGTCCCGGCATTACGCAGCTTAAATAATTTACAATTGAGTTGATGGAATCTAGCCGCTAAGGGGGAAGCTTTAGGAATACTGATGTATTTAGCACTGACAAAGGACTCCTTAAACTCTGCTATTTGATAATGTAGCCCGGTATGTAAATGCCTGACTTGTTGGTAAGCCGCTTCAGCCCAACTTAGCTTTTGGATTGGCATTACATCTATACGGCCCGTCAATAATAATGACATCAATTGATTAATATCATGTGCATAAATGGTACTGACATTGGTATTGAACTTGTCAATATAAGGTCCGTAATATGACCCTCGTAACAAACCAAAAATTAAATGGCCAAACTGTTTGGGCGAGTGATACCGTGCTATGTTTTTGATAGTAGGCGCTAGTAAGTAATGAATACTTCGTTGTTCGTAGCCTAACAACATAGGTAATAAATACCGCTCTCTTTCCGCAGTCATTGAGTGGCGGGGAATGATATCGACCTGACCCAATTTAGCTCTGAGTAAGGTTCTTGGCCAAGGTATTACTAACCATTGTGGCTCTAGGTTAGCATCAAGGAGTAAAAGCTTAATAATATCGATTAAAGGGCCATAATATTTATTATCAACTATCGACATTTCGGGGGGGCGGTGGCGAAGGTCAATTTGCACTGGCTCGGTAAAACCACTGCTGGACAGTAACAGTAAACATAGAGTTATCGACTTCATACCCATAACAAGATGAGCCTTTGGATTAGCTAAATCTTAAGTATAGCGGGTGAAAGAGCCTTTGTTGGTCATCACTCTCACCCTAGATAAGCTGTTCGCTAATAATGTGGGTTTGTTCAGCGGAAATGCTAGCTAATTCGTCTAAGTGGGTGAGGTAAATGCGCAGGTCTAATTCTAATTGGTGATAATCAGGCAGCATGCTTTGGCATAACTTATAAAACGCTTTGTTATGCTCCTTTTCCTTTAAGTGAGCTAATTCATGAACAACGATCATAGCTAAAAAATCTTCTGGCGCTTTTTTAAATAGACTACCAATGCGGATTTCATGTTTACTTTTAAGTTTATTACCTTGTACGCGTGACACATAGCTGTGTAGGCCTAAGGCATTATTGATAATATGAATTTTATCATCGTATTTGATTTGGCTTAAAGGCGCTGTTTTTTTCAAATATTGGTTTTTGAATGTCATTACATAAGTGCGTAAAGCTTTGTCATTACTTATCTGATGAGTATTTGGGTATTTAGTTAATAGGTATTGCGCTAATTTCTTTTGCTCAAGCATCTGCATAACTTGTGTTTGTACTTGTGCAGAGTAGGCAGATAAATACTTCAATGTGGGTCGCTCCAATACAAGAGGTTTAAATTTTGAGGGCATAATTTTTCATAGATAGTTAGCAAGGTTAGCGTTGAGATTTAGCATTAACTCAAGGGGTTTTTAATTTAACCTGGGTCGGTGCCACGCTATTATACTTTTTCTTTACTAAGAGTGTAACTAATGAGTTTTCTCAGCGGATGTTGGCTTTATTAATCGACCGTTGCCAGTGTTTCTGCTCAGGCCATTCGACTTTTTGGAGAGAAAAATCCTTATTGCTTTTTTAGTGATGTTAGTTTATCCACTTGTTTGGCTGTCATCATGATTGACTCGCTTTGTTAGCCATAAAAATAAAGCTGTTGTTACCCGTCTTCCTGTTTATGATGGTGCTATTGATAATATAAGTGGCGTAATTATTAAAGCGAATTTGTATGAAAGTGAAAGACAGGGGAAGGGGATGACAGTCTTGAGTGTATCAGCAAGCCGATTGGCAGAGTGTCAGAAAGCTTGCCTGTTTTAAACCTTCTTGATCTCTTTATCAAAAGGCATGAGCATATTTTATCGTAGAGGATCACTTTGCTCAAACCGCTGGCGCGGTAACACTTGAAGATGCCATCGAAACTTTTCTTGGGCGAGAAATTGTCGATGAAAGCGATCAAGTTGAAGATTTGCAAAAGCTCGCCAAAGAAAATTACCGACAAGGTTTAAAAGCCAATGAGAATTCTACATAAGAAAATGAAATAGATAATAACTAACAAGCAATTTTTTGATAAGTGCTCTTTAGTCTTTATCAATGCGTTATATTTGTTAACATAGCGCCCAAATGAATACAGAACTTAAGTTCGGTATTTTATTATGTCCTAATACGAGATTGTTAAATGAATCCAATTATTCAAATTTTAAAAGAACTAAATATCAGTGATGACAAAATTAGCGAGTTGTTTCAGGCGCTGACAGAAAACCCTATGATGGCCATGGCATTTATTGGTCAACTTGCTATTCCACCAGAAAAACTACAAGCCATTATGAGTTTAGTGATGGCAGATCCGGGACTTATTGAACAGGCTGTTAATGAACTAGGTTTAGACTTCTCTAAAGTTGAGGAAGCAAAAGCTAAATTAAAAGCTGGTGATGCTTAGTGCCTAACGCACAGCAAAACATGACCTTGGCACACTTACTTAGCCAATTAAGCTTAAATTCAGATGATGTTACCTTTGAGCAAGTGATGCAAGTAATTACTGAAAACTACAGTTATACGCCAGTAGCCTTTAGTAATGGTGATTTGCTTAATGAAACCGGCACTAATGAAGGCTCTTGTAAGATCTTTTACTTTGCCAGATTAAATGAATTAACAGAGCAACAAACATTGGCGTGTTTTGGCCGTTATTATCATGAGGACGTTTTGCAAAACCCTCAGGGCAATGATCACAGTAATATTCGTAATTTTATTAAAAGTGGTTGGAGTAAGGTTGACTTTAACTCTGCTGCACTGACTGCTGTAGTAAAAGTCCAGTAGTTAAAACCCTCTAGTTAAAGCTATGTAGTTAGTGTCATCTACGTTAAACGAGCGCTTAAGTGCTACCTTACGCGCTGCGTTTAACTCTCCCCGAAATTCCTAGTGAATTAACCTTACCTAAAGAGAAGTACCGTTGAAATATATCCAGGTCGATAACCAACAATCATTACTACTGAGTAAAACTTCTTTGCCTGAAATAGCGGCAGATGAATGTTTGCTAAAGGTTAAGGCTATTGGTGTTAATCGGGCGGATTTATTGCAGCGTGCGGGTAAGTATCCGCCGCCTGCGGGAGATTCCTTAATTCTTGGTTTAGAAGTTTCGGGTGAAATTGTTCAATGTGGTGAGCACACGGGCGTAAATCATATCGGTAAACCATGGCAAGCTGGCGATAAGGTGTTTGCGTTAGTTGCCGGTGGTGGTTATGCCGAGTACGTTAAAGTTAAGGCAGCACAACTGTTCACTTTACCTCAAATGTTCAGCTATGAACAAGGCGCGGCCTGTGCGGAAGTATTTCTAACCGCCTATCAAAGCTTATTTACTATTGCTAAGCTCAGGTCTAACAGCAAGGTACTTATTCATGCAGGAGCTAGTGGTGTCGGCAGCGCGGCTATTCAACTTGCGAAAGCGAAACAATGCCATGTCACGGTAACGGTTGGCAGTGAGTTAAAAGTACAAGCATGTTTAACCCTTGGTGCCGATGTAGCGATAAACTACCAAAAAACTGATTTTGTTGGTTACGCTAAAGCGAATATGCCATCAGGTTTTGACGTTATCATTGATGTGGTTGCGGGTGAGTATGTCGCTAAAAACATCAATGTTGCCGCGTTAGATGGTCATATCGTTATTTTATCAATGCTGGGCGGGCGATATTGCTCGCAACTTGATATCGCGAAGCTGTTGGCAAAACGGTTAACGCTGTCTGCTTCAACGTTAAGAAACCGCAGTGATGATTATAAAGCCAATTTAGTTACTAGTTTCATTAGCGACTTTTACCCTGAGCTGGTCAATGGACGAATCAAGCCAGTAATCGATTCGGTTTATCCTTGGCAACAAGCAGAGCAGGCTCATGAAAAAATGGCTAATAATGAAAATATAGGTAAATTAATCTTACTTGTTACTTAGGCAGAATTAATAAATATGTGATAAGACAATGACGACTTTCGGCTAGTTATTTATGTTGATAGAGAATACAGCCCGACGAGCTTATGCTTGGAGTAAATACTAAGGATATATATGAATTGGTTGCTGGAGCCCTTATCTTATGAAGAGGGAACTAAAACCTGTTTTTATACTTACTTCTCTTTAAAGAAACAAGTTGGTTGCGGTAGCCAGATTTAAGTAGAAAAAACGAATTTCGGCTATTTATTTATGTTGATAGAGAATACAGCCCGACGAGCTTATGCTTGGAGTAAAATACTAAGGATATATATGAATTGGTTGCTGGAGCCCTTATCTTATGAAGAGGGAACTGACGACCTTATTCTTGGAGTCAAATACTAAGGATATATATGAATTGGTTGCGGGAGCCAGATTTGAACTGACGACCTTCGGGTTATGAGCCCGACGAGCTACCAGGCTGCTCCATCCCGCGTCCGAATGACTTGATGTAAAATCAAGAAAGCCTATAACGTTTTAATTCTGTTATAAAAGAATTGGTTGCGGGAGCCAGATTTGAACTGACGACCTTCGGGTTATGAGCCCGACGAGCTACCAGGCTGCTCCATCCCGCGTCCGAATGACTTGATGTAAAATCAAGAAAGCCTATAACGTTTTAATTCTGTTATAAAAGAATTGGTTGCGGGAGCCAGATTTGAACTGACGACCTTCGGGTTATGAGCCCGACGAGCTACCAGGCTGCTCCATCCCGCGTCCGAATGGTTTAAGTGCACTATTTCTAGGTACGTTTAAACAAGCCAATAATTGTTTTAATTCTATTATCAGAGAATTGGTTGCGGAAGCCAGATTTTTAAAAAAACTTGACGACCTTCGGCTATTTATAATGAACAGCCCGACGAGGTTGAACTTTTAGGCTGCTCCATCCCGCGTCCGAATGGTTTAAGTATTACTATTGCTAGCGACACGTTAAACAAGCCGCAATATTTTACTTCTTATTGCGAGAAGTTTCTTTTAAAGAGGTTACTCCCTGAAAGCGAGGCGTATAGTAAGGATAGCGCATCGATAAAGCAAGCGCTTTTATTAAAATAATACTGTTCGGTTGAATGTTATGCGTTACGGGTAAAAAACAGGCGGTTTAGGCTAGTTAAGGTTAACTTTTGTTTATGTGCTTTGTGTTTGTGTATATAATCGCGCCCATAGTTTACTCTGCTGTTTACTCCGGAAATGCACCATGAAAGAATCCATGCACCAATTTTTAGCTTTAACCTCTCCAGGTATTGAAGTTTTACTGTTCGATGAAATAATAAACCTCGGCGCCGATCGCGTTGTACAAAAACCGGAAGGCGTTTATTTTCAAGCTTCTTTAGCCTTGGGATATAAAATATCTCTTTGGACGCGCCTTGCTACCCGTATCATGCTTAAACTGGGAGACGGTGAAGCGAAAGACAAAGATGAATTATTCAAAGCGGCCAGTAGTATTCATTGGCCAGATATTTTTGACTCAACAACTACCTTTGCCATTGACTTTGTGGGTTACAGTGAAGAAATTCGAAATAGCCAGTTTGGCGGTTTAACGATTAAAGATGCGATAGTTGATCAATTTAGAGAGCAAGGTTTTGAGCGTCCAAATGTCGATAAAAAATCCCCACAAATTAGTTTCCAAGCTCGGCTATTAAGAGACCACATTCACATATATCTTGATTTTTCTGGTCGAGGTTTATTCCAACGAGGCTATCGTGAACATAGTGGCGCGGCACCGTTAAAAGAAAACCTAGCTGCTGCCCTTATAATACGCTCGGGTTGGTTAGCTGATACCAGCAAGCCATTAGTTGATCCTATGTGTGGCTCAGGCACAATTCTAATTGAAGCTGTTGCAATGGCTGCTAAGCAAGCACCGGCACTTAATAGAGCGTCATGGGGCTTTGAATCTTGGTTAACCCATGATAATGACATCTGGGAAGAGCAATTAGCGCAAGCCATAGCAAGCTCGGAACAATCACTCGCTACGCTTAAAAACGTTAAAGTCTTTGGTATCGATCTTGATGCACGGGTATTAAAAACGGCACAACAAAATGCCCGTAATGCGCATTTACAACAATATATAGAGTTCTCTTGTAAAAATACTAACGACATGAATAACACCTTTGGCGGGCCGGGTACTGTGTTATTTAACCCGCCTTATGGCGAACGTATAGGTGAATTACCTGAGCTAGTAGAAAATTTTGTCTTATTTGGTCAAAAACTTAAAACGCAGTTTATGGATTGGCGTGTGGCAATATTAACGGCAAATGTCGACTTGCTCTCTATGTTAAAATTGTCGAGCTTTAAACGTTACAAGTTCAAAAATGGCCCGTTAGATTGTCAATTAGCCTTATATAATGTTGATGAAAGACAAATGGCCAAAGATGCGGTTAACCCGCAATCTGACTTTGCCGAGCAAGATAGCGCTTTTGCTAACCGTCTTAAGAAGAACCGTAAAAATTTAAAGGGCTGGTTAAAATCCAATGACATTGAAGCTTACCGCTTATATGACGGTGATATTCCTGAATATAATGTTGCTATAGATATTTATGGTGAGTACTTGGTGATTCAAGAATATGCCGCGCCAAAAACCATTGAAGAACAAAAAGCTAAGAAGCGTCTACAAGAAGTGATTTATTGGGCGCCTAAGGTTTTGGGTATTCCAACCGATAAAGTAGTTTTAAAAACCCGATCTAAGCAAAAGGGTAGTAATCAATATCAACGGCTAAATAAATCGAAACAATCGATCACTATTACTGAACATGGTGCTCAGTTTAAAATTAACTTATGGGATTACCTTGATACGGGGTTATTTTTAGATCATCGAAAAACACGGCAAATTATCGCCAAAAAATCTCAAGGTAAGACATTGCTGAACTTATTTGCCTATACCGGCTCGGTTTCAGTGCAAGCAGCAATGCATGGTGCTTTGTCGGTTACCACAGTTGATATGTCAAATACCTATCTTAACTGGGCACAAGATAACTTTGCTTTGAATAAGTTGAGCGGTCACAAATATCAATTTATTCAAGCCGACTGTTTAGATTGGTTGAAAAAGAATACCAACAAGTTTGATGTGATTTTTATCGATCCACCAACGTTTTCGAATTCAAAACGTATGGAAGATAGCTTTGATGTGCAACGAGATCATATCGCCTTATTAACCGATGCACTGAAGGCTCTCAATAGAGGTGGCGAAATATTTTTCACAAATAACAAGCGCAATTTTAAAATTGACTTTGATGCGTTAGATACACTGGGCTTAACGGCACAAGCCATGTCAGATGTTACTCGTGATAAAGATTTCGCCCGTAATAAACATATTCATAATAGCTGGTCTATTACTAGAAAAAAAACCTAGTAGTAATTATGAATAAATATAATTTATATGGCAGCGAAGGTTGTCATTTATGTGAGCAAGCTTTGGCTCTCTGTTTGGCGGTACTGCCCAGAGAGCAGCTAACAGAAATTGATATTATCGAACAAGATAGTGTTGCTCATGAAACGCAAACCCTGGTCGAGTTGTATGGGGTACATATTCCCGTACTCGAAAAGTTAGCGCAAGACAGCAGTAAAAATATTAAGTTGTTTTGGCCTTTTACCCAAGCACAAGTTGAACAATTAAGCCTGTAGCAATTATTAGCAAGTTATTAGAACTTATTAAAAGTTAAGAAGAATTATGGAATTATTAAGAATAGCCAATGGTGAACTAGCCTTTGGCGAAGATAAAATATTAGATAAAGCAGAATTAAGTATACAAACCGGTGAACGTATTTGTTTAGTGGGTCGCAATGGTGCGGGTAAGTCTACTTTAATGAAAATATTAATGGGCTTTCAAAATCTAGATGATGGTCAAATATTAAAGTCTAGCACCATGCAAATGTCTATGTTGCAGCAAGATCCGCCAGAATCATCTGAAATCAGTGTCTTTGATTTTGTCGCTGAGGGGGTAAAAGAAAATGCCGAACTCCTCCGCCGTTATCACGCCATAATTCATTTGATTGGCGAAGATCCCAGTGAAAAAAACCTTAACAAGCTAGCCAGTGTGCAAGAAAGTCTTGAACAAGCAAATGCTTGGCAAGATGAACAACGTATTGAGCAAGCCATGAGCACGCTATCGTTAGATCCAGATGCAAGGATTTGCGATTTATCGGGTGGTTGGTTACGTAAAGTTGCCTTGGCTAAAGCCTTAGTAATTAACCCTGATATTTTATTACTGGATGAGCCTACCAACCACTTGGATATTGAAAGTGTATTATGGCTGGAGAAGTTCCTAAAAGACTTCGGCGGCACTATCATCTTTATTAGCCATGACCGGGCGTTTATTCGTGGTTTATCTACCCGTATTTTAGATCTTGATCGCGGTAAATTGAAAAGCTACCCAGGTGATTATGATTTATATATCGAACAAAAGCAGCATGACTTACAAGTAGAAATGCAACAAAATGCGTTATTTGATAAAAAACTAGCTGAAGAAGAAGTGTGGATACGTCAAGGCGTTAAAGCCCGTCGTACTCGTAATGAAGGTCGAGTACGCTCTTTAGAGAAGCTACGTAACGAACGTACCGCACGTCGAGAGGTGCGTAATCAAAGTACCATGAATGTTACTCATGGTGATCGCTCGGGCAAGTTGGTCTTTGAAGCTGAAGACGTAACAGTAGCCTTTGGTGATAACGTTGTTATTAAAAACCTTAATTTACTTATTTCTCGTAATGACAGGTTAGCGTTAATAGGCGCTAACGGTACGGGTAAATCAACCTTAATTAAACTCATCATGGAACAGCAAGCGGCAACCAGTGGTAAAATGCGCTCGGGTGTTAATTTAGAGATCGCTTATTTTGATCAGCATAGAGAAGCTCTTGATTTAAACCTAACCGTGCAAGAAATTGTCGGCGAAGGTAAACAAGAGGTTATGGTGAACGGTAAATCTCGCCATGTATTGGGTTATTTACAAGACTTCTTATTTAGTCCTAAACGTGCTCGGACACCAGTTCGTGCCTTATCGGGTGGAGAGAAGAATAGACTATTACTTGCGCGCTTATTTTTGCGTCCAAGTAACTTACTTATTCTCGATGAGCCAACCAACGACCTTGATATTGAAACCTTAGAGCTACTTGAAGAAGTTGTGGCAAATTATGCGGGAACCGTTATTTTAGTGAGCCATGATCGTGATTTTGTTAATAACTGTGTCAATACCTGCTTGTATTTTGATGGTACCGGACAGGTAAATCAGATTGTCGGTGGTTATGATGATGTTGATAGTTATCTCGCTTTAAAAGAAAAACAACGCCAAAATATGGCCGATGGCGCGCAACAAAAAACAAAATCAGTAGATGATAAAAGTAAGCAAGAACAAAGTTCGTCGCAAGTCGAGGTTGCTAAGAAAAAACTCTCCTTTAAAGATGCCCGTGAACTGGAAACTTTGCCTGAAAAAATTGATGAAATAGAAAACTTGATTGATTCATTGCAAGCACAAGTGAATGACGCTGACTTTTTTAGTCAAGATGACGATATAACGAAAAAAGTTTTGAACCAGCTGAACGATTGTGAGTCAAACCTTGAGATTGTCTATGCCAGATGGCAAGAGCTTGATGAGCAGTAATCAACAATAGGTCATTAATTTGCTTTAGGGCACGCCTTAAATTTTAGATTTTAACTCACCTTAACTTATATAAATTAAGGTGAGTTAAATAGAACAACCAAAAAGAGTTAATCAGTAGTATGAAGCAATTTTCAAAAAATATATTGGTGTTAGCGGTAACAAGTGCCTTAAGCCTTAGTGTCCTTAGCTTTAGCCAAGCAGCTACTTACAAAGTAGTTGAAGTTGATAAAGATGCTAAAGGATACACTTACGGTGGCAAGCTAAATATCAACGGTGAAATGGCCGTATCGGGGGGGAATTCTTATAACTTTCCGGTACAATTTGACTACTTAGATGAACAAGATTTTAATGATATTGTTTATTTAGCACTTACCCGACATGATTATTACTTTGGTCTTGAAGAGATTGAAGATGTTGATGGATTTGAAGAACGTGCTAAAGCAGGTAACGCAACGGCCAATGACCTAGTTTGGTCAAAGATGTACCTGCAAGGCAAAAATACATCTACGACTAACCTAAACTTTGAATACCAAATAGTTGCCGATGCTGCCGCTCTGCTTAACCTAGATCCAGGCAGCAGTCCATCTAAAAAAGTCTGTATTTTTGATACTGATTTTGATCCTGATTCTAGCCCATGTACTGGTGAATTAACGCGCTCAACCGTCAATATTATACAAGGAATTACTAACAGTGGCTTTATCTTTGGTACGGGCTCTGCGCCATATTTACCTATAGATGGACCCGCTACTGAAAGTGACGGAACTTTTAAAACCCACTGGGTACGTGAACATGGTCAACGTGGCTTTTACATCGATGCCAGTAGTGGCGAAATAATCTCAGTGAAACCTGGCCTAATGGAATATGGGGGTGGTATTTCTGCCCTTTTTGATATGAATGATAACGGTACTGCTGTTGGTTATACTAGCTATGGGCTAAGTGATGCTCGGGTAGAATATATAAAGAATACCGATGGCGGCTGTGCCGATACTGATGTACTCGCCACTATACCTTATGAGATATGTGTACAAAAAATTCAAAGTGGCATGTACTATATTCAGGCTTTCAAAGTAGCTATTTCGGCTCTCGATGAACTAGAGTTACTGGGTTTATTAGTGGAACCCCATGACGATGATGATAGAGCCTTTTCTAGCCAAGCGTTAGCGGTCAATAATCACGGTGTTGCCGTTGGTTATGCCCAGGGTTGGGATGATACTGATGTGGTAACAGCTGCAGTTGATGAGCGCATGACCGGCTCCTATGCAGTACTGTATAAAGATGGCAAGGTGTTAGACTTTAATCAAAAGCATTACTATTTTCGTTACGGTTATGTTTATTCTTTTTCTCGTGCTAATGATATTAACGATAACGGTTTAGTGGTTGGTTATACCCATGATATCAATAATTCTGTCAAAAAACTTTTTTATGTTAAGACTACTAATGTTCTAGAGAGTGAGATGGAAATTGTTATTCCAAAAGGATTTTTTAATAGCTCAGTTAGTACAGCTTTTGCGGTAAATTCTGCCGGTGTTATCGTCGGTGAAGCGCAAATTGAAACTCATAATGAAAGTTCGCAAAACCCTCGCCGGACAGTGGGCTTTATTTACGATACCGCCAGTGATTCAGCAGTGATAATTGATGTCAATACGCTGTTAAAATGTGAATCTGATTATTACATTCTTAAAGCCAGTGACATTAATGATGCTGGCTACATATCCGCAACCGCCATAGTCAAAGTAGAAAGCTATGATGCTAAGGGCAACGCCATACTTGATGATAGCGGTGATCCGGTGATGATAGATGTCGCCCGAGCCGTTTTACTCGAGCCTATCCCCGATGACGGAATTACTTGTGAGGCATTTGAATATAAAGTTGAACGACAAGGTGCGAGTTTTGGCAGCATTGGCTTACTATCACTGTTAGCGGTATTTGGACTTCGTCGGAGGAAGTTCAACAGCTAACGCTAACTACCGTTTAAGTACTGATCTTAAAGCATAAAAAAAGCACTCTTGGAGTGCTTTTTTTATGCTTGTCGTTTATCCATTTAAGCCATTGTATTTTGATTTTTTTGAACTATGCTTAAAGAAGTTGTGCAATATCAGTGAGCGAATGATTTTTACTAGTAGGCAATTATTTATCGTCACTGCTATTGGTATTTCTATTAAGAAGAACCAAGGAGCGTGTATTTATGATGAAGCGGCAAAAACGCGATCGTCAAGACAGGGCACACACAAGAGGTTACCAAGCAGGTATATCTGGTCGTTCTAAGGAACATTGCCCGTACCAAAATGATGCAATAAAGTCACAATGGCTTGGTGGGTGGCGAGAAGCCATAGAAGATAAACATCAAGGGCTGTTTAAATAAACAATTGCTTGTTTTATCAACAACAGTTCAACCGAAATTGAAGTAAATGAATTGAATTGAAAAGTTAAAAAGCCCAGCAAGTTGCGGGGCTTTTTTTAATTTTAATTAGTGTTAAATTATAATTAATATATTACTAAAGCTAGCACTAGCTTGCTCTAAAATTTACTGGTATCAGTAAATAAACCTACTTTAAGATCTTTGGCGGTATAAATTTCACGACCGTCAACACTGACAGTACCGTCAGCAATACCCATGTAAAGTCTACGTTTAATCACGCGTGTGAAATCTATCCTAAAGGTAACTTTTTTATCGGTTGGTAGTATTTGACCGGTAAACTTCACTTCACCGACACCTAAAGCTCTGCCTTTACCTGGACCACCCCCCCAAGACAAGAAAAAGCCAACTAATTGCCACATAGCATCTAAACCTAAACAGCCGGGCATTACCGGATCACCTTTAAAGTGGCAATCAAAAAACCATAAGTCTGGCGTTATATCTAATTCGGCTATTATATAACCTTTACCGTTTTCACCACCTTCTTCAGAAATGGTAACAATGCGATCCATCATTAGCATATTACCTGAAGGCAGTTTTGAGTTACCTTCCCCAAATAATTCTCCTGTTCCTGCCTTTACTAAATCTTCTTTACTGTATGAGTTTTGTTGTGGCATCGCCATAATAAGCTGAAATCCGATAATATATTTTAGGGAGCTACTTTAGCTTACACTTGTACACTAAACAACTGCGAACAGTTAAAAGATAAAATTAATTTGTCATGATCAAATGAACAAGCTTCCTTGATTACACACTCGTTATGCGTGATTATAGGCTTATAGAGCTAGGGATAAATTGAAACGACATGAAAGAATCTGAGCAAGTGAATGAACAACCGTTAAAGAAAGTTGCTATGAGTAATGCCGAAAAACAAAAGCGTTACCGTGAGCGGCAAAAAGCCCGCGGCTTGCAGGAAATGCGCGGTTATATGTCACCCGAGGCAAAACATTGTTATGAGTTAATCAGTGAACAAACTAATTGGTCTGACAGTGTAATTTTGAGCAACGCCGTTCGATTAACCTATGCCGCTTATAAAAATGGCCAAATAGGTCTGTTAAATAGCTGGCTGAAAAATAATAAGCTCTAAAGCTGGCTAATTTTGTTATGCACCTAGTTATTAGGCTTTTCGCTGATATTGGGTTCATAAGTCCATTAAAGTACATTTAATGGCATGTTCAACTTGTGCCCTAGTCAGAGCGGACAATAAATTTAATCAGGTAATTATTCGGTAATATTCAATTGAATAGTCAGCGTTTTCGCTATATTCTTGCTACTTCTCATCTTTAACTAAGGTTGTCTTGCGTGATAAATGTTTTATTGGTTGATGATCATCACCTTGTTCGTGTCGGTATTAGTAAAATTTTAGGCTGCGTTAAGGGATTAAGTGTTGTCGGCGAATGTGAAACAGGTGAAGAGGCAATTAAGTTCTGTCGACAAAAAGAACCGGATGTCTTACTCATGGATATGGATATGCCAGGTATGGGCGGTCTTGAGGCGACAAAAAAAATATTACGTTTTGCGCCCGATGTCAAAATTATAGTATTAACTGCGCATTCCGAAGACCCGTTCCCAAGTAAAGTGATGCAAATGGGTGCTGCTGGGTATTTAACAAAAGATGCTGGCCCTGATGAAATGGTGAATGCTATTCGCGCCGTTAATAGTGGCCAACGTTATTTACCTTCTGCTATTGCGCAAAAGATGGCGTTAAGCCAATTTAAATCGGTTGACGATAACCCTTTTAGTTCCTTATCCGATAGAGAGTTACAGATTATGATTATGATAACTCGTGGTGATAAAGTACCAAATATTTCAGAACATCTGAATTTAAGTACTAAAACGATTAATAGCTATCGTTATCGAATGTTTGACAAGCTTGCTGTTAGCAATGATGTCGAGTTAACGCATTTAGCTATCCGCTATGGCATGATAAAAACAGAAAAGCTATAGATATCCTTAAGAAGCTTAAACTTAATGTCGCCAAAGAATACCGAAAAATCAGCCAGTAAACAATTAGGTCAAAACCCAGCAGCCTCAACTTTTGACAGTGAGGCTTTTTTGCGTGTAGTGACCGAACAAGCTGGTGTCTATCGAATGTATAATAGTCAGCAAGTGATTATTTATGTCGGTAAAGCCAAACAGCTTAGAAAACGTCTAACAAGTTATTTTCGCAAAGATGTTGGCTCAGTTAAAACACAAGTATTAGTGCAGCAAATTGCCGCCATTGAAGTCACCGTTACCCATACCGAAGGTGAGGCGCTGATACTTGAAAATAACTATATCAAAAAGTATCAACCTAAATACAATATTTTATTACGTGATGATAAGTCATACCCTTATTTACTTATTACCGATCATAAGCACCCTAAGCTAGGCCTACACCGTGGTGGTAAAAAAGTAAAAGGTGAATATTTCGGCCCATTTCCGACGGTTGGCGCCGTTTGGGAAAGCTTGCGCTTAATGCAAAAAATATTTCCTATTAGACAGTGTGAAGATAGCTATTACCGAGCACGGTCAAGACCCTGTTTACAATACCAGTTAGGCCGCTGCTCAGCCCCCTGTGTTAATAAAATATCGGTTGATGATTACCAAGTGCAAGTGAATTTAGCCAAGCTTTTTCTACAGGGGAAAAGCTCTGCTGTGATTGAACAGTTAGTGACAAAAATGGAATTAGCCAGTAATAAGTTACACTTTGAGCTCGCGGCAAAATATCGCGATCAAATAGCCACATTACGTAAAGTTCAACAACAACAACATGTCAGCGGTCATATCGCCGAGCTTGATGTTGTCGGCTTATATCGTGATAAATCACAAGTGTGCATACATTTACTCTTTATTAGACAACATAAAATATTAGGCAGTAAAAGTTATTTCCCTACAGTGCCTAGTGAAAGTAGTGACAGTGACATATTACAGGCATTTATTGCTCAGCATTACTTAACAAATGATTCACAAAGTCATGGTAAAATCCAAGGTAATATTCCCAAAGAGATAGTCATCAAAGAATCTATTGAGCAGGTAGTAGAGTTAGCGGCACTACTGAGTGAACAAGCAGAGTATGACGTTAAAATATCAACAAATACCCGCAGTGAACGAGCTCAATATTTAAAGTTAGCGAGTACTAACGCACAAACGGCCCTTGTTACTCAAACTAGTCATAAAGAGTCTATGCAAGCACGTTTTGTGGCGTTAAATGAAGTATTTGAGTTGAAAAATGGTATTCATCGTATTGAATGTTTTGATATTAGTCATACCATGGGCCAACAAACAGTAGCCTCCAATGTGGTCTTTAACCAAGATGGGCCACTCAAAAGTGATTATCGCAGGTATAATGTCCATGGCATCACGCCTGGCGATGATTATGCTGCTATGGCCTTTGCTTTAAACAAGCGCTATGGCAAATTAAAAGCGAATCCGAGCAACCAGATCGAGCATAGTGCCTTAGAAAAGTTGCCCGATATTGTCTTTATTGATGGTGGCAAAGGCCAGTTGGCCAAAGCTGAAGAGTTTTTTAGTCAGCTGGCATTAACTAGAACGCCACTACTCGTTGGTGTTGCGAAAGGGGCGTCACGTAAACCGGGCTTAGAAACCTTAATTTTGGCAGGTAGTCATCAGCTACTTTCCTTACCCGCGACATCACCCGCTTTACATCTGGTGCAACACATTCGCGATGAATCACACCGTTTTGCTATAACAGGGCACAGAGCAAAGAGGCAAAAGGTGAGTAAAAAGTCTCGTTTAGAGTCAATTGAAGGTATAGGCGCGAAAAAACGGCAAAGTTTATTAAATTTTTTGGGTGGTTTACAAGAGGTCATGCAAGCGGATGTTACCGCCTTAGCGAAAGTACCTGGCATAAGCCATGTATTAGCAAATAAAATCCATGAGGCTTTACATGAAAAGTAATAAATCATAGCACCATATTTATCTCTGCCTCGAAAAATCAAATAAGCTTTTGCTAAGTAAGCCTTTAACCCAAGCTTTTAGCTTCACTTGTCATATTCAGCCGTAGCACTGCTATAACAACTTGTGTAAACTAGAGAAAAATACTTGTAGTGAAAAGTAAATGTGGACAATACCTAACCAAATAACCCTGTTTCGGATCATCTTGATCCCTATTTTCTTGATAATTTTCTATTTACCACTTTCATGGAGCCACTTTGGCGCATTTGCTGTTTTTTGGTTAGCTGCCGTTAGTGACATCTTAGATGGCTATCTTGCTCGTAAGCTCAATCAATCTTCTGCGTTTGGCGCATTTTTAGACCCAGTAGCCGATAAACTCATGGTCGTTGTTGCCTTGGTGATGATTGCTCAAGATTATAGCTCATGGCTGGTTTCTGTTGCGGCGATTATTATGATAGCGCGAGAAGTCTTTATTAGCGCCTTGCGTGAGTTTATGTCTTCTATAGGAAAACGTGATGTGATTGCCGTCTCTAATATGGGGAAATATAAAACTGCCGCGCAAATGCTTGGTATTATGGGGCTCATTTGGCAACCTGATTATGATATTCCGTTAATATTATTTTCCTTGCCTCATGAAGTCATTAATTACCTTTCTTATGGCTTTTATTTTATTGCTACCGTGCTAACCGTTACTACCTGGGTAAGTTACTTCAAAGCGGCTTGGCCTGAGTTAAAGCAGCAATAAACTCTTTTCAAAGACTCGTTTATAACTAATGGGACGATTAACAAGCCATTTAGTTAAAAATGGAACAAACAACTCGCTTTTTAAGCAGTTAGGATAAAAAGTTAATTTAATAGTTGACTGGAAAATATTTAGATGTAGAATGCGTTTTCGTTGACAGGGAGTCAGCAAGTAAAGTGAAGTTGGCTAAGTTGATGTTACATCATCTGTCATTTCTTTTACTGAAGTTTGTAATTTTTAATTTTAAATGAAGCGGCTGTAGCTCAGCTGGTAGAGCGTCACGTTGCCAACGTGAATGTCACGAGTTCGAGTCTCGTTAGCCGCTCCAATTTAACTTAAAAAGCAAAGTTCATTGATAATGATATCACTGATACATCGTTGACAAAATGGCGGGTTGGCAGAGTGGTTATGCAGCGGATTGCAAATCCGTGTACACCAGTTCGATTCTGGTATCCGCCTCCATTTTGCCCGGGTGGTGGAATTGGTAGACACAAGGGATTTAAAATCCCTCGCCGAAAAGCGTGCCGGTTCAAGTCCGGCTCCGGGTACCATATCATCAACGATAGTTGGGAAGTAAAAAGTAAAGCTCTCATGAAGCGGCTGTAGCTCAGCTGGTAGAGCGTCACGTTGCCAACGTGAATGTCACGAGTTCGAGTCTCGTTAGCCGCTCCAGAAAACCTGTAAAAGTAAAGCTCTAATGAAGCGGCTGTAGCTCAGCTGGTAGAGCATCACGTTGCCAACGTGAATGTCACGAGTTCGAGTCTCGTTAGCCGCTCCAAATTTTTATAAGTTTATGACAGTTGTCAGTCATGTTTTTTACAAAATATGATAAATAAATTTATAAAGAGTAGGTACCAACCTACTATAAAAATACTCCCTTATCGAAAGATACAATGCCCGGGTGGTGGAATTGGTAGACACAAGGGATTTAAAATCCCTCGCCGAAAAGCGTGCCGGTTCAAGTCCGGCTCCGGGTACCAT